>DGTK01000015.1:161430-253231 GCA_002393735.1 Lachnospiraceae bacterium UBA4338
CATCCACATGGTGGTGGTGAAGGTAAGACTGGTATCGGTCGTTCCGGTCCATGTACACCTTGGGGTAAGCCAGCTTTGGGTCTTAAGACCAGAAAGAAGAAGAAAGCTTCTAATAAGCTTATCGTAAGAAGAAGAGATGGTCGTGCTATTAAATAAGCACACTGATTGATAAGGAGGAAAAAATGGCTAGATCGTTAAAAAAAGGACCTTTTGCTGATGCAAGCTTACTTAAGAAGATTGACGAAATGAATGCATCTGGCAATAAGCAAGTTATAAAGACATGGTCTCGTCGTTCTACAATATTCCCATCATTTGTAGGACATACAATTGCAGTACATGACGGAAGAAAGCATGTTCCTGTATATGTAGTAGAAGATATGGTAGGACATAAGTTAGGCGAGTTCGTTGCAACCAGAACTTTTAGAGGTCATGGTAAAGACGAAAAGAAGTCTAAAGTTAAATAAGATAATAAGGAAGGAGGTTTTAATCCATGGAAGAGAATAAAGTATTAAGCAGATCTAAATATAAAAGAGAGAGAAATGCTAACAACAAGGAAACAAGACCAACTGCTAAGTTATCTTATGCAAGAGTTTCCGTACAGAAGGCATGCTTCGTACTCGATGCCATCAGAGGCAAAGATGTGAATACTGCTCTTGCTATCTTAGAGTACAATCCAAGATATGCATCAGCAATCATTAAGAAGCTGCTTCAGTCAGCAATCGCAAATGCTGAGAACAACAACAATATGGACGTTAACAAGTTATATATTGCTGAGTGTTATGCTAACAAAGGACCAACAATGAAAAGAATCAGACCAAGAGCACAGGGCAGAGCTTACAGAATCGAAAAGAGAATGAGCCACATTACAATCGTGCTTGACGAAAGATAGGAGGAAATAAATGGGACAGAAAGTTAATCCTCATGGAATAAGAGTTGGTGTAATTAAGGATTGGGACTCAAAATGGTATGCAGATGCTGATTTTGCTGATTTGTTAGTAGAGGACTATAACATCAGAAAGTTCCTTAAGAAGAAATTATACCAGGCAGGAGTAAGCAGAGTAGAGATCGAGAGATCAGCTGCTAACAAGATTACAATAAGTGTATACGCTGCTAAGATCGGTATCATCATCGGTAAGGGTGGCGCTGACATTGAGAAGACAAGAGCACAGCTTGAGAAGATGACAGGCAAGAATGTTAAGATCGATGTTAAGGAAGTTAATAAGCCGGATGCAGATGCACAGCTTGTTGCTGAAAACATCGCTGCTCAGCTTGAAGGCCGTGTGGCATTCCGTAGAGCAATGCGTTCCTCAATGACAAGAACAATGAGAACCGGAGAAGTTCAGGGTATTAAGGCTTCTGTATCAGGAAGACTTGGTGGCGCTGATATGGCTCGTTCAGAGACATACTCAGAGGGTACCATTCCTCTTCAGACATTAAGAGCCAATATCGATTATGGATTCGCTGAAGCCGATACAACATACGGTAAACTCGGTGTTAAAGTATGGATTTACAAAGGCGAAGTTCTTCCCGTAAAGAATAATCAGGAAGGAAGTGATAAATAATGTTAATGCCAAAAAGAGTAAAAAGACGTAAACAGTTCCGTGGCTCCATGAGAGGTAAAGCATCTCGTGGTAACACAATCACTTATGGTGAATTCGGTATCGTGGCAACAGAGCCTTGCTGGATTAAATCAAATCAGATTGAAGCAGCCCGTGTTGCTATGACAAGATACATTAAGCGTGGTGGACAGGTATGGATCAAAATCTTCCCTGATAAGCCAGTTACAGCTAAGCCTGCAGAAACTCGTATGGGTTCCGGTAAAGGATCTGTAGAGTACTGGGTAGCAGTAGTTAAACCAGGCAGAGTAATGTTTGAAATCGCCGGCGTAAGCGAAGAGGTAGCTAGAGAGGCTCTTCGTCTTGCTTCTCATAAACTTCCTTGCAAATGCAAGATAGTTTCAAAGGCAGACTTGGAAGGTGGTGTGGCAAATGAAGACTAATAAGTATGTTGAAGAATTAAAGACCAAATCCACTGAAGAATTAGCACAGGCATTAACTGATGCTAAAAAGGAACTTTTCAATTTGAGATTTCAGAATGCTACAAATCAGTTAGATAACACAGCAAGAATCAAAGAAGTTCGTAAGAATATCGCAAGAATTCAGACTGTTATAACTGCTAAGAGCGCTGAACAAGCCTAAGAATGGCCTCAGAATTGGGAAAGGAGTAAGAAGTGGAAAGAAATTTAAGAAAGTCCCGTACCGGTAAGGTAACGAGCAATAAAATGGATAAAACAATCGTGGTTGCAGTAGAGAATCATGTTAAGCATCCTTTATATGGCAAGATCGTTAAGAAGACATATAAACTTAAAGCACATGACGAGAAGAATGAATGCAACATTGGCGATACAGTTAGAGTAGTTGAAACTAGACCATTATCTAAAGATAAGAGATGGAGATTAGCGGAGATTATCGAGAGAGCTAAATAATATTGCATGATAACCTAAGTTAGATTTAGGAAAGGAGAATGAACATGGTTCAGCAGGAAACAAGGTTGAAGGTTGCTGATAACACAGGTGCTAAGGAACTTTTATGTATCCGTGTTGTTGGCGGTTCAACAAGAAGATATGCAAATATTGGTGATGTAATCATTGCTAGTGTCAAAGATGCAACACCAGGCGGCGTTGTTAAAAAAGGCGACGTTGTAAAGGCTGTAGTAGTTCGTTCTGTTAAGGGCGCTCGTCGTAAAGACGGTTCTTATATCAGATTCGATGAGAATGCAGCAGTAATTATTAAGGATGACAAGACCCCAAGAGGAACACGTATCTTTGGGCCTGTAGCCAGAGAGCTTCGTGAGAAACAGTTTATGAAGATTGTTTCTTTAGCTCCTGAAGTATTATAAGGAGGCGAAGAAAATGTCAATGATGAAGATTAAAAAAGGCGATACAGTTAAGGTTATCGCAGGAAGTTCAAACGGTAAGGAAGGCAAAGTACTTTCAGTTGATCACAAGAACTCAAAGGTTGTAGTTGAAGGTGTTAACGTTGTTACTAAGCATTCCAAACCATCAGCAGGTAATCCTAACGGTGGAATTATTAACAAGGAAGCTCCTATTGACGCATCTAATGTTATGTATCTTCATAAGGGTCAGCCTACTAAGGTGGGCTTCAAGGTTGAAGGCGACAAGAAAGTTAGATATGCTAAGTCAACAGGTGATGTTATTGATTAATTAATTCTTAAAGAAGGAGGACCTAACGTTGAGTAGTAGACTTAAAGATTTATATAATAATGAAATCGCCGGCGAAATGCAGAAGAAGTTCGGTTATAAGAATGTAATGCAGATCCCTAAGCTTGATAAGATCGTTATCAACATGGGTGTAGGCGAAGCTAAGGAAAACGCTAAGGCTCTTGAGATGGCAATTAAGGATATGGAAACTATTACAGGCCAGAAGGCTGTTGTAACAAAGGCTAAAAACTCAGTTGCTAACTTCAAGATCAGAGAAGGTCAGAGTATAGGATGTAAGGTAACACTTCGTGGTGATAAGATGTATGAGTTCTTAGACAGACTTGTTAATCTTGCACTTCCTCGTGTACGTGACTTCAGAGGCGTTAACCCTAATTCTTTTGATGGTAGAGGAAACTATGCACTTGGTATTAAAGAGCAGATTATCTTCCCTGAGATTGAATATGATAAGGTAGATAAGGTCAGAGGTATGGATGTTATCTTCGTTACAACTGCAAAGACAGACGAAGAAGCAAGAGAACTCCTTAGACTTTTCAATATGCCATTCGCAAAGTAATTGTTAACGGAATTAAAGGAGGTAATGATTCATGGCTAAAACAGCAATGAAAATCAAACAGCAGCGTAAGCCTAAATTTGAAGTCAGAGAATACAATCGTTGTAAGATCTGTGGCCGTCCTCATGCATATTTAAGAAAATATGGCATCTGCCGTATTTGCTTTAGAGAATTGGCATATAAAGGTCAGATTCCAGGCGTGAAGAAAGCTAGCTGGTAAGAAGATTAAAAGGAGGCAATAAAATGACAATGAGCGATCCTATTGCAGATATGCTTACAAGAATTCGTAACGCAAACGCTGCAAAGCATGATACAGTAGATGTTTCAGCATCAAAGATGAAAATCGCAATTGCTAAAATCCTCTTAGATGAAGGATATATCGAGAACTACGAACTTGTAGAGAGCGGTAATTTTAGCAATATTCATATTACACTTAAGTATGGCGATACAAAGAATGACAAGATCATCACAGGTCTTAAGAAGATTTCCAAGCCAGGACTTAGAGTATATGCAAGCAAGGATGAATTACCAAGAGTATTAGGCGGACTTGGTATTGCTATCATCTCAACTAACAAAGGCGTTATCACTGATAAGGAAGCCAGAAAGTTGAATGTTGGCGGCGAAGTATTAGCATTTATTTGGTAATTTGATTTAATATTTTAAGGAGGTACGGGCATGTCACGTATAGGAAGAATGCCAATCGCAATACCTGCAGGCGTAACTGTTGATATTGCAGAAAATAACACAGTGACTGTAAAAGGTCCAAAGGGTACTTTAACCAGAACCCTTCCGACAGAGATGGAAATTAAGCTTGAAGGTGCAGAAGTAGCAGTTTCAAGACCTAACGACCTTAAGAAGATGAAATCTCTTCATGGTCTTACTAGAACACTTATTAACAACATGGTAATTGGTGTTACTCAGGGTTTCGAGAAGAAACTTGAAGTAAACGGTGTAGGTTACAAAGCTTCTAAGAGCGGTAACAAGTTAGTCCTTAACTTAGGATATTCTCATCCGGTAGAGATGATTGATCCTGAAGGTATTGAATCTGTAGTAGATGGTAACAATATTACAGTTAAGGGTATTGATAAAGAAAAAGTTGGCCAATATGCAGCCGAGATCAGAGACAAGAGAAGACCTGAACCATACAAGGGTAAAGGTATTAAGTATGTTGATGAGACTATCAGACGCAAAGTTGGTAAGACTGGTAAGAAATAAGGGATAAGGAGAGTATAAAAATGGTTAGTAAAGAATCAAGACAAGAAGTACGTGCTAAAAAGCATATGAAAATACGTAACCGTTTCAGCGGAACTGCTGAAAGACCACGCTTAGCTGTCTTCAGAAGCAACAATCATATGTATGCTCAAGTTATCGACGATACAGTCGGAAACACACTTGTATCTGCATCAACACTTGATAAGGATGTTAAAGCTGAGCTCACAAAAACTAATGATGTGGAAGCAGCAGCATATCTTGGTAAGGTAATTGCTAAGAAGGCACTTGATAAAGGCATTACAACAGTTGTCTTTGACAGAGGCGGCTTTATATATCAAGGTAAGATTGCAGCATTAGCTGAAGCAGCCAGAGAAGCTGGCTTAGAATTCTAGGAAAGGAAGTATAAATATGAAACGTACAATCATAGATCCAAGCCAGTTTGAATTACAGGACAAAGTAGTTACTATTAAAAGAGTTACAAAGACCACAAAGGGTGGTCGTAACATGAGATTTACAGCACTTGTTGTTGTAGGTGATGGTAACGGTCATGTAGGCGCAGGCTTAGGTAAAGCAGCAGAAATTCCAGAAGCTACACGTAAAGCTAAACAGGATGCCATGAAGCATCTTATCAACGTAGCAATGGATGAGAACAATAGTATCACACATGATTTTATTGGAAAGTATGGATCAGCCAATGTTCTTCTTAAGAAGGCTCCAGACGGTACTGGTATCATCGCTGGTGGTCCAGCCAGAATCGTATGTGAGTTAGCTGGTATCAAGAATATCAGAACTAAGTCACTTGGCTCAAATAATAAGCAGAACGTAGTTTTAGCTGTTATTGATGGTTTAAGCCAGCTTAAGAGCCCTGAAGAAGTAGCCAGAAATCGTGGTAAATCAGTAGAAGAAATTTTAGGATAATTCGAAAGGAGTCTTAAAATGGCAGACAAAATGTTAAAAATTACATTAGTTAAGTCCCCAATTGGTGCTGTTCCAAAACATAAGAAGACTGTAGAAGCTATGGGTCTTCGTAAGGTTAATAAAACAGTTTTATTGCCAGATAATGCAGCAACTAGAGGACAGATTCAACAAATAGGCTACATGCTTAAGGTTGAAGAAGCATAAGCTTAAGGAAGGAGAGTCATAATGGAATTATCTAATTTACATCCTGCAGAAGGATCAAAGCATAGTGATAATTTTAGAAGAGGACGTGGTCACGGTTCAGGCAATGGCAAGACAGCTGGTAAGGGACATAAAGGTCAGAAGGCTCGTTCTGGAGCACCTAGAATCGGTTTCGAAGGTGGTCAGATGCCTCTTTACAGACGTATTCCTAAGAGAGGATTTAAGAATAGGAATACTCTTGATATCGTAGCTATCAATGTAAGTGCTCTTGAGAATAAATTCGAAAACGGTGACGTTGTAGATGCTGAGAGCTTACTTGCAAAGGGCGTTATTAAAAATGCAAGAGACGGCGTTAAGATCTTAGGTATGGGCGACTTAAGCAAGAAGCTTACAGTTAAGGCTCTTGCAGTTTCTGAAACAGCTAAAGAGAAGATTGAAGCAGCAGGTGGTAGCGTAGAGGTAATCTAATGTTTAAAACATTCATTAATGCTTTTAAAATTAAAGACATCAGAAAAAAACTGTTCTTTACATTTTTAATGCTTATAGTGATTAGATTAGGTTGCCAGATCCCTGCTCCTGGTGTAAATCAGGAATATATCGCTGAGATAATGAAACATCTCTTTGGTGAAGAAGGTCAGGGAATATTCGGAGCTTTTACCGGTGGTTCATTTGAAAAAATGACCATACTGGCACTTAATATTACACCGTACATTACATCTTCAATTATTATGCAGCTCCTTACAATTGCTATTCCAAAACTTGAGGAAATGCAAAAAGAAGGTGAAGACGGACGTAAGAAAATTGCTTCTATTACGAGATATGTAACTGTTGGTTTAGCACTTATCGAATCAGGTGCCATGGCTATCGGCTTTGGTGCATCAGGATTCTTAAATGAGTACAATGTGCTCAGCGTTGTTACTGTTATTGCAGCAATGACAGCAGGTAGTGCTTTTCTTATGTGGATAGGTGAAAGAATTAATGAGAATGGTGTGGGAAACGGTATCAGTATCGTACTTACAATCAATATCATCTCTTCATTCCCACAGGATGTTAAATCTCTGTATGAACAGTTTATGAAGGGTAAAACCATTCCTGTCCAGGTACTTGCAGCAGTAATTATTATTGCAGTAGTTCTGGCAGTTGTAGTTCTTGTTATATATCTTAGTGATGGTATTCGTAAGATTCCGGTTCAGTATGCTAAGAGAATACAGGGCAATAAGATGATGGGCGGTAACTCAAGCCATATTCCGCTTAAGATCAATACAGCAGGTGTTATTCCTGTAATCTTTGCTTCATCATTATTCCAGTTCCCTATTATTATTTCCAACGTTGTTGGTTATAAGGGTAACGGCTGGTGGAGCCAGATACTTAAAGGCTTGAATTCCAATTACTGGTTTAATACAGATAAATGGATATATACCATAGGAGTTCTGGTGTATATAGCACTTATAGTAGCTTTTGCTTACTTCTATACATCAATTACTTTCAATCCTATGGAAGTAGCCAACAATCTGAAAAAGTCCGGCGGATTTATCCCAGGTGTTCGTCCTGGTAAGCCGACTTCAGAATACCTTGACGGAGTACTTAATTATATAGTATTCATCGGTGCAGTTGGACTTAGTATTGTATCAATTATCCCTTATATCTTTAACGGATTATTTGGTGCACAGGTTTCCTTCGGTGGTACAAGTATTATCATCGTAGTCAGTGTTATCATTGAAACTGTTAAGCAGGTTGAGTCACAGATGTTGGTTAGAAATTATAAAGGATTTCTTAATGATTAACATTTAAGGTCAGATAGGGCACATCTTAAATAAGGTGTGTCTTATCGTGCCTAATGAAGACAGGTAACTATTGGGGTTTGACGGGTTATAATTAGGAGATTAAAAATATGAAAATTATTATGCTTGGAGCACCGGGTGCAGGTAAAGGAACACAGGCCAAAATGATTGCCGAGAAGTACATGATACCACACATTTCAACCGGTGATATTTTTAGAGCGAATATAAAAGAAGGAACAGAGCTTGGTAAACAGGCTAAGGAATATATGGATAAGGGACAGCTTGTACCTGATTCATTAACCGTTAATCTTTTGTTGGACAGGGTGGCAAAAGATGATTGTAAGAACGGATATGTTCTTGATGGATTCCCAAGAACAATTCCTCAGGCTGAAGTACTTGATGAGGCTCTTTCCAAGCTTGGAGAAAATATAGATTATGCAATAGATGTTGATGTCCCTGATGAAAACATCATTAACAGAATGTCAGGCAGAAGAGCATGTGTAACATGTGGAGCTACATATCATCTTAAACATATTCCACCAAAGAAAGAGGGAATATGCGATAAGTGCGGATCAGAACTTATCCTTCGTGATGATGATAAGCCTGAAACAGTTAAAAAGAGACTGGATGTATATCATGAACAGACTCAGCCATTAATTGATTATTATACCAACAAAGGTATTCTTAAAACAGTTGATGGTACAAAAGATATGCTGGAAGTATTCGGGGATATTGTTTCGATTCTTGGAAATTAGAGGTGAAATAATATGGCTGTAACAATTAAGAATGCTTCAGAAATTGAAGGAATGAGAATATCCTGTCGTAAACTTGGACTTGTTTTAAACCAGCTTACAAAGGAAATCAAACCGGGAATGTCCACACTCGATGTTGATATTTTGGGAGAGAAACTTATAAGAGAACAGGGTGGTATTCCAAACTTCCTTCATTATAATGGTTTCCCGGGTTCCATATGTGTATCCGTAAATGATGTGGTAGTACATGGAATTCCAAAGAAGAGTACCATTATAAAAGATGGTGATATTGTTTCAGTAGACTGCGGACTTATATATAACGGTTTTCATTCAGATGCAGCAAGAACAGTCTGTGTCGGAGATGTTAGACCTGAGGTAAGAAAACTTGTGGAAGAAACAAAGAACAGTTTCTTTGCAGGAATTAAATATGCCAAAGCAGGCAATCATTTATATGACATATCCAATGGTGTTGCAGAATATATCGACCAGTTTGGATATGGGATAGTAAGAGAACTTGTTGGTCATGGAATTGGAAGAAATCTTCATGAAGATCCGGCCATTCCAAACTATCATATGAACAAAAAGGGAATGAAGCTTGTCAGTGGTATGACAGTATGTGTTGAACCAATGATTAATATGGGAAGAGCAGAAGTTACCTTTGATGATGATGGATGGACCTGCAGATCAGAAGACAGATTACCTGCAGCTCATTATGAGAATACAATTCTTATCACTGATGGTGAGCCGGAGATTTTGACTTTGGTTGAAGAATAATAAAAGGTGAACAGATGACAGGTTTTTATTGTTTATCCAAAGCGGGCCATGATAAAGACCAGATATATGTGGTAGTTAAGAAAGATGACAAAGCAGTATATGTGGCAGATGGCAAATATAAAACAGTAAGTAATCCGAAGAAAAAGAATCCTAAACATATAAAAATAATGAGTAGGGCACTTAGTGAGGATGAAATAAATATGGTAGTAAATCTCGCACCCGGGTGTGATGAGATGATAAAGCATAATTTAAGGGAGCTAAGAAAGGAGATTAAGGCCTAAGGGCCGGTGGTTTATATGGCAAAAAGTGACACAATAGAAGTTGAAGGCGTTGTAATTGAAAAACTTCCTAATACAATGTTCAGAGTTGAACTTGAGAATGGACATGTTGTATTAGCCCATATAAGCGGAAAGCTTAGGCAGAATTTCATTAAAATTCTACCGGGTGATAAAGTTAAACTTGAGATGTCAACATATGACCTCTCAAAAGCAAGAATTACCTGGAGAGATAAATAAAGTTGTAAATATCACTTGCCAAGACCCAGGCAATTATGATATTATGTTAGTTGGTCATTTTTGAAAGGAGGGTTTAATCGTGAAAGTTAGATCATCGGTAAAACCAATTTGCGAAAAATGCAAAGTTATCAAGAGAAAAGGGAAAATCATGATCATTTGTGAGAACCCAAAGCACAAACAAAGACAGGGTTAATTAATTAACTTTGGTCTTGCGGCTGAAGCATAAGAATTTCCGTCAAAATTCATATGCTGAAATTATAAATGTGAGGGAGCACATATGTGCTTGCCGTGCATTTACTTTTTGATACCGAGAAGGAAAAGTTCTTAAGTATCGGAAAGACCGGATGATTATCCGGTTGGGTATTAAAGTACCCCAATCAATTAGTAACTGTTAATCGTGCAACGAATTGCACAAATTTAAGGAGGAGTTAAAATGGCTCGTATTGCTGGTGTAGATTTACCAAGAGACAAGCGTGTCGAGATCGGTCTTACTTCTATTTATGGTATTGGTAGAGTTAGCTCTAACAAGATCTTAGAGGAAGCAAAGGTTGACCCAGATACACGTTGTAGAGACCTTACAGATGATGAGGTTAAGAGAATCGGTGAGATTATCGCTGAGAACTATGCAGTAGAAGGTGATCTTAAGAGAGAAATCGCTCTTAATATCAAGAGACTTCAGGAGATTGGATGCTACAGAGGTATCCGTCATAGAAAAGGTTTACCTGTTAGAGGACAGAAGACAAAGACAAACGCTAGAACCCGTAAAGGTCCTAAGAGAACTGTTGCAGGTAAGAAGAAGTAAGTTAAGAAGAATTATTAATATATAATAGAAAGTAGGTTAGTTTTTATGGCAAAAGCAGCAACAAGTAAGAAAGTAACAAAGAAGCGTGTCAAGAAAAACGTTGAACATGGACAGGCACATATCCAGGCATCTTTTAACAACACTATTGTTACATTAACAGATGCACAGGGTAACGCTCTTAGCTGGGCAAGTGCTGGTGGTCTTGGCTTTAGAGGTTCAAAGAAATCTACTCCGTATGCAGCACAGATGGCTGCAGAAACCGCTACAAAGGCAGCATTAGTACACGGTTTAAAAACGGTAGATGTTTTCGTTAAGGGCCCAGGTCAGGGAAGAGAAGCAGCTATCCGTGCACTTGCAACATGTGGACTTGACGTAAAGAGCATTACAGATGTTACACCTGTACCACATAATGGATGCCGCCCACCTAAGAGAAGAAGAGTTTGATCAGGTTTAGTAGCATAGTGGGATATCCCGTTATTAATTAGGAGGTAAAGTTAAATGGCAGTAAACAGAGTGCCTGTACTTAAAAGATGTAGAGCTCTTGGTATCGAGCCTTCAGTGCTTGGATATGACAAGAAGTCTAATAGAAAAGTAAGAGAAGGTAGAAAGCCTTCAGAATATAAGCTTCAGTTAAGAGAGAAGCAGAAAGCTAAATTTATCTATGGTGTTTTAGAGAAGCCTTTCCGTAACTACTACAAGAAGGCTGACCGTATGAAGGGTATGACAGGTGATAACCTTATGATCCTTCTTGAGAGAAGACTTGATAATGTAGTTTTCAGAGGCGGTTTCGCTAGAACAAGAAAGGAAGCAAGACAGGTTGTAGACCATAAGCTTGT
This sequence comes from Lachnospiraceae bacterium UBA4338, assembly GCA_002393735.1. Lineage (GTDB taxonomy): Bacteria > Bacillota > Clostridia > Lachnospirales > Lachnospiraceae > UBA3766. The sequence goes on from DGTK01000015.1 coordinate 173,013, forward strand.
AACAGTAAACGGCAGGACAATCAATATTCCTTCATATAGCATTAAAGCAGGAGATGTAATCGAGATCAAAGAGAATGCTCGTTCACTTCAGAGAATGAAAGATATCGTTGAAGTAACAGGTGGCAGACTTACACCATCATGGATCACAAGTGATTTAGATTCATTCAAGATTACAGTTAATGCTCTTCCTACAAGAGAAGAGATTGACGTACCTGTAAATGAAATGCTTATCGTCGAGTTGTATTCTAAATAATTAGCAAAACATTAGAAGGAGGGACCTACATGTTATCATTTAATTTTAGCAGTCCTAAAATTGATGCTGAAGTTTCTGAAGATAAGAGATATGGCAAATTCGTCATTGAGCCACTTGAAAGAGGTTATGGTACTACCTTAGGAAATTCTTTAAGACGTATCATGTTGGCTTCTCTGCCAGGTGCAGCAGTAAGCCAGGTTAAGATTAAAGGTGTTTTGCATGAATTCAGCACAATTCCTGGTGTTAAGGAAGATGTTACTGAGATTATCATGAACATTAAGAATCTTGCTATTAAGAATAATAGCAATTCCGACGAACCTAAAAAAGCTTATATTGAATTTGAAGGTGAAGGCGTAATCAAGGCATCTGATATCAAGTGTGATTCAGATATCGAGATTATGAACCCTGATCAGGTTATAGCAACACTCTCAGGTGGTAAGGCAACAAGCTTCAATGCTGAACTTGTTATCACAAAGGGTAGAGGATATATAAGCGCAGATAAGAATAAGAACGATAATCAGTATCCTGATTATATCGCAATCGATTCTATCTATACACCTGTTGAAAGAGTTAATATGACTGTTGAGAATACTCGTGTTGGCCAGGTTACAGATCTTGATAAGTTAACACTTGAAGTATATACAAACAAGACTATTGATCCTGATGAAGCAGTCAGCCTTGCGGCTAAAGTATTAAGTGAGCATCTTGCATTATTCATTGATTTATCAGAGAATGCACAGAATGCAGAAGTAATGGTTGCTAAAGAAGAAGAGCAGGAAGAAGATGTACTTAAGAGAAGCATTGAAGATCTTGAGTTATCAGTTCGTTCATTCAACTGCTTAAAGAGAAACAACATTAATACTGTTGAAGAAATCATTAGCAAGTCATTAGATGAAATGTCTAAGGTTAGAAACTTAGGTAAGAAATCATTAGATGAAATTCAGAAGAAGGTTGAAGACTTAGGTCTTAAGTTCCGTAATCCTGAAGAGTAATATAGTAACAGCGGTAAGTCCATAAAGGCACGCACAGCCTTAAGATGGGTGAGAAAATATATATGAATAAGACCAAAGGCATCATATGTATTCCATCTTTAGTTTAGAAGGGAGTATTAAAATGGCAAAGTACAGAAAATTAAGCAGAACATCTTCACAGAGAAAGGCTTTACTTCGTAACCAGGTAACAGCACTTCTTTACAGAGGTAAAATCGTTACAACTGAAGCTAAGGCTAAAGAAATCCGTAAGATCGCTGAAGGTTTAATTGCAACAGCAGTTAAGGAAAAGGACAACTTCGAAGAAGTTACAGTTACTGCTAAAGTAGCTCGTAAGGACAAAGATGGTAAGAGAGTTAAAGAAGTTGTTGATAACAAGAAAGTTACTGTATACGATGAAGTAGAAAAGACAATCAAGAAGGATATGCCTTCAAGATTACATGCTCGTCGTCAGATGCTTAAGGTATTACAGCCAGTAGTTGAAGTTCCAACTGAGAATGCTGGTAAGAAGCGTGGTACAAAGAAAATCGATATGGCTGCAAAGCTTTTCGATGAAATCGCACCTAAGTATGCTGAGCGTAACGGTGGTTATACCAGAATCGTTAAGATCGGACCTCGTAAGGGTGACGCAGCAATGATGGTATTAATCGAGTTAGTTTAATTGTAAATTTGCTATAATAAAAAGACAAGCTTAAGGCTTGTCTTTTTTTATAGAAATTTTACAAAATACCTTTTTATATAAGTAAAAATAATGTATAATGGGTGTAGTGCGTGGGGTTTGTACGCAAAAAAAGAGGAGGAATTTGTTTTATGATGGATTTTGTAGAGTTAGTCAGGTATGCCAAAGAGAATGAATGTTCAGATATTCATATTACTGTTGGTACAGCACTTGCTATCAGACGTTTTGGAACCCTTAGAATTTTAGATGAAGTACCTACTGCTGAGGAATCAAGAAGAATGATTTTCTCAATCCTTGATGAAGATCAGGTTGCATGGGTTAATAGTGGTAGAGACCTTGATGTAGGTTGCATGTTAGGTGATGAGACTCGTATCAGAGCTAATATTTATCATCAGAGAAATAATCTTGCAGCAAGTATCCGTATTCTTAATTCCGTAGTTCCTTCATTTGAAGAACTTGGACTTCCGGATGTTATCAGAGAACTTGCAGAACTTCCAAGAGGTCTGGTACTTGTTACAGGACCTACCGGTTCAGGTAAGTCTACAACACTTGCATCTATGGTTCAGTATATAAATAAGAATAAATCTCGTCATATCATCACTGTTGAGGACCCTATCGAATATGTATATCCTCATAACAGAGCTATGATTCACCAGAGAGAGATTGGTAAGGACGTTGACTCTTTCGCAACTGCTCTTCGTTCAGCACTTCGTGAAGACCCTGATATCATTCTCGTAGGTGAAATGAGAGACTTCGAAACAGTTTCTGCTGCTATTACAGCTGCTGAAACAGGTCACCTGGTTCTTAGTACACTTCATACAACATCTGCTGCACAGACAGTAGAAAGAATTATTGATGCTTCTCCTATCGATGCTCAGGAGCAGATCAGAGCACAGTTCGCAAATGTTGTAAGAGGTGTTATTACTCAGACACTTCTTCCACTTGCTGATGGAACGGGTAGACAGATTGCTACAGAAATCATGGTTGGTAACTATGCTATTTCCAACCTCATCAGAGAAGGTAAGACAATTCAGATTCCTTCACTGCTTCAGTCAGGCAGATCACAGGGTATGCATACTCTTAATGATGATCTGGCTCTTCTGGTTCGTACAGGTAAGGTTACAAAACAGGAAGCACTCAATGTTGCAGCTGATCCAATTGCGCTTGGCAAGTCACTTGAGGGTGTCAGATAATATTAAATATATAATTGAGAGATTAAGGGCGTGGGTTATGCTTTTCCGCGCCCTTTATTATTTGGTGTATATATATTCGAAAAAAGGGAAAGAGAACAAGAGGGAAAGAAGGATGGATTCAGTTAGTTCCTTGGAAGATGTTAAAAAGAAAAAGGGTTTATCCACAGGCACTATTAAAATAATTGCCTGTATAAGCATGATAATTGATCATTTTGCAGCATCTGTGCTCTCACAGAGGCTTTTAACGCATGGAAATCTTAGTTTATATAAGATTTTTCCTAATTTAAATGGTGATGTAGCGAATGCTATTGTAATAATACTAAGGCAGATAGGAAGACCTGCCTTCTTAATATATGCCTTTTTTATAACATTTGGATTTACGAAAACCAGAAATAAATTTAAATATTTGCTCAGACTTATTATACTTGCATTGGTTTCTGAGGTACCTTTTAACATGACTTTATCCGGAAAAGTGTTTAATGGTTCGTATCAAAACGTCTTTTTCACATTGTCAATCGGGCTTTTAACCATATGGCTTATTGATATATGTATCGGCAAGGCGGAAAAGTTAAAAGCAGATTTAATAAATGCAATAATAGATAGAAATACAGATAACTTAAAGGGCGTTGACAATGCAAAGACCAAATCGGTCAACGCGCTTAAAGTATCGATATTCATATATGTTCTACTTGCACTTATAGTTTTCTTTGCCGGAATGTTTTTGGCAACCTGTCTTGAAACTGATTACAGAAGCATGGGTGTAACTGCTATAACGGCAATATATTTATATAACCGTGGTTACAAAATTGGAAGTTACTTCGCTGTAATTATGTCAACCTGGTTTGGATATGCTGTTTATGTTTTAAGATATCTTCTCACATTACTTTTTAAGTTATTCGGACCGGATGCCCAGTATCTTCCGAATCTGAAGCAGATTTTAAAGAGTTTTGGCATGGAGTTTCTGATTACCTGCGCCACATTTACCGGAACTGCCCTTATACTTGGAATTTTTCTGGCAATATATTATCTTTCGAGAAAGGCTCTTAAAAGAAAACTCATTGAAAAAGGACGACCTGAGAAGAATCTGGATTTCTTTTATTCGTCTCTTCTGGGTGCAATGTATCTGTTTTCGGCAAATTATGCTGAATTTTCAGCCTTTATAGGCAGTTTCTTCATTGTAAAGTTTAACGGTGAGAAGGGCTGGAACAATAAGTGGTTCTTTTATCTGTTTTATCCGGTGCATCTCCTGATTTTTGGGCTTATTATGGTGTTTAGCAGATAAATTCCGATTTATTTTCAACTTTTTAACTAAGGTGCACTTAAAATAATGTAATAATAATTTAAAATATGTTATAATAAATTGTTATGTTTTGCTAAATTGAGGTTTTTTAAGAATATATGAATAAACTTGTTAAAACACAGGATGTTACATATGAATATGTCAGGCGTGATGATGACGGAAATGTGGAGAATATTGTTAATGCCATAGAAGGTATTAATATCTCCATAGAAGAGGGTCAGATGGTGGCAATTATCGGTCATAATGGCTCCGGTAAGTCTACTCTTGCCAAGCATCTTAATGCGCTTTTGACTCCGACTGAAGGAACTGTCTGGGTGGATGGAATTGATACATCAAATGAAGAAAAAGTATGGGATGTAAGACAAAAAGCAGGCATGGTGTTTCAGAATCCGGATAATCAGATTGTCGGCCAGGTGGTGGAAGAAGATGTGGGCTTTGGCTGTGAAAATCTTGGAATAAAGACAGAAGAAATCTGGGAAAGAGTTGCCGATGCCTTAAAAAGTGTGGATATGTATGAATACAGGAATGCGTCTCCCAACAGACTTTCGGGTGGACAGAAGCAGAGAGTATCCATTGCAGGCATAATCGCCATGAAACCGAAGTGTATAATACTCGACGAACCTACAGCCATGTTAGACCCAAGGGGAAGAAAAGAAGTTATAAATGCCATTATTCGTCTTAACAAAGAGGAAAAGGTAACCATTATTCTCATAACTCACAATATGGAGGAGATAATCGGCGCAGACAAAATCTTTGTAATGGATAAGGGCAAACTGGTAATGGAAGGAAGTCCCAGGGAAGTTTTTGGGAAAGTGGAAGAACTGACGGAAATGGGACTGACCGTTCCGGAAGCTACCCTTATCGGAAAGAAATTATATGACAGCGGATTACCAATCAGTCTTCCGGTTTTAACCAAAGAGGAACTCGTTAGTGAGATAGGCAGGGCAAGGCTGTCAAAGTTTAGATAAATCAAGGTATTTAAATGTTACTTATAGCAGATCATCTCTCATATAAATATGACAAACTGAATAAAAAGAATGTTCTTGATGATGTGAGTTTTTCCATAAATAAAGGGGAGATTGTATCAATTATCGGACATACAGGTTCGGGTAAGAGTACGCTTATCGAACATTTTAATGCACTTAATACCCCGACTGAAGGAACGATTTATTATGACGGGAAGGATATCTTTGAAAAGGACTATGACCGAAAGGCTTTAAGAGCCAAAATCGGTCTGGTATTTCAGTATCCTGATCATCAGCTTTTTGAAGAAACTGTTTATAAGGATGTCTGTTTTGGTCCGACCAATCTTGGTCTTGATAAAAAGGAAGTTGAATTAAGAGCTTATGAAGCACTGAAAAAAGTGGGAGTGGAGGATGATTTATTCTTCACATCACCTTTTGAACTTTCGGGTGGACAGAAAAAGAAGGTTACCATAGCCGGGGTTCTTGCAATGAAACCTGAGGTTCTGGTTCTTGATGAGCCAACAGCAGGTCTTGATCCAAAGTGGAGAGAAGAAATCCTTAATATTGCAAAGCGTCTCAGGGATGAGGATGGCGTAACAATTATTCTTGTATCACACTCAATGGAAGATGTAGCAAGGTATTCCGACCATATTATTGTTATGGACCATGGAAAGAAACTTCTCGATGGAACAGTGGATGAAGTTTTTGAACAGGCAGAAATACTGAGAGAAGCCTCTCTTGATATTCCCGAATCCACAGCCATAATGAGACTTCTTCGCAAAGAGGGATACAGAGTTAACACTGCGGTCTATGATGCCGACAGCGCAGTCAGGGAAATAAGACGGACATTAAGATTTTAGGATAATAAATGTTAAGAGATATAACACTTGGACAATATTATAATACCAAATCAGTGATTCATAATCTGGATCCAAGAACCAAGATTCTGGGCACAATGGTTTACATGGTTTCGCTTTTTGCATTTAACAGTTTTTGGACATATCTTATTGCTTTTGCAGCATTGGTGACAGTGATTGTTTTATCAAAAGTACCTGTGAGATTTATGCTTAGAGGCATGAAGGCGATTTTCCTATTCCTCATTATTACGGTTTTATATAATCTGTTCTTAACTCAGGGTGATACGATTTTTTCGTTCTGGATTTTTAATGTTACGATTCAGGGACTAAAGCAGGCAATACTGATGTTTTTCAGACTCACATTCCTGGTAGTCGGCACATCAATACTTACTTTGACCACAACTCCAAGTAATTTAACAGACGGACTGGAAGCTTTAATGTATCCCCTTAAACTCGTTAAAGTTCCGGTGGCTGAAATAGCAATGATGATGTCAATCGCCCTCAGGTTTATACCTGTTCTTACGGAAGAAACAGATAAGATAATGAGAGCCCAGAAGGCACGGTGCGCCGACTTTGACAGTAAGAATTTGTTTAAGAGAATTAAAAGTTATGTGCCTATATTAGTCCCACTTTTCATATCCGCTTTCAGAAGGGCCAATGATCTGGCAACTGCCATGGAAGCAAGAGCATACAGGGGCGGTGACGGCAGAACCAAGATGAAGCCGCTTAAGTATAAGGCAGGGGACTGGATAGCATATACAAGTATGCTGATTTACGGAATTGCGGCACTTGCGATAACAGTACTTATTAATTTTCAGATATTTATGCTTAAAGCATAATGTGGTTATAACCACATTTTTATACGTGGCGATTTGGGGAAGTTTCAGGAAGGATAATGTATGGGAAGAGTATTATTAAGAGTAGCCTATGATGGCACAAATTATAATGGCTGGCAGGTTCAGGATAATGGCAGAACCATAGAGGGTGAACTTAATAGGGCTTTAACTGATATAGCAGGTGAGGAGATTGTTGTTATCGGAGCAAGCCGTACAGATGCAGGTGTTCATGCTCTTGATAATATTGCGGTTTTTGATTATGACGGACCGCTCCCTGCAGACAGATTTATGTATGCACTTAATGCAAGGCTTCCGGAGGATATCAGAGTGCAGAACTCATATGAGGTTACATCTGATTATCATCCACGAAAAAGAACCACAATTAAGACATACGAATACAGTATTTATTCTGCCAAAGTAGAACTCCCAATAGTATCAAGGTATTCATATCATACATTCTACAGTGTGGATGTGGAGAAAATGCGTGAAGCTGCAAAGTACCTGGTGGGAGAGCATGATTTTAAAAGTTTTTGTAATGTAAAGACTTCAGCGACCACAACAGTAAGGGAAGTGGTTTCAATAGATATTGATGTTAAGGGTTCCATGATAGTTTTAAGAATATCAGGTAAGGGATTCTTATATAATATGGTGAGAATAATTGCAGGTACTCTTCTTGAGGTTGGAAGAGGTGCACTTACACCTGAAGATGTAAAGAAAATTCTGGATGGCTGTGACAGAACACTGGCGGGACCGACACTTCCTCCATGCGGACTTATGCTCATGAGCATAACTGAAACAGAAGATGAAAACAGTAATATATCAGATGAAGAATGTGTTGATTGAAATATGTTTTAAGGAGTATTAGAAATGATTAGGAAATTGGCAGGCAGTATAAGAGAGTTTAAAACGCCAACAATTCTGACAATTGTATTCATTATACTTGAAGCGATAATCGAAAGTATTATTCCTTTCATTACCGCCAATTTAGTAAATGGAATCAAATCAGGTATTGATTTAAAGAGAATACTTTTTGTTGGAATGATATTAATAGTGCTGGCTATTATGTCACTTGCAAGTGGCGGTATTGCAGGCTTTACATGTGCCAAGGCATCAACCGGTTTTGCAAGGAATCTTCGTAGGGATATGTTTGTTAATATTCAGGGATTCTCCTTTGAGAATGTTGATAAGTTCTCATCTTCATCCCTGGTTACAAGACTGACTACAGACATTAATAATGTTCAGATTGCATTTATGATGATAATAAGAATTGCATTAAGAAGTCCGCTGATGCTGATTTTCTCCATTATTATGGCTTTTTATATGGGTGGGAAACTTGCTTTCTCATTTGTAATTCTTATTCCGATTCTCGCAATTGGACTTATTCTTATTGCCAAATTTGCAATGCCGGCATTCAGAAGAGTATTTAAAAAATATGATAAGCTTAATGAATCTGTTGAGGAAAATGTCCGCGCCATGAGAGTGGTTAAAGGCTTTGCAAGAGAAGAGTATGAAAAAGAGAAATTTGATACAGCAGCTGATGATATCAGAATAGATTTCACAAAGGCTGAAAGAATCGTTGCTCTTAATGCTCCACTTATGCAGCTTTGCATGCAGTTTAATATGGTATTTGTAATGTATATCGGAGCACATATCATTATAACCACCAGGGGTGAAAGCATTGATGTAGGACAGCTTAGTGCCATGCTTACATATGGCTTCCAGATTCTTATGTCTCTTATGATGTTTGCAATGATATATGTAATGCTTACAATGTCGGCAGAATCAGCCAAGAGAATTGCAGAAGTTCTTGATGAGAAGTCATCGCTCACGTCCAGGGAAGGCGCCATTACAGAGATTAACAGCGGTAAAATTGAGTTTAAGGATGTTAAGTTTAAATATTCCAAGGATGCCAAGAAGTTTGCTCTTGATGATATTGATCTTGTGATTAATTCTGGAGAAACAGTTGGTATTATCGGTGGTACAGGTTCAAGTAAGAGTACTCTGGTTCAGCTTATTCCAAGACTTTATGATGTTACTGAAGGACAGGTTTTGGTAGATGATAAGGATGTAAGAGACCTTGATCTTGAAATGCTTAGAGATGAAGTTGCAATGGTGCTTCAGAAGAATCTTCTTTTTGCTGGAACCATAGAAGAGAACCTTAAATGGGGTAATCCAAATGCCACCATGGAAGAGATTTATAAAGCCTGCGAGATAGCTCAGGCAAGTGAATTTGTTAACAACTTCCCTGAAAAATTCCAGACACATATTGAGCAGGGCGGAACCAATGTATCAGGTGGACAAAAACAGAGATTATGTATTGCAAGAGCGCTTCTTAAGAAACCTAAGATTATTATTTTTGATGATTCCACAAGCGCTGTTGATACACATACGGATGCTCTTATCCGTAAAGGTCTTGCCGAATATATGCCTGAAACAACTAAGATTGTTATTGCACAGAGAATATCATCTGTACAGGATGCAGACAAAATTATAGTTATGGAAAATGGTCACATCTCAGATGTGGGTACACATGAGGAACTCCTTGGAAGATGTGAGGAATACAGAGAAATATATGAACAGCAGATGAGTGGAGGACAGGAAGATGAGTAGAGGAATGGGTCCGGGCAGAAGAGGCGGTGCCGGACATCCAGCGGATGCCGGTAGTTTGAAGGCTCTTGGCAGAATAATTAAATATTTATTCAAGTTTTATCCTGTGCTTGCACCAATGATAGTTGTATGTATTTTATTTCAGTCTATAGCACAGAGTATACCTGCATTATTCTTACAGCGTATTACTGCATTAATAGAGAAATATTATGAAGCAGGTGACTGGAGCGGAGCAAAAGAGGAACTCCTTCCGCTTCTTGCAATTCTTGTAACCATGTATATTGTTTCAATTATTGGAACAGTCGTATATACACAAATTGGTGCATATATGACACAGGGGTTCTTATATAAAATGCGTAAGGCCATGTTTAACAATATGCAGGACCTTCCAATTAAGTATTTTGATACCCATAAGCATGGCGATATCATGAGTTATTATACCAATGATATTGATACATTAAGACAGCTTGTATCACAGGCTCTGCCGTCAGTCATTCAGGCAGGCTCTGTTGTTATATCAGTATTTATCATTATGATTTATTTCAGCCTGTGGCTGACACTGGTTGTTATTGGCGGAATCGTTTTGATGTTCCTTGTTACCAAAATAGTTGGTGGCGGCTCTGCTAAATATTTCATCAAACAGCAGAAGGCTCTTAGTGAGACAGAAGGCTTTATTCAGGAAATGATGAATGGCCAGAAAGTTGTTAAGGTATTTAATCACGAGACAAGCGCGATTGTGGATTTTGACAAAGTTAATGACCAGTTATTTGAAGACAGTAACAAGGCTCATACCTTCGCCAATATACTTGGTCCTGTAATGCAGAATATCGGTAATATTCTTTACGTTGTAACTGCAGTTGCAGGTGGTGTATTATTCGTACTTGCAGTTCCGAATATCGGTCTTTCAGGTATTCCTATGGGAATAGACATTATTGTTCCATTCCTTAATATGACAAAGCAGTTTACAGGTAATGTTAACCAGTTCAGCCAGCAGATTAATGCCATCGTAATGGGTGCTGCCGGTGCCAGCAGAATACTTGATTTGATGGATCAGGCAAAGGAAGTTGATGACGGATATGTAACTTTGGTTAATGCGACAATAGATGAAGACGGCACCATTCATGAAAGTGAAGAAAGAACAGGAATCTGGGCATGGAAGCATCCTCATGGTGACGGAACTTTAACCTATACAAAGCTTGAAGGTGATGTGCTCCTTGATGACGTGGATTTCGAATATGAGGAAGGAAAGAGGGTTTTAAGTAACGTTTCCGTATTCGCCAAACCGGGACAGAAAGTTGCCTTCGTTGGTGCGACCGGCGCAGGCAAAACCACCATCACAAATCTTATTAACCGCTTCTACGATATAGCAGATGGTAAGATAAGATATGATGGAATAAATGTAAATAAGATTAAGAAAAAAGACCTTAGAAGATCTCTTGGAATAGTTCTTCAGGAAACCAATCTTTTCACCGGAACTGTTATGGATAATATCAGATACGGTAAGCTTGAGGCTACAGATGAGGAATGTATTAATGCAGCAACTCTGGCGGGCGCGCATGATTTTATCACAAGACTTCCTCAGGGCTATGATACCATGCTTACAAATAACGGTTCCAATCTTTCACAGGGACAGAGACAGCTTATTGCCATTGCAAGAGCAGCAGTTGCTGATCCGCCTGTTATGATTCTTGATGAAGCAACATCATCAATTGATACAAGAACTGAGGCTATTGTTCAAAGAGGAATGGATAAGCTTATGGAGGGAAGAACTGTATTTGTTATCGCTCACAGATTATCCACTGTCAAAAACTCCGACGTTATCATGGTTCTTGATCATGGTAAGATTGTGGAGCGTGGCAGCCATGATTCGTTAATTAAGGACAGAGGTATTTATTACAGACTTTATACAGGTGCTTTTGAACTTGAATAATAAAAGTATTAGGGGGTTAATATGATACTTGATGAGATTTTAAAGTATGACAACATTGTAATCCAGGCGCATGACAATCCTGATGCAGATGCATTAAGTTCTGCATATGGTTTGTGGCGTTTTGTCACCAGTAAAGGAAAAAAGGCAAGAATCGTATACAGCGGAAGAAGGCCTATTACCAAATCAAATCTGGTTATGATGGTTAAGGAACTTTCAATTCCTGTGGAATACATTAAAGAGGGCACAGACCTTAAGGCAGGCATTCTTGTAACGGTTGACTGTCAGTATTCACAGGGCAATGTATCAAGACTTGTGGCTGATAAGGTCGCAATTATTGATCATCATGTTCCGTCCAAAGACCTTGTTGATTATCCTGAAATAATTCAGACGGAAATCAAGTCATATCTTGGAAGCGCAGCCACACTTGTATGGCAGTTAATTGCATCTGCAGGACTTGATGTAAATGCTGACAAGAAACTTGCTACAGCTCTTTATTACGGGCTCATGACAGATACCAATAACTTTGCGGAAGTTAATCATCCTTTGGACAGGGCAATGCAGGATACTCTGGTATTTGATAAAACATTAATTAATAAATTTATTAATTCAAATATATCTTTACAGGAACTTGATGTTGCAGGCGAGGCGCTTACCAAGGTAATTTATGATGATGAATATAAATTCGGAATCATTAATGCAGAGCCTTGCGATCCTAACATCTTAGGTTTCATTTCTGACCTGGCTCTTCAGGTAGAAGGCATTGATGTATGGCTTGTATATAATGCACTTAAAGACGGATATAAACTTTCCGTAAGAAGCTGTCATAAGGAAGTTCATGCTGATGAATTTGTGGCATTCCTGACACAGGGAATCGGACAGGGTGGCGGACATATTGATAAGTCCGGTGGTTTTGTTGACGGTGATCTTCTTAAGGCGATTGCAGGCAATATGTCGCCTACTGAATATTTTGCAAAGAGAATCAGGGAATATTTCGATACATCAACAGTTATCTATGCCAAGGATTATCTCCTTGATGAAGACAAACTTACAAGATATGTGAAAAAGCCTATTGAACTTGGATATGTGGATCCGCTTTCATTCCTTGACCTTGGCGCACACATTACCATCAGTACACTTGAAGGTGACATTGATATAATCGTTGATGATTCCTTCTATGTAATGATAGGACTTAAGGGCGAGGTATATCCGATTAAGAAAGAGAAATTCGCCAGGGGATATGTTCCAAAAGACGGAGAATACAACCTTGATACTGAATATATTCCGATTGTACACTGCCACGACAAGGGCACAGTTGAGCAGATTACCAAGTATGCCAGGAAGTGCTGCTCAACCGGAATTGCATACATAAGATGTATGGAGATTGACAGGACATACAAAATCTTCACCACCTGGGATGAAGAGAAATACATGCTTGGAAAACCTGGTGATTATATAGCACACAGGGAAGATGATCCGCATGATATTTATATTATTGAAAGAGATATATTCTTCAAAACATACGAAAAGGCATAAGTGGTTTTGACCACAAAACGTTACTGATGTGATTTTTTAAAGGGGAGGACAAACATGTCACTTAAAGACGTAAAGTATGATGCTTTTATTAGTTACAGACACACAGATCCGGATGGCTATGTAGCCAAGACTCTTCACAAAAAATTAGAGACATTCAAGATTCCGAGGTCTGTTGTAAAGAAACATAATCTTAAATCAAGAAGAATATCCAGGGTATTCAGGGATGAGGAAGAACTGCCTTTAGAGGGCAGCCTTAATGATTCCATTAATATGGCTTTGCAAAATGCAGGAAAACTGATTGTTATCTGCAGTCCAAGGCTCCAGGAATCAGTATGGTGCCAAAAGGAAATTGATACATTTATTTCTCTTCATGGAAGAGATAATGTTGTGCTTGTTTTGGTGGAAGGAGAACCTGAACAAAGCTTCCCAAGACAGCTGACTTTTGATGGCGAAAAAGTAATAGAGCCACTGGCAGCAGATGTCAGGGGTAAGAATAAAAGGCAGATAAAGAAACAGATGGATGATGCCGTTGTCAAAATCATCGCCGCCATCTTGGGTCTTAATTATGACGATTTAAGACAGCGTCACAGAGAGCGTAAAATCAGACAGACTATGGCTTTCTTCGGAACGCTGACTGTTGTGCTTACATTATTCTTAGCCTTTACTCTTTCCATGTTACTTAAATTAAAGGCGCAGTCTGAAACTATTGAAACACAACTTGATACCATTGTAAGTCAGAGTGATTTATTAAGGGAAAGCTACAGGGAAAACAAAGCCAAGTTTGCCCAGAATCAGGCTGAAAATGCAAGAAAACTAATAACAGAAGGACGATTTAAAGATGCGTTATATGTATTAAGATCTGTAAGTCCGGATGATAAATCTGATGCAGAAACACCATATGTTTCTGATGTTGAATATGCAATTACTGATGTTATGTCATTATATTCAGATAGTAACAAGTATGTTCCTGACGACATTTTTGAAGCCGAGGGTATTATCAGGGATATGTTTATATCCGACGATGGCAATATAATCGTTCTTTCTGATGTGGCATGTAATCTTTATGTTTATGATATGAAAAGCGGTGAAAGCAGAGGACATATTAATGATATGAGCGCTGCTTCAGACGAAGTATGTATATTCTATAACAGATATGTATGTTATGTAAGTTTTTCCGGTACAACCAATTATTATGATATTGAAACCGGTAAAAAAGATGTACTTGGTGAATCGTGTAGTCTGTTAAAAAGTATGGGAAATACCTTATGCATTGGTTCATCAGGTGTATTTGGAGGTACTGTCAGTTTTTACGATAAAGACTTAAATCTGATTTCGACCTGTGATGATTGTGGTGGAAGTTTCATGAATTATTCAGATGCGCAGATTTCCATGGATAACAATTATGCATTCGTTTTTGGAGATGATGACAAAGATACTTTAGTATGGAAAATAAATATTCAGACAGGAGAAGTTGAAGACAGCATAAACGAGAAACTTGGCTCCATCTCAAAAACTGCAGTTAATGGTAAATATGTTTATTTGGTGACCAATGACTTCGGTGATACTTTTGATCTTGAAAATATTAAACATCATTTTGTAAGTGTCAGTATGGAGGATTTAAGCATACGTGATTATCCGAATTTTGATGGAAATTTCTTAGATTATATGGAAGTTATGCATTCAAAGGACGGTTCAAACATTATTGCTTTTATGAATAATAGCGTATATTCGTATATTGATTATTTTAATCTTGATACCGGAGAGTATGTTAACAGGTTTTCACTTCCTGTAAAATTTGCAGGCGTCCTTTCAAATGATGGAAACACATTAAGAGTTATGGCTGAGAATGGAGAACTTCATACTACCGGTACAAATATGAATGATGACTATATTAGCTCAATAATGGGCTTTGAACTTGAAAAGAGAATAAAGAAAGCATTTATGGCCCATGGCAAGATATATGTATATTTTGAAAATTCAGATTATCTTTGCTCTTATTCACTTCCTGAAAATGAATATACTCTACTTGCAACTGGTAATGTTGATGGAATTTCCAGAGATGGCAGATATTATGTGCTTAATAATGATGAAGACTTCACATCTACTGTCTGTGAAACAGAGACAGGTAAGGAAATCTTCACTATTGCAAGCTGGAATTACAAAATTATATATGATGAGAATAATCAAAGAGACCTGCTGGCATATGAAGAAGGTGGTTCAATAACTGTCTGTGATATGAGTGATGGAAGCGTAGCAGGTGGTGTCGAAAATCCCGATTATAAGAGTTTTAAACAGTTTACATCGGATGGTCTTGTGTCAATTTTCAGTAGTGTTGATCATGATACGAATCTCAGATCTTTTGAATTATATGATACATTATCCGGAAATAAGCTGTTTGAGATAAAAATGGAAAACCGTACAATCACACAGAATGAAATGTTTAAGGCTGACGTAAATGGTACTTATAATATTATTGCCTATACTGATCAGAATGAAGGCTGTATTGTAATGGCCGATTTAAAAGGACAGAATAAGCATACTGTTGATGTTTCTCCTGATGCAGTTGTGTCGCTGTGTGTTTCGTCAGATGGCAAACATGTGCTTGTAGGACTTACCAATAACAGCGTTATGATTGTTAATTCCAAGACAGGAGAAATGGAAAAGACATTCTTTGATTTTGAGCCGGAGATAAAAGGGTTTGTTTATTGCGAAGCACAGGACAGATATTTATTGTATGTCGGCGGAATCCTGGACCTTGGAGGTATTTATGTTTCCGACGGCGACTTCAACCTTATCAGTTTTCTTGAAAGCGCGTACGATTACAATTCTGACAAAAAGGAATTCTATATAGTTGATATAGGATCAGATACTATTTATTCCAAGAAACTTCTTGAATATGACGAGATAATTGATAAACTTGATGAGGCCCTTGGCACATATAAACCAAGTGACAAAATCATCGACCAATATAATCTGTAAAACTACTATTTATTTCTTGTCAAAAAAAGAGATTATTTGATATAATTTAAGTGATTTTTGTTAAATCAAAATTTTTTCCGGGAGGTCTATTATGGATTTAGTTAAAAAGTGTATTGCCGAGTTTATCGGTACATGTGTTTTGGTTACTTTCGGTTGTGGTACAGCAATGTTAGTTGGATGCGATGCAGTTAATGGTGGAGGATATATCCTTACAGCATTTGCTTTCGGTCTTGTAATCGTTGCCATGGCATATTCAATTGGTAACATTTCAGGATGCCATATCAATCCGGCTGTTTCACTTGGTGTACTTATTTCAGGTGGAATGAATGCTAAAGAGTTCTGCTGCTACGTAATCTCACAGATTCTTGGTGGTATCTGCGGTGGCGGTATCCTGGCTTTCATCTTCAAGGTGGGCGCTCTTACAGATAAGACAGGCGGTTTCGGTGCCAACGGTCTTGCAGGTGTAAACGGTAGCATTCTTGCAGGCCTCTTGGTAGAAGTTGTTCTTACATTTGTATTTGTAATTGCAATTCTTGGCGTTACAAGTTCAAAAGCAGGTCATGGTTCATTTGGCGGTCTTGTAATCGGTCTTACACTTGTACTTGTTCATATCTTTGGTATTGGACTTACAGGTACATCGGTTAATCCTGCAAGAAGTATTGCATCTGCAGTAATCGCAGCTTGTGCACATAATCCTGAACCAATTAAGGTTGTATGGGTATTCATCGTTGGACCATTGGTTGGTGCAGCACTTGCAGCACTTATATATAAGTTCCTTGAGAAAAAAGATGAAAAATAATTAATCATTAATTTTATATAACATAAAATGACAGGGGGGATTAACTCTGTCATTTTATGTTTGTTTTAAGAAAGGGAATCAGGAAAGGAAAAATATGAAAACAAGAGTAGGAATTTTAGGATACGGTAATTTGGGAAGAGGCGTTGAGTGCGCAGTAAGCAAGACTTCAGATATGGAACTGGTTGCAGTTTTCACAAGAAGAGATCCGGAAAGTGTGAAAATTGTAAGTGATGGTGTGAAAGTAGACAATGTAGCAAACATTGAAGAATATAAAGATAAAATCGACGTGCTTATTATCTGTGGCGGAAGTGCTACAGACTTACCAAAGCAGACACCTGTATATGCAAAGATGTTTAATGTAATCGACAGCTTTGATACACATGCAAGAATTCCTGAGCATTTTGCAAATGTAGATGCAGCAGCCAAGGAAGGCGGACATATTGGTATTATTTCAGTAGGCTGGGATCCTGGTATGTTCTCACTTCAAAGAGCATATGCCAATGCAATCCTTCCAAATGGTAAGGATTATACCTTCTGGGGCAGAGGCGTAAGTCAGGGACATTCAGATGCAATCAGAAGAATACCTGGTGTTAAGGATGCAAAGCAGTATACAGTTCCTGTACCTGCAGCACTTGAGAAGGTAAGAAATGGTGAGAATCCTGAACTTACAACAAGAGAAAAACATACAAGAGAATGCTATGTTGTACTTGAAGATGGTGCAGATGCTGAGGCGGTAAGACAGGCAATAGTAACAATGCCTAACTATTTTGCAGATTATGATACAACAGTAAACTTTATTTCAGAAGAAGAACTTAAGGCTAATCACAGCGGTATTCCACATGGTGGACAGGTTATCAGAACCGGTAGCACAGGTTGGAATAATGAGAACAAGCATGTAATTGAGTACAGCCTTAAACTTGATTCCAATCCTGAATTTACTTCAAGCGTACTTATTGCTTATGCAAGAGCAGCAGTTAAGTTATCAGCTGAAGGACAGA
Source organism: Lachnospiraceae bacterium UBA4338 (assembly GCA_002393735.1). Taxonomy (GTDB): domain Bacteria; phylum Bacillota; class Clostridia; order Lachnospirales; family Lachnospiraceae; genus UBA3766. Next base: position 190,931 of record DGTK01000015.1, read on the forward strand.
CAGGATGTAAGACAGTATTTGATATTGCTCCTAAGTATCTTATGGATATTTCTGAAGCAGACATGAGAGCGCATCTTTTATAAGGTGCCTGGAGGTAGGATATGAATCTACCGGGAATAATAATATTCTGGATACTCCAGTGGACATGGGGACTATTGCAGAACATAGTGGGTTTTATAATCTTCTTATTCTGCATTAAAGACAAACACATGATGTATAACGGCTGCGTTGTTACATCATGGAAGATGAGAGACTCCATGTCTATGGGGATGTTCCTTTTTATAACACAGGTAGTGAAGGGTGATATTAATGATCCGGAAAGTTACCCACATAAAGTAATGGTTCATGAATTTGGACATGCCATGCAGTCCATTTTATTAGGACCTTTGTATTTCTTTATAATATCCATTCCATCAAGCGTATGGTGTAATGTTCCATATTTTAAGAATATGAGAAAAAATAAGAAGGTTTCTTATTATACTTTTTATCCGGAAAAATGGGCTAATGCCTGGGGAGAAAAAGTTAGTAAGCAAAAGGCGGTACATTAATGTATAACGATTTATTTTCGATAGGTAAAATTACAATTCATTCATATGGCGTATTGATTGCACTTGGCTATGTTACGGCAATTCTTATCTGCTACTTCAGGGCAAAGAAGAGAGACCTTGACCCGGAAGTAATACTGGACATTGCTCTTATAGCAATATTTGGCGGACTTGGCGGTGGTAAGCTTCTTTATATCATTGTTGAATGGAAACGCTTTATCGAAAAGCCCCTTGCCCTTTTGGGCGGTGATGGTTTCGTGGTATATGGCGGAATCATTGTGGCTGCAGTGTGTGCTGTTATTTACTGTAAAATCAGGAAAGTTGATTTCCTTACATATTTTGATCTGGTTATGCCGGCAGTTAGCGTGGCTCAGGCTATCGGAAGACTTGGCTGCTTCTTTGCAGGCTGCTGTTACGGTGCACCGACAGAGTCTCCAATTGGCGTAATCTTTCCTTCAGGAAGTCTGGCTCCGGCTGGAATACGTCTTTGGCCTACACAGTTATTCTCATCAGGCGGTGACTTAATCATAGCGGCGATTTTGTTCGCAGTATCCACAAGGAAAACGAAGAAGGGTACTGTTGGAAGTCTCTATCTGGTTTTATATGGTATAGGAAGATTCATTGTTGAATTCTTCAGAGCAGACTCAAGAGGAACAGTGGGACAGCTTTCTACATCTCAGTTTATTTCAATATTTATATTTGCCATCGGCGCAATTTTATTAATCTACTTCAATTTCCTTTCTAATAAGGATGGAAATAAAGAAGGAAAGAGTGACAAGGATAAAAAAAGAAAAGAGGCTGCAAAATCGTGAATTATAAACAGGCAAATGAAATAGCCAACTGGATATTAATTGCATCCATCCTCTCCTGCGGTGGTGTATTCTTCACAACAGGGGTTGTAGCCCTTGTACTTTTGGGAATTGCAGTATTACTGATTCTGACTTCAATATTTATAAGAATTAAGTATTCAAGATGCCCGCACTGCAAGAAGAGACTGCACCTTGGATTCAGGATGGAACCGGATAAGTGCCCTTACTGCAGAGGGGTTTTAATTGAAAAAGACGATAAGAGATAGGCTGACTGTCATTCAAGGCTTACTGAAGAATGACAGAAAGCCTTTTTTTATAAAAAATTTATAGATTATATGGAATAAATGACCTGTTTTATGTATAATGGGATAAGATGAGGGCAGAATGTGTATGCCCAAAAAGGAGATGTTTGATATGGAATACTCTGAATTAAGTAAAATGTGCCTTAACTGCATGCATATGAGTAAAGAGGACGAATTTTGTCCTGTATGCGGTAAGCCTAAAAGAGTAACAAGAAGCTATGAGAAGGCTTTGGAACCGGGTACTATACTTAATAACAAGATATTAATTGGTAATATTCTTGGTATGGGTAACTTTGGTATTACCTATATCGGATTTGATATGTTATTGGAGTATAAAGTAGCAGTTAAGGAATTCTTCCCGGATGAAATGGTAGAAAGAGAGCCGGATGGCTCCTTAAGAGTATCCGATGATACTACAGAGGAAGAATATAATGAAGAACTCAGGGCATATCAGAGGGAAGCAAGAACTCTGGCTCAGTTCTCCAAGTATCCAGGTATTGTTTCCATTAAGGAATTATTCTATCAGAATAATACAGGATATATGGTTATGGAGTACTTAGAGGGTGGTACTCTTAGAAGATTTATTGATAATAACGGTGGTAAACTTCCGGTAGATAAAGCATTATCCCTTATGGAACCTGTTATTTCTTCCATGCAGGAGATTCATAAGAGTGGTCTGATTCATAGAGATATCAGTCCTGAGAATATCATGCTTGATAATGACGGAAGTATTAAGGTTATTGACTTTGGCGCGACCAAGAAACTCAGCAACAGAACCGCGCAGGTTTATTTCGGTAAGTTTGGCTATGCTCCACTTGAGCAGATGCTTGGTGAAGGTCAGGGACCTTGGACAGATGTTTACGGTATCTGTGCAACACTTTACTGTATGATTACAGGCGATATCCCAACTGATGCTTTCCAGAGAAGTCAGGGCGAGGATATTGTTCCTTTGACAGATTATGATATTGATATTCCAAACCGCGTTATTAAGGCTATCCATAAAGGAATGAGTATGGAATGCCAGGACAGACAGCAGGATATGGAGCAGCTTCATAAAGATCTTTACGGCGTAAGAGCTGACAGTATTCAGAAGACAACTGAGCCGGAGATGATTTTCCCAGAGGGTGATTCATCAATGCTTTATGACAGAGCTAATAAGAGAATCTGGTTTGGTAAGTATCCAATGAATGAGGTTGTTGGCCCGGCTTTAACAACTGATATTCTTTATGCGAATTATGATCTCAATGACTGTGCAACAGTTAATGGCAGCAGATATAAGAGATTCCAGGCAGCCAATGCCCTTATGACAAGAGAATATCGTAATGCCAACAGACAGAGATTCAAAGATGAAAGAAAGATGTACAGAATCTTTGAATTTACAGAGATTCCTTGGGTTATCCTTTCACATAACGGAAATCAGATGATAATTCAGTCTGAATATACTCTTGATTATCAGCTTTTTGATGAGAAAGACTATATGGATATGAGTGAAAGAGAAGTATCCAAGATTAGAACTGGTATTACCTGGGAAACAAGTAAAATCAGAGAGTGGCTTAACAGAGATTTCTTCCAGACAGCATTCACCAAGGAAGAACAGGAGAGAATTCTCATTAAGGAAGTTAAGACTCCTATCTCTTCATTTACAGATATAGTTACATATGACAGAGTATTCCTTCCGTCTGTAGAAGAGATTAATAATGGTTTCGATACCAATGCTCTTCGTACCAACAATCTTCAGAGCGTTGCAGACAGAAGTGCACATTCACTTATATCACAATATGCAGCAGCACTTAAGGTGGACGATACCTTCCCTAACGGCTATGCCCTTAGAACCAGAGGTACCATTAATGCTGAGACCAAGTCCTTCACCTATGGCGAGAACTGTGATGGTCAGTGCATTCAGGGTGGAAGACTGTGCCAGTGGAAATTAGGTATTCCAATGGGTATCAGACCTATTATTCTGGTTGATATCAGGGATATATATGAGGTTTAGGAGAAAAAGATGAGCACCTATGTAATTAGCGATATACATGGACAATATAAGTCTTTTAAAAAGATGCTTAAGCTTATCTCTTTCGGTAAAGATGATACCCTGTATCTTCTTGGAGATGTAATAGACAGAGGAGATGAAGGCATTAAAGTTTTAACGGAAGCCATGAAGATGCCAAATGTGCATTTATTTTTAGGTAACCACGAACTTCTTATGCTGGACGCTCTTAAGAATATTGAAGAGAATAAAAGAGGCGACCGTAAGGACTTTGACGATATGGACTTGTGGCTTGACCCTTATAATGGCGGAGAAAGCACTTTTGAAGCCTACAAGACTCTTCAGCCAAAGCAGAAGAAGGAAATTCTTACATATCTTGAGAACAGCATTGTGGTTAAGAAGATAAAGATTGGGCGCAAGAAATATCACTTGTCACACGCTTATGTTCTTCCTTATGATTTCGAGGACGAACTCAGATATAAGGACGTACCTTATAAGGAAAAATGGGATGTAGTATGGCAGAGTATCTTTGAACTGTCTCCTAATGAGAGCCCGACGGAGATTTTTCCAAATAAGAAGTTTACTTATATTTTGGGACATACTTTCACTCAGAGACTGGACTGCATGGACGGTGACGGACGTGGAGTAGTTTATTATAACAAGAACTTCAAGGGATACAGAATTTACAACATTGACTGCGGTATGGCGCTTCATAATAAATCCAGTCAGTTAGCCTGCATCAGACTTGAAGATGAGAAGATTTTTTACGTTCCACTTTATAAAGATATTAAAAATTTATAAAAAGTTTAGCCTGCGTGTATTCGCAGGCTTTTTTAGTTGCATCTTTTGTTGACACAAATGGCGTAAAATGGCATAATTAAAGGTGTGTTACAGGTATGGGGGACCGATGAAATAATACAAAACTGGGGGTATGAATTTAATGAAACAGTCTTTTATCAAAAGTGATTCCGGAAATCTTAAGGAAGTCCTTAGGAATGTGTCTGATCCGGATGCTCTTATAATGATATCCAACAGTGATCAATTTAATGAACATGTAGATTTACTTGAGAAGACTTTCCCTAATGTCCCAAGCATTGCCGGCGTAGGTCATTTCTATGGTAAGACCATCAGAGAAGGCGGCGTTGGACTTATAATTTTGCAGGGTGTTGAGGCAGCGGCAGGTCTTATGACTCACGCCAAGGATATGCCGGTTCACGACATAGACACACTTCTTAGGAACATGTCGAAGATTGGCGCTAACGCAGCAAATACAGTATGCATCGATATCTGTACAGGCAATGATGCCGTGGTTTTAACCACAATGAGCAGCGCTCTTAATAAAGCGGGAGTTTCACTTATCGGAGGAACATCCATGGATGCAAAGGTTTCAGCCAATGGCGAGGTTAATGATGACGCTGATGCCTATATTTTGATTAAGAATAAAGGCGGCAGGGTTAAGGTTTATAAAGAGAATATTTACAGACCTCTTGATGATGAAACCTTCGTTGCCAGTGAAACCAATAAGGCAGAGTACTATGTTGGCAAGCTTAACGGCAGACCGGCACTTGATGTATATAAAGAGCACCTTGGAGTTGGTGATGATGCCATGGCAACCCAGACCTTCACTAACCCACTTGGCAAAATCACCGGCGACGATATTCGAATCATATCCATTAGAGAAGTTGTAGGAAACGGTATGAGTTTCTACAGACAGGTTAACGATTCAGATATCCTTTGCTTTTTGGATATTAAGGATTATAAGGCAATTGTTAAGCAGACAGTCAGCGATATTAAATCTGATTTCTCACATATTTCCGGTGTAATATCCGTTAACTGTGCATTCAGACATATATTATTTACACAGAATAATTTCATGGATCAGTATCTTGATATCATGTCCGATTTGGGAAGTCACTGTGGATTTGTTGGTAATGGCGAACATTTCAACGATCAGTTTATAAATCAGTCCATGTCATGCGTGGTATTTGAATAGGAGGGTACATATGGCTTTTGGCAAGAAAAAAGTAATCGTAAGTCAGAGCGGGGGAAGTATTCGAGGAAAAAATAATGATTATACGCCTATTCTTCATGTGGCAGACAGCATCAAGGAGTATCAGGGCGAACTGGTTACAAAGGAAGTTGCAACCATTAATGAACTTAAGAATATAAGCGAGTCTTTCGAAGATGTACTGGGAAGAGACATTGAACTTAAGACTCAGATGGATAAGTTTAGTAATTCACTTGAAGAACTGATTTCTTCATCAGACCAGATTAATGTTGTAAAGACTGATATCGCAGAAAGTGTAGGCCTTGCACAGGAGAAACTTGATGAATTAAATGCAAGTTCTGAAGAACTTAAGACACGTATAGATGATATTGAAAACGTATTCAAGTCTCTTCAGGATTCAGTAGATTCCATTTCAAGAAGCATGGTTCAGATTGTATCAATTGCCAACCAGACCAATATGCTTGCGTTAAATGCTTCAATTGAGGCGGCGAGAGCCGGTGAGCAGGGTAAAGGTTTTGCGGTAGTTGCTGAGCAGGTTAAGGATCTTGCTGGACAGATTAAGGGTCTTGTTGCATCTGTTGAAACCAGTATCAAGGAAGTTAATGCAGGTACAGAGAATCTTAATAATAATATTTCTGTAACCAATGGGGTTATTGAGAATAATGTAATTAAGGTTCAGGAAGCAACCGAATCTTTCGAGAAGATTAATGCTGCATCCAGGAAAACGGAAATTGTACAGAATAATATCAGAGAAACTGCAGTGGCTGCAAAGAATGACCTTGCAGTAGTTAATGATGAGTTCAAGGACATTGAGCGTAAATATGGCGATGTTAAGAAATATATAGAAAAAGCCAATAATCTTGGCACAACAAAGAGCGTTTTATTTGAGAATATCGATAATATGATTTCTCAGATTGAGCCTCTTGTAAAAAGTATGGAATAGAGGATGGAGCTATGAAAAAGTTATCATTTAAAAATGCATTAATGCTCTTCGCAATTCTTCCGGTAATTGTTGCTGTTTTTTCTCTGGCATTTCTTAGTATGTTTTACATGAAAACCAGTTTGGAAAAGAGAGTAAAGCAGACCTTGAGAGTGGCGGCAGTGGATCTGGCAGAGTATTATGAATATGACCTTATTAACGAGAATGATCTTACGGATGGCTGGGTGACATATGATTCGGAATTTTTGGATCACCTTAAAAAGGCAGATATTGATTTGACATTATTTAAGGGAGATACAAGATTTTGCACATCTATTTTGGATGAGACAGGGTCGAGAATTGAAGGAACCAAGGCATCCGATGAAGTGATTGAAGCGGTAATAAACGGTGATGAGGACTTCTATTCCGATGATGTGGTTATTAACGGGGTTGATTACTATGTTTATTATGTACCTCTTCACGGATCAGACGGCAGGGTTGTGGGTATGGCCTTCGCAGGGGCAACATGCTCACAGGTTAACAAGTCCCTCAACAATATGATGATAGTCATCATGAGTATCTCGGTTATCCTGATTATATTTGTGAATATTATCAGTTTCTTTATTGCTTCCAAGATTGCCAAGCCAATCAAGCTTAGCAGTAATGCTCTTGCCAAAATTGCCAACGGTAATCTTTCGGTGGAGACCAAAATTCATTCCGGATTAAAGGAAACCGGTGATCTGGTTATGAGCCTTAATGTTCTTAAGAATAAACTTAATGACATAATCGGCAACATCAGGGAAGTCAGCGTACAGTTAAATGAAGATTCCAATAATGTTAACTCTCTTTCGGTATCTTCAGCAGAGAGTTCAAATCAGATTTCATCTGCAATGGAAGACTTAGCCAATGCGGCAACCCACATGACTCAGAATGTGGAAGATATCAATATGCAGGTTACTCATATGAATAATACCATTGACGTATTGTCTGACAGTTCCAATACACTGGCTGTATCATCAGATAATATTCAGAAAGCCAATGGTGATGCGGCTGAATATATTAACAGGGTTTCCAAATCTTCAGAACAGAGTGTTGAAGCAGTTAATGATATTACCAGGCAGATTACAGAAACCAACGCATCCATTGCCAAGATTAAGGATGCCGTTGAAATTATTACATCAATTGCCAACCAGACCAATCTTCTTTCACTTAATGCTTCAATTGAGGCGGCAAGAGCAGGAGAAGCGGGCAAGGGTTTTGCAGTTGTTGCTGCTGAGATTGGTAACCTGTCAGCACAGTCCAACAGTTCTGCCACAGAGATTAAGAATACTGTGGAAGAGATTGTTGAGAAGTCTGAACAGTCTGTTGTTCTTTCCAAGAGAGTATCAAGCCTTATTGAAGAAGAACAGAAATATATCAGTGATACATTAAATAAGTTTAATATTCTTAATAATGAAATCAGTGATTCCTTAGAGAAGATTAATCTTGTTTCCGAGAATACCAAGGCTCTTGAAGAGATTAAAGAGAATATTACAAAAGCAGTTCAGGAACTCAGCGCCATCTCTGAAGAGAATGCTGCATCCAATGAGGAAGTAAGCGCATCAGTTACTGGCATTGCAGATTCCATTGAACAGATTAAGGACAGCTCTGATGTAACGAAGAGTAATGCCAATAACTTGGTTGATGTAATCGGTTATTTTAAATAACAGGAAAGAAATAATAAAAGACAGGGAGGCACCTTAAATAAAGGTGCCTTCTTAACTTATGGGATATGTATGAAAGATAAGAAGACTTATTATGTTGAAGGTATAGAGGTTGACATAATTCCTTGCAAGCGTAAAAGTTACGGCTTAAGAATCTCGGAAGATCTGAAAGTGTCTGTCAGATTTCCTTATTACAGGTCTTATGCTTCTGCCTGTAAATTCGCAGATGAGCAAAAAGAATGGATAGTAAAACACTATGAGAAGATGATGCTTAAGGCGAAGGAATATGAAGAGAATAAAGAAGAACCCTATACTGATGAAGACATTAAATGGATGACAGGGGAGGCTAAAAAGATAATCCCTAAGCTTGTAGAAAGGTATGCTTCGTTAATGGGAGTTACCTTTGGAAGAATAACCATAAGGCATCAAAAGAGCCGCTGGGGCAGTTGTTCAGCAAAGGGAAATCTTAACTTTAACTGCCTTCTTATGCTGACGCCTCCTGAGTGCGTTGAGTATGTGGTAGTGCATGAACTGTGCCACAGAAAATATATGAACCATTCCAGGGCTTTCTGGGCAGAGGTGGCAAAATACCAGCCAGATTACAGAAAGAATGAAGAATGGCTCAAAACTAAAGGCAAATATATAATTGATGCTCTTGAATAGCTTACTGCCAGCCTCCGTCCATGGTAATAACCTGACCTGTAAGATAGGAAGGTGAAGAAATGATATGGTATGTAAGTTCGGCTACTTCCATAGTAGTGCCGGCTCTTCCCATAGGGATTTCTTCATATAGATTATTTAACTCATCTTTGGAAAGATGGTTATTCATCTTTGTATCGATTAAACCAGGGGCTATGGCATTAACGCTGATGCCTGACGGGGCCACTTCTTTGGCCAGTGCTTTTACAAAGCCGTTTAAGCCTGCTTTGGAGGCAGAATAGGCAACTTCCATGGAAGCCCCTGTATTGCCCCATACGGATGAAATAAAGAGCATGCGGCCATTACCCTTGGCTATCATCTTAGGAAGAAAGGCTTTGCTTAAGTTAAAACAGGAAGTTAAATTGACAGATATTATCCTGTTCCATTCATCAGGAGTCATATCCTGAATAAGACCTATGTGGGATATGCCTGCTGCATGAACAATAATATCTATGTCCAAATTAGCCAGCCTTTCAGATACTGCCTGATAATCAGAAAGGTCACACTTAATGACGGTATACTGGCAGGTTGGGACTTCAGCTGAAATTCTGAAGATAAGATCAGTTGCGGCTGCCGAATTACTGAAACACGTAAGAATTAAATTATAGCCTTCCCTGGCCAGTTTAAGGGCTATGGCTTTTCCTATGTCTCCGCTTGCTCCAGTTAATAAAACCCAACTCATATTCTACCTCACTTCTGTTGACCTTAAATGTCTTAATTGTTATGATGTAATAGTGCGTGAATGAATTCATTCACCAAGTATTATTATAGAATATTATACGAAAATATGGCAAGAATTTTAGCTTTTTGAAAGGAGTTATATATTATGAAGGATTTGGTTATTATTGGAGCAGGACCTGCCGGTCTTTCAGCGGGAATCTATGCTCAAAGAGCAGGACTTGACGCAATACTCTTGGAGAAAGAATATATTGCAGGAGGTCAGGTCGTAAATACATATGAAGTTGCCAATTATCCGGGACTTAACGGAATATCGGGCGCTGATCTTTCAGAGAAATTTGAAGAGCATTTCAAGGCGCTTGGCGGCGTAAGTGTTACGGACGAAGTTGTTTCAATAGAAGAAAATGACGGTAATTACAAGGTAGTCTGTGAGAATGAAACCTATGATACAAAGGGCGTAATCTTAGCGCTTGGTGCAACACATGCTCATCTTGGATGCAAGGGAGAGGAAGAATTCGCCGGAATGGGCGTATCTTACTGTGCAACCTGCGACGGTGCTTTTTTCAGAGGCAAGGATGTTGCAGTAGTAGGTGGCGGTGATGTGGCCGTGGAGGATGCGATTTTCTTAGCGAGAATCTGCCGTAAGGTTTATATCATTCACAGAAGGGATGAGTTCAGGGCAGTAGCTTCACTTGTTAATGAACTTAAGTCCTACGAGAATGTCGAATTTGTATATGACAGCGTGGTTACGGAAATTCAGGGTGATAACAAGGTAAGTGCTGTGGCTGTTAATAATAAGAAGACAGGCGAGAATAAGACAATTGAAGTAAGCGGCGTCTTCATTGCAGTTGGTATTATTCCTACATCAGATAAGTTCCAGGCCTTCGTTGAGACAGATGAGAAGGGTTATATTGTGGCAGGAGAGGACTGCAGAACAAGTAAGGAAAGAATCTATGCCTGCGGTGATGTAAGAGGAAAGCAGCTTAGACAGATCATTACGGCAGCAGCTGATGGTGCCAATGCCATAACAAGTTTCAGTGCAGATATAAATAAGTAAGAGTAGTGCAAAATAAAGCCCGAAGAGATTTGTGGATATGTTAATTTTTTAACATATTATGTAAATCTTTTTGGGCTTTTTATGTGAACTAAGTGTTGACAAAATGTGCATAAAATGATATTCTAAACAGGAAATGTAACAAAATCGTAACATTTTACAGAGAAACTAAATAGCGCTAAATGCTGTAGTTAAAAGGAGTTAACGGGGTATGGTGGTTTGGCATTTAGGGTTTAGCGGACGTAAAATGTAAAAATTGTGTTTGAAGGTATTTTGGAAAATTTTATTATGAGACGTACTAAATTATTAACAGGTTGTGCTTTAATAGCAGTAGCAGCGTTAATCGTTAGTTTAAATTTGAATTCAATGGAAGTTAAGGCTGGTTCCTTAGGTAAGATGATGCCGGCAGCAGGTGCAGCAGTTGTACTTGGCGAAGGCGGTTCTTATGACGTAGTTGAGGCAGAGATTGCTGAAGAAGCTAAAGAATATAAGCTTAGCGTGGGAGCAGAAGTAACTACCAATCTTGAGAATATCATTGTTGATTCAACAGTTATCAGTTCAACTAATTTACCGGCTACCGTAGTTGGTGATGCAACAAGCCAGGTAGCAACTGCAGTATCAGCTGAGGTATCCACTCCTGTAGAGGATACGCAGGCTGCAAGTACTGTTCCTGAAGGAAGCGCAGTTTTAACTGAGGCTCCTGTTCAGGCTGCTGAAACAGTTCCGGCTGCACAGGAAACAGTTCCGGCGGGGATTTATACAGCTCCATTGGTTGGAACTGGGGCACCAGCTTCAGCGGACGTTGCAAGCGTTGTTGAATCAGGAATTACAGCAGACAGCGTATCAGTATTAAATGATGCAGCAAGCCAGGTTGAAGAGCCAACATCATTAGTTCTTTCAGCAGGAAGCGCAGCAGATACAGATGTGGTTGTTGAGCAAAAAGAAGTTGCCCAGACAACAGCTGAGGAAGAAGAAGACATCACCAATTATTTCACAAACCTTGTTATCGCTCAGGTTAACAACTATGTTAATGTAAGAGCAGAGAACAATACAGAGAGTGAAGTTGTTGGTAAGTTATATGATAAGTCAGTAGGCGACCTTCTTGAAGAGAAGGACGGCTGGTATAAGATTACATCCGGTAATGTTACAGGTTATGTTAGTGCAGATTACTGTGTTACCGGTGAAGAAGCTGCAGCGATGGTTGATGAAGTAGGAACCAGAATTGCTACAGTTAATACAACAACACTTAAGGTTCGTCAGGATCCTTCAACAGATTCTCCGGTACTTGGTCTTGTACCAATTGCAGAAGAACTTGTTGTTACCGAAGAGTTAGATGGATGGGTTAAGGTTTCCATCGAAGAAGGTGACGGATATGTTTCTGATGAATATGTTGATTTAAGAACAGATTTCGTACATGCTGAATCAAAAGAAGAAGAGGAAGCAAGACTTGCAGCTGAAGAGGCAGCAAGACAGGCAGCTCGTAAGGCAGCAGCCGCTGCAGCCGCAGCCAAGAAGCCAAGTTCTTCAGGTTCAGGTTCAACTACATATGCAGTATCTGGCGGAAGCGAAATGGGACAGCAGGTTGCTGAATATGCTCTTCAGTTCGTTGGTAACCCATATGTATATGGCGGATCAAGCTTAACAAATGGTACAGACTGCTCAGGTTTCGTAATGAGTGTATATGCTAACTTCGGTGTAAGCTTACCTCACTCATCAACATCTGACAGATCACAGGGTGCAGCAGTCGATGGACTTGCTAATGCACAGCCTGGTGACATCGTATGTTACTCAGGTCACGTAGCACTCTACATTGGTAACAACCAGATAGTACATGCTTCTACAAGCAAGACAGGTATCATCGTATCACAGGCTGATTACAAGTCAGTACTTGCAGTAAGAAGAATCTTCTAATCAGATTAAAAATCTATATTTACAAATGTGCCCCGGGAGATAATCCCGGGGTTTTTGAGTATAGCCGCGCACAATGTCAGGTAAGAGGTTGCTATAGGAAAAGTGTATAACCTGGCATCATAATTTAAAATAATGACAAATTATGTATACTTATCCACCAAGTTATGCACATTATAACCATATTTTGACCAATATGGTTATTATTTATGACAACAAAGGGACGATATGTGTCCCTTTTTTTGTGGACATTAAATTGATAATTTGGTAGAGTTAAGAAGATAGAAAGGCGAAGGGCTTGTAATTGTAAAATCAGCCGCGGTACGCTTAAAGCGTATTGAGCCATGGATAAGGAGATGAAAAAATGAAACATATTGATTTTAAGCCACAGGGTGTTTGCTCAATGAAGATTGAATTTGACGTAGATGATGAAAACAAACTTCACAACGTTGCTTTTATGGGCGGGTGTAATGGTAATTTAAAGGCTATTGGCAGACTTGTTGAAGGAAAGGATGCTTCTGAAATAGCAGAAATTCTTAAAGGCAATCAGTGCGGATTTAAGGGCACATCATGTGCAGACCAGTTTGCGAAAGCGATTATGGAGAATGTTTAATGGCAGCAGAAGCAAATACGGAAAAAGTAAAAAAAACCAAGAAGAAATGGTGGATACCGGTTTTAATTATATATCTGGTTCTCGTTAATCTGGTACTGGTTATCTCACTTGGGCTTAATATATATCTGGCTGCGCCTAAGTTTAAGGCAAAGATAGAGGAGATTAAGGCTGAAAAAGAGGCCGAAGCAGAACTTGAGGCTGCTCAAAGCGGAGAGGTATACGATTATACTATAGCTGGTGAAATAATCGGCAAAAGTTCATCAGATGCAGGAGAATGGCTGGCTAAATATTATGGCTCATATACAATTACTCAGGAGACGCCGGATTACAGCCCTGAATACTGGACGGTAAAGTTTGATGAAAGGCAGCCATCCATAGAAGTAGAAGGCTGCATTATGCCGGTTGATTATATAACCATAGATTTGGATTACGATGGAAACATAAGAAATGTAGGCTTTGAAACCTATGCCCAGAATGAAGATGCATTCGTGAAATACAGAAAGTCCTTCGTGAAGAAACTGGGTGATCCGGACTACTCAAGTTATACGAATGATGAGTATATGTTATTTGATTACTGTACCTGGGAACGCTTTGATGGCACATATACTTTGTTTATCTCAAGACTGGTTAATGCACGGGAAGCGCATATGGGATTTAGCATATGTAGTGATGCTGGCGGATTTTAGGTAAAATTAATGATGGTTTACATAACGCAAAAGCCCCGAAATGGCGTATTTTCGGGGTTTTTTACGTATTAAAATCATATGAGTTTTTATTGTTAAATGGTGCCGAAATATGATATAATTGATTCGTAGTAAAAACCTGAGGGGGTGATAGTTATGGAATTTATTATCGTAGGCAAGAATATTGATGTTACACCAGGTCTTAGGGGAGCAGTTGAAGACAAGCTTTCCAAGTTGGACAAGTATTTTTCCGATGATACCAAGATTCACGTTACTTTGAGCGTAGAGAAGGAGAGACAGAAAATCGAAGTAACAATTCCTGTTAAGGGCAATATAATTCGTTCTGAGCAGGTAAGCAACGATATGTACGTATCTATCGATCTTGTTGAAGAGATTATTGAGCGTCAGCTTAAGAAGTATAAAAACAAGATTATTGAGCGTAAGCAGAATGCTGACTCTTTCAAGCAGGATTATATTGATAAAGAGTTCGCTGATGAAGATGAAATCAAGATTATCCGTAACAAGACATTTGATGTTAAGCCAATGTATCCGGAAGATGCATGCGTTCAGATGGAATTGTTGGGACATGATTTCTTCGCTTTCAACAATGCAGAGAATAATAAAATCTGTGTTGTATACAAGAGAAAAGGTAATACATATGGACTTATAGAGCCAGAAGCTTAAGGGGATTAAGGACATATTATTATAATAGGCAGATGTCAAAAGGAGGAAAATCGAAAAATGGGTTTAATTAAAAGCAGTCTGCAGCAGATTGGTCAAGCAGCTGATAACATGGCAAAGGGAATTATTAACAATGCTCTTCAGACAGCAGGTGGCGTTATCAATGATAACTTATACCTTGAGTACTTCATCTGTGATGCATTTGATCCTAATGTACTTGCGGTTAAGGGTGAGAAGAGAGATAAGAAGGGTCACAACAAAGGAAATGACAATATCATTTCAAACGGTTCCATGATCGTTGTAAATGTCGGTCAGTGTGCTATCGTAGTTGATAATGGTCAGATTGCAGAACTTTGTGCTGAACCTGGTGAATATATTTACAGTGCTTCAACAGAGCCATCACTTTTCTATGGCAACCTTGGAGACAACATCAAAGCATCTTTCGCTCAGTTTGGTAAGCGTTTCGCATTTGGCGGTGAGCTTCCAAAGGATCAGAGAGTATACTATATCAACATTAAAGAAGTTCGTCAGAACCTTTGGGGAACAAGCAATCCAATTCCTTTCTTTATTTCTGATCAGGTATCAGGATTCCAGGGCGACATCAACCTGATGGCAAACGGTGAATATTCATTCAAGATTAGCGATCCTATCAGATTCTATACAAATATTGCTACAAACTTTAATGACAGATATACAAAGGATGATCTTAAGTCAATCATGAGATCAGACTTCATGACAGCACTTCAGCCAGCACTTGGTGCTCTTTCAGATTACGGCGTAGGTATCAGATACAGTGCAATCACAACAAAGACTGATATCCTTGTTGAGAAACTTAATGAGCAGTTATCCAAGAAATGGGCTGAGCTTCGTGGTATCGTAGTAGTAGATGTTACATTTAACTCACTTAAGGCTACAGACGAAGATGAAGCAAGAATTAAGAAATTCCAGGATCAGGCTGTTTACACAAATGTCAATATGGCAGCTGCTCGTATGGTTGATGCTCAGGCTAACGCAATGGAAGCTGCAGCAGCTAACGAGTCCGCAGGTCCTATGATGGCATTCGCAGGAATGAATATGGCTCAGATGGCAGGTGGCGGTGCTAATTCAGCAGCTAACCTCTTTGCTATGGGTCAGCAGCAGCAACAGCAGCAGGCAGCTCCACAGATGGCAGCTCCTAGTCAGGCTCCTGGCTGGACATGTGCTAAATGTGGTAAGGGTGGCAACACCGGTAAGTTCTGTGCAGAATGTGGCGCTCCACAGCCAGCAGATGGTTGGACATGTTCATGTGGCGCTGTAAATAAGGGTAAGTTCTGTGCTGAATGTGGTAAGCAGAAACCTGCAGGCGCACCACTTTACAAATGTGATAAATGTGGATGGGAACCGGAAGATCCAATGAATCCTCCTAAGTTCTGCCCTGAATGTGGTGATGTTTTCGATGAGAATGATGTTAAATAATTAAGAACTATCTGAAATCACATGTCACCTTAAAAAGTGGCATGTGATTTTTGCGTGAAGAGGGTGCAAGCACAGATGCGCTTTTACTAGGAGGATACAAACATGGACGGAATGGATGCAACCAAATCCTCTACACTTAAAGAGACTGACAGAAAATGTCCGAAGTGTGCAGGTGTTATGGATTACGATCCGGAGACAGGTGGAACTGCCTGTCCATATTGTGGATATACAGAAGATATTAAAGTAGAAGATAATGATAAGGGTGCCCAGGAACTTGATTTTGCCTCTGCAGAGAAGAAGGGCAATTGTGACTGGGGTGCAAAGAAGAAACAGATTATATGTAAGAGCTGCGGCGCTGAAACCATATATGATGCTTTGGAGGTTGCCAACGAGTGTCCTTACTGTGGTTCTAATCAGGTTATGGAAGCACAGGATGAAGATACACTGGCTCCTAATGGCGTAGTTCCATTTAAGGTTACCAAAGATCAGGCTTCAGATAATTTCAAGAGATGGATAGGAAAGAAGTTCTTCTGTCCTAAACTTGCGAAGCAGTCAGCAAGACCTGATTCTTTCAAGGGAATCTATCTTCCATACTGGACATTTGATTCCAATACTCATTCATCTTATACTGCCAAATATGGTAAAGACAGAAGAGTTAAAAAAGGTGATCAGGAAACTACAGTTACAGACTGGTATAATACATCAGGATTTTACAATGACAGTTTCGATGATGTACTTGTAATCGCAACAAACAGACATAATACAGGAATGCTCAGAGGTATCGAGCCTTTCAATACGGCAGACAATAAGACATATAAACCTGAATATGTTGCAGGTTTCCTTGCAGAGAGATATTCAATCGGTCTTGATGACGGATGGAAAACTGCCAAGAGCCGTATTGATTCAAATCTTCGTAACAGCATTGAGAATAAGATAAGGTCACAGACACAGGCTGATCATGTTAAAGACCTTTCTGTTAAGACAAGTTATAGGGATATTACTTACAAATATCTTATGCTTCCAATCTGGTGTTCAAGTTTTAAGTATAACAGCAAGGTATATCAGTTTGTTGTTAACGGACAGACCGGTAAGGTTTACGGCAAGACACCTGTATCAGCAATCAAGGTTATCCTTGTTATTTTGGTAGTACTGATTGTACTGGCTATTTTGTATTTTGTATTTATGAATTCATAAATAATAAAAGTAATAAATTAGATATCCTGCCCTTATTAGGGGAGTAAGGGCAGATATCTTGAGTTAGGAGGAAATGTAATGAGCGCAGTTAATGAAATACCTTATAAGATTTATCTTGAAGAGAATGAGATGCCGGATAAGTGGTATAACGTAAGAGCGGATATGAAGAATAAACCGGCTCCACTTCTTAATCCTGGAACACTTAAACCAGTTACAGTAGAAGAGATTTCTGCAGTATTCTGTGAAGAGTTATCCAAGATGGAACTTGATGATACGACGGCTTATTTTGAAATTCCTGAAGAAATCAGAAATTTCTACAAGATGTATCGTCCATCACCACTTGTTAGAGCATATTGCTTGGAGAAGGCTCTCGATACACCGGCACATATTTATTATAAGTTCGAAGGTAATAATACATCCGGAAGCCACAAACTTAATTCAGCTATTGCTCAGGCTTATTATGCCAAGAAGCAGGGCTTAAAGGGTGTAACCACAGAAACAGGTGCAGGCCAGTGGGGAACAGCTCTTTCCATGGCTTGTTCATATTTCGGACTTGACTGTCAGGTATATATGGTTAAGGTATCATATGAGCAGAAGCCTTTCAGAAGAGAGGTTATGAGAACATATGGCGCTAATATTACACCATCTCCATCAATGACAACAGAAGTTGGACGTAAGATTAATGCAGAGTTCCCTGGAACAAACGGAAGCCTTGGCTGTGCCATTTCTGAAGCTGTTGAAGCAGCTGTATCACAGGAAGGTTACAGATATGTACTTGGCTCTGTATTATCTCAGGTACTTATTCATCAGAGCGTTATCGGTCTTGAGACCAAGACAGCACTTGATAAGTATGGCATAAAGGCAGATATCATTATCGGCTGCGCAGGTGGAGGTTCAAACCTTGGTGGTCTTATTTCTCCATTTGCAGGCGAGATGTTAAGAGGCGAGAATAATTACAGAATCATTGCTGTAGAGCCTGCATCATGCCCAAGCTTAACAAGAGGTAAATATGTATATGACTTCTGCGATACAGGTAAGGTTTGTCCACTTGCCAAGATGTATACACTTGGCAGCGGTTTCATGCCATCACCTAGCCATGCAGGGGGACTCAGATATCACGGCATGAGCTCAATCGTATCTCAGCTTTATGCTGACGGTCTTATTGAAGCTACATCTGTTGAGCAGACAGAAGTATTCAAGAATGCAGTTCAGTTTGCAAGAACAGAAGGTATCCTTCCTGCGCCTGAAAGCTCACATGCAATTACAGTTGCTATTAAAGAAGCTCTTAAGTGTAAGGAAACAGGAGAGCAGAAGAATATCGTATTCGGTCTTACAGGTACAGGCTACTTCGATATGTATGCATATCAGAGTTACCTTGATGGCACAATGAAGGATTACATTCCTACAGATGAAGACATCGCCAAGTCATTAGCTAATGTTCCTAAGGTAGATTAGTTCTTTTAAGAATATGAGGTAGGGTTATGGCATTTAATTGTTCAAAGAAGAAAAAATGTAAGGGTAAGTGCAAATGTAATTGCAATAAAGGTTTCTTTGCGGATATTCAAAAGGCTGTAAAGAAGAAGTTTAGAAAGAAAACTTATTTTGAACAGCTTGTTTCTGACATTAAGCGTCAGAGAAAGAAATCAAGAAAACTTACCAGAAAGTTCATTGCTCTTCCGGTTAAGAAGAAAGAACAGTTATACAAGAAACTCCTTAGAAATCCTAAGTTCTTAGAGATAGTTATTAACTGTATTACACTTGGTGTTGTATTTTTTATCTTCTACCGTAAAGCCAAGGATCCGAATTTCTTAAGTGATTTGTAAACTAATGTGATTAAATAAGGCCCACTCGAGAGAGTGGGCTTTTAATTTGCCAATTCGCCGAATAAAAATCAGCCAACTCGCCGAACAAAATCTTGCCAACTCGCCGAAGAATGTTAAAAAGTGCTGATAAATACGTTGTTTAACTTGACATACGTCACTTAAAATACTATCATAAATATAGTTTCAGCAGATTATAGCGCAAAAACTCGCTATAACTTGCTGAAACTTATGAAAAAATAGTAGTTTCAGCAGATTATAGAGGAGTTTGCCGTTTATGAACATTATTGGAAGAGAAAGAGAAAAGGATATTATAGCGAAGTGTTTGGAGTCAAAAAAACCTGAATTTCTGGTAGTATATGGTCGAAGGCGTGTAGGAAAGACTTATCTTATTAGAGAATATTTTAATGAAAAGTTTTCTTTTTACACTACTGGAATTCCTGATCAAAAGACCAGAAGCCAGCTAAAAGCTTTTAACGAGTCATTATCAAACTATGGTGATGATACAGGCAGGGTTCCTAAAGACTGGTTTGAAGCATTCAGACGTCTTAGAAAGATTTTGGAGTCAAAAGAAGTATACCGTGATGCAATCAGTGGCAAAAGGGTGGTTTTTATTGATGAAGTACCTTGGATGGATACAGCCAGGTCAGATTTTAAGTCTGCTTTTGATTTTTTCTGGAATAGTTGGGGATCGGCACAGGAGGACCTTCTGCTAATAGTATGTGGTTCTGCTACGTCGTGGATTATTCTTAATATTCTTAATGATAAAGGGGGATTTCATAACAGAGTTACAAAACAGATGCGTATAAATCCTTTTAATCTTAATGAATGTAAGCAGTTTTACATAGACAATGGGATTAATTTTAGTCGTGATCAGATTATAGAAAGTTACATGATATTTGGGGGCATACCATATTACCTTAACTTGTTGGATAGCAGGTTAAGTTTAACTCAGAATGTGGATAATTTGATATTTGATGAAAGAGGCGATTTACATTATGAGTATGATCAACTTTTTGGATCCTTATTTAAACGACCTGATAATCATATAAAGATCATTGAAACAATAGCTAGTCAGAAGCGTGGCCTCCAAAGAACTGATCTTGTATCACAATCAGGTGTTCCTGATGGAGAAGGACTTACCAAGGCAATTCGTGAATTAGAGCAGTGTGGATTTATAAGACAGTATAAGAATATTGCCAATGCTCAAAATGGTTGCTTCTATCAGCTTATAGATCCTTTTGTTCTTTTCTGCTTGTACTTCCGCAATGGGAAGATTAAATCGTGGCAGTCCTTTATTAAGTCACCTGATTATTATGCATGGAGGGGGAATGCTTTTGAAACAGTTTGTCTTGAACATATTCCACAGATAAAATTGGCCCTTGGCATATCAGGTATTGAGAGTTCTGAGTACTCGTGGAAAAGCAAAAAGAAAAAAGGTGGTGCTCAGATAGATTTGTTGATTGATCGTCGAGACGATGTAATCAACTTATGTGAGATGAAGTGCACAGATAAACCTTATGAAGTAAAGGCAGAATACAGAGAAAATCTTATCAACAAGATTACAGTTTTCACTGAAGAGGTCAATCCGAAGAAATCCGTACATGTCACACTTGTTACATCCAATGGATATAAACGTAATGAGTACTCGGACGTGATTCAAAATGTTGTGGAGCCGGATGATTTGTTTAAGTGATATGTTTAGAAATTATATATTTAAAAACGAATGGAGGTAGATGTGTGAAGGTTGATGAATTATTTAATCAAAAAGATATTGTAGCATCAGTTAAATTAATATATAAGAAGTATAAGTGAGAATGACAATGCTACACGACGCAGATATTCGAGACAATTTATGCTTGTATCTTGAGGAACAATATGGTGAAGTTAGATTCTTCGAAGAATTAACCATGGGGAAATCCCGGGCGGATATTGTGATGGTTACCAGAGATGCTATTTACGGCATTGAAATCAAGAGTGATGCCGATACGTATTCAAGGCTTAAACGCCAGGTACGGGATTATAATAAATATTTCGATTATAATCTTCTTGTTATCGGGTCGACGCATGCAATCCATGCAGAAGAACATGTCCCTAAACATTGGGGAATTATATCGGTTGAACTTATAAAGGATAGAATGGACTTCTACCCAATCAGAGAAGCAGATGTATCACCAAAGACCACCTTGAAGAATCAGCTATCACTATTATGGAGGCGCGAGCTAACGCAGATACAGCAAATCAACAACCTGCATAAGTACGCCGGCAAGAGCAGAGCTTATGTGCAAGAGTATATTTTAAACACTGTAGAACCTGAACTTCTCAAAAGACAGATAATTGATATATTGTTTGAGAGGGATTACACAATATTTGATTAAAATGATGGAAAACTACTTGAGAGTGCTTTTTTCAAATAAGTTTTTGTCGTTGACAATTATGTTTTTTGATTTTATAATGAACCCAACTAGAGAGTCGAAAGTTAGATAAAACCTAACCGCCGGTTGAATGTTTGCTAAATAATAGCGCCTGTCTTGCCGGATAAGGGCGCTATTTTTCTTTATGTTTAATAATTACTATTACTAGTGTTATTATTGCACATAACATGATCACAAAAGTAAATAAATCATTTAAAGTATTCAATGGCATCGCCTCTTGTAAGTTAATAAAAATTATGGAAGCTCACTCGAAGAGTGGGCTTTTTGCGTGTCAATTCGCCGAACAAAAAACGGCCAACTCGCCGAAAAATGTTAAAAAGTGCTGATAAATAGGCTTTTCTTTAGATACAAAGAGGTGGTCAAAAAGTAATCTTAATACTTTATGTCATCATATACATAGTAGATATGATTTCTCACACGTTTATCATAATAGAGATGAAAGTTTGGAATGCTGTCGATTTCTTTAAAGTCGCGCTGCCTGGTTCTTTCGTTGCTTTCTGGACAATGCTCATAATATTCTTTTACCAGATTATGCTCACGTAAAATTTCAGCCCAATCATTTACAAGTTTTTTTGCATTCTCCAACTCTTCTTTCATATCCTCACGTTCTTTCGGTGAAGTTGGGGGATGAACTTTCATCTCTGTTTTTTTATCCTGATATTCTTTCAGTGCATCTTCATAACATTCGATATCAAAGTAGTCGGTCATGGATAATTTACTTATCAGTGTTCCAAGACGGAACAGTTTTAAAAGATGTGCCTTTCTTGGTCCTTCGACAGTTTTATCTAAGGAAGCTTCTTCAAAATAATATCTTTCATCTTTTCTGTCATATTTCGCATTAAGTAAACCACTGTCGCGTATATCCTTAAAATCACGTTCGAGCATTCTCCGGGATGTAATCTGGAGTTCTAACATTAGATCTTTGGGATTATCAGTACGGCGTTCTCCTTTAGTGTGTAAGTATAATAAATAGTATAATTTCAGCTGTCTCGTCATCTTGGAGAGTTTGCATGTATTTTTATTTGGCATAATTTCTGTCCCTTTATTCGTTTTTGGTTTTATAGTTCATACATAATCTAATCATAAGATGCACTTATGACGGACGTCAAGAATCCCTTAATATATTGGACACTTCAATTTTTTAAAATAAATATTGATAAATTAAAAATATACGACATACTGTTGTCGTAATCTTCAAAATGAATATGCTAGACTTTAAACCAACAAATAAAAAATTTTCCTATTCAAAATTATGTCATGGAGGTGATCATTATGAATCTTATTCCAACTGTTATTGATGGTTCTGATCAAAGTGGAAGAGCATATGATATCTTTTCCCGTTTGTTAAAGGACCGCATTGTTTTTCTTGGTGATGAAGTGAATGATGTTACAGCTAATCTTGTTGTGGCTCAGCTTCTGTTTTTAGAGGCACAGGATCCAAAAAAGGATATAAGCCTTTATATCAACAGCCCTGGAGGCTCCATTTCTGCGGGAATGGCCATATACGATACAATGTGTCATATCAAATGCGATGTATCGACCATTTGCGTAGGAACTGCAGCCAGCATGGGTGCATTCTTATTATCCGGTGGAACGAAGGGAAAGCGCTTCGCTCTGCCAAATGCAGAAATCATGATTCACCAGCCACTGGGTGGCATGCAGGGCACTGCTGCAGATATGGAAATTGCAGCAAAGCATATTCTTAGAGTGAAAGAGAAGTTATATACCATTATGGCGCGTAACTGTGGTAAAAATTATGACCAAATTAAGGAAGATTGCGACCGTGATAACTGGTTAACTGCAAGAGAAGCTTGTGATTACGGTCTGATTGACCATGTATTTGGTGATGATAAATAAAGAAAGAAAGAAGGTATTATCTATGCTTAATCAAATTAATAATCTTATAAAAACAACAATTTCCTCAATGTTTGAGACCTCCATAGATGGTTTTCTGTATATACCGGCTTGGCCGGTATATATGGAAACCGAAGATCCGGAAAAGTCTTATAAAATCAAACTTGAGTATGGTAAGAAAAAAGAAACTTATAATCAAATTCTTGCCGAAGCATGCTCTCTTTGCGATGGAATACGTATTCTGGGTGAGTGGTACAAAAATAATGATGTGCAATTTGGGATAGCCCCAGACTGGATAAACATACAAGAGCTGAATTCAGAATTGAAAAAAGCAAAACTCGTATGGGAACGATATATTAAGAACTTCAATAACCAGGAAGAAAAAGACATTTTGCTTAAGGATTGTCAAAACCGTGTTGGTGGCGGCATTGCAGCATATCATGAAGTAATAAGAGCTGTGCGTCTTTGCAGACTCACTAGTATTGGTGCGCCAGAGATAGTTAATGATTATGAGCAAATGTTATTTATAAAAGCACTGGTGGTAAACCGTTATGCTACATCATTGGATATTTGCTGTAATAAGACATCAGATTCAATTTCAGAACTGCTTCAGGATATTAATGAAGCCGGTGGATATGGACTGATGGTTAGAGATGGAATGTTAGCCACAAATGGCTGATGAACTATGGTGTAAAAGATTAAATTAATTACGGAGGTACATCAATATGAATTTAGTTGATCATTTAAGCGAAAAGTACAATGTTGAATTAACTGGTATAGAGGGATATGGCAAATATGATGACAGCTATATTTGCCTTGATATAACCTCTCATTTTGAAGAAATTCCTCCTTTTGTCAAGGAGGTAAAACTTTGTATTGAATCAGAAAAATTAAAATTAACTCTAAAAGAATATATAGAAAAAGATTATGATAATTTATCAGAGGAATGTCTTAAACAAGCAATCAAAAAGAGAAATGAAAAATCACACCACTGGAAACAAGATTGGCAGGAAACTCTTGTACTAATCTGTGATGGAAACTATGTAATTAAAGTAGCATGTGAGTATGCAGTGCTTCTTATGATGAAAATTGATAATCCTGAACAAATCCTCTGTTCAATTCAAAAGAACATAAATCAAATAAAGGAACAAAAGAAAAAAGAAAATGAAGAATTTGTTAGAAGTGTTTGTGTGTAAATCATATATGTGCCTGTAAGCCTTATGGCTTGCAGGCTTTTTTTGCGTTGAGACTTGTGTAATATTTTTGTTTGTAATGAAACGTTATTTATGGATAAAAATATGGGGGTATGGTATAGTAAAAATATGTTTTAATCGGAATATTACACAATATTTCAGTATATAATCCGCTTTGAATAAAAGAATAAAAAACGAAAAATGAGCAAAAAAACAAAAGGAGGCATGAGATATAATTCTCAAATAAAAAAATATGGAAAAAATAGAATTTGATGAAAAAATGACAATCATTGACCTTTTATCAAAGGTTGAGTACTATTTGCCTGATTACCAAAGAGGGTACAGATGGGAAAAAAAACATATTGAAGATTTATTAAATGACTTACATGAATTCTATGAATTTTCACTAACTGAAAAATTTGGTGAAAATGACTTTTATTGCATGCAATCTTTGATTTTAAGCTACAACACAGATAAACAAAAATATGGAATTATAGATGGACAACAAAGACTCACTACGATGTATATTTTGTTTTCATTTTTGATAATGAAGAAAGACCTGAAAAACGTTGATTTGAAGGATTTTGAATATGAATCTCGTTCTGACAGTGGGGATTTTTTAAGTGGATTGAAAGACAAAAAACCTAGTAGTGAAAATTCTGGAAGTAAAAAAACCAAAAATACAACAATTATCAACATGGAAGATGAAAAAGAGATAAAAAACAGAGACATTTTTTATATGGCGAATGCTTATAATGCAATATATGATTTATACATTAACAAGTATAATGAAGATTTTACGTGGTTAGTGAATTTAATAAATAGCGATAATATTAAATTTATCATCCAGGATAATTCAGAATCAGTTGATAATGAAAATGCAAAATCTGTTGATAATAACAATTTAGAATCAGTAGATAATGATAATTCGGAATCATCTGATAATAGTAATTCAAAATCTATTGTCAGTGATATTGAGTTGTTTAACAGTATCAATTCCGGTAAAATCCCTCTTACTGATGAAGAGTTGATAAGAGCAAAAATTATAATTCAATGCAATGATATACAAGAAGAAGATTTAATTGCAAAAAAATGGGATGAAATCGAACATTCTTTGCAAAATGACTCCTTTTGGTATTTTTTACAAAATGATTCACAAAATGACGCGTCAAGAATAAGTTTGATATTCTCCACAATTGCAGATAAAATATACAAAATGTCAAAAGATGAGAAATATGTCGCAACAGCAAAAGATAAGAAATATGTCGCAATAGCAAAAGATATAGAAACAGAATGGAAAAAAATCGGAGACAGTGATAAATCATCTCATATGCTTTACAGATTTTTACAAAAATATCGATTGATGAAAAATAACAATGATGCAATTGGAATTGAAAAAGGAGATACATTTAAGGATGCAACTTCAATTAGAGTTTTTTGGAATGAAGTAAAAACGATATATGAAGTATTTAATAAATGGTATGGAGATGTGGAATTATATAACTATATCGGACAGGTGATGTATATAAAGAACAAAGAAAATGAGGAAAACATTATCGGTCAGTTAATGGATGAGTATGCTAGTAAATCTAAATATGAATTTATTGTAAAATTAAAAGAAACAATTAGAAAATCTTTTGGGGATTCAAAAAAGGTGTGGCCATGTAACAATTATAAATACGAGGAATGTATTGATGATAAAGGGAATAAAGTGCCAGTTTTCCAGAATTTATGGTATAGTGGAAGATCTGAGGAACCATCTAAAGAAGATAAAAATAAATTAAAAGTAAAGCAGGATAAGGATGCGGTAATTAATTTTTTATTATGGAGTAATTGTGAGTATCTTAATGAACAATTAAAAAACGAAAAATATGAAATGTTTTATATTACAGAAAAGCAGAATTCGAAAAAAACAGATATGAAAGATACAATCATTTATAATTCGGATATTCAAATGGAGAGATATAGATTTCCTTTTGATGTATTTAAAATAAAAGGTGCGGACATAGAACATGTGGACTCATATATAGATCAGGCGGAAGATGAAGATTTTTGGAGTAAGGAATCGAAGAAAAAAGATAGAGAAAAATGGTGTGAAAATATTATTGAGATTTTGACACCAACGGAAAAAGATGATCTTAAGAAAGAACTAGAAAAAATAACAATTCCACGTCAACTTAGTGAAGACGAAAAAACTAGTGCAAAAGCAAAAATAGAAAACCCAGAGACTGAAAAATGGTTGTTCAAAAATGTAGAAGGCGATGTTCATGATGATGACAATCCGTATTTGATATTTAGAGATTGTGTTGTTAATAATATGTTGGGAGAAAATATAGAATTAGCGGATAATATTGACGTAAAATGGGAAAAAAATTTTAATCCAGATAGACGTAAGATAGGTAATCTTACTCTTCTTGATCCTAATATTAATAGAGGTTATGGTAATAAGCCATTTCGTTTGAAAAGGAAAGATGTTATTGAAAAAAGTTTTGCTGGAAAATACGTATATCCTTGTACTAGGTTAGTATTTCTTAAAGAATTTGATTCTAAATCGTCAAAATTAACCAGTTGGAATCAAGATGATTTTAAAAAATATAGAAGTTTTTTGGCTAATTTATATGTGTATTGTTTCTGGGTTGATATGGAAAAAACAGATAAGGAAATAAAAGCCGAAATTAAAAGAATTGTAAAGGATGAAAAAAAATTTGATATTAAATTATTTGAGTTTAAGCGTATCTATTTAAACAAATCGATTTAATAAATGCGAGGAGATTACGATGGAAAAGACAAATTTTTCAAAGTTTATTAAAAATTATTGCGTAAGAATTCCTAAGATTCAACGTGAATATGTTCAGGGACAAAATGAAAGAGGGTTCTCGTTCATTGAGGATATTTTTTTGCATATTAAAGAAAAAAAAGAGATATCTCTAGATTTGATATATGGATCAATTCAACAGGGTAACGACGAAAAAGATATATTCGAGCCGATTGATGGGCAACAACGTCTTACAACGTTGTTTTTATTATATTGGTATTTTAGGCATATTAACGGGAATTCAAAGGTGGATGATATAGAGTTTATTTATGAAACCAGAGAGAGTTCAAAAGAATTTTGTGAAGCAATTTGCAAGAATAAGATTCTTTTGAATAAAGAAATAGTACCTTCGGAATTGCTAACAAATGAATCCTGGTTTTATGAGAAATACCGATATGATTATACAATTAAGAGTATGATTAAAATGCTGGATTATATCCAAAATGTATATTGCAACTCTGAACAGCAAATCACTTTAAAAGATTTGGATGATTATATTATATTTAATGTTCATATATTTAAAAATTATACGCTTGGAAACAGACAATATATAATTATGAATGACAGAGGAAAGCAATTGAATGCTTTTGAGAATTTTAAGAGTGCATTTTCAAAATGGCTGAATACAGATAATTCTGCAAATAATGTTTTGGAATTTAATAAGAATATGGATGGAAAATGGTCAGAAGAACTTTGGAATGATTTAGGTAGAGATAGAGATAGTGTGAAAACGGATAATCTCATTTATATTTTTTTTATTAGATTTATTTGGTGTATGTATGCAGCTATTCCTGAGAATAAAAATGATGAATATGAAAAGATAAGAGAGAAATTGAATGAAAGTGTTAATTTGAAAAAAAATGGAAAAAGAAAAAATGTTGTGAATGAAATTGATTTTAAAAAATACATAAAACCTTCTCTTGAAAAAATAAATGAATGCCGAAATGAACAAAGCGCATATACAAAAAAAGAATTAATTGAAGAAATGACTAACTATTTAAACTTTCTGTTTGCGTTAAAAGATGAGAACGCTAAAAAACTGAAGATTGAATTTTTGACATCTCCGTGGAAAGGTAAGCAGGAAAAAATTGATCCGATAATTAGTACTGAAGATTTTGAATTTAAATCTAGAGTGGCAAATTATGGCCTACAATTGTTTTTTGAAAAAAATGATTATACAAAAATAACAGAAGAAGATAATGCTTATAAGGAGTGGAAAAGATTTGTCTGGAATGTTATCGAGGATTCTAATCTTGATAATGTAGATAGTACAATAACTGCATTGAAAATTCTAAATAAGTATCGCCTAGACGTTAATAATATTATTGAAAAATTATCTGAACAAAATGAGAAAGAATGTAATTTAGGCACGGAGCGGAGAGAAATTCGTAAGGCAAAGTATATTAAAAATGTGATAAAAGGAGATGAGGATTGGAGAAAAACTTTTAACGACGCAGAACGCCACCAGTATCTAAAAGGGTGTATAGATTTCTTGTTTATAGATATCTATAATGACAAAAAAGATGATTTTATAAAGAGAAAAAATAATATGGATTTTATTTTCTCAGAAAATGGGTTAAATACTGATGAGGATCATCTTGTCTTAAGGGCATTGTTAAGCAAATATACATTTAAACATGATAGCAAAGGAAAACTAATTATTCCAGATATACGCATTTTTGATTCTGAAAGTGATCGTGGAGTTTTAAAAACAAGTATAAAGGAGGAATGGACTGAGTATATAAAGGAATATTTAGAGAAGAAAGACAAAAAAGCAATAATTGAGCAAATGAAAACTGATATTAGTAGTTGTGGTTTGCAGTATTCGGAAGATGAAAAAAAAGATGATAAGTTCCAAAATAAGTTCCTAAATTGGCAGATTGAATTGTGCAACAATACGAATCTTATGAACTTTATTATAGATGCGTCTAAATTAAAAAAATCATCATATGCTTCTCCAATGCATTTTGCGTCATCATCATGGGGAGATAAAATAAGAGTGTACTATAAGACGATACATAATAGCAGTACTCAGCTATGGTTGGATACAGATTATACTTGGTGTGTTGAGGTGCTTGAAGAAAAAGGTTTTGAGTATAAAAATATACTACCTGGAGAATTTGAGGAAGAAAAAAATTATCGCTTTAAAGGTACGGATATTGAAGGTAAGGATATAATATTATGTTTTGGAAGATCAGTAATAGTTTACGAAAAGGGTAATATTGAAATTACAATTCATCCAACTAAGGAGATAAAATATAATAATAGAAAAAATAACACATTTAATTATTTGGAAATTAAAGATAAAGAAAAGTTTAAAAAATTCATACAAGGCGATGAAAATTGGAATAATTGATGAATCATTAATTATTATTGCCATAAGGAGCGCATATGACCAACCAATACAACCTACAACGTTTCATAGACAGACAAAAAGAATACTTCCCGACTGCTCTTAAAGAAATCCAGAATGGAAGAAAACAGTCACACTGGATGTGGTGGATTTTTCCACAGCTTAAAGAACTGGGTTATTCGTATACTTCCAAAGAATATGGAATTAGCGGAATAGAAGAAGCAAAGTCATATCTGGAGGAGCCGATTCTGCGGGAGAATTTGATTACGATCTGTAATGCATTATTAAGTCTGGATACAAACAATCCGTATAGAGTTATGGGAAGTACGGATAGTATGAAACTTCGTTCCTCTATGACTATGTTTATAGAAGCAGATCCGGACAATGAGGTTTTTAAGGCTGTGCTGGACAAGTATTACGGTGGAAGAAAAGATTCCAAAACACTTAAGTTATTAGGGAGAAACTAAATGAAAAAAAGATACAAAGTTTTAATAGCAGTATTAATAGTTGTTGCAGTTATTGTGGCAGCAGTTATTGGATATAAGATTCATATGCATTATGATATTGAGCCCCATGAGTGCTATAACATTGCTGTTATGGAGGAAGAGGGAAGAAGTTATGATGATTATTCCACTGTTTATATGACTACGGATATTTCTCCTGAAGGGCTGCAGGCTATTTATGAGGCGCTGGATGTACAGCCTGAGGGTAATGTAGCGGTTAAGCTTTCTACAGGTGAAGCAGGCAATCCTAATTATCTTAAGCCTGAATTAATTGGTGATCTGGTGCAGGAACTTGATGCCACAATTATTGAATGTAATACTGCATATTCAGGTTCTAAAAGAGCAGATACACTTATGCATATGGAAGTAGCCAAGGAACATGGTTTTACTGAGATTGCAGATGTGGATATTATGGATGCTGACGGATATATGGTTATTCCGGTTGAAGGCGGTGAGCACTTAAAGGAAAACTGGGTAGGTCAGAATCTTGCCAATTATGATTATGTTGTTGTTTTGTCTCATTTCAAAGGTCACCCGATGGGCGGCTTTGGCGGAGCACTTAAGAATATTTCAATCGGTATGGCATCAAGAGAGGGTAAGGTAAGAATTCACTCAGGTGGAGCATTGCATAAGCCAACAATTACACTGGCTGCACTTACTACAAACCAGGATGTATTTACAGAAAGCATGGCAGAGGCTGCCAAGTCTGTAGATGATTATGAAGGCGATAATATTATTTATATCAATATAGTTAATAACGTATCAGTAGACTGCGACTGCGTATCAAATCCTGCAGAGGTGGATATGCATGATATCGGAATTTTCGCATCCAAAGACCCTGTAGCAGTTGACCAGGCATGTATCGATGCTGTATTTGCAGCGCCTGACAGTGCTTCAATGCAGGAGAGAGTGCTTTCACTCAACGGTCTTCATATCTTAACTCATGCTGAAGAAATCGGCCTTGGTAACAGAGCATATGAACTTATCGATATAGATACCGAGGAATAAAATGTTAGAAATAATTCAAAGAGAATTAATTTACTTCTGGTATTATTTTACCCTGCAGCTTAGCCAGATATTCTGGTACTGGGTGCTGGGTATGATAATCGGCTCTGTGGTATCTGTATTTTTTAAGGATCGAATCCATGCCCTCATGAGAAATATGAAGGGAGACGGCAGCTCTTTAGCAGGTATTCTATTTGCATCTTTCTTAGGGATTCTTTCCCCGCTTTGTATGTATGGAACCATCCCAATCGCAGCTTCTTTTTCCAAAAGCGGAATCAAGGATGAGTGGCTGGCGTCTTTCATGATGAGTTCAATTTTACTGAATCCACAGCTTATAATGTATAGCGCAGCTCTTGGAACCAAAGTGCTGTTAATAAGAATCATTACCTGCTTTATCTGCGGAATTGCAGCAGGCTTAGTGATTCACTGGTGCTTTAAGAAAAAGGAATTCTTCACATTCAAAGGTTTTGATGAACCGAAGAATAAAGATACAGACCCAAATATCTTATTAAGATTTCTTAAGAATCTTTACCGAAATGTCAAGGCAACGGGACTGTACTTTCTAATCGGTGTCGTGCTGTCGGCGCTTTTTCAAAGATATATCCCTGAAGAGGCCATAACCTTTGTATTTGGCGGCAATGAGGCCTGGGGCGTACTGATGGCAGCGACCATCGGTGTGCCGTTATATGTCTGCGGTGGTGGAACAATCCCCATACTTAAAGCATGGCTTGCAAGTGGCATGAGCCTTGGCTCTGCGGCAGCTTTCATGATTACAGGACCCGCTACCAAAATCACCAACTTGGGTGCCCTAAAAGCAGTGCTTGGAATTAAACACTTCCTGTTTTACTGGCTTTTCGTGATAGTATTTTCCCTTGTTTGTGGACTTATAATAAATATTATCTTTCACTGATGGTGAAATGCGTGAAAACTTGAATAATTAGCCCGAAAGTGGTATTATGGACAATAATGCCGATTTTTGGGCTAATATTTATTTTGGAGATGAAAATTAATGAAAATTGTAGATAAGGTTTTCGGCACACATTCACAGAGAGAACTTAAAAGAATAATGCCGATTATTGATTCAATAGAAGCCTTAAAGCCTACTATGGAAGCTTTAAGTGATGAAGAACTTAGAGCTAAAACAGATGAGTTTAAGAAAAGACTTGCAGAAGGACAGACACTTGATGATATCCTGGTTGAAGCCTTCGCAACAGTAAGAGAAGCAGCCAAGAGAGTACTTGGTATGGAGCACTACAGAGTGCAGTTAATCGGTGGACTTATTCTTCATCAGGGCCGTATCGCCGAGATGAAGACCGGTGAAGGTAAAACACTTGTATCAACACTTCCTGCTTACCTTAATGCACTTGAAGGAAAGGGTGTACATATCGTTACGGTTAACGACTATCTTGCCAAGCGTGATGCCGAGTGGATGGGAGCAGTCCATGAATTCCTCGGCCTTAAGGTTGGCGTAGTACTTCACAATTCCGAAGATGCGGAAAGAAGAGAAGCATATCAGTGTGATATTACATATGTAACCAACAATGAACTTGGTTTTGATTATCTTCGTGATAACATGGTTATTTATAAAGAGCAGCTGGTTCTTCGTGATTTACATTATGCAATCATCGATGAGGTTGACTCAGTTTTAATTGATGAGGCAAGAACACCACTTATTATTTCGGGACAGGGTGGCAAATCCACAGACCTTTATTCTGCCTGCGATATCTTAGCAAGACAGCTTAAAAGAGGTGACGATGTGGAAGAATTATCCAAGATGGATATTCTTATGAAGACAGAGGTTGAGGAGACCGGGGATTTTATCGTTAGTGAGAAAGAAAAGACAGTTAACTTAACTGCTCAGGGTATTGCGAAAGTTGAGCGTTTCTTCTCAATCGATAACTTAGCTGACCCTCAGAACTTAGAGATTCAGCATAATGTTATTCTAGCGCTTCGTGCTCATAACCTTATGTTTAAGGATCAGGACTACGTTGTAAAAGATGACCAGGTAATTATCGTCGACAGCTTTACAGGACGTTTAATGCCGGGTAGAAGATATTCAGATGGTCTTCATCAGGCTATTGAAGCCAAGGAACATGTTAAGGTTAAGAGAGAGAGTAAGACTCTTGCCACCGTTACATTCCAGAACTTCTTCAATAAGTTTGAGAAAAAGGCCGGTATGACAGGTACTGCTCTTACAGAGGAAAAGGAATTCCGTGATATCTATGGTATGGACGTTATCGAGATTCCTACCAACAAGCCTGTTATCAGAGTTGACCATCCGGACGCAGTTTATAAAACAAAGAAGGGCAAGTTAAATGCCATCTGTAATGCAGTTGCTGAGGCTCATGCCAAGGGACAGCCTGTACTGGTTGGTACAATTACAATTGAGTCTTCAGAAGAGATAAGCAGAATGCTTACAAGACGTGGTATTCACCACAAAGTACTTAATGCCAAGTACCACGAAATGGAAGCGGAAATTGTCAAAGATGCAGGTCAGCACGGAGCAGTTACCATTGCAACCAACATGGCCGGCCGTGGTACCGATATTAAGTTGGATGATGAAGCAAGAGCGGCAGGTGGTCTGTATATCATCGGTACTGAGAGACATGAAAGCCGTCGTATCGATAACCAGTTAAGAGGTCGTTCAGGTCGTCAGGGTGATATTGGTGAATCCAAGTTCTATATTTCACTTGAGGATGATTTGCTCCGTCTCTTCGGTTCTGAGAGAATGATGAGCGTATTTAATTCAATGGGTATTTCAGAAGACCAGGAGATTGCACACAAGATGTTATCATCTGCAATTGAGAATGCCCAGAAGAGAATAGAAAATAACAACTTTGGTATCAGAAAGAACCTGCTTGAATATGACCAGGTTATGAATGACCAGAGAGAGATTATCTATGCAGAGCGTCTTAAGGTTCTTAATGGAGAAAGCATGAGAGATTCCATTATGAAGATGGTTATGGATGTAGTTGAGAATTACGTTGATTCCTGCATAGGAGATGACTCATCTGCGGAGGAATGGGATCTTAACGACCTTAATGTTAACCTTCTTCCAATCGTTCCTTTAGAGCCTGTGACATTAGAAAGAATCGAGAAGCCGAAGAAGGCAGCCTTAAAGCAGCAGCTTAAAGAAGAAGCAATTAAACTTTATGAAGATAAAGAATCACAGTTCCCTCAGGCTGAGGCCATGAGAGAGGTTGAACGTGTAGTATTACTCAGATGTATCGACCGTAAGTGGATGAATCATATCGATGATATGGACCAGCTTCGTCAGGGTATCGGCATGATGGCTTACGGACAGAGAGATCCGCTTGTTGAATACAAGATGAGTGGTTTCGAGATGTTTGATGCAATGACTGATGCCATCAAGGAAGATACAGTCAGAATGATTATGCATATCAAGGTTGAGCAGAAGATTGAAAGAGAGCAGGTTGCCAAGGTTACAGGTACCAATAAGGATGACAGTACAACCAAGGCTCCCGTTACCCGTAAAGCAGCCAAGATATATCCTAATGATCCATGTCCTTGTGGAAGCGGTAAGAAATACAAGAACTGCCACGGTCTGACAGGTGGAATCTAAAATGTGGTTATAACCACAAAACAAAATTGTAAAATAACCGCCCATAAGCGTTCTCGTTTCTGGGCGGTAATTAATAACGAAGGGTTGTGACTTACACTTGATAGAATTAGATGCAATTAAAACAGAACTGGGCAAGCTTATTGAACCCCTGTCTGAAGTAAAGGAATCCCTTGATCTGGAGAACAAATCAAGAAAAGTTGTGGAACTTGAAAGACAGATGGAAGAGAATGATTTCTGGACAGATGCAGATAAAGCCAATGCCAAGGTAAGGGAACTTAAAGCCATTAAGGATTCCATAGAAACATATCAGAAACTGGAAACTCAGAAAGATGATATATATGCTTTAATGGAAATGGCAGAGGAAGAGAATGATGAGTCTTTGATTTCTGATATACAGGCGGAGATGGCGGATTTTACCAAGACGCTTGATAAATTAAGACTCGAAACTTTACTTTCAGATGAATATGATGCCAATAATGCGATATTAAGACTTAATGCGGGAGCAGGCGGAACAGAGAGCTGTGACTGGTGCTCCATGTTATACAGAATGTATACAAGATGGGCTGAAAAACACGGATTCTCCGTTGAACTTCTGGATATGCTGGACGGCGACGAAGCGGGAATCAAGTCAGTAGCATTTCAGGTAAACGGACTTAATGCATATGGATATCTTAAGGGCGAGAGAGGAGTACACAGACTGGTTCGTATATCTCCTTTTAATGCCCAGGGTAAGAGGCAGACATCATTCGTATCTTTGGATGTTATGCCGGAATTATCACTTGATGTTGAACTTGATATTGATGAGAAAGATCTTCGTATTGATACCTATCGTTCATCGGGCGCAGGTGGTCAGCATATCAATAAAACAAGTTCTGCCATCAGAATTACTCATATTCCCACAGGCGTTGTAGTTCAGTGTCAGAATGAAAGAAGCCAGTTCCAGAATAAGGACAAGGCAATGCAGATGCTCAAGTCCAAACTCATGATGCTTAAAAAAGAAGCCAATGCCGAGAAATTATCCGACATCCGCGGTGATGTAACGCAGATAGGATGGGGTAATCAGATAAGGTCTTATGTGCTTCAGCCATATACACTTGTTACGGATAAGAGATCCGGTGAGAAAAACAGTGATGTGGAAGGTGTGCTTGACGGCGATCTTGACAGCATGATAATTGCTTACCTTAAGTGGAAGAGTTTAGGTGGCGCCGAGGTAGGCGGAGATGACGATGAATAATTACGAATTTGTACCAAAGGATTCCAGACATATAGCAATGGAAAAAAGAGCGGGACTTATGGCGATACTTGCCATTGTAAGTTCAGTTCTGATGACAGTTATTCTGCCATATGTTTTTGGAGCAATGTCCATATTTTTTGCATATCTTTCCAAGGGTAAAACCGGCAGTAAGAGCGTATATGCACACATAGCTGTAATTTGCAGCATTGTAATAATGATTTCCAATACGGTTTTAATGGGAGTCAGCGTATATACTGTATTTACTGATGAGAAATTAAGGGAAGAATTTAATACCACATATGAGAAGATGTACGGCCAGTCTTTTGACGAAGTATTAAAAGAGTATGAAACTATGTACAATCTTCAATTTTCGGAGTAAAATATAGATAAATATATTGCCAAGTACCTTGTGTTTATTTTTAGGGGTAACGCCTATGGCTGATTTAATGAATAACTTAAACAACAGCATATATTTAAGTACAGGTGCAAGCCTTGATAATGCATATAGAAGCGGAATGTCTCAGGGTGCCGGAATGCCGGGAGTAAGTTCAGAGAATCCAAGAGTTGAGAACTTAAAGAAGGCAGCCGGAATTGAGACTGATGCCAAGGCTGGAGATGCGGAGCGTCTTACGGGCGGTAAGGAATGTCAGACCTGTAAGAATCGTAAGTATAAAGACGGTTCGGATGAGATGGTTTCCTTTAAGTCTGCGGCTCATATTTCACCGACACAGGCTCCGGCAGCAGTAAGGGCTCATGAGATGGAGCATGTTTCCAATGCCTATAGTAAAGCAAGTCAGGAAGGCGGCAAGGTTATAAGAGCCTCAGTTACAATTAAGATGGCTATCTGTCCTGAATGCGGAAGAGCATATGTAAGTGGCGGCGTAACCAATACCTGTATTAAAACACCTGCTGATGATTCAGCATATGGAAAGAATCTTAAAGAGATTGTAGGAGAAGCGTCCAAGGGTGATTCTTTGGATATTAAAGCGTGAAAATGAAGAAGTCAATCAAGGAAATAAGAGCGGATTCCAGAGAGATAATGCTAGGGAATCTGCTCTTGCCTGTTTTAGTAACATTAACATATTATGTATTATCCAATATGGTATCTTTCTGTGTATCCATTAGTTTAATCGGCGATGGAATCTGGGCTTTGCTGTTTTACTTTGGATTAAATATAGTAATGGATACTCTTTTTAGTGTTCTTGAACTGGGTAAAGCCAATTTTTATCTTAAATACAGTTTATCCAAAGATTACAGTTATGCGGATATGTGGTATGGATTTAAGAGTCAGCCGGATAAAACACTTTTGGTAGGATTTATAATGGCTCTTATATCACGTATATGTTTTATGCCATATGTTTTATATGTTAATCTTTTCGTGGAAAAAATAAGCAAAATAGCCTTGCTGAAAATTGGAGTAATCTATATATGCTGTGCATTCCTGTTTTTTATAATCAGCATATTCTTTACTCAGTCTTATTATGTTCTTTGTGATATTCCCAAGGCTAAAGCGCTTCAGTCTATGAGATTATCTGCAAGGCTCATTGGAAAGAATTTCTGGAGATACATAGGTCTTCAGATTTCACTTATTCCTGTAAGGCTCCTTGGAGTGCTTTCTTTTGGCATAGCATTTTTATGGATCAGTCCTTACATAGAAACCTGTAAGGCGTTATTCTATTCAGATATGGTTAAGTCCAGATAAGGTGATTATGAATTTTTTTCAAAGATTTTTCGGACATCTTCATACAGTTAATTCTCACAGAAGAAGAGTAAGGAAGCATTGTTTTAAATGCGGGCTTTATTGGCAGGGGCTGACACATGATTTGTCAAAATATTCTTTTGTGGAGTTCTGGACCGGTGTGAAGTATTTTCAGGGCAACAGGAGCCCTAATACGGCCGAGAGAGAAGAAAAGGGATATACTTTAGCCTGGCTTCATCACAAGGGTCGTAATAAGCACCATATGGAGTACTGGATTGATTATGCAATTGATAATGATCACGGTATGGAAGGCATGAAGATGCCGAACAGATATGTGGTTGAGATGTTCTGCGACAGAGTAGCTGCCTGCGAGACTTATCAAAAAGACAAATATACCCTTAAATCAGCATATGATTATTACCAGAAGGGGAAAGACCGCTATATGCTTCATCCGGATACAAGGGCATTACTGGTTGAACTTCTGACTATGCTTTATGAAAAGGGTGAGGATGAGACTTACAAATATATAAGAGAAGTTGTATTAAAAAAATGACAGCCGATATTAATCAGGCTGTCATTTTATTTCCGGGTTTATGAGATTTTGTTTAAGAAATCATCCATATTCTTCTTAGCCGTATCAGATATGGTTTTTCTGTCTGATGGGATAATGTAATTGAAGACTTCAAGCTGGGTGATGCCCATATTCTGAAGGATTTCAAGGTTCTCTTTATATTCCTCATTTTTGTGAAGTTTGGGAATCATTGGAACTCTGCAAAGAATGTGCTCCGGGCCAACATTCTTAATAAGGTCCTGTAAGTTGGAATAAAACAGGTCGTAATCTCCTTTGGTATATAATTCATATCTTTCTTTATTCATATCCTTGGTGTCCACGAAGTAGTGGTCAATAAGACCATAGGATTTCTGCAGGGTTTCCAAAGGAACGGAGAGGGAAGTTTCCATATTGAACTTCCAGCCTGTGTCCCTGTATTTATTGATGAACTCAGAGATAAAATCAATGTTCAGTAAAGGTTCCCCTCCGCCAAACATAACGCCTCCGCCGGTTGCGAGGAAATAGAGATTATCTATTTTAAGTTCCTCATAAAGTTCGTCCACGCTATATTTTCTGACCACCTTATATGAACCGTCCCAGGTCATTGGATTAATGCAGTAGGCACATCTTAATGGACAACCCATACTAACAACGAGGGTTGTAACACCCTCGCCGTCTGTTTTTGTTCTGATTCTGTTTATTGTAAGTACGTCTAACTTTTTTTCCATATTATTCTTCTATATTTGATATATCGTCTGTATCTAAGTTATCTTCAGTTTCGTCTATACATTCCGGAAGTTCTGCAGCGCCTTCGAGATCATACGGCACTATTTCACCAGCAAGGGGCTCTAAGGATTCGTCATTGTTTTCATCATAATAGTCAGGTGAGTAATCTTCATCGCCTGATATATCTTCATCAACAGGTGGAATATATTCAACATCACCCATTACATCATATCCCGGATCATTAATTGGATAAGCAGGCATTGCTTCTCCGCCAAGTGGCTCAGGCTCTACAACTGCCGGATGTGTAATTGTATAGACTACTGTAGCAGGAGCACCTGCAGCAGAGGCCCCTACAACCGAAGCAGCAGAGCAGGCACTCATTGAAGCCGCGATACCCATGGAAACACCGGCAATGGCAACTTTCTGACCCAGGCTTCTTCTCTTCTCAAGTTCTTTCTCAAGATATCTGACTTCAGCTTCACATTTAGGACAGGTACCTTTACATTCACCTTTATGTTTGCATTCTGAAACAACATATTCAATATTGTTATTCTCAGCTATCTGTTTTCTGATTTCCTTAAGTGCCTTGCACTTCTCTTTACCCTTCATTTTTGTTCCTCCCTTGTAAAAAAGCCATATGGCTTGTTTCCTGATCATCTACCACATATACGTAAGCTGAATAAATAATTTATGGGAAAATTTGAAAATTTTTGAATTTTTTTATTCAAAAGTAATATTTAAATCCACATTTCCATTTATTCCGTTAACAGAGCCTGATTCGGTATACTGCCACATCCTGATTTTATATGGGAAATAAATGCTTGAATCATAGTATGCAAACCATAAGTCATAATCTTTAAGTCTGTTTATCTCAAGCATACCGAAATAGGATTTAAGATTACCATATATCATTGGTTTATAGCCTGCTTCTTTGATTTTCTCTAAGAAGGCAATGGCAATATCAGTTCTTTCCTGTGGAGTTAAATTGGCGGTTCTTGCTTCTGAGTCATTAGGATCCTCAATATCAAGAACAACAGGATAGGTTACATTGTAATCCTTGATTGCCTGGATAACCGTATTGGCTTCTTCGATGGCTTCATCTTTGGTAATAGCCTGGGTATAGAAGTATACACCTACTTCAACTTCATTATCCAGAGCACCTTTAATATTACTTTCGAAAGTATCATCAATAACAATTGCGCCTGTGCCATAGCCTCTTATGCCAAGTCTTATCATTGCATATTCAACGCCATCTTCATGAACTTTCTGCCAGTCGATTTTGCCCTGGAACTTGGATACATCAATACCCTTATGGGATACGGTTTCGCCGTTAAGAACATACTGCATCTCACCTTTTTCGGCAGACACCAAAGAGTCCTGGTTAATTCCAAGAGGTGGAAGTTCATCAGTTATCTCGTAGAAGTTATAACGACCCTGATCTGCATAAATCACATATTCAGGATATATGCTTCTTAAGGAATTGATAAGGCTCTGGCCTGACTGATATGATTCCCTGATTTCCTGCTTGACTTCTTCTCTTGCAGCAGCAGCGGCGGCGATGGAAGAGTTCTCTATAATCTCATTAACTTCTTCCTGAGTATAGAGTCTGCCTTCTTCAATAACTTCTGTTTCTTTTGGAACAATCTCCTCAGCTTCTTTAGAGCCATTGTTTATTTTGTTAAGAATAAGTGGAGTAATAATGGCAAGAACGGCGATAACAAGTGATAAAAGTGTTACCATGGCCATTATTAGTGTTAAGTTGATTAATTTGCTGTTTGTCTTACTTCTTTCAGGTTTCTTTTCGCTCATAATACACCCCTAAAAATATATTTAAAACCTCTTTTATTATAAAATAAAAAGCCTGCAACCGCAAGGTTACAGGCTTTAAACAAAGACGATTTATTATCTTAGAAGAACTTAGCTTCAGATTCGTCGTAACTGTTGTTTGCAAATGCAATCCAAAGAACACCAACAGCTGGGATGAAGATGTTTAATAAAATCATTCCGATACCGTAGCCGAATACCTTGGCAAGACGAACTGCAATCATAATTGCGTAGAAGAGTTCAAGGAAAGCACCAACAACCGGAATTAATCCTACGAAGATACCAAGACCCCACCAGTATGAACCAAAGATAATCTTTGATAAAACAAAGGAATTGTAGATAGGAATAAGTGATTTCCATCCTGCTTCTCCGGCCTTGGAGAAAATCTTCCACATAGCAATAATAGCGATAATAGCGCAAATAAGTGCAATGATTAAAGCTACTAAGTAAAAACCGGCACCTAATGCTGCAACGGCCATGTCTGAACCATAACTGTAACTATCCATTTTAGAATCCTCCTAAATGATTAAAGAATAATTTATGTATCATTGAGAATGCGCCTCAAAATACAAACGTTAGTAATTAGAAGAACTTAGCTTCTGATGGAACGTAATGTGTTTCCTTGCCAAAAGCAAGAACTGGATATCCAACGATTGGAATAAGAATAAGGAGTGCGATTACTCCGCCACCACGACCAAATACAAGAGCCATTCTTACATGCATCATAATTGAAACAAACATAACAAACATATTAACTGCAAAGCTTACAAGTATGTTAAGGAATGGTATGAAGAATAATGGTAAGCAAACAAGTGGTGCAAGGAAAGCACATCCCCACCATGCATTACCGAATACAACCTTACACATCATAAATGTATTGAAGAATGGGATGATTGCATACCAGCCCGGTTCTCCTGCCTTCTCGAAAAGTTTCCAGTTACTAACCATCGTGACTGCTACTAAAGCAATTATTAAAAGTACGAATATTCCTATAAATATAATATAGAAAATACCAAAAGCTGCCATCATTGAAGTAGCGGCAAGTGCTGCAGCAGCATCAGATGATGAGCCGTAACTGCTGGAGTAACTTAACAAGCCTGTAAATAAGTTTACGAAATTCATAATAATCCTCCTTCTTAACATCAAATTACCATAATTTTATAATAATTTAATAATTATATCAAGCAATAATGTTACTGTTGCATATTAACGCGCTAATATGTATAATGTAAATCGTGTCAGGTTAATAATTTAACAAAGGGATAAGATGTATAGAAAGGACGCAAAATGAAAATTACAGATTTACTTTCACAGATTAAAGAAAATTCTTTCTATGCCTTAATGTTATTACTTGTTATCGTAGGTTTATTAGTTATTGCCTTAGTGGCAGAACTTCTTATCAAAAAGGCGACTAAAGATAAGGAAAAAATCCTTCCTACTCGTAAAATCGCCGTCATCGGAATGTTCGCAGCCCTTTCGGCAGTTTTAATGATATTCGAGGTTCCTGTTCCATTTTTAGGTATTCCGGATATTTATAAATTTGAAATCGGTGATTTGCCGGCGGTTATCTGTGGCTTCGCTTATGGCCCTGTGGCAGGTGTACTGGTTGAACTTCTTAAGATATTAATTAAGATTTTATTTAAGTCAACAAGCACAGCATTCGTTGGAGAAATCGCGAATTTTGCAGTAGGTTCAGCTTATGTACTTCCTGCAGTTATAGTATACTGGATAAAGAAAACAAAGAAGAATGCAATTATGTCAGTTATTATCGGTGCAATCTGCATGATAATAACAGGCGCTTTACTTAATGCATATTTCCTGCTTCCTGTTTTTGCCAGGATGTTCCATATGGAATTAGAGGCAATCGTAGGAATGGGTTCAGCAGTTAATCCATGGATTTCAAGTCTTCCGACTTTCGTCCTGTTCGCAACTGTTCCAATAAATTTGCTCAAAAGCGCCGTCGTAAGCATTCTGGTTATATTACTTTATAAACCGTTAAGACCTATTATTAAAGGAAAAACTAACAAGTAGTTTGGAGGTAGGATATGGATATTGTATGTCTTGATATGGAAGGTGTTCTTGTTCCTGAAATCTGGATTGCATTTTCAGAAGAAAGTGGTATTCCGGAACTTAAGAAAACAACGAGGGATGAGCCTGATTACGATAAACTTATGAAGTGGAGATTGGAGATTCTTAAGGAGCACGGCCTGGGACTTAAGGAAATCCAGGATACAATCGCCAAGATTGATCCACTTCCGGGTGCAAGGGAATTCCTTGATGCATTAAGGGCTGAAGCACAGGTTATCATCATAAGCGATACATTCACTCAGTTTGCAATGCCTCTTATGAAGAAACTTGGTTATCCCACACTTTTTTGTAATACATTAGAGGTTGCAGAAAATGGCGAAATCACAGGCTATAAGATGAGATGTGAGAAATCCAAACTTACAACAGTCAAGGCACTTCAGTCCATGGGATTTGAAACAATCGCGGCAGGCGACAGCTTCAACGACCTTGCCATGATAAGGGCAAGTAAGGCAGGTTTCTTATTCAGAAGTACAGACAGCATTAAGGCTGACAATCCTGACCTTCAGGCATTTGAGGAATTCGATGATTTCCTTCATGCTATTGAAGAAGTATTAAATAAATAATATAATAATTAAGATGGCAACGAGTATGATGCTTGTTGTCATCTTTTAGGATAGGGTGATATTTAAGGAGGTTTTATGAAGACAGAGTTTTTGGAAATGATTGCCTTTATCGTATACCTGGTACTGGTATTAGGCATTGGTATTTATTTCTTTATCAAAGGACGTAAGCAGACAGGTGATAAGGCTTATTTCCTTGGCGGAAGAGAGATGAACGGATGGGTTGCAGCCCTTTCAGCAGGCGCATCTGACATGAGCGCCTGGGTTTTGATGGGACTTCCGGGTTCCAT
Source organism: Lachnospiraceae bacterium UBA4338 (assembly GCA_002393735.1). Lineage (GTDB taxonomy): Bacteria > Bacillota > Clostridia > Lachnospirales > Lachnospiraceae > UBA3766. The sequence goes on from DGTK01000015.1 coordinate 234,701, forward strand.
TTACCTTTGGGGTATGGGACAGATTTGGATTTCTGTTGGTTTATTCATTGGTACGGTTCTTGCCTGGGTTTTTGTAGCACCAAGATTAAGAAGAATGTCAATTATGGCCAACGATTCCATTACTATTCCACAGTTTTTGACCAACCGTTTCAAAAGTACCAACCCGACACTTCAGGTTGTGTGCGCGGTGATTTTTTGCGTGGCTTATTGTATTTATTCTGCATCAAGTATTGTGGCATGTGGCAGCCTCTTTAACAAGGTGTTCGGAATGCCAAGCCAGTATGCAATGATTGGAGCTACAATTATCATTCTGGTTTATACTTTCATGGGTGGTTTCAATGCGGTTTGCTGGACTGACTTTTTCCAGGGACTTCTTATGCTGATGGCTCTTATGACAGCGCCTATTGTTGCGCTTTTCATTATGGGCAGCCCATCTTTCAAGCCGGTGGCAGAGGTTGTTACACCTGATCATTACTACAATATTTTATCCAGTGGTAAGTGGGACTGGACTTCTGTGAAAGATATTTTAAGCGGACTTGGATGGGGACTGGGATACTTCGGTATGCCACATATTCTTGTTCGTTACATGTCAATTAAGTCTGAGAAAGAAATGAAGAAATCAAGAATTATCGGAACATTCTGGACCTTTTTGATTCTTACCATGGCCAGCGTTGTTGCCCTTGTTGCACATCAGTATCTTGGAAGCAGCCTTGGTGCAGATGAAAGAAGTCTTGTGTTCATTACAATGGTTCGTCTGATATTCCCGGGTCTTATCGCAGGTATCTTATTATCGGCAATACTGGCAGCATCCATGTCAACAGCGGATTCACAGCTTCTTGCTTCATCATCTGCTTTTGCATCAGACCTTTATAAGCCGGTAATTCGTAAAAATGCATCCGATAAGGAAATGCTCTGGGTGGGCAGAGGTATCGTTGCAGTTATTGCGGTTATTGCACTTATCATTGCAATGAGCCCTGGATGTGCCGGAATTATGGCCCTGGTGGAATGCGCATGGGCAGCCTTCGGTTCAGCCTTCGGCCCTGCAATCCTGCTTGCGCTTTTCTGGAAGAAGTTCACATATAAAGGCGCCATCGCCGGAGTTGTTGCAGGCTTCCTGGTTGACGCTATGTGGTATATGTTCTTCTCGGGCGCTGTAGAAAGCCTTACACTTTACAATACAGGCATCTACGAAATCATTCCGGGATTCCTTGCAAGTTTATTCTTTGCTGTCATCGTTTCATTAATGGATGATACACCGTCAGAAGATATACAGAGTTTCGTTGATAAGGCTTCAAAGCCGATTGAAGAGAAGTAATAATTATTATTAAAAAACCAACCCGGCAGTTTGCGAAAATGCAGATTGCCGGGTTTTTATTTTATTTATTATTCAGTGATTTCATGTTCCCTGATTATTGCTCTTATTGTATTAAAAAGATAAGGCTTTAATTCTTCAATACCTGCAGGCTCATTATAAAGAACGGCGCTGTAACAGGTTGATCCAACAAGTTCTATTATCATAAAAAGCATTATCTCAGGTTCATTGAACTTTGTGTCTTCTTCAGTCAGCATTTTGTAATAGATTTGCTTAAAATCGATTTCATCATCTGTGGTTTTGGAAGTTAAGGCTTTCTTAAATACACCCCAGCTGAGATTCTTGGATATGAAAGAAAGAAGAAGAGGGTTCTGTGAAAGCTGATTAATAAGATAATCTATTATGAAAATCATCTTATCATCAAACTTCATCTTCACACCTGAACAGGCAACCACGTTATCAAGGGCAGCAGCAGCTTCCTTAAATAACTTGGAAGACTGGTGGTAAATCAGCCTGTCTCTTAATTCATGCTTATCCCTGAAATACAGATAAAAGGTTCCCTTGGCCACACCGGCTTTTTCGGAAATCTCGGATATGGATGTTTTCTCAACACCCTGTTTTGTAAACAGCTCAAAAGCTGAGTCGAGTATGGTATTCAGTTTGTGAATTTTCTTTGCTTCCGCTTTTCCCATAACGCGTTTTCCATCACTTTCGTTTCTTATAATAACAGAGCTGAAATTAAAAAACAATAAAAAAACTAAAAAAATGACCAAAAGTCAGAAAAAGTATTGACAGGTTAAAAAATGCTGCTATAATCATATTTGAAAAATGACTAATGGTCAGAAAATGAAATGTTTATATCAGAAGGAAAGGAGAAAAAAGATGGAAAAGCTTGGAAGAGCAATAGTAAAATTTAGAATTCCGATTTTAATTATTGCATTTTTGCTTTTAATTCCTTCGGTTATCGGATATCTGAAAACCAGGGTTAATTATGACGTTCTGTATTACTTACCGAGCGACATAGAGACCATTAAAGGTCAGGATATCCTGCTGGATGATTTTGGAAAAGGAGCTTATGCAGTAGTAATGGTGCAGAACATGACTCCTGCTGAGATTGAGAAATTATCCGAGAAGATTAAGAGCGTTGATCACGTTGCTGAACTTATTTCATTTAATAATATTATGGGAGATACGGTCCCGGTGGATATACTTCCGGACAAGTATTTATCCAAGTTCTATAACGAAGAAACGGACACAACACTGATGGCAATCTTCTTTGATGATACAACATCAAGTACGGATACAATGGATGCCATAGTTAATATCAGAAAAATTACAGACAATCAGTGCTTCATAGCCGGCATGAGTGCAGTTGTTACTGATACAAAAATTATGTCCGAAAAGGAAACGCCGCTCTACGTAGCCCTGGCAGTTGGACTTGTGTGTGTCGTTCTTGCAGTATTCATGGATTCATATCTTATTCCGTTATTCTTTATTTTAAGTATCGGAATGACAATCATATATAACCTGGGATCAAATGTATTTCTTGGAGAAATCTCCTATGTATCCAAGGCTCTGACAGCAGTACTTCAACTTGGTGTAACACTGGATTATTCAATCTTCCTGTGGCACAGCTATAAAGAGATGAAAAATGATTATCCGGATGATCACAAGGAAGCCATGGCACATGCAATTGCCAATACATTTACATCAGTGCTTGGTTCTTCAATTACAACAATCGCAGGTTTCATAGCTCTTTGCTTTATGAGTTTTACTTTAGGCAGAGACCTTGGAATCGTTATGGCAAAGGGCGTAATCATGGGTGTATTTGGATGCGTAACAATTCTTCCTGCATTCATAATGACATTTGAAAAAACAATTGAAAAAACAATGCATAAGGAAATTATGCCGAAGTTCGACAAGGTTGCAAAGTTTGTAGTTGGAAAGTTCTGGATCTTCCTTATAATCTTTGTACTTCTTTTAGGTCCTGCAATTTACGGATACAGAAATACAGATGTTTATTATGATTTATCAGATACACTTCCAGATGATCTGAACTGCTCAGTAGCAAACAAAATGCTTAAGGATAATTTCGATATGAATTCCCTTTATATGGTACTGGCTGATTCTCAAATGAGTGCCAGGGAAATCAACGAAATGACAGAAGAAATCAAGGCACTTGATGGTGTTACCTTCGCACTTAGCATTGATTCATTAATGGGAACTTCAGTACCTGAGGAAATGCTTCCTGAGAAACTGGTTAATAACCTTAAAGGTGAAGATTACCAGATAATGCTTATCGGTTCGGATTACATTATTGCATCTGATGAAATCAATAATCAGATAAATAATGTTAATGCAATTGTAAAAGGCCATGATGCAATGGCAATGGTAGTTGGTGAAGCTCCTTGTACAAAGGATTTGATAACAATTACCGACCATGATTTTAAGGTTGTAAGTCTGGTTTCGATAGCGGCGATTTTTGCCATAATATTTGTTGTATTCAAATCAGTATCACTTCCGGTAATACTGGTAGCAGCAATTGAGTTTGCAATCTTCATTAATATGGGGCTTCCATTTTATACACATACCAAGATACCGTTTATCGCTTCGGTTGTAATCGGAACCATTCAGCTGGGTGCAACAGTTGATTATGCGATTCTCATGACCAACAGATACAAAAGAGAAAGACATCTTGGAAATGATAAAAAGACAAGTATTACAACAGCACTTGCAACATCAATTCCTTCAATCATCGTTTCTGCACTGGGATTCTTTGCAGCAACATTTGGTGTTGGAATGCTGGCAAGTATCGATATGATTTCATCTCTTTGCATGTTAATGGCAAGAGGTGCAATCATCAGTATGTTTGTGGTTATACTGGTTCTTCCATCCTTCCTTATGGTATTCGATGGAATAATCATAAATACAAGCATTGGTTTTAAGAATAAAGAAAAGCAAAACAGCAATAAGATAATTACAGGTTAAGGAGGACGGACATGAAAAAGAAATATTTTAAAGGCTTATCTTTAATATTAGTATCTGCAATGGTTATGGCCGGTGTAGCAGGATGTGCCGGTGTGGGCGCTGCTGAAGATGCTAAGGATGAGGCAGAAGAGGCTGTTACAGATGCCGTTACTCAGGCAGTTCAAACACAGAAAACTCCTTCAGATAAGGAAAACTTCAAGGAAGAAACAGTATATGTTTTCACTGATGCATATGGATCACAGAAGAGCGTTACGGTTTATGAGAAACTTAATAATCCACAGTGCTCAGATGTTATAGAAGATGAAACAACTCTTACAAATCTTGTTAACCTTTCAGGTGAGGAAGATTACAGTGAGAATGGCAACAACATTGAGTGGAATGCACTTGGTAATGACATTACTTACCAGGGTGATACCAGTAAGAAGCCGCCTGTAGATATTAAGGTTACTTATTATCTTGATGGCAAAGAAATCTCTCCGGCAGATCTTGCAGGCAAGAGTGGTAATGTAAGAATCAGATTTGATTATACAAATAATGAGCAGAGAGAAGTTGAGATTAACGGTGAAACAAAGACCATGTATGTACCTTTTACAGCAGTAACAGGCATGCTTCTTTCAGGCGACAGATTCAGCAATATCGAAGTTACAAACGGAAAAGTAACAGAGGTTGGTGACAATTATCTGGCAGCAGGTATCGTTCTTCCTGGTATGGAGGACAGCCTTGCTGACAAACTTGATGAGCTTGAAATAACAATGGATATTCCTGATTATTTCGAGGTAAGTGCTGACGTGAATGATTTTGCACTTGATACTGTGATTACAGCAGTTACAGCCAATGTTTCAGCAGATATCGATATGGGCGAAATTGATACAACAGCTCTTGAAGACAAACTTGGTGAATTACAGGATGCAACAGACAAACTTTCAGAAGGTACTGACAAACTCGCCGATGGTACAGGAAAACTTGCAGATAATCTTCCTGCACTTGTTACAGGTGCCGGAGATCTTCAGAATGGTGCGAACAGTTTAAGAGACGGCGCTTTTAAAATAAAGGATGGCGTTGCAGCATACACAGATGGTGTTGCCAAGGCAGCAGATGGTGCAGCACAGATTAGTGGTGGTACAACACAGGTTAATACAGCAATTGATAAACTTTCAGAGTCAGTTGAACAGCAAATCGTTCCTGGTGTAACACAGCTTGCAGATGGAGCAAATGCATTAAATGACGGTGTTAACCAGTTTATGACAGCAACTGTTGAAGGACTTAATGCAGGTGAGGCTGGTGCGGTTGATACAGCCAATGCGCAGCTTGCAGCATCTGAAGAACTGACAGCGGCTCTTGGTTATACAGTAACAATGGACAATATTGATGAAACAATTGCAGCACTGGAAGCAAAGAGAAATATGCTTCAGGCAGAACTGATTCTAAGTGATGACGAAGCACTTCAGCATGCAGTTGCAGCAGGTGTTAAGGCGCAATTATTACAGGCAGGTTTGGAAGAAGGTTCTGATGCTTACAACACAGCTGTTGCACAGCAGATTCAGAACATGAGCATGGAAGACAAAAGTGCCGCAATTATGGCATACAGAAGCGCAGTAAGTGAGCAGGCCAAGAGTCTTCCTTCACTTGATACAGCTATTGAATCCCTTAAGGAAGCAAAAGCTGGCGTTAACGGTGCACAGAGTGCTCTTGAAGGAGTTAAGACATCACTTACAGGTAATGAAGATGTGAAGAAACTTACAGACGGTGCAGTTGCACTGGCAGATGGTGCCAATGCCCTGAAGGCCGGCGTGGGTACTTTCAATCAGGATGAGATGAATGCAGTAATAAGCAGTGGCAATAATACAGTTTGTACAGCACTTTATCAGATTAATAGTGGTGTTGATACACTGGATAAAGGAACCACAGATTTATCAAATGGTCTTAATACACTTAGAGGAAGTAACAATGACCTTAACGGTGGTGTGGCTACCCTGGCAGACGGAACAGTTAAGCTTGCTGATGGTACAGCAAAACTTAAGGCTGCAACAGATACCTTAGGTGAAGGTGTTGGCGAACTTAATGCCGGAGCTGTAAAACTTAACAACGGTATGCTTGAATTTAATGCAGAAGGTGTTTCTAAGATATCCGGTGTACTTGATGAGAACTCAGATACACTGGTTGCAGAGTTCAAGGAAGTCGTCGATCTTGGTAAAGGATATACATCATTTGCAGGAAAGAGCGATGATTATGACGGAAGCGTATTATTCATCTATAAGATGGATGGTATCGAATAAACAATAAACCCAAAAATTATCCCCTTATTTAAAACAGCGTCTTGTTATATAGACGCTGTTTTTTCTATCTTTATTTAACCTGATAATTCTTATATCTGTTTTTGATTATGAATACAAGTAAAACTGAGATTAGTGCCCAGAATATTACGGTATATTGCATAACATTTAAGTGAAGGCCAAAGATTGTGATGGTTCTGTAGTTATAGAATAACCACGAACCGACATATGCGCCAGGCATTAAATCAAAGAGGATACGAATGATTCTTATATTTGCCCCCGGGTTAAACATTGATAAGAATAACATGAATACCATGGTAGCCATGGCAGCAGGATGATTCATGGTTATCTGTGACAGGAACATGGCTATAACGCCAAGGAAAATACCGCATATAATCAGCATAATGGATGCGTATAATGCAGCCTGTCCGGAAGTTAAAACCATCATACAGGATGGCACATGAAGCTGGAACATGGCATTCCATCCGTCAAATCCATATAAAATGAAAGCTAAAGTCCACTGGAATATAAGAAGTATTAATGATGTGATGAGGCCACATATGGCTCCCATGGTGATTTTAGACCAAAGGAGGGTTGTCTTGCCAAGTCTTGTGGCAAAAATTATCTGATCACATCCCTTTGCTCTTTCGTCTGCGAAGAGTCCGGATAAAGCAATTCCACAGAGAATCAAAATCATAAAATTCATCATATAAACAATTTCAAAAAAGGCTGTATATGCCCCATCGTAAGTATATGTAAATGGAGTCTGGTTACCGGTATCGAGCTTTCGCCAGTACTCCTTTTCTTTATCCGTGGCTTTGTCATCATCCATTAAGCCTTCATTAACCTGCATTCTGATTGAATAAAGACTTTCTTCATTTAAGTCTGATATGTCTGTGCTGCCGGTGGTATATTTAAGGAATTCGTAGATAGGATCATAGTCATGAGGGTTCTCAGCGGTCAAAATTTTCTGGATGGTTTCTTCGTTAACCACGGTTCCGGATAAGGCGCGTTCACGTTCAATTCGTGGCCTGTAGTTACCAAGAAAAATTGGGAATAATTCATTGGCAAGGAGAATTGCCAGCATTATTATAAGAGCCAGCCAGTAAGCTTTTTGTGAGAATGTTTTCTTAAATTCGAATTTTAATAGTGTTCCGAAATTCATTGCCTTAAGCCTCCTCAAATTCCTTTAAATAGAATTCTTCCAAATCCATATTGATGTCCTTGATCTCGCCATCATAAATGAATTCGCCGTCTTTCATCATAAGGATTCTGTCAGCAATATGTTCTACATCTGAGACAATGTGGGTTGAGAGTATAACAATATTATTTTTTCCAAGCTCTCCAATCATATTTCTAAAATGCACGCGTTCCTTTGGATCAAGTCCTGCAGTTGGCTCATCAAGGATTATGATTTTAGGGTCATTTATTAATGCCTGTGCAATGCCAAGCCTTTGTTTCATTCCGCCGGAAAATGTGCTGATTTTTTTATTGGCAACATCTGAAAGATTAACCTTCTTTAAAAGTTCTTCGCATTTTACTTTTGCACTTTCTTTATCAAGTCCTTTTAAGGCTGCTATGTACAGAAGGAAGTCTCTGGCTTTGAAGTTAGGATAATATCCAAAATCCTGAGGAAGGTATCCCAGTACATCGCGATACATCTCATCTTCAACATTTAAGCCATCAAAAGATATGGTGCCTTCTGTAGGTTTTAAGACGCCACATATCATTCGCATAACGGTGGTTTTGCCAGCTCCGTTAGCACCAAGGAGGCCGGTTACTCCGGTGTGAATTGTAACATTCGCGTTTTTAACTGCTTCTTTATCTTTGTATTTTTTCGTAATATTCTTTAATTCAAGTTCCATGTTGTATTTCTGTCCTCCTGAAGATATTTACGTATTTCAGTGGTTATGGCAACGAATAAACTTGCCAAAATAACCGCGCCAATGGTAGCAAGTAATCCCTTATTAAACTGTGAAAGCAGAGTTTTAACCATAATAGGAATGATTGCGGCTGACATTGCGATGGCAGTGCAGCCGTAGATGCTTTCGGTGTTATGATATTTTCTTGTGATGAGCATACATCCCCAGGAAGTGAAGAGGTATGGGCAGCCTAAGGCGAGCACTGAGATGCATGGCGCTATGCCGGATTTAATACTTAAAAATGGAATAATCAGGGCATGTATTATTAGTCCCAGCATGCCTCCAATGAAAATACGGACACTTTTTTGCATTCGAAGTGAAAATCTTGTTACCATTTCAAGTTCGGTCATTTGATGCCTTTTGGAACGTCCCAGGTCAGCTGTAATGATTAATGCCGCAAGTGGCATAATGGAAGAACAAACCCAGATGGAAGAAGAGTAGTTTTTGATAAATGTAAGCAGCACTCCCATGAAAGATATGCATATGGTTATAATGATTGTCAGAGGATTTAGTTCTTTAAGCTGCATCATAATAATTGATGATAAATGAATTTTTCTTTTGGTATGTTCTCTTATGAACGATCTTCCTTTAACGCCGGGATTAACATCATATGTATCTTTGACTAATCTAATTATGTCTTTATCCGTCATTTCTTCCTCCTTCCTCCAGACCACTTTTAAGCAGCTGCAGCGCTTTTTTAAGTTTCCTGTTAACTGCAAATCTGGATATATTCATGATTTTCCCAATCTCCGATGGCAGGTAGTCGTTGGCATATCTTAGAATAACTGCCTCTTTCAAATCATCCGGCAGCATCTTCATGACTTCCTTCAAAGCCAGGGAATCTATATTAATTTCATCCTGCTCTTCATCAGCTATATCTTCCAATGGAACATAAGACATTTCCGGATGGGGCCTTCTGTAATAATCTGCGCAGAGATTTCTGGCAATTGCATACAGGTAAGGCAGCTCCTTACCCACATCTTTGTAGGTATTGGATTCCCAGAATTTAAGAAAGGTTTCCTGGGTAATGTCTTCCGCGGTTTCCATGTTTCCGGTTTTCATATAGCAAAATCTGAGGAGCTTTGTATAATGTGCATTTAAATCCATTTTTATCTCCTTCAACATATAAAACGGAATTTCATGTATAAGTGTGCGCGTATTTAAGAAAAAAATCAAATTTATTAAGACACTTTGGTGTGATATAATTATGCTGTGTGCTAAACCACCGACGGGAGGGTGTATATGAAAAGAAAAATAACTATGATAATGGCAGCACTGTTGACTTCTTTTGTGTTTGCAGGCTGTATCGCTGATGAGGTGCCTGAAGGATATAACATAATGGATGACACTGTTGTAAATGTGCAGGCAGAGACGAGTTCAGAATTAACTGACAGTGAGGAAGTGGAAACAACTGATGTATCTGAAGAAAAAGGATATGATGTTATTCCTGAAGAATATGCCATGGTAGTTACTGTTTCAATTAACCCTGAAATTTCTTTATATCTTGATAAAGAATATAAGGTTATTGGATATAAGTTTGGCAATGATGATGCTATTGATGCTTATGCAGATAATAGTTCTGAATTTCTAGGTAAGTCTGCTGAAGATGTGACAGGAACTCTGGTTACAATAGCCGCCGAAAAGGACTACCTTAAGGATGATGGAAATGTTGATATTTCTCTTTCGGAAATTAAGGATGAGACTATCAAAGATGCAGCTGTTCTGACACTTATGAAAGATGCGGCAACCGGTGTTATAGATGAGCAGGAATTAAAATGTGCTGTTAATGTAGAAGTTGCTGATAATCTGCCTGCAGAAATTGAGGCTCCAAAAGTTAAGGTTACCTGCCCGGATTGTGGCGGTGTTGGAGTCATATGTCCCGGCGCACCTGATTCGGGTGATAAGATTACTCCGGGCGGATATTTTGGATGTGGTGGAGATGGAGTTGTAGAATGCTTAAGCAAAATCCCACTCTGCGAAAATGGAACCATTCACTGCGACCATTGCGGTGGCACAGGCAAGGCAACATGTTTTGGATGTGGTGGCAGTGGTGTTAATTCGGTAGATGGTGCCACATGTAATCACTGCGGCGGCTCAGGCTATGAAGCTTGTGAATATTGCAGTGGTCAGGGAGTATATTCCTGCCCAAGATGCGGCGGCACAGGAATGATGACCTGCCCGACAATTGATAAGCATTATGAATGTGAGACCTGTCATGGAACAGGATATGTGGAAGAATAATAATTTACCGGAGGATAAAGGATGTGGAAGAAATGCAGTTATATGTAGGAAGACCTGAGAATACAGAAGGGAGACTTCCAAGAGAAATTCATACATATGATTATCTTGATAAACTGGGAATTGAATACAATAGAACTGATCATGGCAGGGCAGACAACATGGAAGCATGTAATGAAATTGATGCGGTTCTGGGTGTATTGATTTGTAAGAATCTGTTTCTTTGTAACAGACAGAAAACCAGCTTTTATTTACTGATGATGCCGGGAGATAAGAAGTTTAAAACCAAGGAATTATCATCACAGATTAATTCAGCAAGACTGTCTTTCGCTGATCCTGAAGATATGCTTAAGTACTTAGATATCGAGCCCGGCGCTGTGAGCATAATGGGGCTTATGAATGATACTGAGCATAAGGTTCAGTTACTGATAGATGAGGATGTACTTAAAGGCGAAGACATAGGTTGCCACCCTTGTGTATGTACTTCGAGTTTGAAGATTAAAACGAAGGATATAATAGAGAAATATTTGCCGGCTACGGGACATGATTATGTGACGGTGAAGTTAGTTGGAGAAGATTAATAGAGTGAATATTCCAAAGCAAAGAATTCGAACAATTAGTGCAAAGGCCTTATTTAAATATTTTCCAAAAGAAAAAGAAGATGGTGTTTATGCATTATATTTAATTAATAAATCCTTATGCAGATATGTAATTAAACAGGAAGAAGATATGGAAAATTGTCCTGTATTTTTTCAGTTCTATAAAGAGATTGAAAATAGATGTGGCAAGGATGAAGTGCTTGAAATAACAAATACCACGTTGTTAGATAAAATGGTGGTAATTGATTTTGAAAATGTCTTTATGACTTATGATGAATCAGCTAGTGATAATGTGAAAAGTTATAAGGAATCACTTAAAAGTAGTGCAAAAGATATTATAGAAAACGGTTTTGATATTTATGCAGAAGAGTCCGACATTCCAGTGCATATGGTTGCTTTTGATAAGAGTGGAAATATGAGCCGAAAAAGTCGAATTACTTTTATTGATGAGACTTATTACGATGCATTAAACGAACGCCTGAATCTCGGTATTGATTTTTCCAAGATTGAGGTGCAGGAAAGTAAATATTATGCCTATAGAGGTCTATATCTTTCGTCTTCTCAAAGAATTGAACACGAAGATTTTGTTATTACACCTGAGACTCTTGTAGTCATTCAGGATGAAAGAAAAGATCCTAAGAACCCAGACAAATCAATTACGGGATATAATTATGAGGCATCTAACTATATTTCTGCTAAAGAAAACAATGAATGCGTTGGTAAAGAAGGGAAAGTATGGGACATTGATAAAGAACCGGAGAATAAGGTGTTGTATGTTGATACTCCATTTGATGGTGTTGGTTTCATTGCTCCTTCGTATGCCTTACTTATTAATGAATCTCTTGGTACTCAGAATGCTACATCATTCCAGATACGTCTTCCTTTTGCCAAAGGCATGCTTCATCAGGTAGATGTTCATGAATTTCTTGATGTCTATAATCAGAAGAGGAGTGAAGATGCGCATATATATGTAGATGCTTTTGGAATCAAGAGAAATCTTGGTAATGCCAGAATATTCATCACTGAAAGTATGTTCAAGGCAAAGAAGTGGATTATTGAGTATCTAAAAAATACTAATCAGGAAGATATGGATCCTATGGCATTTTATTGTGAAATGCTTAATAAATATGATCATGCATTATATGTATCAGGAACTAATCTTCCATACGGACATTCAAAGTATGTTCATTTGAGTTATCAGACAATAAATACACTTGATTTTACTAAAGATCAATTTGAACGTATCTTAGATAGACATAAATCTTTTATCAAAAATCCTGTTGAATATTTGAATAGTTTTGATATAGATGAAAACAGCGATAATGACGGTGTAAATTCTGATGAAGAAAGAATTGATTTTCATATTCCAAATTGGAGGCGTGCATTAAATGATAATGAAAAACTTTCAGAGGATATTTATATAAAGCATGAACTTAAAAATACTCAAAAGGGATTAATGACAAAACTTGCTACTGGCAAAATTCTTGTTGAAGGTCAGACAAGGTATTTATGCAGGGATTTGCTCCCACTTCTCGTAAGTATGATAGAGAATCCACCTAACTTTTTCTCTAAGTATCTGTATTATCGCTTCTATTTACCGACAGACGGGAATGATGCAAACGCATCTGAATTGGGGTTAGATTTTAATTCTTATTATGCTTTTTTCAGAAATCCTCATTTATCAAGAAATGAGCAGTATATAATGCAAAGATTCTGTGATACTGAAAAAGAGAAATATGTCGGTAAAATCTCATATGATTATTATATGAATCACAGAGAATTATATGATAAATATTTTGGTAAGCTTACTGGAATTGTTATGGTCCCGAGACACTCTGTTTTGCCACTGTGTTTGGGTGGGGCTGATTTTGACGGAGATCTAGTAAGTGTTGTATATAATCAGGATGTTGTGAATGCAGTGGCATCTGGTGCATTTACTAAAATCAAAACACGTTATTTTGATGAATTGCTTATGCGTCAATTACCTGTTATTGAGATACCTACAACACTAAGCGAGAAAACATCAATTGAAAAACATGTACCTTTTAAACACATTAATAATACGTTTTCAAATAGAATTGGTCAGATTTCGGATGCAGCTATATCTATCGGCCAAATGGAATACGGTCAGGTACTTACAGAAACAGCTGTCGAGAAACAGAAAACTGATGATATTAGCAAAGGTAAACCATCCTGTGAAATGTGCACAATTCTGACAGGTCTGGAGATTGATGCAGCCAAGAATGGAGAGCATCCTAATCTTGATATTATCCTTGGAAATGACATAAAAAAGTGTTCTTATATTAGCTTTTTGCATAAGTTTAAGAAACTTCGTGGTGATGAGAATTATTCATTTAATAATCTGAAGGTGGAGGCCAAAGAAGTTAAAGGTAAGAAAAGTGTTGAAGTTACACTTAAGGGCAGTAAAGTAGTTGCGAAGTTTTCCAAACCTGACTTTGGAACATTTATTAATGAACTTCCATTGGCATTTTATGATGTATTTTCTTGCTATTTTAAGGATGATAATGCATCAAAAGGTGATAATGAAAATATAAGCAATTTTTTCACCTATGATGGTAATAAAAAAGAAGAGGATGAAATCGAGAAATTCAAGCAAAAATGTCAAAACATTTTCGATTATTATTTCTTTTATTCAAAGTATTTAATGCATATATTAAACAATGAGAAAAACAAAAAATATTATGCGATTGAGAATCTGGAAAAGAAATTATATCAGACATATGACGAGGAGGAAGCAATACGGATACAAAGAATAGTTGTGCCGAAGCTGATTGCTCACTTGAAAGAGCACGTTAATGAGGAAAATTCCGTAGAAAATATAAAAGCCAGAATGAATGAAAACAAGTGGCTGTTGGTCCCTATGGAAAAGAGGGCGGATGTTCTTGAAAAAATAATTGACGGAGGTTTCTCTGCTGATATTCTTGAAGACGAAGAAAAGGAAGTATTGTTCAACTTCCGCAACCGGGGATATGTTAACCTTTGGATACTGCTTTCAATTATTGAAGGCCCGAAATCATATTCCTTTGATGAGATAATGTCTCGTAATATCAAGAGTAATATTCAGGATTGTGATCAGAGACTTGAAGACAAACTTACAGAGTATTTGAGAGATTATTATGATAATAATGCTACAGATGCATTAAGCAAGATTTATGCGGAATGTCTTAAGGCACTGCGAAGCATCGCTAATAAGTCGGGCCTATCGGAGCAGAATAAAATAGCTGCACTGTATGAGATTACTGCCTCATCAATGGATAACAGAAAGTTTTTCTGGGATTTGCTTGAGTGTATATCAATATAGAATTAATATAACACAAGGAGAAAATGCGATGAATAAAATAAAGCTTAAAGTGATGGAGTGGAATTTACACGGAATGACAGGATTTAGGGGTGATCGATTAGATTATCATTTTCCAAGTGAACTTATTACAAAAAATATTGAAAGATTGAAGCCTGACATAATTGTGTTTACTGAGTTTTGTTCTTTTAGATTTGGGAAAGAAAAGATTAATGAAACAAGTAAATCTCCTCTAAATAAAACGGATGATGCAAAGAAATTAAAAGATTGGTTTGACCGTAATTGTTATACATTAAAATACAGTACTAACAATGATGGAGAAAACAATAAAAAGTATAATGATGTGGGTATCGCGATAAAAAATTCTATAAATATAATTAATAATGATGAAGAAAAAGTAAATAAACAGAGAAAAGAAAAGTGGCCTGATTATTTGGGTGTTTGCTGCGAAATTAAACAGAGAAAATTTTATGTAATGGGTGTAAGAATACAAACATCAGATAGTTCAGAAGAAGATATTAAAAACAGAAAAGAACAGTTTGATAAAGTGATTGAAGAAATAAATAAAAAGAAAGAAAAAATGCCAGTTATTGCTTTAGGCGACTTTAATGATGGGAACGATGATTTATATGAACATATGAAAGAAAAATGTAAAGAAAAGAAACCATACATATATACCCCAGGCGTGGATGATAATGATAATTTGGATTATGGAGTTTTTTCATATATTTATTACAGTAAATATGGACCCTCCTTGATGAAAATTGATCACATGATTACATCTTTTGATGCTGGCATATCTGATTTGAATGATAAAAATCAAATAAGGTATGACTGGGATTTTATTGGAGATGCATATACTAATTTTAGAGAGTATAACAAATTTAATGAAAAAAGTATACGAAATATTCCTGATCATGCAATTTTATATGCGGAGATAACACTGCCTGTATCATTTCCTGAAAATAATTAAAGAGGTATCCGATGATAAATGAAATTCTGGAATTTGAATCATACGTCACAAACCCAGCCTCCGACACTCCAAGGCTTCAGCCAAAGATGTTGACTGATAACTTTGGAAGTACAGGTACTTTATTTGGTCTTGAGCATGTTCTTACCATAATTACCAGAGGTTTTATATTTGGCGGTTTTTATGATGTAGACAATGCATCTGATGATGAACTCAGTGATACTGTAAAAAACATCCTCTTTAGTTGGTTAGGTTTTGAATGTGCCAAGAATTATGTTTGTGATGCTGATGCTATCAAAAAATGGAATGACAAGTACCCTCAGGCGAATGGATGGCTTAAAGAATACTATTTCAAGCATTGTTCAAAGAAGGATAAGTCAAAACTATGGGCCAAAATAGAAGAAAAATGGTCAGAAAGTTTGCAAGGTGGCGATTACAGACTTAGTGTGGTAAGTATAAATGATGTTATAGCCAACGCTTTAGAAAAAGGACCGCTAAAAGAACAGTGCATGGTTATCAAAAAGGATTCTGTTATAATAAAATCCTCAAAACTCAAAGACCGATTCCAATATCTGTTTTGTTTAGATGAAAAAGAAGTATCAAAGCCACAGGAAAAGACTGTGGAGAAATTCTTGAAAAATATTGCTGCGTACTTATATCTTAAGGACAATCACCCGGAAGGACAAAAGTTTGTATTGTTGGATAGAATACAGTTGTTGTGCTGGTATGGCCTTGATGATCAAAAGTATGAAGCTGATAGCTGGTATTTGAAGAGATTCTTGTTTGATACAGGAGATAAAAAAGTGCCGATTATGACAGCTTTAAGTGTCGACAGAGGCTGGAATTTTATTAAGTTTATGATTGATAATGAGTTTATTTCTAAATATGATATACGTCTTATAGATGCAACGGAAATAGAATCTATAGATAGGAAGAAGTATTGGATTATCAAAGATAGCGGCCATGGGGTTGGGAGTATTAATTGCGTTGAATGACTATTAAATAAAACCCCCGGAAAAATATAAACTATATACTTTGACAATTAAATATAACCCCCGGAAAAATGAAAACCAGATGGAAGTAATTGACCATCTGGTTTTTTTGATGAAGTCACAAATGGTCTTGTTTTGTAAAAGGAAGGAGTGAGTCTTATGAGAAAAGAGTTGGAACTTAAGTTGCAGGATGAGTTTTCATTTATGAAGCAGAAAAATGTGGATGAGAAGAAAAATCTGTATCGAAGGTGGGGCTGTGAATGTTCTGATGGCTGGTATGACATTATTCATGATTGTTGCAAACAGATTAAAGAAAGGTATGAACTAGATGGGACGGAAATTGATTTTGAACCAGCACAAATTAAAGAAAAATTTGGCACATTGAGATTCTATTATGGTTATAAAGATGCACCTTGTGGAATTGCTGCATGGGATTTTTTTGGTAGCGGAATATCTGTCAGATTTGATCCAAAAGGTGACGACGCGGATGCAGACTCTGAGGAAGACAGCAATAAACAAAAACTTAGGGCTGATATAGCAAAAATAATCAGAAATGCAGAAGAAAGAAGTAAAACCACTTGTGAATGGTGTGGGGATACCCAAACAGCGTCACTTAGAACCAATCTCGGTGGATGGATTTGTACACTGTGCGATTCTTGCTCAGAGAAATATATTGAAAGTAAAATAGAGCGTTGTAGAGAAATTGATGAAATGATTAAGAAAAAACAGGAAAAGAATCAAGATGAATAATGAAAGGAGGTTTTGAAAATAAAAAACTTAAAAGAAGGGAGGATTGTATCATGACAACATACGAAGAACCATTGTCAGATGGCGAAATCTGGGATGAAGTATTTTTTGACTTCTTTCCGAACGCTGATAGTGAAGAAGAGATTGCAGATGAATTGGACGATTTGTGGAATGATTAATAAGGAATCTCCATCTGGAAAGACATTTAAAACCATTAGAAATAGTAACTAAATAATTGTAACAAAATTTTAAAATAAAGGAGGACAAATATATGGCTACTTTTAATTATATTGAAAAATTTCATACAGATAACGCTACATTATTAGCAAAATGCATTGATGACCCTAACGGGATCCTTTCAACTGAATACGGACAGAAGAAAGGCACTTATCTGGTCTCTGTATTACTTAGAGATAAGAAGATTTTGATTCCTATGTACGCTGGTGAGGCAGGTGCTGACGATGAGCATGACAGGTCGATTCAGGACAGGCTCAAAGAGCACTTGTATTATTGGCTTGGAAATTATACTCAGTATCATACCGGAGTGGCTAAGAAGGATTTGTTAAGCGGGAATATGGCTTTCCATCTTGAAGTAGTAGATGTGGCTGAGACAAAAGAAGCACGCAAGCAGATCGAAACTGAAACAATACTTACTATGAAGCCATATCTTCAGTATGGTCCTTACAAGAAGTATCCTAGCTCCTATGCTGGCCTTGACTTGTGCATCGTACCATGGAAGGGGACAAGAAGGAAGGCTTTTCTTGATGCACTTAAGGAAAGAGGTATCGAAGTAGAGGATAACTCCAGATTAATTGATTTATTCATCAATAAGGAGATAACTCCTGACTGGGTAGAGTGCTCTAAGAAGAGGCATTCCTTTGACAAAGATCAGATGAGTATTCTGAAGCAGGAAATAATTGAGGATTGGACGCCTGAAGAGTTCCACTTGATGGTTGATACCGTGAATACAGCCCTTGGCTATGGAAATAGCAGTAGGGGAGTATCGAGAAACTGCTTGTTACAGATTCTTACTGTAGCTTTGTCATAATAAGTTTAAGCCGGGTGGTAAACTGCCCGGCTATTTTGCATTACCCGTATTTGGGTAAAAAAGTATTGACAATGATTAACCCTCTTTTTATGATGTAATAAA
This sequence comes from Lachnospiraceae bacterium UBA4338, assembly GCA_002393735.1. Classification (GTDB taxonomy): domain Bacteria; phylum Bacillota; class Clostridia; order Lachnospirales; family Lachnospiraceae; genus UBA3766. Next base: position 253,211 of record DGTK01000015.1, read on the forward strand.
AGACTAACTATTAAAGAAAGT
>DGTK01000008.1 GCA_002393735.1 Lachnospiraceae bacterium UBA4338
ATTACTGTTTATTTGTCAAGGTACAACTTATTAAATAAAGCCGCTGTTTTCGTGCGGCTTATTTATAATATCAAAACACATATTCAAAGTCAACTACTTTTTTTATTTTTTGAAAAATATTTTTTTCATCGCCTCTAAACTATGATTTTTACAGCCTTCTTGACCACTTCAAGATCTACATACTTAACACTTCCGCCGTATTCTCCATCCAAAGTCCATGGTATTACATTCTCAAAAGAGATTCGTACCTTGGAGGTTTTACGCCTTACCACGTTCTTGTTTTGGGTATTTTCCATCAACGCACGAATGATATTTCCAAACTGCACCGGATCATTGCCTTTCTTAATTAAGGTAAATTCCATCTCGCCGTCATCAAGCGCAAGTTCATCATCCATAAAGAACTGCATGCCGCCAATATAATTGGAATTACTCATAAGTCCGATGATGTAATAGTCTTCAATAATCTCGCCATCTTCCAGTTCGCACTTTATCAGCACTTCCTTCATATCCGCAAAAGAGCGCATAATCTCCAGAAAATACGCAGAGTGGCCCATAACGCTTTTAAGGTCATGGGGCGTATCATAAGCTATATTGGTAAAAAGACCGAAGGCCGCCACGTAGTCAAAGGGTTTTCCGTTAAAAAGCCCTAAGTCAATTTCCTTGGTTCTGCCCCTTACGATTCTGTTGGCTGCCTTAAGCACATCCTGATGTATCTTATGAGTATTGGCAAAATCATTGGTGCTTCCTGTGGGGATGTAGCCAACGGGGGTTTTACTGCCGGCTAAATATACGCCGCCCAAAACCTCGTTTAAAGTTCCGTCACCGCCTGAGCAGGCAATTATTGCATAATCATCGGCATGAGCCTTGGCGATTTCTCTTGCCTGGCCTCCGTACTGGGTAGGTTTTACCGTGACGTCATAGCCCGCTTCATTAAATGTTTCTACTATATAAGAAAGATATTCTCTTATTAACTCTCGACCTGAGTTTGGATTGTATATAAATAGAATTTTTTTCTCCATATTCATCCCTACCCTTCAACCAGCATATGAGATACATTATCAACCACGCGCTCGCAAAGCCCCAGCAGTTCATCCTCATCCTTCCACGGAATTCTGGTAAGACTCACGCTGCATTCAATATAAGGCTCTGCTGCCATAATGAATCTCATGCTATTTCGGTTATCATTTATATAAGAAACAAATTTTTCCGTATCAATCGGAGCATCATTTCTAAAGGTTATTATAACCTTATTGCCTTTATTTTCAATCTCTGTTATTTTGCACCTTCCGGCTTTGGCCTTGATTAAGGCAACTTTAAGAAGAGCTACCACCTCATGCGGAATCTCACCGAATCTGTCTTCGAGTTCATCAGATACTTCCTGATAATCCTTCATACCTTCTATGGAAGCAATTCTGTTATACATTGTAAGTTTCGTGCCTTCGTCGCTTATATACGAATCCGGAATATTGGCGCCAACTGCAATATTAACCCTGGTCTGGAATTCTTCCTTAACCTCTTCTCCCCTGGCCTCTAAGATGGCATTTGATAACATTTTAAGATAAAGGTCATAGCCGACAGCCTCTATATGTCCGGACTGTGACGTACCGAACATGGTACCGGCGCCTCTTATCTCAAGGTCTCGCATGCTGATTTTGTAGCCTGAACCCAAATCGGAAAATTCCCGAATCGCATCCAGTCTCTTCGCCGCTTCTTCCTTAAGAATTCTTCCAGGATTATACATAAGGAAAGCATAGGCATTTCTGTCAGATCTTCCTACCCTGCCACGCAGCTGATAAAGCTGGGATAAGCCGTAGCGCTCCGCATCATCTATTATCATTGTATTTACATTAGGAATATCAAGTCCTGTTTCGATTATTGTCGTGGAAACAAGAATATCTATTTCCTTATTAATGAACTCAAACATTATATCTTCAAGTTCGGTCTCCTTCATCTGACCGTGGGCGAATTTGACCCTTGCATCAGGCAGAAGTTCCTTCACTTTATCCGTTACCAGATCTATATCATTAACCCTGTTATGGACATAGTACACCTGTCCGCCTCTTGCAAGTTCCCGGTTTATGGCCTCTCTTACCATCTCATCATTATATGCCATAACATAGGTCTGGATTGGATGTCTGTCATTTGGCGCTTCTTCCAAAAGTGACATATCCCTGACTCCAATCAAACTCATGTGCAGAGTACGTGGAATTGGAGTCGCAGTCAGTGTCAGAACATTGACATCGGTTTTAAGCTGCTTGATTTTTTCCTTATGCTTAACTCCGAATCTCTGCTCTTCATCTATAATAAGAAGGCCTAAATCCTTCGGCTTCACATCTTCCGACAGAATTCTGTGGGTTCCGATTAAAATATCTATATTGCCTTCCTTGAATCTTCTGACAGTTTCAGCCTGGTCCTTCTTACTCTTAAATCTGGAAAGATAATCCACCCTTACTGCAAAATTCTTCATTCTTTCAACGAACGTATCAAAGTGCTGCTTTGCAAGGATTGTCGTCGGAACTAAGTAAAGAACCTGTTTTCCTTCCATTACTACCTTAAAAGACGCCCTTAGGGCAACTTCCGTCTTACCAAAACCTACATCACCGCAGACAAGCCTGTCCATGATTTTGCCTTCCTCAAGGTCAGTCTTGGTATCTTTAATTGCAAGAAGCTGGTCGTCGGTCTCCACATAAGGGAAGAGTTCCTCAAACTCATTCTGCCATGTAGTATCGGGAGCATACATATGACCCTTTTTATTAAGCCTTTCGGCGTAGAGGCTCACCAGTTCCTTAGCAACAACTGCTGCTCCCTCCTGAACCTTCGCCTTGGTATTCTTCCATGCCTCATTGCGGCTTAAGGAATTGACCTTAACCCTGGCCCCTTCTGCCGCACCATACTTCTGAACTACCTTAAAATCCGTGGCCACCACATAAAGTTTTTCATCCTTGGCATAATCAATCTTGATATAATCCTTGGTCACGCCTTCAGATGTGATGCTTTCAATTCCTCTGTATATGCCGATTCCGTAATTTTCATGAACCACATAATCGCCATATTTAAGTTCATCAAGGGACGAAATCTGGTCGCCCGAATATCTTTTTCTGTGAGAAGTCTTAACCTTTCTGCCGAAGATGTCGCTGTCTGTCAGCACTACAAACTTCGCATCCCTGTATTCAAAGCCCTGTCTGATAGAAACATTGGCCGTCATGATTTCCTTGGGTTTTAGTTCCCTGTTCATGTTATCCGAATAAAAAATCGGAATATCATACTCATCAAAAATATCCTTCGCAAGTCTCTTTGCCCTTGTCTTTGAGCTGGAAGTAACTAAGATGCGATAGCCCTGCTTACGGTATTTCTCTAGGTCTTTAACCAAAGTTGCTATATTGCTGTTATAAGAACTTACGCCGCATACATCCATGGATATGGATAACGCCACGTTAGCCTTATTATTTCTGCTGTCCGAGGTAGTAAGGTACAAAGCCCCCATTTCCTCAATTCTCTTATATATCTTTTTAATATCTTCTATTAATTTAGCCTGACCGGGAAGTGCGTCGCCGCTTTCAACTCTGCCCTTCATGCCATCCCTGAATTCCTTAATTACACTGTCTGCCTTTATATCCAGATTATGGCGCTCATCCAGTACCACCAGCACATTTCGGTTTTCAAGTAACGAAAGAAAATTGTCAGCCTTTGGATAAAAATATCTTATAAAGGAATCAAGATTTGCCTGATTACCCAGATATTCCACATTATCCAAAACTTCTTCTATATAATTCTTAAGATGATTTGCCTCCGAAGTATGGAACTCATCACGAAGTTCCTTCTCTCTGTCTGCTGCTTCCTTCTTGATTTTCTTAAGTCCCTTTTGCAGAAGATCAGAATCCACAATCATTTCCATTGCAGGCACAATTCGAATCTTCTTTATATTATCGGAGCCATGAATCGACCTCTGACTTAAGGCATCAAACATTCTGATGGAATCCACCTCATCTCCCCAAAGTTCGATTCTGTAAGGATTCTCATCCGTAATATTGTAAATATCCACAATACCACCATGGATGCTGAACTCGGCCCGGTTTTCCACCTTGGTAACATTGGCATATCCCATATCCACCAGTTTCCTGCTCACAGCTTCTTCCGAGAGAATCTGCCCCTTGTCAATCTCAATCACGTTATCAAGCAGCACTTCTTTAGGTGTAATCGGACTTAAAAGGGCGTCAATTGTAGTTACGATCGTAACCTTTTCCCCCTTCGTCACAGCGTCAAGCGCCTTGATTCTTTGAATTGTAATCTGATTGCTGTACAGATCTGCCTGATAGAATATCAGATCCTTTGCCGGAAAATAGACTGTATTGGGATCAAAAAATGAATATTCTTCTGCGATTTCCTGCGCCCTCTGATTATCGTAAGTAATAATAAGTCGCACGTCAAAATCGCCGCCTAAACCGTAAACCATATGGAATTCCTGGCTTGGAGCCAGGGACGTTAATTCCACATTTTTACCTTCACGCAGCTTACCTAATGCTAATTTATATTCTTCTAATTCCTCTAAAACAGAGGTGAAAAGTTTCATAAAGACTTTCCTCTATTATTCGCTAACCTTACGGTTATATAGATTCATCGCTTCATCGCCCTTTTTTTCAAGCATAAGTTTAATTGCTTCCACTGCTTTGTTCTGGGCATCATCAATGAGTTTTCCCTCTTCTTCGGGGATTCTTCCAAGTACATGGTCCTTAAGGTCCATGCCCTTCTTTTTGTCACCGACCCCGATTTTGATTCTCCAGAAGTCCTGAGATGACAGCATACCGATAATATTCTTAATACCATTGTGTCCACCGGCGCTGCCGCTTGGTCTAATTCTTAAGTTGCCGCAAGGCAGGGATATATCATCATATATCACAATAAGTTCTGACGTGGTATCTATTTTATAATATGAGCATATGTCTTCAACACTCTGGCCACTTAAATTCATATAGGTCTGAGGCTTAAGAAGCACAACTTTCTGTCCATCAATTACGCCTTTACCGATTAATCCCTTATGCTTTGATGTTGTAACATCAATATTATATTTATCAGCCAGTTTGTCTATTACCTGAAACCCCATATTGTGTCTGGTCTTCTCATATTCCGCTCCCGGATTCCCAAGTCCTACAATTATATACATAGTAATTCTCCTTATTCTAAAGCAAAATGCTTAATAAAGATTATAAAACGAAAAGACCGATTTAGGCAATCGGTCTTTTCGAAAAGAAAGGTTGAAAAATATGTTAAGAAGTAAGTGTCTATCTAACCTGGTAGCGCTCATTCTGCTCAACAAGCACTTTAATTCCATCTTCACCAACATAACGAAGGTTGGCACATATTGTATCACGGCTTTCAACTATACAATTCTCAATATAAGTATTGTCGCCGATATAAACATCATTAAGAATAATGGAATTCTTGATGTGGCAGTTGTTACCAACGAATACTTTCTTGAAGATAATGGAATTCTCAACTGTTCCGTTGATGATACTTCCGGAGGAAACAAGGGAATTGCTAACCTTGGAACCTACATTGTATTTAGCCGGAGGAAGATCATCAATCTTGGAATAAATATCCGGATATTCATGGAAGAAGTAATTACGAACTTCAGGCTTTAAGAAATCCATATTTGTCTCGTAATAATCTTCCACTGAAGCGATATTCTTCCAGTAATCCTTAATCTTGTAACCGTAAATCTTCTTCATTGACTTATAACGAATAAGAATATCTGCTACAAAATCATATCTGCCTTCTTCATTAGACTTCTCTATCATCTCAATCAAGAGACGACGTCTGATTACATAGATACCACAGGATACAGTATTGGTCTTAGCCACCATCGGCTTTTCTTCGAATTCTTCAATTCTGCTGTCCTCATTCATACGAATGATACCGTATCTGTCTACATTAACATCCTTAGGCATATCCTTACATACAACTGTAATATCTGCCTGCTTGTTGATGTGATATTCAAGAACCTTGTTATAATCCATCTTGTAGATGCAGTCACCGGATGCAATAACTACATACGGCTCATGGCTCTGCTTAAGGAAATCCAGGTTCTGATAAATAGCATCTGCAGTTCCTCTGTACCAGTTAGAATTATCGGCTGTAACGATAGGTGTGAATACGAATAAACCACCCTGCTTACGTCCGAAATCCCACCACTTGGATGAACTTAAATGCTCATTAAGGCTTCTTGCATTGTACTGAGTAAGTACAGCCACCTTCTGGATATGAGAATTGGTCATGCTGGAAAGAGCGAAGTCGATACTTCTGTAGCTACCTACTATAGGCATAGCTGAAATAGCTCTTTTAGCTGATAACTCTCTCATTCTGTGGTTGTTACCACCTGCTAAAACAATACCTAACGCTCTCATGACTCATCACCTACCTTAATCAAAGTTTTTCCGCTTGCCAAAGCTTTGTCAGGATAGTCAGCCAAATCAGTGATACCTGAAATAACTGTGTTCTTTCCTACTGTTACTCCGGACGGAACCACGCTCTTCTCACCTACAGTGACAAGTCCATGATTATAAATATGTGGATCTGTTTCATTATCCACTTCTTCACCATCCCCAAGGATTACGTCGTCCCCAATTACAACGTTCTCTGCAATGATGGCCTTTTCCAGTTTACAGTTCTTACCGATTACAGTCTCGTTCATGATAATGGAATCACGAACTACTGCACCTTCTTCAATGGTTACCCCACAACCAATTACAGAATTGTATACCTCTCCACAAATTGTGGATCCTTCTCCAATCAGACATTTCTCTATTACGCTGTTCTCAGATACATACTGAGGTGGAAGTGTGTCAGACTTGGTATAAATCTTCCAGTATTCTTCATAAAGATTGAATACAGGAACGATATCAACAAGTTCCATATTAGCTTCCCAGTAAGAATGAAGCGTTCCTACATCCTTCCAGTATCCGTTGTATTCGTAAGCATACATCGGTGTACCATTATCGAAGCAGTATGGAATTACATGCTTACCGAAATCGAGATTAGGCTGGTCAGCCTTGGCAATTAAAGCTTCCTTAAGTACCTTCCAGTCAAAGATGTAGATACCCATGGATGCCAGGTTGCTGCGTGGCTTTTCAGGTTTCTCCTCGAAATCCTCAATCTTACGATTCTCATCAGTTATTACTATACCGAATCTCTTGGCCTCCTCTAAAGGAACAGGCATAGCAGCAATGGTTACCCCCGCACCATTCTGCTTATGGAAATCAAGCATTACTTCATAATCCATCTTATATATATGATCCCCCGATAATATAAGTACATAATCAGGATTGAAGCTTTCCATATAATCCAAGTTCTGGTAAATGGCATTGGCTGTACCTGTATACCATTCACTGTTTGTGCTCTTTTCATATGGTGGAAGTACTGTAACACCACCAATGTTTCTATCCAGATCCCAAGGAATACCGATACCGATATGTGTATTGAGTCTGAGTGGCTGATACTGAGTAAGCACGCCCACGGTATCAACGCCAGAGTTAATACAGTTACTCAGTGGAAAATCAATGATTCTGTATTTACCACCGAAAGCAACTGCCGGCTTAGCTACCTTAGCTGTCAGAACGCCCAAACGGCTTCCCTGACCGCCAGCTAAAAGCATAGCAATCATTTCTTTCTTAATCATATTCTTCTCCTTAACATATATTTTTGCTTATTAGACATCAAAAGGAATCTATCCCCCAATAGATTCCTTTATCCAATTTTCACAAGCTTACTTAATAAGTATATCATCCGTTTTGTGAAAAATAAACCACTGAAAAGGCAAAAAACCCCGATTTTTCAATTTTTTTTAGTTATTTTTTGTGTTTTTGACAGATTTTAAGGGTAGTTTTTTGGTAAAAATGACGAAAAATATTTTTCGGTGATTTTACAATATTATATTTTTTCACAAAAAGGTCTTTTTTCATCTTGGATTTTACTCTGTATATATATATAATAAAGAAGGTTTTTAATAAACCTAAGGAGACGAAAAAGATGGTAAATATAGACTTTAATACGCCAAAACACGTATATTTCTGCGGAATCGGCGGTATAAGCATGAGCGGTATCGCCCAGATGCTGCTTAATAAGGGGTTCAGGGTAGAAGGTTCCGATAACAGACCTTCAGAATTAACAGATGAGTTAGAGGCTCTTGGGGCGATAGTGCACATAGGGCAGACCTCTTCTAATGTTACTGAAGGCATTGAGGTTTTCGTATATACTGCTGCCATTAAAGAGGATAATCCGGAATTTGCCAAAGCAAAGGAACTCAATATTCCGATGATGACAAGGGCTGAACTTCTTGGCCTTATCATGAAGACATATCCGGTTTCCATCGCTGTCAGCGGTACCCATGGTAAAACCACCACCACCTCAATGATATCCGAAATGCTTATGAAGGCTGATACAGATCCGACTCTTTCCATCGGCGGTGTCCTTCCAAGCATTGGAGGAAATGTCAGGATAGGAAACGGCGATATGTTTGTAACAGAGGCCTGCGAATATACCAACAGTTTCTTAAGTTTCTATCCGACTCATGAAATTATCCTTAATATCGAAGAAGACCATCTGGATTTCTTTAAGGACATAAATGATATCCGCTCTTCCTTCACAAAATTTGCTTCACTAATTCCTTCTGATGGCGCAGTTATCATTAATTCATCCATAGATAACTATAAGGAAATCGTAAGCGGCTGCAAGGGCAAGGTCATTACATTCGGACTTGACGATTCAGCTGACTTTTATGCAACCAATATAAGCTACAACGACAAGGGCTGTCCTACATATACACTTAATCACAAAGGTCAGACCTGGGAAGTATCTTTAAGCGTTATCGGACTTCATAATGTGAAGAATTCCATGGCTGCTTTTGCCCAGGGGTTAGAACTTGGAATCGAAACAGATATAATTCTTAAGGCCCTTAAGGAATATACAGGTTCCGACAGGCGCTTCCAGATTAAGGGAGATTTAAGCGGAGTTACGGTAGTTGATGATTATGCACATCATCCTACAGAGATTGCCGCAACCCTGTCTGCTGTGGATAATTATCCGCATAAACATCTATACGTAGTTTTCCAGCCCCATACCTATACAAGAACCAAGGCTTTCATGGATGACTTCGCCAAGGCTCTGTGTAAGGCAGAAAATGTTATTTTAGCTGATATTTACGCGGCTCGTGAGACAGACACCTTAGGGATCAGTTCCAGGGATTTGATGGAGAAAATCAATTCTCTTGGAGGAAATGCAAAATATTTTTCAACTTTTCAGGAGATAGAAATATTTTTATTAAAAAATTGTACACCCGGGGATTTGTTGATAACTATGGGAGCCGGAGATGTAGTAAAAATCGGTGAAAATCTACTGGGACAATAAATATTCACATTATCCACAATTTATCAGGTCAACATAATGATTTGATGATTGTGGATATTTTGTTTCACATAATATTTTTTCTTAATGGCGAATTTAATGCCTTTTTGTGGGGTGTAGGAATTTATGTAAATCAAAATTCGGGAGTTATGCACATTATCCACAACGGCCGGAAGCCTTGATTTTACGGGCAAATTCGTCATTTTTACTGTTTGATTTTTGATCAAATTGTGTTATAGTAATAATCGCCTTGAAACGCAAAAGGGATTTTGCGCTTAAGACACAAATTCATGTATAGGGGATAAATACTAATGAACACAATTAATGTTTACGGAGGATCAGCCTTAAGCGTAACACTGGTATCCAATGATTTTATCGATAATCATATGACCGGAGCCAACGATGCACAGCTTAAGACATATCTTTACGTACTTAGAATGATGAGTGCCGGCAAGTCCTTCACAATTACGGATGTGGCCGATACTTTCAACCAGACTGAAAGAGAGATTATACGCTCTCTTAAATATTGGGAAAAAGAAAAACTTCTGGTTTTAGAGGGAGAGAAAGACAATATAACGGGGATCAGACTTCTTGCACCGGGATGCGAGAAAACAGAGCCAAAGAATAATTCCAATAACGTAGCCCTGACAGTAGTTCCGATTAATAACTCAGTTAAAGAGTTATCCAATAAAGCAACCGTTGACAAGACAATTAAAGACAGTGATAAGGCAGCCGAGAAGGTTATTCCTGAAAAGAGCAAGCTTACCCAGGAGGCTCTCTCTGAATATGTAAGCAATACAGATTTCCAGGATTTCCTGGCCGTTACAGAGCAGTATCTGAGCAAAGAGCTGACAGCCAAGGATATTCAGAGTTTAATCTATATCAATAAGGATTTAGGCTTCTCACTTAAGGTTATGCATATTTTATTAGAGTACTGCGTATCAAGTAACAAGAAGAACATATCCTATATTGAGAAGACCGCAATTGACTGGTATATGCAGGGAATCAACACTCCTACCGAGGCCAAGAAATATCTTAAGACCTATGAGAATAAGATATCCAATATTATGGCGGCTTTAGGCAAGAATACCTATCCTTCTTTAAAGGAGCTTGATTTTATCAACAAATGGACCCTTACTTATGGTTTCTCACCTGAGATGATTAAGGCAGGCTGTGAAAGATGTGTAATGAGCACAGATTCTCACAGATTCGAATATGCCGAGGGCATCTTCAAGAAGTGGCATGAGGCCGGCTATACTACCGTTAAGGAAGTAGAAGAAGCAGAAAAGAATTTCAGAAACAGAAATCAGGTCAGAAAGTTTGAAAGAAATGACAATAAGTTTGCCCAGATTCTGAAGTCTGATTATGATATCAGCGCTCTTGAGAGAGATATCTTAAGTAACTAGGGGATATAATGGCAGAAAGTAACGCTTATAATTCAATATTACAGTATTATACACAAAAACAGGTTGATAACGATTTGCTAATCAGGGAAAGGCGCAAGGAAATAAGAGACGCTCTTCCTGAATATAAGGAGCTTGATGATTTAGTTGCTGACATCAGCGTGCGTAAGGCTCAGGAAGCCCTTAAGGGTGACAAGGGAGCCCTTGCTGATTTAAATGAAGCCCTGGATGAACTTGCAACAAAGAAGAAACTTATCCTGGTTGAAAACGGATATTCAGTTAATTATTTGGATCCGGTTTATGAGTGTCAGGACTGCAAGGATACAGGCTTTATCAACGGTGAGAAATGCCACTGTTTTAAGCAGAAATTATTAGATCAGTACTACAGACAGAGCAATATCAAGGAAGAGCTCAGAAATACAAGTTTTGACGACATTGATTTTGACTGTCAGTTTGAAGATGAGGATAAACAGAGACTGATTAAGGCATATGAGCTGTGCAGGGATTTTGCCGAAAGGTTTGGTGAAACCGAGACAAAGAATAACAATATCCTTCTTTATGGCAATGTGGGAACAGGCAAGACTCTTCTTACCAACTGCGTGGCCAATGAGGTTTTAAGGAAAGGTTATTCCTGCATATATTTCAGCGCCATTAATTTCTTTGATGTGCTCTCTGATAATAAGTTCAGAAATAAGGATAATGACGGTTCTGTCATTCTTAATGATATATATAACTGTGACCTTCTTATTATTGATGATTTGGGCACGGAGCTGACGAATTCATTTATCGTGTCGGCGCTTTTTGACTGCCTTAATGAAAGATATATAAGGAGCAAGGCCACCATAATCTCCACAAATATCGATTTTAAGGATTTAAGAGAACATTATGATGACAGAATTTTCTCCAGAATTACAAGCAATTTCTCCATCTGCAAGTTAACAGGAACGGATGTGAGAATTCAGCTCAAACGAATCGGTAATAAATAAAATAACCATATACAAGAAAGTGAGGATTATTCCATGTCTGACAAACAAGAAGTAAGAACTCTGGACACAATTCCTGTTGGCCCTCTTAAATTAGTCTCCATGAAAAGCTGCGAAGAATTAGGTTCCAAGGTAGACAAGTACCTGGTTAAGTGGAGAGCTGAAAGAGAAAGCGAGCACAAGAACAGCCTGGCTTATGTAGGCTATCACAAGGAAAGCTACATTATCGATGCCAAGGTTCCAAGATTCGGTTCAGGAGAAGCAAAGGGTGTCATCAATGAATCTGTAAGAGGTGCTGATATCTACATTATGGTAGATGTTTGTAACTACTCTCTTACTTATTCACTTTGTGGATATACTAACAGAATGTCACCGGATGACCATTATCAGGATTTAAAGCGTATCATCGCTGCTATCGGCGGTAAGGCAAGAAGAATTACAGTTATCATGCCATTCCTTTATGAAAGCCGTCAGCACAGAAGAACTCAGAGAGAGTCACTTGACTGTGCAAATGCTCTTCAGGAGCTTATTGATATCGGTGTAGATTCAATCATCACTTTTGATGCTCATGACCCACGGGTACAGAATGCTATTCCTCTTCACGGATTCGAAACTGTACAGCCTGCATATCAGTTTATTAAAGGTCTTATCAAGAATGTTCCTGACATCAAGTTAGATGCAGAGCATATGATGATTATCTCTCCTGACGAAGGTGGTATGGGAAGAGCAATCTATATGGCTAACGTTCTTGGTGTAGATATAGGTATGTTCTACAAGAGAAGAGATTATACCAAGATTGTTAACGGACGTAATCCTATCGTTGCTCACGAGTTCCTTGGAACAGACGTTGAAGGCAAGGATATGCTTATCATCGACGATATGATTTCATCAGGTGAAAGCGTTATCGAAGTTGCTGAACTTCTTAAGAAGAAAAATGCCGGAAGAATCTTTGTTGCTACAACATTCGGGCTTTTCACAAATGGTTTGGAGAAGTTCGACAAAGCATACGAAGAAGGCAAGATTTACAGAATTCTTACAACAAACCTTGTATATCAGACACCGGAGCTTCTGGAAAAACCATGGTACATTAACTGCGATATGAGTAAGTACATTGCATACATCATTGATACACTTAACCATGACAGCTCCATCAGCGATCTTCTCGATCCTAGTGACAGAATCCAGAGATTATTGGCTGAGCACAATGCAAAACAGGCATAATTAATCCGACAATGTAAAATATAAATTTAAAAGCAGCCAGCTTTGAGGCTATTTAGTGCCCTAAGGATGGCTGTTTTTATTTATCTCCGAGCGCGAGGACAAAATGCTCTCCACGAAGCGAACCTGTACAGCTTGCTGTAATGAGCTTCGGGGAGAGTAGTTTTGGACGAAGTGCGAGGTCAAAATGCTCTCCACAAAGCGAACCTGTACAGCTTGCTGTAATGAACTTTGGGGAGAGTAGTTTTGGACGAAGCGCGAGTAGCGTAGTGTAACTTTTGGGCGAATATACTATTTCTTAAATACAAGCCAGTTGTGTGAGAATGGCCATGGCGCGCCAATAATATCGAGCGTTCTTCCGCTTCTTGAACGATACCAGGAATAATTCCATCCGCTTCCCATATCACAGTAAATGGCATCCTTAATGCCATAATCTATCAGCGCATCAACAAATTCCTCGTAATGCATCTGTGTACGGGAATCTATAACAAGGACCTCTCCATCCACTACTGCAACAACACGGAAACATCTGAATTCTCCGGTGGTATGACTTCCATGCACTCCATCGCATAAAACAATAAACTGCTGAAAACCACAGCCTCCCTTTTCGGAGGCTTCTTTTATTGCATCTGCAGACTCATCTGTATCCCAGATGTGACCAACTCCATCAACGTAGGTAAATCCGCCAAGACCATCCAAAGGAGTTCCCGGCTGAAGACCCTCATCAGATGTATGCCAGCCTACAACATTATCATGCCTGAAACCTACTTCATATGAAGCCTGGAAAGCTGCCGCAATGCAAAGCTGAATCGACTCATCTTTTCTGGATGGTCTGTCACCTGCCACAAAATCTATATCATTATAATCTTCTACCAAAAATACATAAAAATCATCAGTTTCCACTAATGTTACCGGATCATCGGAAGCTGCATGCAAAGCTTCCATGTCAACAGGACCAGTCATCTTCGCATCCGTTCTAAGGAAATTATGATACTGGCTTTCAAGCGTAAACAGGCTTAATCCCATCATTAAGAATACGGAAACGGAATTAGCCCACAAAATCACATGAAGCGGAATTAATACCTTTCTCTTCTGGTCTTTAGGCTCCACATGAAGTTGCAGAATAAGACCTCCCAAGGACAGGAGCGCATTAATTGTTACCGCATAGAACGACCAGGTCAGCCCCGCAAAAATCTGAATTGTACATATATTAAAAATGGAAAGCATTGTGGTAAAGAGAAACCAGATTGCCTTTGGCTTATTTGCTGACATTCGACATTCCTCCTCCCAGTTCTTTTCCATCAACTACCAGAACAAGTTCAGCACACGCAATAAGAAGGAAGATAAAGAATTCCTCCAGGTGAGATGTCCAGATATAGAATACATATGTTGGTGCAAATGTAAGAAATGGCGAAATCACCAGCTGAACAAAGGAAAGCCCCAATAAGAATAAAAGAGCTATCTGATTTAATGAAACTCTGATGGCAACCTGCCTCTTGGCAGAATGTATGACAAAATGACCGACGCAGATAAAACACTGAATAAAGAGCAGCATTCTCTCACCGGCTAAGAATATGAATCCCTGAAGACCCATGGTAATGTACACTTCCGAATCTGTTGTGGCCAAAGCCCCCAAAGCATACTGTGACTGCGCGAAGAGCATGCAGAACAATAGTCCTACTGTAGTTGCCTGAAGGAGGAATAACTTGTGTGTTGTAAAAGCATAAAATAAAGTTGCGATTAAAATAAGTCTTATCAGGAAGTTAAAAGTACCCGGAAGATCAAGAGCTCCGCATCTGTTACCAAATATAAAAATCACCGGCACCAGCACAATACTGATTATAGCCGCAATAACAGCTGTATTCTGTCCCCAGAAAAAACGTTTAAAACCTTTACTTATTTGTTTATAATTCATTTTGCTCAATGGTTAAACCTCCTTTCCCAAATTTATAAAAAACGCCCATTCACCTGTATGTGATGGACGTTTATATTATACTAAATTTTATTATTTCCAGCAAATAACCGCTGTCATGTCAGGACCTGTATGAGCACCGATGATTGGGCACAGGGTGCTGACAACAACTTCAACATCCGGACGGGACTCTTTAATGAGTGCCACCAGTTTGTTAACTCTCTCTTCATTATCTGCATGAGCTACATATATTCTCTTACAATCAGGATTTATATTGGCGCTGAACTCGCTCTGAAGATGTTTGAGGGCCATCTCTCCTCTTTTTTTGGCGACAACATATAATTTACCGTCCGGACCAATATTAAGGATAGGACAAATCTTAAGAGCGGTACCAAGCACTGCTGATACTTCTGAGATACGTCCGCCTCTCTTAAGATGCATTAAATCTTCAACCAGGAACATGGTAAATAAAGATTCTCTCTTAACTTTAAGAGCTTCTGCATTCTCCACAGGGCCCATACCTTCAGTTCTGTTTTTAACAGCTTCTTCTACAATTAAACCTGTTGCAATTGTTGCAGCCAGGCTGTCGTAAGCCACGATAGTTCTGTCCGGATAATCTTCCTTAAGATCTTCAACTACTACATTAACTGCAGAATAAGTACCGGTCAAACCGCTTGATAAGCATATATATAAGATATCCTGTCCAGCCTCCAGTACAGGTTTAAACATATCAACATATACTATTGGCGAAATCTGACTGGTCGAAACATTAACACCTTCTCTTAATGCATCATAAAAAGCATGAATCTCCTCAGGTGTCTCATTGGCATAGCTTACTTTTTCCTCTTCGCCTAAAATATAACTCATGGGAATAACGCCTATGTCTTCTTTTTTTATTACTTCCGGATCAACATCACACGATGCATCAATGAAAATTTTGTAATTACTCATACAAACCCCTTTTTCTGTAATTATACAACATGTCAAGCACTCACATAATCCCATAATTAAGGAAGTTTGTCAAGAAAATAACAAAAAATAAATAATGAAATTTTATACTTGTTTTTTTCCCTGTATTTACATATAATATCATTTGGTAATAACCAAATATTATTTAGCTAGGGGAGCATCTGCTGAGACTGATAGAAATACCTATCTAACCCTCATCACTTGAACCGGGTAATTCCGGCGTAAGGAAGCATTCTTTACAGTCCCCTCCATATGTTAAGGAGGTTTTTTTATGTCAAAAGAGAAAGACAACAATTCACCTATTTCAACCACAAGAGTACTGACTGAAGCAGGCCTGATGCTGGCTGTGGCAACAGTACTTTCCTTTGTTAAGATTCTCGACCTGCCATACGGCGGTTCGGTTACGGTGGCATCCATGCTGCCGATCATTCTTATTTCCTACCGTCACGGCATTAAAAACGGTCTTATTACCGGCCTGGCTTTTGCTATTATTCAGCAGTTACTGGGACTTAAGAATCTTTCATATGTAACCACCTGGCAGTCTGTACTGGCGGTTATTTTCTTAGATTATATCATCGCTTTTACCGTACTGGGTCTTGGAGGTATCTTTAGGAAGTTGATCAAATCACAGCCTGCAGCCCTTGTTGCCGGCACAATCTTCGTATGTATTTTAAGATATGCATGCCACGTTATCTCAGGTGCAACGGTATGGGCAGGATTATCAATTCCTGACAGCGCCGCACTTCTGTATTCCTTCGGATACAATGCAACATATATGCTTCCTGAGACAGTAGTTACCGCAATTATGGCATTCTACCTCGGCTCACTCCTTGATTTCAGAGAGCCAACCATCAAGCACATGAAGCAGACAGAGAAGACCAAAGTTCCTATGCTTAAGTGGACAGGCGGTCTTGCAATTGCCGCAGCACTGGTATTCGACGTAAGAATGATTTTCGCAAACCTTCAGAATCCTGATACAGGTAAGTTTGATTTTTCGGGACTTGGTAATACCAACTGGATAGCTATTCTTATTGTAACCGCTGTCTGCGCCGTTATTGCCGCAATCACGCTTACAATCGCTTATCTTAACGACAAGAAGAAAAAAGAAGCTGAAGCAAGTTCTAAATAGTCTTAAGTAAAACACAACAAACAGGGACGGACTAGTGCCATACATATTTAGGCTCAGTCCGTCCCTGTTTTTATATTGTGAAATGGGGGTTATTGGCTTTTAAAGATAATTGATATATCCTGCGAATAACGGCATTCCCGTATCCCCATCAACTATCATATATACAAAAGGTCTGTCCAGAATTACTTCCCTAATTTCCTCCTGAGAAGGCGCTGCCGCACATTCCAGCATTACAACTGCGGTAGCAGCGGCTGCTTTAGTGCCCTCTCTGTCCACTTCTATATGAGTTTTATGGATAATGTCATCAATCCAGAACTGGTGATTAGCCCCATCCGTCTCAAACATTGCCTGAAAATCCGCATCGTCCTTATCAAAAGGAGTGCGCATTCCCATATTCATGTAGGTTTCGGCAAGAGACGCCTCATAATCCATTTCAAATTCCGGAATTAAAACTCTTACTTCTTCACCATATTCCCTGTTTAAGAAAGCCTCCGAAAAGCTTTCTTCACTGCCTGCCATCTGAGCGATATATTCTTCTACCGTAATATCTGACGTGTTATAGCCGTCATTTCCCGGAACAAGCCCAACGAAATAATAATTACCGCCATCATAAGGCCTTGCAAAAGCAAGAGAGCCTTCATATTCGAAGCAGGAGTCTTCTTCGCTTCTTAACATTGTAACTTTGCTAATGCTTCCGTCAGCATTGGTAAAATCCATATCCTCCAGAACTTCGCTATCCTCATATTCATTCTCCCACTTACCCTCAAAGGCTACGGCATTGATTAAATAGCTTACGGCAGCAGGAGGGATATTGTTAATAATCTTCGGAATCATGTGATTGGTATTGGTATCAACCCAGCCGTTAATCTGAGTCTTGGCCCCATCATTAAAGGGAAGCACATTAACCTCTGCGCCGTATAATGACTGAGCCTTTTGAACAAAATCCTCATTAAGGCGTACATCGTCTCTTTGGTTCATCCAGATTGAATTGGCAATATTCCATTCCACATCCTGCTGAGTGTCCATACTCTCTTTGATATTCCCAAGATAGTCGGCCATAGTCAGCACATCTGCACTGCCGTTGACCACTTCTTCCATTTCCTGTAATGTTGCGCCTCCGGCACCAAGTTCCGCCATGCCAACTGCAGAATCAATGGAATATGGTGAGATAAGGAGATTACCATCATCACCCGGCTCCAATTCAGCCATTAACTTAAAAGCAGCGCCGCTCAGACTATCTTCCACACTGGTATCTTCCTTTTTGTTCGCCTCATCCCCGGATGGATAATCTTCATCTATCTCAGGTGAAATTTCACCATCCTCCATGGGCAGCTCCGGCTGGTAAAGTATTTCTTCATCCCCTCCGTTCGCCGGTGTCGGGGCTTCCACGCTGCACCCCGTAACTGTCATCAATACTGTCATTGCCATTATTCCCATTAATATTTTTCTCTTCATATTGCCTCCTAAACAAAGGGTTTTCGTGATCATCTATTATATATACGTATATGGTCTGTTATTTTTATGGGGGATTTATAAAAATTTTGCGTTATTACATCGCATAGGGCTGACGCCCCATGCGATGTCCGTTAGGTGCAAATACAGATTTGTGCGCTGCCGCGCACCACATATATTTAAAAAAAATGGTGTTATGCACAAGTGCCTACACCATTTTTTCAAATATATATTTGCCATGCAAATAAATCTTTACTTGCACCCTCTTCGAACAAAAAAGGAAACGGCACTAGAGATGATCATCAAGGATCTATTGCTGTTTCCTTTTTACAACCGGCGATACGGATTAGGTCACCGGTTAAAAATATTTACATTAATAACTTAAACTTTAGAAATCATTCTTAAGTTTAACTAAAATCCGTTTCTTCGAGAATTCCTAAGTTCTATTCTTATTACTTCATTCTCTCTTCCGGTACAGAATTTTGAATGGTCACTAACATTTGAATGGGTGGAAGATCAAAATCCGCTCTAAAAATATTACTTATTCCTTCTATCCGATAACTTCTTCTAATTAAATCTTAAGAAAAATATCTTGGTTAAATTATCAATGTTCTCTTTTCATTTACTACTATACCACTTTTTAAAAATATTAAAATAGTATAAACACGAATTAAGAAAATTATGACACGAACTCTAAATTCTGTTGTAATTAATTAAGCAGCCTTTAAGAATAATCTGTCTTTCTTCATTTGTGAGTTCCCCAAGACCTAGTGTAAATTCGTTCATTTTACCGTCTTTAACCACAAATGCTTGAATTTCGCTTCTGTTTTCCAAAATTGCGTTCTTAACATCTGGTACAAAGATGAAATCCAGGTTCTTAAATGGAAGTTCACCTTCCTTAATTAAGAATGGAATCATACCCCAGTTAATAAGGTTGGAGCGGTATCTCTTGGTAGCATATTCATTGGCGATATTAGCCCAGCCGCCCAGTACTTTCTGGCAGCTGGCAGCCTGCTCTCTTGCAGAACCGTCACCCGGCTTAACTGCGAAGATTGTAGAACCGATTCCAAGATTATCATGACTTACATTCGGGAAGTCCTTCTTGATAACACCCATTACCTCAGCTACTTCCGGCACAGCCTTACCTGCACATTCGCCCTTTTCAAGCGCCTTCTGAGCCACCTGAATAGCCTTGGCTCTGCCTACATATTCAGGATCTTTTCTGGATAATGTAAACTCAGCAAGACCGATAGGATTGGAACGGTATGAAGATGTCTCACCTGATGGAATAAGCTCATCAGTTGTTGTTACGCTGTCATGAATCTCTGAAACAACCTTAAGTAAAAGATTCTCAGGAAGCGGTGACATTGCCGGCCAGTCCTTGATATTTGGGCCAAACTGAATCTCTACCTCAGGATGAGCCACGCCCTTGGAATCATATACTCTGTTAGCATAAATGCTTGAATCAAAGTAATATTTATATTTCCTGAAATCTCCTGCAAAATCAGTAGCTGCAGTAAGTTCGCCCTTGTTGGCAGCTGTTGCTGCAATTGATCTGGCATCCATTAAAGCTACAGAAGAAATCTGACCATTCTGAAGTTTGGAACCTTCTCTGTTAGGGAAGTTTCTTGTAGAATGTCTGATACTGAACGCATTATTGGCAGGTGTATCACCAGCGCCGAAGCAAGGACCACAGAATGCAGTCTTAAGCACAGCACCTGATTCGAGGATTTTGGCTGCTGTACCATTTTTGATTAATTCCATGTAAATTGGCATTGATGCAGGATAAACGCTCATGGTAAAAGCATCATTACCGATATAATTGCCATCCAGAATGTCAGCCACGGCGCAGATATTCTCAAAACCACCGCCGGCACATCCTGCCACGATACCCTGTTCTACATAGAACTTACCGTTTCTAACCTTATCCTTTAAACTGTATTCTACAGCGCCATCAAGGCTCTCAAGCGCCTTCTTCTCTGTAATATCAATGATATCCATCATATTTGCATTGAATTCTTCAATTGTATAAGCATTGCTTGGATGGAATGGCATTGCAATCATAGGTCTGATGGTGGATAAGTCAATCTTGATTACCCCATCATAGTATGTTACATCCCCCGGTGCGAGATATTTATAATCATCTCTTCTTCCGTGGATATCGTAAAATTCCTCGATCTTCTCATCTGTCTGCCAGATTGATGAAAGACAGGTGGTCTCTGTGGTCATTACATCAACACCGATTCTGAAATCAGCTGATAACTTGCTCACACCCGGGCCTACGAATTCCATTACTTTATTCTTAACATAGCCGTTCTTGAATACAGCACCGATAATGGCAATGGCAACGTCCTGAGGACCTACACCCTTAACAGGCTCACCTTCAAGATATACTGCAACCACGCCAGGCATATTAATATCATATGTCTGATTAAGAAGCTGTTTAACAAGTTCAGGACCACCCTCACCCATTGCCATGGTACCAAGTGCACCATATCTGGTATGTGAGTCAGAACCAAGAATCATCTTGCCGCCGCCTGCAAGCATTTCTCTTGCAAACTGGTGAATAACAGCCTGATGAGGTGGTACATATACACCACCGTATTTCTTGGCACATGTAAGACCAAACATGTGGTCATCTTCATTAATTGTTCCACCTACTGCGCAAAGAGAGTTATGGCAGTTTGTAAGAACGTAAGGGATTGGGAATTTTTCAAGGCCTGATGCTCTTGCTGTCTGAATAATACCTACAAAGGTAATATCATGGCTTGTAAGCTTATCGAATTTGATTTTAAGCTTGTCCATATTGCCTGAAGTATTATGAGAATTAAGAATACCATAAGCGATTGTATTCTTCTTAGCCTCTTCCTTATTAACTTCCGCTCCTGCGGCTGCATTAACTTCAGCCGTGTTCTTTTCATCAATCAACTGGCCCTTAATGAGGTAAGCGCCATTATCAAATAATTCTACCATTTACTGTCTCCTTACTGTCTATTTACGCACTACGCCCGGAGCAACCACTCCGGGCATATATTTTGCAATTAATTATTTTAAAACAACCTTGTCCAGGTGCCAGATTTCATCAACATACTGCTGAATTGTTCTGTCTGATGTGAACTTACCTGAGCAGGCTACATTAAGCATTGACATCTTAGCCCACTTTTTCTCGTCCATATAAGCCTTCTCAACCTTCTTCTGAGCCTCAGCATAAGACTTGAAGTCCTTAAGGATGAAATATGTATCAGCCTTTGATGTGCTCTCTGTATTAAGAAGTGAATTGTAAAGATGACGGAATCTCTCCGGGTCGTCCGGTGAATATGTACCATTAATAAGCTGCATGAGCACCTTACGGATATCAGGATCAGTGTTAAAAATCTCCATCGGGTCATATCCGCCATTATTCTCATAATTAATAACTTCATCTGATGAGAGACCGAAGATAAATGCGTTCTGCTTACCAACTTCTTCAACGATTTCAACGTTAGCACCGTCCATTGTACCAATAGTTACTGCGCCGTTAAGCATGAACTTCATGTTACCTGTACCGCTGGCTTCCTTACTTGCTGTGGAAATCTGTTCTGATACATCAGCAGCAGCAAAGATAATCTCTGCATTTGATACGTTGTAGTTTTCAATAAATACAACTTTAATCTTGCCATCGATTGACGGGTCATTATTAATTACATCAGCAACTGAGTTAATTAACTTGATTGTAAGTTTTGCATTTCTGTAACCTGCAGCAGCCTTGGCACCGAAGATAAATGTTCTTGGATAGAACTTCTTGGTTGGATGCTCCTTAAGGTCATTGTAAAGATACATTACATGAAGGATATTAAGAAGCTGTCTCTTATATTCATGTAATCTCTTAACCTGTACATCAAAGATTGAACGAGGGTCTACATCGATTCCGTTATGCTCTTTAATATATTTGGCAAGTCTTACCTTGTTCTGATATTTAATATTCATGAACTCAGCCTGAGCCTTGGCATCATCGGCATAAACCTTAAGTCCTGAAATAGCAGGAAGGTCTACAATCCAGTCATCGCCAATGTGGTCTGTTACCCAGCTTGCAAGAAGAGGATTGCCATGAAGAAGGAATCTACGCTGTGTGATACCGTTTGTCTTATTGTTGAACTTCTCAGGCATCATCTCATAGAAATCTTTAAGTTCCTGATTCTTAAGAATCTCTGTATGAAGTCTTGCAACACCATTTACTGAGTAGCCGGCTGCAATTGCAAGATGTGCCATCTTAACCTGACCATCATAAATGATTGCCATCTTGCGAACCTTCTCCTGATTACCAGGATATCTTCTCTCGATTTCAGCGATGAATCTTCTGTTGATTTCCTCAACAATCTGATAAACTCTTGGAAGAAGTCTTGAGAATAACTCGATTGGCCATTTTTCAAGAGCCTCTGCCATGATTGTATGGTTGGTATAAGCACAGGTCTTGGTTGTTACATCCCATGCCTCATCCCATGTAAGATAATATTCATCCATAAGGATTCTCATAAGTTCTGCTACTGCTACAGTTGGATGTGTATCGTTAAGCTGGAAGGTAACCTTCTCATAGAACTTTCTGATATCATTATGGGTTCTCATGTATTTCTCAATTGCTTCCTGTACTGAAGCTGAGATGAAGAAATACTGCTGTTTAAGTCTTAATTCCTTACCTGCATAGTGGTTATCGTTTGGATAAAGAACTTCTACGATATTACGTGCAAGGTTCTCCTGCTCAACCGCCTTCTGATAATCACCTTTGTCAAAAGAATCAAGTCTGAAGCAGTCGATAGGCTGGGCATCCCAGATACGAAGAGTATTAACGATTCCGTTGCCATAGCCTACGATTGGAAGGTCATAAGGAACAGCCTTAACTGCCTGATATCCTTCCTGATAGTAGTTATTACGTCCGTTTTCATCAACTCTTACACTAACATAACCACCGAACTTAACTTCCTTGGTATATTCCGGTCTTCTGAGCTCGAATGGGTTACCGTCTGCAAGCCAGTTATCCGGAACCTCTACCTGATAACCATCTCTGATTTCCTGCTTGAACATACCATAACGGTAACGGATACCACAGCCATATGCTGAATATCCCAAAGTTGCAAGTGAATCAAGGAAACATGCTGCAAGTCTTCCAAGACCACCATTACCTAAAGCTGCATCCGGCTCCTGATCTTCAATTACATTAAGGTCTACACCCAGTTCTGCCAGGGCTTCTTTAGCCTCATCATAAGCCAGAAGGTTAATCATGGAATTACCTAAGGCTCTTCCCATTAAGAATTCCATTGAAAGATAGTAAACTGTCTTAGGGTCTTTAGCTTCATACTCTTTCTGAGTCTTCTGCCATCTGTCAATTATCTGGTCTTTAATGGCATAAGCTGTTGCCTGGAATATCTGCTGAGGATTAGCCTCTTCAATATCTTTACGATAAATAGTCTTAACATTATATAAGACACTTCTTTTGAACAGTTCCTTGTCAAAAGTGCTTACCGGCTTTGTAACCGGGCTCTTTCTTGTCTTAGGAGCTGTGGTCTTAGCTGCGCTCTTCTTTGTAGTTGCTGCTTTCTTCGCAGTTGTAGTCTTCTTTGCTGCGCTCTTTGTTGTTGCAGCCTTCTTAGCTGTAGCAGTTGTCTTCTTTGCTACAGTTTTCTTTGCTGAGCTCTTAGCCTGTGTCTTCTTTGGTGCATCTTTACTTGCTGCCATTACTTGTCCTCCAAACTCTGTAAAAATAATAATTATATCTTTTCTACGCCGATTTGAACATCAATACCGTTGATATTCCAATCCTTGGCTGTAGCAATATTAGAATCCAAAATTATCTCATTGGCAAGAACCTTGGATGATATTGCATCTTTGTTATCTCCGATAACCCTGGCAAGTTCATCGCTTCCTGTAACATAAACCTTAATATGGTCCATAACCTCGAAGCCTGAATCTTTACGCATGGTCTGAATCTTACTGATTATCTCAAGCACATAACCTTCTTCAATAAGTTCCTTTGTAAGGTTAATATCAAGAGCAACTGTAATCTTATTATCTGAAGCTACCTGATATCCTTCCTGCTGCTGCATCTCAATAAGAAGGTCATCCTTGGTAAGTTCAATTGCCTCACCTGCCACATCAAACTTAAGTGCGCCTTCCATCTCAAGTTCAGTCATTGCCTTGTTACCATCAACATTTGCAAGATATTCCTTGATACCACCAAGACTCTTACCATACTTAGGACCTACTGTACGAAGCTGTGGCTTAAAGCTGTATGTTGTGAGGTTAGATAAATCATCTGTAAAAATCACCTCCTTAACATTAAGCTCATCCTTAATTATATCTGTATAGAAACTGTCTAATGTAACATCAGATGCAATATACATCTTACTTACAGGCTGACGGTTCTTAACATTGGATGTATTACGGCATGCTCTGCCAAGTACAACCATCTTAAGAACTGCTTCCATATTCTCTTCAAGTTTCTTATCAACCTTTGTTTCATCGGCAACAGGGAAGTCGCAAAGATGAACGCTGATAGGAGCCTCCTTGTCAATAGAGCATACTAAGTTACGATAAATCTCATCTGCCATAAATGGAATCATTGGAGCAGAAATCTTGGCGATATTAACAAGGGCTGTATATAAAGTCATGTAGGCATTGATTTTGTCCTGCTCCATGCCCTTGGCCCAGAATCTCTCACGGCCACGACGAACATACCAGTTACTCATCTCATCCACGAAGTCCTGAAGAGCTCTCGCTGCTTCCGGTATTCTGTAATTAAAGAGATCATCATCTACTTCCTTAATAACTGTATTCATCTTGGAGAGTAACCACTTATCCATTACAGGAAGGTTATCGTAATCCAGTGTATATTTGGTTGCGTCGAATTCATCAATATTTGCATAGAGTACGAAGAATGCATATGTATTCCACAATGTACCCATGAATTTACGTTGTCCCTCAACTACTGCGTCGCCATGGAATCTGTTAGGAAGCCATGGTGCTGAGTTAATGTAGAAGTACCATCTGATGGCATCTGCGCCATACTTCTCAAGACTTTCGAAAGGATCAACCGCATTACCCTTACTCTTACTCATCTTCTGGCCGTCCTTATCCTGAACGTGACCTAAAACGATAACGTTCTCATAAGGAGCCTTGTTGAATAAAAGTGTAGACTCAGCCATAAGTGAATGGAACCAGCCTCTTGTCTGGTCAACAGCTTCAGAGATGAACTGTGCAGGGAACTGCTGCTCAAATAAATCCTTATTCTCGAATGGATAATGATGCTGTGCAAATGGCATTGCACCTGAGTCAAACCAGCAGTCAATAACTTCCGGTACTCTCTTCATTGTCTTGCCGCACTTAGGGCAGGTAATGGTTATTTCATCAATATAAGGTCTGTGAAGTTCAACTGTTAAAGCTTCTTCCTTACCTGATTTTTCCTTTAATTCTTCTCTTGAGCCGATACATTCGAAGTTACCGCACTCGCACTCCCAGATATTAAGAGGAGTTCCCCAGTATCTGTTACGGCTGATAGCCCAGTCCTGAATGTTTTCAAGCCAGTTACCGAAACGTCCCTTACCAATTGATTCAGGAATCCAGTTAACTGTATTATTATTGCGGATAAGGTCGTCCTTAACTGCTGTTTCCTTAATATACCATGACTCTCTTGCATAGTAGATAAGTGGAGTGTCACATCTCCAGCAGTGTGGATATTCATGCTCAAACTTAGGAGCATCATATAACTTGCCTTCCTTATCAAGGTCTACAAGCACGTCCTTATCAGCGTCCTTAACAAACTTGCCGGCATAAGGTGTCTCTTCTGTCATCTCACCCTTGCCATTTACGAACTGTACAAATGGAAGGTCGTAATTACGTCCTACATTGGCATCGTCTTCACCGAAAGCCGGAGCAATATGTACGATACCGGTACCATCTGACATGGTTACATAGTTATCACAGGTTACGAAGAAGCCCTTCTTGTTCTGCTTGTCAGCTACAGCCTTAGCGCATGCAAAAAGTGGTTCATATTCCTTATATTCAAGGTCCTTACCTGTATATGTCTCCAAAATCTCATAAGCTTCCGTTTCTTCTGTTTTAAGTTTACCAAGAACTGTATCCAGAAGAGCCTTCGCCATATAATATGTATATCCGTCTGCTGCCTTAACCTTGCAATATGTATCTGAAGGGTTAACGCACAAAGCCACGTTGGAAGGAAGTGTCCAAGGTGTGGTTGTCCATGCAAGGAAGTATGCATCCTCGCCAACTACCTTAAATCTTACAATTGCAGATCTTTCCTTAACAGTCTTATAACCCTGGGAAACTTCTGCTGATGATAAAGGTGTTCCGCATCTAGGGCAGTAAGGCACGATTTTAAAGCCCTTATAAAGAAGGCCTTTGTTCCAGATTTCCTTAAGAGCCCACCACTCTGACTCAATATAATCATCATGATATGTAACATAAGGGTCGTCCATATCAGCCCAGAAACCTACTGTTCCTGAGAAATCTTCCCACATTCCCTTATATTTCCATACAGATTCTTTACACTGCTTAATGAAAGGTTCAATTCCGTATTCTTCAATCTGCTCTTTACCATTTAAACCAAGAGCCTTCTCTACTTCCAGTTCAACAGGAAGTCCATGAGTATCCCATCCCGCTTTACGAGGAACCAGATAGCCCTTCATTGTACGGTATCTTGGAATCATGTCCTTAATAACTCTTGTTAAAACGTGTCCGATATGAGGCTTGCCGTTGGCAGTGGGAGGTCCGTCATAGAATGTATAAACCTCGCCCTCTTTTCTATTTTCCATACTCTTACGGAATATATCATTATCCCGCCAGAATTTCCCAATTTCTTTTTCTCTTTCTACGAACTTAAGGTCCGTTTCTACCTTAGAATACATTATTACACCTTCCTTACAGCAACTTAACTTATAAAAAACCTTTTATATTTTACTTATATATCCAAATATTGTCAAATGATAGTCTATGTAACTCGCGCGTCGTCCAAAACTACTCTTCCCAAAGCTCAGTGGTGCGGGTCACCAAATCGCTTTGGTAAGAGCATTTTGTCCTGGCGCTCGTAACCAGGCTGTATTGCACTCGCCTATTTATTGCATACTCATCTCATCAAGAAGCGCCATCTTGATATCATATAATCTGCCGGACAAGTCCACATGTACCTGATGAGGATTAACAAGACGTCTGGTTTCAGGCCATAAGGTCTCTAATTCTTTCTGGCAGTATGCCCTGATATCCATTACCTTCGGAGTCTTATATATACATTCGCCTCTCTTAAAGACCTGAACCATCATCTCTCTCATGGTATAAGTGCCGCCCTTAAGCACCGTCTTCTTCCACGGCTCCTGAGGGTCGAAGAGAAGCAGATTCTTATTCACATCATATACCTCATCCACTAAAGCTATGAGGTCTGCTTTAATCTTTCCCGACTCCTTGTCATAGATACGATATATGGTCTTGTTACCCGGGTTGGTGATTTTTTCCGTATTTTCCGAGAGTTTAATCTTAGGAATGAATCTTCCGTCCTCACCCTTAATTGCTGCAAGTTTATATACACCGCCAAATGATGGCCAGTCCTTGGAAGTAATAAGGTGAGTGCCCACACCCCAGGAGGTGATTTTGGCTCCCTGGGTTTTAAGGGAAGCAATCAGGAATTCATCCAGGTCATTGGATGCGGAAATAATTGCATCCGGGAAGCCGGCCTCATCCAGCATTTTTCTTGCTTCCTTGGAAAGATAAGCAAGGTCGCCGGAATCCAGTCTGATACCGTAATTCTTAAGTTCAATGCCCTCTTCTCTCATTTCCTTGAATACCTTAATGGCATTTGGAACGCCGGATTTAAGGGTATCATATGTATCTACCAAAAGCAGGCAGGCATTCGGATAAATCTTTGAATATGCCCTGAATGCTGTATATTCATCAGGGAAACTCATAATCCAGCTGTGAGCATGTGTGCCCTTAACCGGAATGTCAAACATCTGGCCTGTAAGCACGCAGGAGGTTCCCACGCAGCCGCCGATAACTGCTGCCCTTGCGCCATATACGCCGGCATCCGGGCCCTGAGCTCTTCTTAAACCAAATTCCATGATTCCATCGCCCTCAGCTGCGTAGCATACACGGCTTGCCTTGGTGGCAATAAGGCTCTGGTGGTTAATAATATTAAGCACCGCCGTTTCAATAAGCTGAGCCTGCATAATAGGTGCAATAACCTTAATCATAGGCTCACGAGGGAACATTACCGAGCCCTCTTCAATGGCGTAGATGTCACCGGTAAACTTAAAGTCCTTAAGGTAATCCAGGAAATCTTCCTCAAAAATCCCCAGACTTCTTAAATAATCAATATCTTCCTTCTCAAAATGAAGATTGTTAATAAGCTCGATTACCTGGTCAAGGCCGGCAGAAATAGCGTAACCACTCTCCATCGGGTTGGTTCTGAAGAAGGCATCAAAAATAACCTCCACATTCTGCTCCTCATGCTTAAAATAACCCTGCATCATTGTTAATTCATACAAATCGGTCAATAAAGTAAGATTGCTCTGCATATCTTCTCCTCCTTAAATTTATCTAATGTATGTCAAGAATTTGTTACCGTTTCTTACGAACATGGCAGTAGCGTCTCCCATGCCCATTTTATATATGCTGCCCTCATTCGGATCTAAAAGGACTACATTATATTCATTAAAACCAATAATCAAAAATGACTGATTATTATCTCCGACTGCCAGTACAGGAATGTCCTGATTTACGTAGTAGAGTACCATATCCATGGAACAAAGCGTTAAATCAAGAACCGTCACATCCTTAAGTTTTTCAGAAAGGATGTCTCCTGCCCTGTCGCCCCTGTCTATCATATAGCCTATGTCAGCCGTATAACCTTCAAGGGCAAGCATCTGTTCAAGGCAAACCTCCAAATCGCCCTCATCATCATTAACTGACTTGGCCTCAATTGCCATTATCTGATTAGACTTATGAAGATTTCCCTTTCTCCATATGTAGGCGCCATTATCATCAACCACCAGGCCGCCCAGTTCATAGGCTTTTCTTACCGCCTGGGATATATCTGAATATACACCCTTTACCAGACCCCCATGATATACATAGTAGTTGGTAATGTCTGAACTTAAATCTATATTTATAGCCTTAACGCCATCATGAAGCTGATGCTCTGCCGTCATCTTCTTTAATGATGTGGCATTAAGCTCATTTGCCAGGTGAAGCTGAACTATTGTTTCATAGTTTTCCGTAACAATTTTTTCAAAATAGTTATTACTTACCTCTTCGGAATAATTATTTACAATAGTATCAGGAGAAGCTTTGCCAAAAGCCCCGCCCTGCATCTCCACTCTTTCAAGTACAATCATATTACCATTTATTTCTATATTGGTAACATATTTTCCCGGTTCTTCATAACTCTTAATGATTTTACCATCAGTTCCTCTGATTCTGATGGCATACATCGGAGCAGTTTCATTACCATAACTGTCGGTATAAATATCCCCCCTGTCAGCTATGCCGTATATCAGGTCATTCTCCATAAAGCCCAGGGGATAAACGGCTTCCGTATCCTTAACCTTTATGGAAGAGATACCTCCGGTTCGAAGATTTAAGAGTTTCACCTCGGAGCTTTTGCCGTTGACCGGTTTTACAAGGTAGCTTATCATGGAGCCGTCGACGGACATTTTAAAGCCCTGGTCATCAATCTCGGTAATAAGTTCTGTCACATCAAGATTTGAAAGATTGATACTGTACATGGTTCTGTCCATATAACAGAAGAGTTCCTCATTGTCTCCAAGAAACAGGCCGCGTCCCACGTTGTCCTTAAGAAGTGATGGCGACTTATTATATGGAATAAAGAGTATTTCGTCTGCCACATTATATTCCGCAGTATAGGAATAAAGGATTATTCCGACCTCTCCCTCATGAACTCCTCTTGGGATATAGCCATATACGGCAAAAATCATGTCCCCGTTTTCATCAAGGCGAAGGACCTTGATATCCACATCGTCCCTTAAGGTTCTTAAGTCCATCTCCTCATCATATAAAGAGAAAACTTCCGATATATTATTTTCTTTACTGTGACATGTAAAGAGCGCGCCCTCATGCACAAAGGCTACGATGTCTTCATTGTCTGAAAGAATAAGTTCAGGTGTATGGGATTCAATACCGATTACTATGGTGCTGCCATAATAAAGTTCCCTGTCCTTCTGAATAATCTCATCCATGGTTCTGGTATAATCCAAAAGATATAATCTTTCGATACCTGTTTTTATTCTGAAGGACTCCTTTGTTTTAAAATACCTGGTTTCCTTATTCTCTCCAATTGTTGTTAAGTACTCAAGAGAAACATTAACTATATCCCCGTTAATATCCTCAATATAGGTAACCACATCCGGATATCTGAATACATCCAGATCTTTCATGATTACCTGATTATAGGAACTGTGAATGTCCACGTAACCGTAACTTGAATTATCGCCCGTAGAATCACTCTCCAAGTAAACTATTAAATCTTCAGGATTATTAACTCCTTCATATATGGTATCTGAGAAGAAGTTGGCAAATTTAACTTTCTCCATAAATCCATTATCAGGGAGTTTTGTTATCTGCGTATAATAGTAAACATCTCCCACATCCACTGTGGATAATACTATCATAAGGGAATATTCTTTTCCCTCTTCATACAGATCCTGAAAGAATATATCAAAATTCACCAGGTTATTGAGGTCTGTATATTCGGTCACCTCATGGTCTTCAATAAGTCTCTCTCCATCTAATGACCTTACCTCATAACTTATATGTGCTATTTTCTGTTCTTTTTTATCAATCTTTACACTTAAAGTTCTGTCTTCATTTATAGGTGTAAGATATGAACGCATATAAGATACATCCATTTTTTTCTTACAGCCCTGGACTCTGTTGCAGTCAATTCCCTCATAAACGAAATCAAGTACCGGCAGAGTCGGTGACCCAAGATAAGCATATTCCGATACGTGTGAATGGTTAAATAACATATCGAAAAATAACAGCCCACCTGTGAAAGTCACTATAGCCAGAAGCACTCTAAGGCTTATGATTATATATCTCTTCATCTTCATAAAGGTGTATCCTCAAACAGGAAGAAAAAGTCAAAGATGGGGATGTAGCCACTACATCCCCATTAACTTAAACCTAACCAAGTGAATTCAAACGACACAAAGCCTTTTTTAGTGCTACTTCTGCCCTGATTTCATCAATACCGGGTGCTTTACTTGCAAGTCTTTCGGTAGCTCTTTCCTTAGCTCTCTCAGCCCTGTCTCTATCGATTTCTGCAGGCCACTCAATAATTTCCGCCAGAATCGTAACCTTATCCGGCATAATCTGAGCGAAGCCGGCATGAAGCGCCGCATTCTTAGGGCCTTCCGGCTCTGTAATTGTTAATATGCCCGGGTCAACTATGCAGGTAAGAGGAATATGATTCTTATATATACCTATCTCACCTTCCGTTGTGTTAAACTCAACCATTCGAACCTTACCCTCATAGAAAACTCTTTCCGGGGTAACAACTCTTAAGTCGAATAAATCATTATCACTCATATACTACTCCAATTATTTGGCATTATTAGCTTTTGCCACAACATCATCTATGCTGCCGGCATTAAGGAAGTAACTCTCAGGAATGTTGTCATGCTTACCTTCAAGAATTTCCTTGAATCCTCTGATGGTCTCGGAAATCGGAACATACTTACCTTCAAGACCGGTAAACTGTCCTGCAACGAAGAATGGCTGTGATAAGAATCTCTGAATCTTACGGGCTCTGTTAACCACAAGTTTATCATCTTCCGACAATTCGTCCATACCAAGGATAGCAATGATATCCTGTAATTCTTTATATTTCTGAAGTACCACCTGTACTCCTCTGGCAACTTCATAATGCTCATTACCCACAATTCTCGGATCAAGAATTCTTGAAGTTGATTCCAGCGGGTCAACCGCAGGATAAATACCAAGTTCAACTATGCTTCTTGAAAGAACCGTGGTTGCATCAAGGTGAGCGAAAGTTGTGGCAGGAGCAGGGTCTGTTAAGTCGTCCGCAGGAACATATACAGCCTGAACTGATGTAATTGAACCATTCTTTGTAGATGTGATTCTCTCCTGAAGAGCACCCATTTCCGTCTGAAGTGTCGGCTGATAACCAACGGCTGAAGGTACACGACCAAGCAAAGCGGAAACTTCCGAACCTGCCTGGGTAAAACGGAAGATGTTATCGATGAACAAAAGCACATCCTTACCACCCTTGTCTCTGAAGTACTCAGCCATTGTAAGTCCTGTTAAACCTACTCTCATACGGGCTCCTGGTGGCTCGTTCATCTGACCGAACACCATGGTTGTCTTATCGATAACCCCGGATTCCTGCATTTCATGATAAAGGTCATTACCCTCACGGGTTCTCTCTCCAACACCGGTGAATACGGAATATCCACCATGCTCAGTAGCGATATTACGAATAAGTTCCTGAATAAGAACTGTCTTACCTACACCGGCACCACCGAAGAGGCCGATTTTACCACCTCTTTGATACGGGCAGAGAAGGTCAACGACCTTAATACCTGTTTCCAGCATCTCCGTCTTGGTTGACTGCTCTGCAAAGGTAGGTGCACTCTTATGAATCGGCTCATAGGTTACATCCTCCGGAGCCGGCTTATTATCAATAGGCTTACCTAAAACGTTAAACATTCTACCCAGAGTATTCTCACCAACCGGTACGCTGATAGGGCTACCTGTAGCATTAGCACTCATTCCTCTGACCAAACCGTCTGTAGGTCCCATGGCAATACATCTTACAATATCATCACCTAAGTGCTGTGCAACTTCGACTACCAGTTCCTCTCCGTTATCTCTTGGGATAGAAATAGCTTCATTAATCTCTGGTAACTGGCCTTCGCCGAACTTAATATCCAAAACCGCACCTATAATCTGTGTGATTTTTCCGCTGTTTCCCATTTTGCTCTCCTTACCTCTTTATTAATTCTCTTTAAAGGTGCCTTACGAAATAGCTTCGGCACCCGCAATAATCTCCGTTAATTCCTGAGTGATGGAACCCTGTCTTGCCCTGTTGTACTTAAGGGTTAACTTGTCTATCATCTCTTCAGCATTATTGGTAGCTGAATCCATAGCCTGCATTCTCGCACCGTTCTCGGCAGCTGTCGCTTCAATCAAAGCACCGTGAAGAAGGCTTGCTACATATTTAGGAATAATCAATTGTAATGCTTCCTCGTCATCCGGCTCGAAATTCATGATTAAATCATCATTCTTACCCTCATCCATTGAATCATCATCTGTTTCCAGAATAGGAAGTAACTTAAGCAGGGTAGGGATATGGCTTACGGTATTCTTAAAATTGGTGTAAGCAATATATATTTCTCCCACCTCGCCCTCCTCGTAGGAAGCAAGGAGTTTATTACAAAGCTTAATTGCATCCGCATAAGTGAACTCTTCCATGAGTTCCGAGCGGTCTTCCACGATTCTGTAGCCTCTTCTTGATAAGAATTCCTGTCCTTTCTTACCGATTGTATATATATCCAGGTCTTCTTTTTTAAGTTCCTCGTTCTGTGTTATTAACTTAACCACATTGGAGTTGTAACCTCCTGCCAGACCTCTGTTGGATGTGATAACCACAACCGCCTTGCGGTTTGACTCGGGAGCCTGTGTATATATATTGCTGGTATTGGCGGACTTGGCTAAAAGCGAAATCACCGTCTTATACATACAATTAAAATATTCTTTTGACTGAAGGGCGCGGTTCTTGGCTTTCTGCAGTTTAACAGTTGCCACCAGTTTCATAGCCTTGGTAATCTGACCTGTGCTCTGTACACTGGCCCTGCGCCTCTTTATGTCTCTCATTGACGCCATATTATTTTACCCGTCTCTTAATATTATGAAAAATCTTTCTTAAAATCTTCGATAGCTCTGATGAGTTTAGCCTCATCATCTTCCGAAATAACCTTGTTGTCCGCAATTGATGTGACAAGTTCCGGATACTGTGTATCAAGGAATTCGAAGAATTCACTCTCAAATCTTGTTATCTCCGATGTAGGAACATCAAGAAGGTATTTCCTTGTAGCCACAAAGATAATGATAACCTGATACTGTACAGGCATCGGCTTATACTGAGGCTGTTTAAGAATCTCTCTGATTCTTTCGCCCTGAGCAAGCTTTTCTTTGGTATCGTCATCAAGTTCAGAACCAAACTGGGCAAAAGCAGCCAATTCTCTGTACTGTGCAAGTTCAACTCTGATAGGAGCCGCAATCTTCTTCATAGCCTTAATCTGAGCCGCACCACCTACTCTCGATACAGACAGACCGGCATTAACAGCAGGACGGAAACCTGCATTGAACATCTCCGTTTCAAGATATATCTGACCATCTGTAATAGAGATTACATTGGTAGGAATATATGCGGATACGTCACCTGCCTGGGTCTCAATGATAGGAAGGGCTGTAAGAGAGCCTCCGCCGTATTCTTCACTCATACGAACAGCTCTCTCCAATAATCTTGAATGAAGATAGAAAACATCTCCCGGGTATGCTTCTCTTCCTGGTGGTCTTCTAAGAAGAAGTGACAGTGTTCTGTATGCTGCCGCATGCTTGGTCAAGTCATCATAGATAACAAGAACATCTTCTCCGTTCTCCATCCACTCTTCGCCGATGGCACATCCCGAATAAGGGGCAATATACTGAAGCGGTGCAAGTTCGCTGGCTGTAGCCGCAACCACTGTTGTATACGCCATAGCACCGAACTCATCCAGGGTCTTAACAATTGAAGCAACTGTTGAAGCCTTCTGTCCGATTGCTACATAAATACATTTAACACCCTGGCCCTTCTGGTTGATGATAGTATCGATGGCGATGGCAGTTTTACCTGTCTGTCTGTCACCGATAATAAGTTCTCTCTGTCCTCTTCCGATAGGAACCATGGAGTCAATGGCCTTAATACCTGTCTGGAGCGGAGTATCAACGCTCTTTCTGGTAATAACGCCCGAAGCAACTCTTTCAATCTGACGATGTTTATCCGTTACGATAACGCCCTTGCCGTCAATAGGCTGACCCAAGGCATTGACAACTCTTCCCAAGAGAGCATCACCTACAGGTACCTCAACGACACGACCGGTGGTTTTAACCACGTCACCTTCGTTAATATTCTTATGATCACCCAGAAGAACAACACCCACATTGTCTTCCTCGAGGTTCATAACCATTCCGTATACATCCCCAGGGAACTGAAGAAGTTCGCCCTGCATGGCCTTCTCGAGACCATGAACTCTGGCAATACCGTCAGCCACCTGAATTACGTTACCCACGTTGGAAATCTCTAAGCGATCTTCGTATCTCTCAATTTGTTCTTTAATTACAGAACTGATCTCTTCCGGTTTTAAATTCATAACTAAGAGTCCGTACCTTTCCTAAAACTTTATGAAAGCTGTATATCGTGGAGTCCTTTCTCCATAATATCAAGCTTATTTCTGATAGTATTATCTATGACTCTGTCCTTGATGCGCACCTTAACTCCCGCAATAAGAGACTCATCTATATCATATATAACTTCGATATCCTTGTACCTTGTTGTTGCCAAAAGTCTGGCTTTCACTCTGTCCTTATCTTCCTGACTTAAGGCTTCGGCTGTGGTCACATACGCTGTGCCCATTCCAAGGCTTTCTTTGGCCCGGGCAATAAAATAGTCCAGAATATCCTTCACATAAACGAATCTGTTTTTGTCAATCAACAGCAGGAGAAAAGAAAGGATTTCATCTGAGCATCTGTTCTCAAACACGTTTTTCAGAATAACTTTCTTCTCTTCGCTCTCCACCTTGGGACTGTTAAGCAGTGTGACAAAATCACCGTTTTTGTTAAGCACATCCTTAAGGGCTACCGCCTCATCAAGCATATCCTGCATATTGCCTTTGTCTTTGGCAACTTCCATAAGTGCCTCGCCATAGGCATTTGCTGCTACTCTACCCATGTATCATCACCCATTTCCTTAAGTGTCTCGTCAAGCAACTGTTTCTTAACTGAGTCATCTATGCCGGTTTTAACAATCTTACCTGCCATTACTGAAGCAACATCGATAATTTCGTCCTTAACTTCATTGACAACTCTCTGCTTGGAGAGTTCTGCCTCATGATGGGCATTCTCCATAATGCGTCCTGCCTCAACCTTGGCATCTCCAATGATTTTTTCCTCACTGGCAATACCTTTCTTTCTGGCATCCGCAAGAATTGCCTCCACTTCCTTGTCAGCCTCTTTAAGCTTAGCGGCATACTCTTCCTTGAGTTTTAATGCTTCTTCTTTGTCCTTCTTAGCACTCTCAATATCATCCGCTATGCCTTTTTTACGATTCTCCAGGAATTTTCTTGCCGGCTTAAAAAAGAAGAAGGAGCCAGCTAAAAACAAAACAAAGACAGCAATCAATGTCAGGGCTGAATCCTGCAACAACTGCAAATCCAGGTCAAAAAGACGGGTCATTGCATCACCAGATAGCATCATATTAATCTGCGGTGCTATGTTCACCTTTCTACCTCCTAAAATTTAATAACCTTTAATCTTAGATTAACGGCTTAACGAATAATAAGAGCATTGCAATAAGAAGACCGTAAAGACCTGTTGTCTCTGCAACCGCCTGTCCTAAAAGCATGGTAGACATGATATCACCCTTTGCTCCCGGATTGCGACCAACTGCTGATGCGCCGTAACCTGCAGCAATACCCTGACCTACACCAGGTCCGATACCGGCAATAACTGCCAATCCTGCACCAATTGCTGAGCAACCCAAAATAAAGCTCTCATTAAATTCCATTTTTGTTCCTCCTTAAGAATTAATTCTTTCGCATTGAAGCTCACCTTAAGTGTGATGAGCATTTATTAAAACCACGCCCTGTCCCGGGCTGCTGGTATTTTAATCCGTATTATAATCAGGCTTTAGCCTCTTCCTGTACATCTTCTCTTTCTCCGATGGCATTGTTGATATATGTCATCGTAAGCATACAGAATACGTATGTCTGAATCGCACCGGAAAACAGGTCGAAGTATGCATGAAGAGCAGCCGGCCATCCCATGGCAATCCACTTAAGCAGACCGTATACCAAAGCCATCATAACCGTTCCCGAAAGCACGTTGGCAAACAAACGAAGGGAAAGAGATATAGGCACCGCTATCTCGCTTATGATATTGATAGGGAGCCATATTGGCAGCCATGGCGGCAGCGGGGAAGTCATATCTTTCCAGATACTGCCAAGGGAATTGAATCTGAACTGATTAATATGAATCAGCATAAATGTAATAATACCCAGAGGCAGTGTAACGCCGTAATCCGCTGTAGGCGGTCTTAAACCAAAAAGACCGGAAATATTGGAGAACAGTATAAAGATAAACAATACTCCGATATAATTCCTGAAACCATCGCCGTTTCTTCCCATGGAACCTTTAACGATTCCATCTAAGAATTCAACGATTATTTCCAAAATATTCTGAAATGTTCCCGGTATTTTGTCAGCCTTCCTGAATACGAGTCCGCCGACAATAAAGAATATAATAAGTGAAATGACAACTATTAAAAGATACACATGAGATGTTGTAATCCAGAGTTCCTGTCCGAAAAAATTATACGAAAAGAGTCCGTGAATCATGAAATCCACGTCGTTCTGGCTTGTTAACATTAAGCCTTCGTACATTACAAATACCTCCTAGAAACTATTATCCTCACTGGGGTCTTCTCTTAAACCGAAGACACCTCTTATTTCTTCCTCATCATCCCCGGTAACACCCTGCACATCCCCGCCGGCTATATCTTCCGGTATCTCCCCGGATGGCTCCTTACCTTTAGTTAAGATGCGATGTACTTTTGGGTTTAAGTATGCGGCGATTTTAACAAAAATCAGGCAGACAAAAACCACTATGGGGCTTAAATAATCGGATATACAGGCCACCACCAGCACCAGTGCCATAATCAGATATCTGATTACCGTATGGAGTCTGTAGAGTCTGTCAGGGTTGCCGCCCTTCTCATAGGTTGCCACCGATTTCTCAATAGCCGTCATCATGCCGCTGACATAACAGACAGATGCCACAAAGCCAAGTATAATGCTTAAAACCCACACTGTTTTACTTGGCACGAACCATATTCCTGCCGCAAGCATCAACACATCCAATATGGCAAGAGTAAGTATCATCTCTTTATGTGCTGCATACTTTATAGTCATTCGTCAGTCCTTATGATTCTTTTTGATAGTTCTGTATACTGCGGTTGCTCCCGAAAGAGCCCCCACAAAAAACATAATTATGCTTATAAAACTTGTTCCCAGCAACTTATCCAAGTACAGTCCTCCAAAAAAGCACAGGAAGATGGGAACCAGCATCAAAAGTGCAAACTGGGTAATATATACAATATACTTAACAATCTTTGCCATCTGTAATCTACCACATTATCTGTTAATTATACTAAAATTCCATATAAAAGTCTATAAAATTTATGTTAATTATTTAAACTCTCTTTGCGCAAAATGACCACGCCTTTGGGACGTGGTCACTGCCATTTGTATGAAATTATTACTTACCTGTTTTCTTTTACTCTCATAAAAGCAACAACTCCAAGAGTACTTAAGGATAAGATGAGCATCAGGCTCCACACCATGATACCGCTCATTCCGTCTGTCTTAGGAACTACGGTTGATGTTGTGGTGGTGGTAGTATTATTACTTCCTGATGAACTGTTGTCAGTTGAAGTACTTGTATTACTTGGTGTATTACCGCCTGTTGCTGTGCCGTCCTTATAGACAATTGCATAGGTTGAGAATCCATCTGTTTTAAAGGTTAATGCATGGGAATCTCTTGCGTAACTTGCCGCAATTAGCGTAGCCATGTCATCATGAACCCTAACTATTCCATAGGTTCTTCCCTCTTTCCTTAAGTCCTCAGGCATTACAAGGCTTACTTCCACATTACCGTTAGTCTTTGTAACCTTAACTGCTTCATTATTGCCCACTTTCTTAAAGAGATTGATATCAAGATAGGTTCCTATTATATAATCGCCCTTGGCGGATTCCACTAAAGCCTTATCACTCTCCGGTGCATTATTACCAAGGTCTGCAACATCAAGCCACACCTTGGTTCCCTGACTTACTTCATCATCACTAAGGGAAAGTAAAGTCTTAAGGTCGCCGTTATTAACTATGCTTTGACCAAAGGTATAATTACCTGATGCCTCGTTGGTTCCCGTTACATCCTTCACATAACCTGTAGCGCCATCCGTACCCTGAGAACCATTAGTTCCCTCATCTCCTGAAGGTGTAACCGGGTCACTTGCAGGGGTATCACTACCACCTTCGCCACTATCACTTGGAGTTGGTGTATCTCCGCCAGGCGTATTGCCACCTTCATCGTTCCCTCCCGGAGTTGGCGTATCTCCACCAGGCGTATTGCCACCTTCATCATCACCACTTGGCACACTCGAAGCAAAAGTATATGTGTAAACAGTATCTGCTGTTATTTCCGTTTCTGTATTCGGTGTGACATCCCAGTTTCCTGCCTCATATCCACTATTTGGTTTAGTTCCAA
The DNA here is from genome assembly GCA_002393735.1 of Lachnospiraceae bacterium UBA4338. GTDB lineage: Bacteria > Bacillota > Clostridia > Lachnospirales > Lachnospiraceae > UBA3766. The sequence continues at coordinate 40,060 of DGTK01000008.1, forward strand.
CTGCAGGGATTTGATCTGCTGACAACTTCAACTCATTTTTTACTGTATCGGTCAGAGATACCGTGATATCGGCACTAGCATCATCACCTTGAACTTCATCCCAAGAACCATTTTCTACCTTAAAGGTCACGACCGCAGAATGGCGTTGTCCTCTGTAAGGAACCGCCATATTGTCAATCACTACCCATCCCGAACCAAGGCTGTCAACTAATTCTTCTGTAGTTCCTTCGACACGCGAAAAGCAATTGGTAGTTTTCGAGGGATCTACACCTTTCGCAATCTGAAATCCATTAGTCCATTCATCACCTGCAACTATGTCATAACCGTATGCAAGGCAATTGCTGACTTCGGCATTATTGCCACTCCAACCATAGATGACTCCTACGCAATAATAACCATCCGAAGAAGTTTTATCAAAGTTTCCGGAAAACAGGCAGTCGCTGATCGTATTACTTTTCCCTTGTCCGTGCCCGATAAAACCACCCATCATAGCTCTGGGACCATCCCAATGCAGATCTGTGGCGGTTATGGTCGCCGCTACTTCACAGGATTGTATTGTAATGGGCGAACTCATCGTTGTACCCACAAGTCCAGAACAATGCTTCCCGCCTTTGACGCTTCCCGTTATTTTGACATTCATGATTGTCGAACCATCAGCGTATTGGAATGGCGCCACATATTGATTGTTTGATCCATCAATTGCAGCATCAATAGTGTATCCATTTCCATCATAACTCCCCTTAAACGGCGTGCTTTGCGAATTTCCAACGATAGCACTGATTCCGCTAATATCGTCTGTCTGTCGATAATATTTATCAGCATTCGTTCCGCTATTAATCCATTCAGCAAAAACGTCCCAGTCGTCCTTTGTACTGATCTGATAGGGATCATCTGAGGTGCCACTACCATTAAGGACACTTACGCTAGGATTTGCCAGCACCGTCAGACTTATCCCCGGCATAATTCCTATGACCATAACTAGTGCGAGCAAAAAAGCCATCAGTTTCCTTTCAAATTTCATTTTTTTCTTCTTCATTGCTAATCCTCCTTGAGATTGTTTATTTCCTCGAAACTAAACCTCTTAGTCTTTGTTTACTCGATAATCCGTCCGTTTGCGAGCAAACCTCATCCGTCCGGCTTTGATTTATTTATCAGAAGCGCCCATCTCGTAAGCTTCGCTTACTCAATGATGCGGCATTCGCCGCATCACCGTACGGAATGTCAAACAGTCGATTGCAAGCAAGCTTGCATCGTCTGTTTCCCATCCCGTCCTTGACGCTTCTCATTGCTAACGCACAAAAAACCGCCGAAACCGACAAGTTAAAAACCTGTCACTTCCGACGGCTATCCATCAATTATCAAGTATTCATTTGCACGCCTCTTGCAATTGCAAGGCGCAAAAAGGGTATAAATTACCCTAATGTAATGTATGTAATGTAATGTGGCATTTTATTTCTGCTCATCATATCTGTCAAGTCCCCAAAACCTTTTTTTCGCTCATTTTGAGCAAAATTCTTGCTCTCTCCAAGCCTGATTTTTTCATTTTCACTCATCAAACTTCATGTATGGTAATTATAACAAAACATTTTATTAAATATCAACAAGAAATTGCCCAAATGGAAAATCAAACTACCCCACCATCCATCCGCTTACGGTTCTTTCCTTGGAATCAAAGTTAACCCCAATCTTAATAAGCTGTCTCTTATCTGCGGCATAAGGCTTATCATAGCCCATATCTTCTATCTGTTTTAACGCTTCTTCGGCGGTTTTATCTCTCTTAAACTCAAAGATATATATGTAATTCTCTGTTTCCACTATACAGTCGGCTCTTCCCTTGGATGAATGTACTTCCGCTTTGGTGTACTGACCAAGTAGCATAAATACTATATAGATTACATTCTGGAAGTTATTCTCAATTAATTTATCATCGCTTGGATAAGGGATTCTGGCAAAAAGGGCTGTGAATCTGTCTTTAAGGGCGTCTGTATTACCCTTTCTTATATCAAGAACAAAACTTCTTACATCCAGAGGATTCGGATCTTCTTCCGCGCAAAGATAATATGGTGCCAGGCTTTTAAGAAAACCGTATTTTACCTCATCATTCGGATACCCAAGAGCATAACTTCTGAATTCCTTATCATACCCCTTAATGGTAAGATATCCCGTCTGATAGAATAACGGTATAGGGTTGGTACTTTCTATTCTGTAATCTGTAAGAGAACTTTCTTCCTCGAAATAATCATCCCCTGTGAAACTCTTGGCATCGAAGTTTGATGCTTTAAGCTTCTCTATAAGAAAAGTAGGCGTTCCTGTTGCAAACCAGTACATACCGAATTCCTTTTTAGAGAAGGAATTGATTAAACTGAAAGGATTATATACGCCCTCCGCATTATGACTGAAATGATATCCGTCATACATTTTCTTAAGTTCATCAAGACACTCTTCTCGGTCAAGGTCCTGGGCCTTTGCTAATTCCTCTATCTCCGGTTCAAAGGTACTTTCTAGTTCAGATTGGGTAATACCGCATATACCGCCGTATGCTGTATCCAATGATATGTCATTAAGCTGGTTCAAATCACTGAATATACTGACCTTCGAGAACTTGGTTACTCCTGTTAAGAATACGAACTTAAGATATCTGTCATAACTCTTAAGGGTGCTGAAAAAGCCCTTAAATACCGCTTTGTTATGTTCAAGTCTCTCACTGTCTCCCACTTCAAGAAGAGGTTTATCATATTCATCTACCAAAACCACCGCATTCCTGCCTGTAGTTTCCACGGCCTTTACTATCAACTCCTGAAATCTTGCCGCAAGGGAATGGTCTCCCGGGTCAACATCATACTCGCTTTCCCATCTTTCAAGGTGAACTATAAGCACATCCTCCAATGCTACTGCTCTCTTATATTCATCTTTATTAAAATCAAAATAAAATACAGGATACTTTTGCCACGAATCCACATTGTTCTTCTCTAATTCTTCTATTTTAAGTCCCTTAAATAATTCTTTCTTGCCTTCAAAATAACATCTTAACGTAGAAAGAAACAGGCTCTTACCGAAACGTCTCGGACGGCTTAAGAAATATGGTTTTCCCATATGAACAAGGTTATACACATACTCTGTCTTGTCCACATATATGTATTGTCCTTTTCTTATATCTTCAAAATCCTGTATTCCGATTGGCAGTTTTCTTGTGTTCATAATTTCACCACTTTCCATCATCCCGCGAATTCCTTTATTCACAAATATAATATACCAAATCTGTCATCAAAAAACAATGACTCGCTGCAATGCGTTATCAATATTAAATTGACTTTTCTTACGCAAAAATATAAGATTTATTTAAGGGTTTTTGATGGGGGTGTTATGGATAATCTTATTTTATATCGCAAAAGGCTGATTCCGGATGAATGTATTCTTCTTAAAGATGATATTATTGTGCATGCGGATGAGGAAATCATCATAACCAGATGGCACAGTCTTAAGAAGCGCAAAGATATCGGAACCGGTATCTCTTTATATCTTATTAATCAGGGAATTAAGGCAAGTAAATTCTATTCCAATAATGGAGACTTCCTCTATTGGTACTGCGATGTAGTGGATTATGTGATTGATAAAGCCAGTCACAGCGTTACCACCATAGATTTGCTGGCTGACGTTATTGTTTATCCTAACTATTTCGTAAAAGTCATGGATTTGGATGAACTCTCCGAAGCCCATAAAACCGGCCTCATTAATGATGACCAGCTTCACAAGGCACTGGAAACCACCAACATACTGGTTTCCGGGGATGTGAAAGAAAACTTCGACAGATTCCAGATCATAATAGATAAATATATTGATAATATGTAATTTAAAAAGCGACCTTGGATTTTTCCAAAGTCGCTTATTTTATGCCTTTTTGATTTGTTTAATAAAAAATATGTCCACCAATCTGAGTGCCTGTCAAACCTTCTATAGGAGTTCTGAAATATACGCACGTTCCAATATTATTAACGCCGCTCATGGCTTCATCTGCTGCCTGATAGCAGCTGTCTGTGGCATCTCCTCTTTGAAGAGCAAGGGCAAGCCTTCCGCTGGCAACAGGAGAAAACTGCTTATTCTGATATATAACACCTGATATGGTATCTGGATAACAGGACGAAAGTACTCTGTTCATTACAACAGAGGCAACTGCAAGTTTTCCTTCGTAAGGCTCACCCCCTGCTTCACAATATATAAGATTGGCAAGCAGATATCTGTCTCCGTCACCGATAGAAACCTCTGATATATCTCTGTGAGCCGACTGGGCAGCCAGTCTGGACAGTGCCAGTTCCTCTTCATATTTCTTCTTAAGAGCCTCAATATCCGACTCTGACGCCGCAATCTCAGCTTCCTTGGCCTGAATCTGGGCATTAATCTGATTAAGTTCACCCTGAGCCTCACTAATCTTGGCATTATATGCATCCACATTCTCCTGGGCGGTTTTAACCAGACCTGCTATTCTCTCTTTTTCAAGTTCAGCCTGAGTATGAAGATTCTCAAGTTCTTCTCTTTCGGCAAGAAGATTAGCCTTCTTCTCTTCCACCTGCCTCGTAATCTCCATATACTCTTCCATCTTCTTATCATCATAGGCTGCCATCTGATTAATATAATCGGCAGTATTAAGAATTTCTCCCAGAGTCTGTTTAGAGAGCAGGAGTTCAAGATATGCACTCTGGCTCATTTCATAAGAACTCTGAAGTCTCTTCTTCATGGCCTCATACTGAGTATCTCTTACGGCAATGGCTTCCTCCAGTTCCCCTTCGGTTACGTCTATTTCATTTTCTTTTGATACGATTTGTTCCTCGAGAGAGGTAAGATTGTTGGTTGCATCTTCCAGGCTTGCAGTAAACTGTCTGAGCTGTTCCTGGTAAGAAGCCTGCGTATTGGCATAAGAAGAAAGCTGACCCTGTACGTCAGTTTTATCATCTTCCATATCTGATTTCTCGTCCATCAAATCCTGATGATGTTCCTCTGCCTGATGCAGCTGCTGCTGGGTGCTACTTGTTGCCTTTACAGTTACGCTTATCATAGAAGATACCAGAAGTATGGATATTATGATATTCTTAAACAGTCTTCTTTTCTTCATACACCTTTAGATTGTTATAATTCTATGGTTATCTTTCGCCCGGAATGTTCGTACTTCGTATACTTAACGCCCGCTGCGTCAAACATTTTCTTACTTGCTATATTCATAGGGGTTCCTGCATATTTATCGGAATCATAGACAACTTCCTTGATACCTGCCTGAATGATTGCCTTGGCACATTCATTGCAAGGGAACAAAGAAACATATAACTTAGAGCCCTCTAATGAGCCCCCTCTGTAATTAAGAATGGCATTAAGTTCGCTGTGAGCCACGTAAGGGTACTTGGTCTCAATAGGCTCCCCTTCCCTGTCCCAAGGGAAGTCATCATCATCACATCCGTTAGGAAGACCATTGTATCCTACGGATAAAATACGATTATTCTTATCCACGATACAGCTTCCCACCTGGGTATTGGGATCTTTGGAACGCTGCCCCGACAGAATTGCCAGCGCTGTAAAATACTCGTCCCAGTTAATATAATCCGTTCTTTTCTTCATCATAATGCTTATTCCCCCATTTACATATCAGTCTTCTATCATATTTACTCTTTTAACATGTCTCTCAGCATTGGAAAAATCCGTGCCCATAAACACGTCAACAATATTAAGAGCAAGATTCTGTCCCACAATTCCGGCGCCAAGCACTAACATATTGGCATTATTATGCTCTCTTGTAAGTCTTGCAGACAGGGAATCCGAGCAAAGAGCTGCTCTTACACCTTTAACCTTGTTGGCTACCATGCTCATTCCAATACCTGTAGTGCAGATAAGCACTCCTCTGTCGCACTCGCCATCAGCTACCTTTTTAGCTGCTGCCTTGCCAAATACAGGATAATCACAGGAAGACTTATCATAGCATCCTACATCAATTACCTCATGTCCTGCCTCTGTCAAATGAGCCTTAACAGCTTCCTTCAAATCATATCCGCCGTGATCGCATCCAATTGAAATCTTCATTTTACTAATCTCCTTATAAAACTTCCTCTATTATATGATGACCTGCCGCTTTAAGCAAGCGATTCATAACCGCCTCTCCAAGGCCATGTCTGTCAAAATATTCGGAAGAAATAACATCTGCCTTAACGGTATCAAAATATCTTAAAGCCTTATATACGTTAGATGCAATTGCCTCCATATTCCCTATGGAGCCAAGATCAACTATTACCAGTTTTTCCTCATCAAATGGAAGTTTATCCCTGTAATAATCGTAGTCTTCATGGGCAGTCATTATGCCGCATTTATGACCTTCTTCAATGGCTTTATTCGTGGCTTTGACTATTTCTTCTTTAACCCACTTGCTGCTACCTTTATATAAAGTCATATCTCCTTTTGGAGCATAATGTCTGTATCTCATTCCGGGAGCCTTAGGTCTTTGTGTGCAGCCTACATCCATCAAAGTCGGATCAACCTGCACCTCACCCAGTACTTCTTCAAGCATTTCTTTGGTGATAAAGCCCGGCCTTAATATCATCGGTTTTTCAGCTGTCAGGTCCACTATTGTGGATTCAAGACCTATTTCAATGTCATCACAGGTAAGAATCATATCCACCCTGTCGGCTAAATCTTCAATAACATGAGATGATTTGGTCGGACTTGGTCTACCTGATAAATTGGCACTCGGCGCTGCTATATAAGAGCCCGCCGCCTCTATAAAAGCTTTGGCTATAGGGTGAGACGGGAATCTCACTGCCACTGTATCAAGACCACCCGTGGTTTCCCTTGGAACATTATCAGACGCCTTAAGTATCATGGTAAGAGGTCCCGGCCAGAATTCCTCTGCCAGTACATAAAATGTCTTCGGTATATCTATGGCAATCTTATCAATATCCTTAATATCACTTATATGAACGATTAAAGGATTGTCGGATGGTCTGCCTTTGGCAGCATATATCTTCTTACTTGATAAAGGATTAAGGCCATCTCCTCCAAGACCATATACAGTCTCTGTAGGAAATACTACCAGGCCGCCATTTCGGATAATCTCTCCTGCTCTTTTAATGGCATCACTGTCTATGTTATTTTTAGTTAATTCACATATTTCTGCATTCATATTATTCGTATAAGTAGCCCTCGATGTAGCCCCAAACAACAGGATCCTCAAGACCTGCCTTCCACTCAGCCACACCACCTACTTCATAAGACTGCATTACGCTTAACTTAACCTGAATGGACTCAGGATCTTCAAGCCAGATCTGATACAAGGTTCCGCCTTTTTCAATCTGCCCATATTGCTGACAGGTCTCATTATCCCATTCCAATGCAATACCATTGGCATTAGCCCACTCTTTTGCTTCAATCATTCCAAGAGCCTTTGAGGAAACCTCACCTGCTGCTGTTGTCCATGCTCTTGTATAGAATGGAATGGCATTAATAACTTTATTAGCAGGCATAACATTGGTTGCCTGAATAATACCCTGCTCCACATAATCAATGGAAGCTACTGAACCTGCTTCTGCTGAGCCTGCATAATGCTCATCATATCCCATGATAATTACATAATCAGCAAATACACCCTGCTGGTCTATTCCATAGAATGAATTGTAGGCTGCCGGAACATAGTTATCTACTGAAAGAATCAGTCCTGCATCATGAGTCTTAACTGACAACTCTCTTATAAACTGTACAAAATCCTGGCCGTAATCAGACTTAAGTGTCTCAAAATCAATATTAACACCCTGAAGGCCTGCCGCCTGGGCGTCAGACACAATACTGTCCACAAGTTTATTTCTCTTTGAAGTATTTCGAAGGATTGCACCCAGGTCTACTGAATAATCCACATCAGTCCATACTCCCCAGACATCTATGCCATATGCGTTTATTTTGTCAACATATGCCTTATCGGAAATATTCTCAATATTCCCTTCATTATCAAGAATTCTAAACCAGGTTGGTGCAATGGTCTTAACGCCTGATGTAAGGCTGGTAATACCTGCTTCCTGTCCCAATACATCGTCAATTGCAACATTAGATGCCTGATTCATAACCTGAACGAATAATACATTTTCTTTTTCTTCTTTGGTAAGGCTTGCAATTGATACTGTATATGTTGCGCCCTTAATGTCTACAGTATATGCAGATCCGCTCATGTTAAGACGCTTACTCATTACATAACCAATATAGCCTTCGTCTGTAAGGACTTTGGTCCAGTCATCAAGTTCCTCTAAGACATATACTTCCTCACCTTCAGTAAGGTCCTCAAGTATAGGACTCTTGATGCCGCCTCTGTATCTTACTGCTGTATCCTTTGTAGCAAATGCTTCCTCAGCCTTTGATCCCTTTGTATATATAACCACATGATTAGGGTCATCATATTCTGTATAAGTCATATCCGCAAAAAGACTTATATATTCAAGGGATACATATAATTCTCCGTCCTTCAGAACTGCAGGAGCAAATGTTGTGGAGACAGGGGAGCCGTCCACGTCATAACTTTTTGCACCAGAAGAGACGTTATATACTATATTTTCTTTGCCTGTGGTATTAATCAGAACCTGATCATCTACATTATAGTAGAAGTTGCTATTAAAAGCCTGCCTTACCACATCCAAAGGAAGATAACATTCTCCTTCATATTCATAGCCCACATATTCAGAGTGCTCCTCATTAATTATAAGAGCCACACTGTCTTCACCTGCTATGCCAAAATATTCAAATTTATCTGCTCTTTCTTTACTCTCTGTAAATCTTTCGTATATATCCTTACCATAAAAAATTCCAACTATAGCTACAATGAGGACGATTGCAACCAGTACTGGAATGAGTTTTTTCATAAAGGCTGCAGCCTTTCTGGCACGTCTCTTCTTACGGGCCGCTTTGCTTCCTTTAGCCATTATAATTCGCCTCCTATCAATTCCGGTTTAAAACCAACCGTCCCCATTATAACAAATAATCAGGATATCGTCATTATATTTATTTTTTAATTTTTTACTGCTACACAACTCGAGGGTTTTCTTGGTGCAGCCTTAAAATACCAAAAGGACTTCGTAGTAAAATTTCCTTTTTTGACAACATCACAAGGACTCTGAATGCTAATTTTAATTTGGGATCTCAAATTCTGAATCGAATCTGAAAAATGAATGCTTACGCATTTAGACAAAAAAATATAAAATAATTAATTATATAAAAAATCGATTTGTATGATAGTTAATTGTTGATTAGTATTAGGATTGGCATTACCATATTTTAAGTTTAGTAAGACAACCTAATAAATTGTGAATTTTAAATAGATTAATATCGACCTCCTTTCCGGCACATGGATTTCAGAGGCCTTGCATAATCAATATATCAGTTACACTTTTTAGAATCTATGGTAAAAATTACCAATTTTTTTAAGTATTCTCTCAAAGCCTTGATTTATGGGACTTTCCGGTACTTCAAAAAACAAATATAGTATTGTTTAGAGGCCTTTTTTATGGTAAAATGTACTCGCGTATATCAAATACTACCAAAAAAATAAAGGAGGATGTCCAATGCAAATTTCATTAGAAAATTCCAATACTGTTGTATGCATTATTAGTATTGAAGAACTGGCTGATTACGGGCTTACTCCTAACAATCTGAGTATGGATAACGAAGGTGTTCAGAGCCTGGTTAAGACTATTTTGCAGAAGGCCAGCGAGAAATACGGAACAGATATGTCCACCAACAACCTGGTCATCGAGATGAAACCTCAGGATGAATTATCCTTTAAGCTTACCTTTACAAGAATCAACTCGCCTGCAGATTTAGCGAGATGCCTTAACAGAACCAAGCTTAACTTAAATAATCTTAATGATAATTCAGCAAAAACCGGTGAAGTAATACCTAATATTAAAATAGAGCTTTTTGATGGTAACAATAAACAGGCAATTCCAATTAATCCGGGAGATTTATCGAACTTGGATCCGAATCTTATCGGAGAAAGCATAAATGCCATATTGGAGACACTGGCGAATATTCTGAACGAGTCCTTCAAACTTCCATTTGAAGATGACGAGGACGATGAAGACGATGACGATTATGATGACGACTTCGAGGACGATGATGAAGAAGAAGATAATGATTCCGAATCAATAAGCGCTCTTAAACGTCCGTCAAAACTTGATTTCATGCCTCCTGCTGAAGACAGAAATCAGTCCATCAGCAAAGAGAATTTAGAGGCTGCCTATAATGTTGCCAATGCCGCTACCAGCGAGCAGGCCAACGTACTTTTAGACGACAGCCGCGACTACAAGATGATAGTTACCATCAGATACGGCATCTTAAGCGAGCTCATCGACAGAGCCGGCAAGTTAAAGAATTCAGAAGTTATTCACTATCGTTCCAATCTTTACAAGGACGAGAACGAGAAATTATATGTACTCGATGTTTACTGCCCTACAGTGCAGTTAAATCAGAATGCGAATTTTTCAAGATTTTTGAAAAATGCCCGCTCCGTTAAATATTCATACAAAGACAGATTAGCAAACTTCAACAAGAACAATTATACTTTAATGATTGAAGGAAATGCACTTGAAGTCCTAAGCCAGTTGTAAATTAAGGCTAAGCCTGAAAAAAAGAGTAGGAAATGGAAATATTCCTACTCTTTTTCATATATAAATAAAGATTAATTATTTTAAAAGTTCATTTATATCTTCAAGAAGCATATCAGCATCAATTCCGTGAACCATTGCAGCTTCCTCAATTGTCTCTCCCATGGCTGAAGGGCAGCCAATACAATGCATACCAGCATTAAGTAAAATAGGCACCACATCAGGATTTGCAGTAATCATTTCAGCGATTGTCATATCTTTAGTAAATATCATGTCTCTTTTCTCCTTTTCTCAGTCCCCATTCCCTAATGAATAATTATATGAAAAAAAAGCCATAAGTCAAGCAATTAGCATTGACTAACTTAAAACTTTTGATATATTATGTAACCGTAGATTGGCAAAGTTAATTTATAATACTTTTATAAGGAGGTATTTACCATGGCATATCAAATCGGAGATGAATGTATTCAGTGTGGTGCTTGCGCAGCTCAGTGTCCTGCAGAAGCTATTTCAGAAGGCGAAGATAAGTATGTTATCGATGCAGACGCTTGTTTAGGTTGTGGCGCATGTGCAGACGGATGTCCTGCAGGTGCTATCACAGAAGCATAATTAATTAATAAAGTCAAAATTAAAAGCAGCCGTAAGGCTGCTTTTTTGTATTTATAATTATTTTGTATTTATAATTATTGTGTTTGTTAGCTCTTATCAACTTCCAGATCGCAGAACTGCGTGAAGCTTGGAAGCCATGCCAGTGATACGGTTCCTACCGGGCCGTTACGCTGTTTAGCTATAATAATATCTGCAACATTAGGTCTTTCCGACTTTTCTTTTGTATAATAATCATCCCTGTAAATGAACATTACAACGTCCGCATCCTGCTCGATGGCACCGGATTCACGAAGGTCTGCAAGTACAGGAATGTGATCAGCTCTTGAGTCAACTGCACGGTTAAGCTGTGAAAGTGCGATAACAGGAATGTCCAGTTCTCTTGCCAGGGACTTAAGAGATCTTGATATCTCTGAGATTTCCTGCTGTCTGCTGTCTGACTTGCCATTACCTGACATCAGCTGTAAGTAGTCGATTACTACCAATGACAAATCCTCTTCAAGTTTTAACTTACGGCACTTTGATCTGATTTCCTGAGGGCTGATACTACTTGTATCATCTACAAAAAGCCTCGCCATACCAACTTCAGCACTACCCTCAACCAGTTTTGCCCACTCAGATTCATCTGATATTGAACCCTCCCTTATCTTCTTGGAATCCACCTTGGACTCCATGGCAATAAGACGGTTAACCAGCTGAACCTTGGACATTTCCAAAGAGAATAATGCAACAGTCTTTCTTTCTCTTAATGCCACATTAAGTGCAATATTAAGAGCGAAGGCGGTTTTACCCATTGAAGGTCTTGCCGCAATAAGAATAAGGTCTGATTTCTGAAGACCAGCTGTCATTGAGTTAAGCTTGGTAAAGCCGGTATTAAGACCGGTAAGTTCACCATCATTCTTATATCTTTTATATATATCATCCAGAGCTCTTGAAACTACGGATGTAATACTCTCAAATTCAGCATTGCCCCTGTCCTGAAAAACTTCGAATAAAGCCTTCTCGGACTCTGCCTTATAGTCCATGATGCTGTCATTATCTTCGTAGCCCCTTGTGACTACCTTCTCAGCCGCACGGATTACACGTCTTCTGTCACTCTTTTCCCTGACTATTTCGGCATATGACTTTATATTAACTGCTGTCGGCACATTAACTACAAAGTCCTTAATATATTCTACTGAGCAAACATCTTCCGGAAGCTGTTTGGCTTTCAGCGCTTCCCTTAATGTTACTATATCTATATCAACATGCTGGGCACTCAGCTCAACTATTGTATCAAAAATTATTCCATATTGTTTATTATAGAAGTCGCTTCCCGTAATCAGATCTGCAGCCACGGAGATAACTTCATTATCAACCATCATGGCGCCGATTACGCTCTGCTCGGCTTCCGTAGAGTGTGGAATCACCCTGTTTACTACATTGTCATCCATTTCATTTATCCCCCGAAATGTTATTATTCTGCCACTACCTTAACTTTAAGTAAGGCAGTTACTTCAGGGTGTAACTTAACAGGTACATCAGCCTCGCTGACCGCTTTGATTGCTTCTTTAAGCTGAATCTTCTTCTTATCAACTTTAATGCCACACTGTTTATCCAGAGCATCACTGATTTCCTTAGCTGTAACTGCGCCAAAAGCCCTGCCGTTTTCACCAACCTTAATCGGAACATTTACGCTGACCTTCTCAATCTTTGCACCAAGTTCTTTGGCTGTCTCAAGATTTTCTTTGGCGATTTTGGCCTCGTTGGCTTTATGAAGTTTAAGGTCGTTCTTATTGGCCTCATTAGCCGGAACTCCCAGTTTCTTTGGAATTATATAATTTCTTGCATATCCGTCATTGATTTCAAGCATGTCACCTTTTTTGCCTAAAGATTTAACATCCTGTAATAAAATAACCTGCATAACTTACACCTCACCACTCTCGATTTCTTTATCAAGCACTTCTTTTAATTTTTCTGCTGCTTCTTCACAGGTAATACCTGTAAACTGAGCACCGGCAACGTTCATGTGTCCGCCGCCTCCAAGTTTTTCTGTAATAACCTGAACATTAAGTTCATCAATTGATCTGGCGCTTAAGTATATCCTGCTCTGGTATTCAACAAATACGAAACTTGCCTTAACGCCAATGATATTAAGTAATTCATTTGCTGCCTGAGCCGCAACAATTGTAGGACTCTGACATGTGGTTCCATCACATATTGAGATGGCATAATCGTTCTTATAAATATATGCATCCCTGATGGTTCTGGCCTTGGCCATATATTCTGAAGCATCTTCCCTGAAGAGCTTACGAACTCTGGTAACATCTGCACCGGTTCTTCTAAGATAAGCTGCTGCTTCAAAAGTTCTTACACCGGTCTTGGTTGTGAAATTATTGGTATCAATTACGATACCTGAATACATACAGTCAGCTTCGATGCCGCTGATTTTGATTCCATTTGCTATATACTGCAGGATCTCGGATACCATTTCGCAGGCTGATGATGCATATGGCTCAATATATGAAAGAGTCGCATTATCAATTACTTCCGTTCCCTGTCTGTGGTGATCCAAAACTACAATTGCTTTACATTTCTTCAGAAGATCCGGACATTCAGTAATGGATGGCTTATTAATATCCACAACAACCAGAACCGCATTGGAGCCAACTGCTTCCAATGCCTGCTGACTTGTCATGATTGTGCCTTCAATATAATCAGGCTGCGACTTATATAAATCAACAACCGGCGCCAGGGAAGGGGTGATATCATTAAGTACGATATGTATCTCTTTTTGCATATGTCTTGCGATACATGCAATACCTACGGCTGAACCAAAACTGTCCACATCCCCAAGTCTGTGTCCCATTACAAATATCTGATCTTTATTGGTAAGAATCTCTTCAAGAGCCTGGGCTTTAACTCTCGCCTTAACTCTTGTACTCTTCTCCATCTGTTCTCTCTTACCACCGAAATACTGAACCTGATTTGGAACCTTAACAACCGCCTGGTCACCACCACGGCCGAGAGCAAGGTCGATAGCTGCTCTTGCGAATTCCGCATTCTGAGCATAACTAAGTCCGTCAAGTCCAATACCAATACTAAGAGTAATTGGTCTTTCGTTACCGATATTAACAGTTTTAACTTCCTCTAAAATCTCAAACTTCTTCTCTTTTAAGAGATTAACTGACTGTTTACGAAGAATAATAATATACTTATCCTTCTCCAGTTTTCTTACAATACCATCAAGGTTTGCAATACACTTATTGATACGTCTGTCTATCAAAGCAAGAAGCAGGCTCTGCTTAACATCCGGAATACCCTCCAAAACTTCGTCGCAGTTATCCAGATATAAAAGTCCTACTGCAAGAGACTGGTTATCATTCTCTCTTAAGGCAACTTTAAGAGCTGTCTCATTAAAGAGATATACTCCGATAATTACATTGTAATCATCTGTCTCTTCCAAAAATTCATTATCCACATAATCGTCAACCACAATACGCTGTGTTACGACTCTGAAATCCTGAGTCTCGTACTCGATCTCTGTATTGCTTCTTTCCTTATCAAGTACATCCTCATTAATCTCAGGGAAAATCGTCGCTATATTCTTATGATATGAAGCCTGTTTCTCTGTAATCTTCTGGAATTCCTCATTCATCCAAAGTATACGGCCCGTAGTGTCTAATAAAGCATGGGGAAGTTCCAGTTTATTAAGAATCTGCTTCTGTACCTGCCCGTACTGGGTGGCAAAATCAACCATTTCCTTAATGATAAACTTCTTGGAATATGCAAAGAATGACAAAATTGCCACGAAATAAATCACCAAAAAGATGGAAACCATTATTCCGGCCTTATAATCAAGCACATATAACCAGAAATCTATCACACCAAGCAAAATCCCCAGCAAAACAGATATCACTATATAAGAATGCATTCTTGTTTTTATCTTATTGCTTCTTGCCATTAATTTCTCCTTAAGAAAAACAACAAAATCAAATTTATTATAGCATTTTTCTTATAATTGTTCCACCTCTTTTGGTGAAATCCCGCAAAAGAAAAAAGGCCATTACCCACAATCAGTAATGGCCCTAAAAATATTTTTAATTAATCACAAACATAAGGCATAAGAGCGATATGACGAGCTCTCTTGATAGCTACTGTGATTGCTCTCTGATGCTTAGCACAGTTACCGGTTACTCTTC
Source organism: Lachnospiraceae bacterium UBA4338 (assembly GCA_002393735.1). Lineage (GTDB taxonomy): Bacteria > Bacillota > Clostridia > Lachnospirales > Lachnospiraceae > UBA3766. Next base: position 55,463 of record DGTK01000008.1, read on the forward strand.
TAGGAAGAATCTTACCGTTCTCTGATACGTATCTTTTAAGCTTAGCTACATCCTTATAATCAATTACATTATCTTTACCGCAGAATACACATACTTTTTTTCTTCTATGTGCATTGCCTCTTCTTCTCTGAGAAGCATCTGCTTTATCTGCTTTAACGAATGCCATAATTGCCTCCTATATTAATCCTTAGATGAAAGGCACATCATCAACTGCTCCGTCAGTAACATTCATGAATCCTGCATCGTCAACCGGTGCGCCGCCGCCCTGTGAAGGTGCTGCTGCTCCGGAAGCGCCCTGAGCATTCTTGCTCTCTGCGAATTCCTGATCTTCTGCTACTACGTCAGTTGTATAGATGGTCTGACCATCTTTCTGATAGCTACCGGTCTGAATACGTCCGGTAACAACTACTTTAGTTCCTTTGTGAAAATACTTTTCAGCAAATTCAGCGCTCTTGCCAAAAGCAACAATGCCGATAAAATCAGCAGTCTGAGCATTAGGATCATCCTTCTTTGTGAATCTCCTGTCTACTGCTAAAGTATATCTTACTACACTACCGTTTGCTGAACTATTTACAACTGGGTCCTTAGTAAGACGACCCATTAAAATTACTTTGTTCATAATTGCCTCATTTCTTATTCTTCGTCTGCTTTAACAACTAAGAATCTGATGACATTTTCAACAATACGAACACGATGCTCAATCTCAGCTGGAGCTGTTGTTGGAGCTTCGAACTGGATGAAGTAATAGTAAGCTTCGTTCATCTTCTGAATCTCGTAAGCTAATTTCTTCTTTCCGGCATCATTTACGTCAGTAATTGTACCCTGGAATCTTTCGATAAGTTTTTTACACTTCTCTAAAGATGCAGCCCTCGCTTCGTCATCAGCCTTAGCGCTAATAACAACGGCTAATTCATACTTGTTCATCTGTTTACCTCCTTTTGGTCTCTGGCCCGTACACATAATACGAGCAAGGAAATTACACTACGGACTTTTACTATATCACATTCATGATTTTCTTGCAAGGCTTTTTTCAAGGGTTGCTCTCGTAATCATAATCTGATGATTACAGGTGGTGCACTCAAGCTTATAATCAGCTCCCGTCCTTAAAACCTTCCACTCTTTACCCCCGCAAGGGTGTTTTTTCTTGAATGTTACTATGTCGTCTACTTTTATATCTAACAAAACTCTACTCCTCAACCACCTGGCTCATTATCTCGCCAATCTTACCCCTTACAATCAAATCCGCCCTGTCGTCCTGAGGAGTTGGCTGCATATTAATGAGAACAAGTTTGTGTCCTCTGTAATAATCAATCAGTCCTGCTGCCGGATATACAACCAGGGAGGTTCCTCCTATAATAAGTACATCTGCATTTGAGATATACTGAATTGACTTGGTTATTGTCATATTATCGAGGCCTTCTTCGTAAAGTACAACATCCGGCTTAATGATGCCGCCGCACTCGCACTTAGGCACGCCGCTCTGGGCCTTGATATCTTCCACATCATGAAACTTGCCGCATTTCATACAGTAATTTCTAAGCACGCTTCCGTGAAGTTCCATTACCTCTTTAGAGCCCGCCATCTGATGAAGGCCATCGATATTCTGAGTAATTACAGCCTTCAGTTTGCCGCGCTGTTCCAGAAGAGCCAGTCTCTCATGAGCCTTGTTAGGCTTAACACCCTCCAGCAAAAGCTTGTCCCTGTAGAACTTATAGAAATCCTCAGTCTTTCTCATAAAGAATGTATGGCTTAAAATTGTCTCCGGCGGATAATCATATTTTTGGTGATATAAGCCGTCCACCGACCTGAAATCGGGAATACCGCTTTCCGTGGACACTCCTGCTCCTCCGAAGAATACTATGTTATCGCTGCCATCAATCCACTCTTTTAAAGTCTGAATATTCTCATCCATTTATATCACCCCCTTATTGTCATTGTACGCCAAGACAAGGTTCATTTCAATCAATTGCCTTCCTTAACGCATTAATTACCCTCTTCTTATCCCCGCTCCACAGTGGTGCTATCAAATCCTTCTTAGGTCCGTCACCTGTCAGCCTGTGAATAACCATATCTTCCGGGATATGTGAAACACATTCCTTCACCAGTTCCACATATTCTTCAAACTCAAGACATTTAAAAGCGCCCTTCTCATACTCGGCCGCAAGGTCCGTTCCCTTAAGCACATGAAGAAGCTGAAGCTTAATTCCGTTAGACTTTGACGCTGCCACATAATCAACACTCTTTAGCATCATCTCTTTGCTCTCCCCGGGAAGCCCTAAGATCAGATGGGTTATAATCTGCTCTATCCCTATTAAAGCCAGATCGGATACCGCCTTGTCATAAACCGGCAGTTCATATCCCCTTCTTATATACTTAGCCGTTGATTCATGAATACTCTGAAGCCCAAGCTCAACCCACACAGGCTTAATCTCATTTATCTCTTTTATAAGCCCAAGCACATCATCCCCCAGACAGTCCGGTCTTGTTGCAATATCAATTATTGCGATGTCCGGATGATTAACCGCCTCCATGTATTTCTCCCTAAGCACCGAAACAGGAGCATAAGTATTAGTAAAGGCCTGAAAATATGCAATAAATTCAGGCCCTTCATTTCTTTCTTTGGGCATCTTATTAAGGATGAGTTTCTTTCCTTCCTCAATCTGCTTATGTACACTCATTAACCTGTCGGCGGCAAAATCCCCGCTCCCTCTTCCGGAGCAGAAGATACATCCTCCCATCCCAAGGGAGCCGTCACGGTTAGGGCAGGTAAAACCTGCGTCGACGGCAATTTTGTACAATTTATGCCCATATTTGTTTTTTAAATATTCGTTTACTGATGTATATTTCATTCCATAAATGTTAAAGCACTGCCGTTTTGCTTCTTGCTTTCGTATACGCCGGTATCCGCTTTCTTATACCAGTTCTCGAACTCGGTGCTTTCGTCGGTTTTAACCATGACGGCTCCCACACTGATATAGACATCCAGGTCACCAATCTCAGGAATATCCACTTCCTTAATTCTGGCGAATACATCATTAATCAACCTGGCCCCCGTCGTTTCATCGCCTACATTCATGGCATATACCGCATACTCGTCGCCGCCAAGACGGAATACCACGCTGTTTTCCTTGAACACATCACTAAGAATACGGGCAATGGCGCAGATAACCTTGTCACCTGCGAGATGACCGTATCTGTCGTTGATGCCTTTAAATTTATCAATGTCCATGATACACAGCATACCGTTCTTCTTATTGGCAATGGCGTCAATAACCATCTTCTCACCGGTACCGCGGTTAAGCAGGCCTGACATAATATCTGTCTTGGCCTGAATCTGAAGATTCTCTCTTTCACGGGCTGACTCTACGATGTAGTCGGCGTTTTTGAAACCGGCAAGAATGCCGCTTTCCGGATTATTGGGATTAATTTTAACATAGGTGAACTGATAATAATGAATCTCACCCTTGTCAACACCGCGATAAATAGATACATATTCATCCTGAGTCTGAAGTTTCTCCTTAACGGCCTCAAGGCTCATGGCATCATAAAGCCAGGGCTGGTCTTCCTCGTAGGCCCTGTCCTTAATATACTGATTGCAAAGCACAGGATAAGGATAAATTTTGGCACCCGGGCCTTCCATACCCTTGGTTACATAGCCATCAAGTTTGATGATAATAACATCACCGGTGATGGGATCAATCCTGAATACGTTATAATAATCGCGGCTAAGTGTCTGAACCATGTCAAGCTGATCTCTTAAATATCGCTTGTCGGCGATATGCTTCTTAATGGTAGAATCCACATCCTTATAGGCAAATACGAAACTATCCGCCTCACCCGGCGCACCCGATAATGCAAAAGCCATCTGGTGATAGGTAATCTCACCGCTGTCAGCCATTCTCATATAGTCCACGGTATAAAGGCTTCCGTCATTGATGTGACTTAAAACTGCCTCCGGACCAACCTCATCAAGCATGGTCTCATTGCGGTTAACCACATATCTGTCTATATATTCCTTGATATACTTGTCATATTTCTGGTATTTAAGACCAAGTTCCACCACGGCTCTTGAAGTATTCTCGCCCGTGGTACGGTAAAGTCTCATGGTCATATCGGAAATACGCACAATCCAGATTGTGTGATATTCCTTACTTAGGGCCGTAATGATACCCATACACATTTTAATCCTCCGGTTAAAATCCTCGATTATATTCTCATCACTATCAGGATATTCCTTAGGATCAATTAGCTCATTTTCCTTAATAATTAAATCTGACTGCATGACTTCTCCCTCTCCACAATTACATCTGATGTCTTACAACCTTATATTCATCCCCGTCTTTATAATAAGGGCACCCCTTAAAATTACCGCCCACTAAACGACCGTAATCATCCTCATCCATATCCATGTCGCATACATATTCTTCCATATCCTCATCATATGTATAATACTGACATGTATCACAGGAAGTAACATTACCCATATTATCACCTACTTAATATCTTCATTCAAAAACTCAAGCATAATCTTTCTTGCTTCATCCGAAAGCTCATTTGTCTTCATTGAAGCCACCTTGTCTGCAGGAATTACTTCTCCCACCTTCACATATACGTGAGTTCTCTTAAATGGAAAATTCTTAACTACATCCCTGGTGCCTCGAATCGTCATGATAACCAGAGGACACTTAGCCTTGGTGGCGATTTTGAGAGCGCCGTTTCTAAACTCCAAAAGTTTCTCATCTGTTTTATTTCTTGTGCCTTCAGGATATATGCACACGCTGGCCTTGTCTGCCTTTATGTATTCGGCTGCCCTGTTAATGGTGCCCATAGCCTTACGCACATCTTCCCTGTCAATGGCCAGAAAGCCCGAACCCTTGGCAAGTCTTCCCGCAATAGGTATGTGGAAGTTCGATTCCTTGGAAATATAAACCACGTTTTTATCCTTGAATACATCCACATTTACAATGGGGTCATAATTGGAAATGTGATTGGATATAAGCAGATATTTCTGATCCTTTGGAATCAGTTCCCTGCCCTCAACATGAATTTTGATTCTTGAAAGTCTGTTAAGAGTATGTCCTAAATCCCTTAAAACCCCATAGATAAAATCATTGGGCTCATAAAATTCCTTCTTGCTGTCAAAAAACAGCCCCATAATAATCAGCACAATAAAGTACAAAGCAAGAAGCACTGCATATATGCCTATTCCAAAAAGAGGAATCCAAAGGATAAGCCACGGCGTGATTCCCCAGATAATAAAAGGAATGCCGATGCCACATAATACAGACACAATTAGTATAATCTCAATCATTATCCTTAAGTCCTTATTTAATATTTAATCCCGTAGCGGCCGGTAAGCCCATGCGGATATTCATACATTCAATGGCGGCGCCTGATGCACCTTTTCCAAGATTATCAATAACTGTGGAAATGAGTATTCTGTCATCATTACCCGTTACATATATTAAAGCATCATCTCTTCCTGCCATCATATTGGCCGCAAGGAAAGAACTGTATTCTTCCTCCGAACCATAAGGCATTACATGGATGAATTCCTGACCTTCAAAATACCCGGCGAAACTCTCTCTCACCTCAGCCGGAGTCATTTTCTTCTTCATAAGGTCAGCATAAACCGGGAATGTAACAATCATGCCGCAATAATAATCATCCACTACTGGAACAAAAAGCGGAGCCCTGTCAAGACCGGATACTGCCTGCATTTCTTTAAGATGCTTATGATTCTGGGATAAAGCATACATTCTTGGAGAATATAAATCCTCTCTCTTATCCTCAGCCTCATACATTGCAATTCCCTTTTTGCCAGCTCCCGAATAACCGGATAAAGCATTAACACAGACAGGATAATCCTTACCAATTAAATCCATGGCAATCATGGGATAAACATCAAGCAGAAATCCCGTCGCATAGCAGCCCGGGTTGGCAATTCTGTTACTTGTCTTTATATTTTCAAGGAAATTCTTTCCAAGCTCCGGAAGACCATAAGCCCAGCCCTCAGCAGTTCTGTGAGCTGTGGACGCATCAATAATTACTGTATGGTCATTGTTCTTATCAATAAGAGTTACAGCCTCGATGGAAGCTGCATCCGGCAGACAGAGAAATGTTACATCAGATGCATTAATGAATTTCCTTCTTTCTTCAGGATCCTTACGAAGTTCCGGATTAATCTTCAAAATCTCGATATCATCCCTTCCCGTAAATCTTTCATTAATACGAAGACCTGTTGTGCCTTCACTGCCATCAATATATACTTTCATTTATTAACCTTTCTAATTCCACCTAAGTCCCTTAGGATAGTGGTTCTTTATTGTATTTCCGACCTTTTTTCCCCAGCCAATGGAATATCCGTCCACGCACATAAGTGCCCAGCCGTCCTTACCCGGTTCATCCACATTAAGGGTAAGACCTTTCAGATAATTAGTCACCTCATCTTCGGCCATACTTAAACTAATTTTAACATCTTTTGGACTAATAATCAAAGAAAGTGCGTGAGAAGGAATAAATCTTTCTTTCACTACCGTTCCAAGTTCCAGTCCCGGTCTTAAAACCTTCAATTTATCAAGATTCATGGCCATCGGCATCAGATATAAATTATCTCCAAAACTGATAAAATCCCCGCCTTCATATCTTTCCCAAAAACCTTCATTAAAGTTTTCCTTAAAAAACTTCTTTGCAACCTGCATCATCGCAAGGGTATTCCTGTCATTGCCCTTCTTCTTGTAAGGCCTGGCCTCTTCCACATCTTCATCTCTTCCAAGGACGCAGGCAAAATGTCCTTCCCCGTCTATCAAATGTGGAAAAAGTCTCATTCCGTTCCCTACAGGTTCATATCCTTCTTTAAAGAATTTCTTATAAGGGCTTGGAATTGTTTTAAAATCTTCATGCGTATCCAGAAAATCCTTTATAAGATTCTCATCTTCTTCCATTGCAAAAGTACAGGTTGAATAAACAATTCTGCCCGTGCCTTTAAGCATTTTTGATGCCGCATCCATAATTTCTTTTTGTCTTTCGGCGCACATCAGCACATTATCAGGGCTCCACATATTAAGGGCGTCCTCTTCCTTTCGGAACATTCCCTCTCCTGAGCACGGTGCGTCCACCACAATCAAATCAAAGTAATTCTCAAACCTGTCAGCAAGTTTCACAGGATTTTCCGAGATTACAACAGTATTGGTAATCGCGCATCTTTCAACATTCTGTGAGAGAACAGCCGCTCTTCCTGCATTAATTTCATTGGCAACAAGAAGCCCTTTATTCTCCATAAGCGCTGCAAGATAGGTAGTCTTGCCGCCTGGAGCTGCACATAAATCAAGCACCTTAAGCTCTGACTTATCTATTCTCAAATCCTTCGCCGATTCCATGGCTATCTCCGCCACACACATGGCCGAAGGCTCCTGAATATAATAAAGTCCTGCCTCAAAATAAGGACTTTTCCCCGGCTTAATCTCATCCTCATTATAATAATATCCCAAAGATGCCCAGGGTACAGGCTTTAAATCCCTGCCAAGAAGTTTCATCACGCAGGCACCATCCGTCTTAAGTGAATTAACCCTGAGCCCCTTATGTAATGGCTTATCAAGGGATGCTAAATAAGCATCATATTCATCCCCTAAGAGTTCTTCCATTCTACTGGCATATTCTATTGGAAGGTCCGTTCTATTCATGAATATCCTTAAACAAACTTATATCCTGTAGTTGTAACTCTCGCTACTTCCTTACCACCTTCATCTGTGATGGTAATCACATATACGCAGGTGGTTCTTCCATCCTTAACACACTCAGCCCTGGCATAAATTTTCTTTCCCTTTGCAATTCCTAGGAAATTAATGGTGGAATCCAGTGATACCACATTAGGATTTTCATGGTTGGTTGCAACAGCAAAGGCAAAATCCGCCAGCGTGAAATACACGCCTCCCATTACATTTCCTACAGCATTAACATGTCTTTCATCCACAGGCATGGAGCATACTGAATAATTATCACCTACTTCTTCAATATATCCCCCTGCATTGGTAGCAAAGGCATCCTTAGCGAAAAATTCTCTGATTTCTTCTATACTTTTCATATTTCCCAATCTCTCTGTAAAAAAGGGGTGCACAAACTGTGCACCCCTTTAAGTCTAATTTCAAATTACAAACTAGTTTGTAATAACCTGCTCTGTTTCCTTATCGAATACATGAATCTTCTCAACGTCAAGAGCAAACTTAATTGTATCACCAGGTCTAGCAGTTGTTCTTGAATCAACTCTTGCTGTCATTGGGAACATCTCAAGATCGAAGTATAAGAATACTTCAGCACCAAGAAGCTCGTAAACCTTAATTGTTGATTCGAATACGCTCATAGGTGATGTTTCAACATACATCTCTGAATCATATACATCCTCAGGACGGATACCGAATGTTACGGATTTTCCATCATAACCGCCATCAATAAGTTTCTTTGATTTAGCTGGTGGAAGTGGAATCTGATGTCCAGCTACGTTAAGGTAAGCTGTCTCGCCTGATACTTCAACGATAGCATCAAGGAAGTTCATCTGTGGTGATCCCATGAAACCTGCAACGAATAAGTTGCATGGCTTATCATAAAGGTTCTGAGGTGTATCAACCTGCTGGATAACACCATCCTTCATAACTACGATTCTTGTACCAAGAGTCATAGCCTCTGTCTGGTCATGTGTAACGTAGATGATGGTTGTGCCAAGTCTCTGATGAAGCTTAGCGATCTCAATTCTCATCTGTACACGAAGTTTTGCATCAAGGTTTGAAAGAGGCTCGTCCATAAGGAATACCTTAGGATTACGAACGATAGCACGTCCCATAGCAACTCTCTGTCTCTGTCCACCTGATAAAGCCTTTGGCTTACGATCAAGAAGTGGAGTTAAGTCAAGGATCTTAGCTGCTTCCTTAACCATCTTATCGATTTCGTCTTTAGGTACCTTACGTAACTTAAGACCAAATGCCATGTTCTCATATACTGTCATATGTGGATAAAGAGCGTAGCTCTGGAATACCATCGCAATATCTCTATCCTTAGGCTCTACATCATTGATAAGTCTGTCACCGATTCTGAGTTCGCCTGAACTGATGTCCTCAAGACCTGCAATCATACGAAGTGTAGTAGACTTACCACATCCTGAAGGTCCTACGAAAATTATGAATTCCTGATCTGCAATTTCAAGATTGAAATCCTTAACAGCTTCATAACCGTTAGGATAAACCTTACAGATGTTCTTCAAAGATAACCCTGCCATATTAATTTTCCTCCTAGAAATAAATGTTTCGGTCATAGCAACCGTACTAACAAAAATTATAATAGTTATAGCCCAAAAATGCCATAACACAATTAACCAAATATTTTATTTCACATTGTAAAAATTGCCAATTTAACCCGATTTTGCATACAGATTGCACATTGGTTAATTTTATTCTTTGTGCAATGTGATAATGGCGTTTCTACTCATTACTTTCTTTAGTTGTATCTTCCTGGGATTCTTCTTTAGATTCTGCCTGAGATTCAGCCGTATCTTCTGTAACCTCTTCTCCGGCTGCTTCTTTATCTCCATAAAGTCCGAAAGCCTTAACCATACCTTTGGCTGAGAAATAATAAATAATAGAGAAATCTATAATAAGCCAAAGAGGGGCAAGACCATATAAAAGCACACAAAGAGCAGCACATACGCCGTTGGCAAGAAGCATTGCAAATGTTTTTGGAAACTGAGCCAGTGCAATAAAGAATGCATTTATAATTGTTCTTACGATTGAATTCTCAAATCTTGCCTGAAGGGCATATACATAAAGGAAGGTCATGGCAACTACCAAAGCCATAACAATAGTAAGCACAAGACCTACTGTTCTCATACCGGAGCTTACCTCCAGAACTCCGAAGAAGAAAATATAAGCTGATGCACCCACGAAAGCTGCTGCCGCTAAAACAATCAGATGAATGATTGTGGCTTTAATGAAATTCTTGCCAAAAGCCCTGAAATAAGTACTCACCACATGGCTGTCCTTATCAAGCGCCATTCTTATATAAACGTCATATGCAGCTGTAATGGCTGCTCCCATCGTAATAACAGGTATGGAACACACAAAGGTAAGAATACCTATAACAAGTATATCGAAGAATCTCCCAAGGCCTGATGATATGGCCCCTTCTCCTATTTTTGCCATTTATTTACTCCGTTTCTTCCGATGCTTTGGTTTCTTTGGTCAGCATCTTGCTGACTGCTTCGTAGTTAGCCTGCAACTTCTTGTAATTCTCCAAAATGGCATCGGTTCTTTCCTTAACCACTTCCATAATCTCATCATAAGAATCGATAAAATTGGACACTACTCTGCTCTTGAAGCGGCCGTCCCTGGTCTCTTCTTTCAAAACATCTATAATCTTCTCCTTGGTAAGAGGAGGTCTGTGTACTCTCTCATCCGTAAGAGCCGTAACCGTATCCGCCACCTGCAGAATACTCTGAGTCATGGTCATCTGATGTTCCTTAAGCCCCTTTGGATAACCGGAACCGTCCATTCTTTCGTGATGAGCCACTGCCACCTTCACAATCTCCGGAGCCACTTTATTCCTGATAAGATTTTCTGTGGCATCCACATGGCTTCTTACTATCATCCTTTCATCTTTTGTCAATTTACGTCTGACATCCAGGATTTCTCTCGGAATTGTAAGCATACCGAGGTCATGTACCAAAGCCGCATAATAAAGGACCTCCTTGTCTTCATCCTGCATGCCGATTTTGGTGGCAAGTTCTTCCGTAACCGCAAGTGTAACTGCCGCATCCACCACAAGACCCTCAGACTTAAGACCCAGAGAATACATAAGCATTTCCATATAGGCTCTTTTGTCCTCGTTGGTAAAAAGAATGCTGTCAAACAGGTCTGCAAGTTCATCTAAGTAGACGCCGTTCCTGAGCCTCTCCAACGTATCTCCCTCTTTCATGATCTCATCAAGTAAATCAAGAGCTTCCCTGGTGTAGATAATGCCTTCCTGGCGTCTGAAAATAGTATGGTCGAAACTCTCTCCCATGGCATAGTGGTAATTATCCACTGCTTCTGCCAGAGTAAGAACTCTGGTTTCAAATTTATAATCAAATTCCACATCTTCCGACTGGCTGCATGCAACTCTGTGATAGAGCACCATTTTGGCCTTGTCTGACAGCGGGGTCATATATTTAAGGAATAAAAAGCCATATATGCTGTGAGGCATATAATTACGAAATTCATAATCAAACTTCTCAAAGATTTTGTTACTCTTGTAAGCACCTACATCATGAAGGCATGACAAAAAAGCGAAGTCCGCAAGTTCAAAATCCTCGTATCCACCCTTCTTCCTGAGCATCTTGTAAACAAGATAGGCAGTTCTCATTCCATGCTCAATAGGACGCGGATCGATGAGTTTCAAAGTATCGCATATCAGTAAAACTATGTTTTTACTTCTGATGTACTCCATAAATTTCCCCTGTTGTGGTTAAATAAAACTACAGTAACAATTTCATCGGAGTAGTTAACATACCCCGTTCCCATTTTTCCACGCCGGTATCTTCAAAGCCGTAACTGTGATAAAACGGGACGCCGTAAGGAGAGGCATTAACAGTAAGATGGTCAAATTTCCTTAGTCTTAAATATTCGGAAACATTTGCCACAAGCTTACTTGCGACTCCCATTCTGTGATATTCTTTATCAACAAAAAGTAAAGATATATGATTACCGGACCTTATGGATATAACGCCCACTATTTTATCCCCATCTTTGGCCACAAACACAACATAGTCTCCATCAAGGAATAAATTCTTTACTCTTTTGTCCGTAACTAAGTCTGTGAAACCCTTGATGCCTTCCGGCTCATACACGGGTGCCACAAATTCCATAAATGTTCTTTCAGCCACATCCATGGCTTCTTCCCATTCCCATGGTCTGCACCTTTGAACAATTATTTCACTCATTTATTACCACCTTTAAAGAAGTTTACTACTGCATTCCATACATTCTGGAACATTGTACTAAAGGCATCTCCAAGGCTTTCCTTTACTTCGTCGGTAACTACGGTTTCAAACATTTCCTTGGCATCTGCCAGTACAGTTTCGCCATATTTATCATACATATCGCCGGCCTGCTCTAAAAGTTTTACCGGGTCAATGTCCAGTTTACCAATCTGTCCGTAAAGGTCGGTAAGTGATTGTATCTGGTCTTCCGTAAGTTCAATGTCGTATTTCTCAATACCTTCCTGAACTACTTCCTTAATCTTATCGGGATCGGTCAAGCCATTAGCAACAACCTCAGCCTTAACATAGTCAAGTAAGTCCTGAAGTTTCTCCTTGTCCTCCTCTGCAACGGAATCATTAAGTTCTCCCGTTACAACGATTTCATTAAGAGCTGCTTCCTTGGCATCCTCATTAAGTTTCTCGCCATGCATTGCTTCATAAGCGTTCCATGCGCCAAGGAGTGCAGCTGTTCCCGAAATTGGGAAAGGACCTGCAACAAGTATATCGGCATTTTCCACGCCGGAAGTTAATAATGCATTACGATACATATCAACTGTACAGTAATTAATATTAACTGTAGTAACCCTGATGCCGGTTCCGGACTCGGTTTCCTTAACCATAACCGATGATAAGGATTTGCTTCCGATTACTGAACTGTCAATATATGAATCAAGTGCTGCATGCTCTTCAGCATTTGTTACATAAGATACTGTATAACCCGCAAGGTCAGCCTCTGTGATTCCCATAATGGATAGCACTGTAGCCTTCTGCTCGGCAGAAAGGTCTGCGCCCAAGGAAATATACGGCTTATTGGAATTATTAGCCATATCATCTGTTGTGAATATATCACCAATTGTAGCAGGCTTACTCTCTTCTGTTGTAGTTGTTTCTGTAGTAGCCGGAGTGCCTTCCGTAGTAGCAGGCGTGCCTTCCGTTGTAGCCGGAGCGGCCTCTGTAGTTGCAGGCGTGCCTTCCGTTGTAGTCTCAGTTGTGGCCGGAGCCTCTGTTGTAACTGCCGGAGCCTCAGTCGTTTCCGTAGCCATTACCGATACCGGCATTAATGTAGTTGTAATAGCCATTGCCATTGCAAGGGCAAGCATTCTTCTTCTCATTTTTTCAGCCTTTCATAATAAATTAGCAAATCTCTGCGCCTGCAGGCATATCTTTCTCCGGTACTACCAAAGCAAGATTTCCATCTGCATCTTCTGCACAAAGGAGCATACCTTCGGACTTAACCCCTGCCAAAGTTGCAGGCTTAAGATTGCAAAGTACCATTACTCTCTTGCCAACCATTTCCTCAGCGCTGTAGTGCTGTTTAATACCGGATACAATCTGCTTAACCTCAGAGCCTATCTGCACCTGTGAGCACAGAAGTTTCTTGCTCTTTGGCACTTCTTCGCACTTAATTATCCTGCCGACTCTGAACTGCATTTTTGCAAAATCATCATATTCAATCTCAGCCTTAGGCTCAATATCTATTACTGCCTCATTATCAGCACCCTCAGGTTCACCTGATTCCTTAGCGAATTCTGCCTTCTGAATCTCGGCAATTCTTGCAGCCTCTGCAAGTACATCATTAATATCCAGTCTTGCAAAGAGTATTTCAGGCTTATCTGTAACTTTGTTACCGCTTGGATATAAACCAAATTCACCGAGTCTGTCATAATCTCTTAATTCAGTATTAAGACTCTTAACAATCTTGTCTGCTGTGTCAGGAAGATATGGCCAGAGAAGTGAAGCGCCCATAACAATACTTTCTGTTAAGTTATAAAGTACTGTGGCAAGTCTGTCCTTCTTAGCCTCATCCTTGGCAAGAACCCATGGCTCAGTCTCATCAATATACTTATTGCATCTCTTGAAGAGATTGAAGATTTCGGTAATTGCATCAGCAACCCTGAGTTCGTCCATTTTGTCGTGAACCTTATCGTATGTGGAGGTTGCAACTCTCTTAAGGTCTGCATCCACATCCTCAGTCACGTTCTTATTCTCAACCACGCCATCAAAATACTTGTTGCTCATGGAGATTGTACGATTAACCAGGTTGCCAAGAATATTGGCAAGGTCTGTATTGATACGCTCTGTCATTAAGTTCCAGCTGATTGAGCCGTCATTCTCATATGGCATCTCGTGAATCAGGAAATATCTAACGGCATCAACACCGAAGAAATTAACCAGGTCATCAGCATAAATAACATTACCGATGGACTTGCTCATTTTACCGTCACCTGCCAAAAGCCATGGATGACCGAATACCTGCTTAGGTAATTCTTCTCCGAGACTCATTAAGAAGATAGGCCAGTAAATTGTATGGAATCTTACGATATCCTTACCGATTAAGTGAAGGTCTGCCGGCCAGTATTTTTTGTATGTTTCGCTGCTGTTACCATCTGCGTCATAACCTGCACCAGTGATGTAGTTGGTAAGAGCGTCAAGCCATACATATACCACATGCTTGTCATCAAAGTCTACAGGGATGCCCCACTTAAACGAGGTTCTGGATACGCACAAATCCTGAAGGCCCGGAAGAAGGAAGTTATTCATCATCTCGTTCTTTCTTGAAGCCGGCTGGATAAATTCAGGATGTGTATTAATATAATCAATTAATTTATCCGCATATTTGCTCATCTTGAAGAAATATGCTTCTTCCTCTGCAGGCTGAACATCTCTGCCGCAGTCCGGACACTTGCCGTTAACAAGCTGGCTTTCTGTCCAGAAGGATTCACAAGGAGTACAATACATTCCCTTATAAGAGCCCTTGTAGATGTCTCCTTTTTCATACATCTTCTTGAAGATTTTCTGTACCTGCTTCTCATGATAATCATCGGTAGTTCTTATGAACTTATCATAAGATGTATTAAGGCAGTCGCAGATTGCCTTAATCTCACCGGCTACTCCATCAACGAATTCCTTAGGAGTCACACCGGCCTCAGCCGCTTTAAGTTCAATCTTCTGGCCATGCTCATCGGTTCCTGTCTGGAACAATACATCATAGCCGTCTTTTCTCTTATATCTTGCAATGGCATCAGCAAGAACAATCTCATAACTGTTGCCAATGTGCGGCTTGCCCGATGTATAGGCAATAGCCGTTGTAATATAATAAGGTCCTTTATTAGTCATTTCTATCATCTCCTTAAAACTTTATTCCCAATATTTTGAAACTCCGAGCACTAAGGCCAAAATGCTCTGCCAAAAGCGAACCCCTGAAGCTTGCTTCAATGAGTTTTTGGGAGAGTAGTTTTGGACGAGGTGCGAGTTCTATAAAATCAAAAATACGCCTTCTTGTACATATCATATGTGCAAGAAGACGCCTATATTTTAATTATTTCATCCAGTCAAGAATCTGCTCACAAACTCCTTCGCCGTCTAACTTAAATTCATGCATAAGAACGGATGCGGACGCAGATGTACCGAATACATCCGGAACACCAAGTCTCTTAACCGGTGTAGGACACTGTTCAGAGAGAACTTCACATACTGCGCTGCCTAAGCCGCCAATAATGGAATGCTCTTCAACTGTAACAACTTTTCCTGTCTTTCTTGCACTGCGAACAATTATATCGCTGTCAATTGGTTTAATTGTATGAATATTAATAACCTCAGCATTAATACCCTTCTCTTTAAGCATTGCAGCGGCAGTCATTGCGCTTTCAACTACGATACCTGACGCAATGATTGTCACATCTTCACCTTCCTTAAGAAGAGTACCCTTACCAAGCTCGAAAGTATAATCAGGTCTGTCATTGATTACAGGAACTGCATTTCTTCCAAGTCTTAAGAATACAGGGCCGTTATATTCGATTGCTGCCTTAACTGCTGCCTTTGCTTCAATAACATCTGAAGGCACGCATACTACCATACCCGGAATGTTACGCATTAAAGCAACGTCTTCTATACACTGATGTGTTGCACCATCTTCACCAACTGTGATACCACCGTGGGAAGCGGCGATTTTGACATTTAAGTGTGGGTAACCTATGGAGTTACGAATCTGCTCATAGGCTCTTCCTGTTGCAAACATGGCAAATGAAGAAATAAATACAACCTTGCCTGTTGAAGCAAGTCCTGCTGCCATGCTGGCCATATTAGCTTCTGCGATACCTGCATCGAAGAATCTTTCAGGATATTTCTTGGCAAACATACCTGTCTTGGTAGAAGCAGCAAGGTCTGCATCCATAACTACAAGATTAGGATACTGTTCACCCAGATCGCAGAGGGCTTCACCATAACCCTGACGGGTTGCAATTCTTTTTACTTCTGACATAATGCTTCACCTTCCCTTTTAAGTTCTTCCATAGCAGATGCAAATTCTTCATCATTAGGTGCTACGCCATGCCATCCGGCATTGTTCTCCATGAAGGATACGCCCTTTCCTTTTACGGAATGAAGAATGATTGCAGTTGGCATTCCCTTGGTTTCTCTTGCTTCCTTAAGAGCAGCTCTTAAAGAATCAAAATCATGGGCATCTGCATTAATTACATGGAAATTGAATGCTTCAAACTTCTTATCAATAGGATAAGGTGAGCAAACATCCTCAATATTACCATCTATCTGAAGACCATTGTTATCAACCATTAAGCAAAGGTTATCAAGTTTCTTGAAGCCTGCGTACATAGCTGCTTCCCAAACCTGACCTTCCTGAATCTCACCATCCCCAAGGATTGAATAAACTCTGTAGTCTTTCTTATCCATCTTTCCGGCAAGAGCCATACCTACTGCAGCAGATACGCCCTGTCCCAGAGAACCTGTAGACATATCAACACCCGGTGTAAGTTTCATATCCGGATGACCCTGAAGCATTGCTCCAAGATGTCTTAAGTTATTAAGCTCATCCATGGAAAAATATCCCTTCAGAGCCAGAGCCGAATATAAAGCAGGAGCTGCATGTCCCTTGGAAAGAACAAATCTGTCCCTGTCCGGATCATTGGCTTTCTCCGGTGCTACATTCATCTCTTCAAAATATAACAAGGCACACACATCAGCTATACTTAAGGATCCGCCCGGATGTCCGGACTTAGCTGCATGAGTACCGATAATTATACCTTTACGAATCTCATTTGCTAATCTTTGTAATTCAAGATTTTCCATTACTGCCTCCAATCAAGTGGTCCCAATATCTGTGGGCACACACTCAACAATATAACACTTTTTCCTTCTTATTACAAGATAGCATATTATACACATTTATCAGCTATGGAAGGAAATATTTGGAGACTTCTACCCAAAATCCCGTTCATATATGCAATGAGCGTTCCATAGTTTGTAAATGCCACTCCCTCATCCTCTGCGCATTTAAGTCTGTACATCATCTCCCTTTCAGGAAGCATGCAGCCGCCGCAGTGTACTATCAGCGCATATTTACTCAAATCTTCCGGATATTCGCCGCCCTGGGTGAACTCGAAATTTATCTTTTTTTTGGTAAAGTTTTCTATCCAGCCCGGCAATTTGACAGTTCCTATATCCTTACACTGTCTGTGATGTGTACAGCCTTCCGAAATAAGTACTGTATCTCCATCCTTTAAATCCTTTACGGATGCAGCACCCTTAACTGCAGTCTCTAAGATGCCCTTGTAATTAGCCATAAGAATCGAGAAGGATGTCAGCATAATGTCTTCAGGCACCATATTCTTAACTTTGCCGAAATCCTGGCTGTCAGTTACCACAAGTTTAGGTGGATTATTGAAACTCTCTAAAACCTTAGGTAGTTCATCAGTCTGAGTCACTACACACATGGCATGTTCATCAAGTATGTCCCTTATGGTCTGAACCTGAGGCAGTATCATTCTGCCCTTCGGCGCCGACTCATCTATAGGACAGACAAGAACTGCCATGTCGCTTTTCTTTAACTTATCACCTACTATTCTTTTACCTGAGTCCACTTTAGCCTTGGAGGCGATGAGATTTCTTAATTCATCGATATTTTCTCCCTTAAGGGAACTTACCTTAATAACATTGTCTCCCGGAACTATACCTTCGCCTTCCCTGAAACCTATAGCATCACCATTTGTTAAATCAGTTTTATTAAGGGCTATTATATAAGGAATATTTTTAGCTTTGATCCGTCCCAGAATCGCATAATCCTCATCACTCATACCCTTTGATGCATCAACAACCAGAACCGCAATATCTGTTTTATTAAGAGCCTGGTATGCCTTCTTAACTCTTAATGCCCCAAGTTCTCCCTCATCATCAAGTCCCGGGGTATCAATAATAACCACAGGTCCAAGAGGCAGAAGTTCCATTGCCTTTGTTACCGGATCCGTTGTTGTTCCCTTCACATCAGAAACGATAGCGAGGTTCTGATTGGTCACCTTATTCACAAGGCTTGATTTGCCCGCATTACGAAGACCGTAAAATCCTATATGTATTCTGTTTGCAGATGGTGTCTGATTAAGTTCTGCTGCCATATTTGTTCTCCTTAAATACTACTGAATATATACCACCTCAGTCTTCTGAAGCGTCAAGGTGCCTGGTCTAAATAATTGATTTAATCCTGTCCTTATAAGGCTCAATTCGTTTTTTATTCCTTTTTAATCTTAACACCCCATTTTTTATGATACAATACAATTATAGTTTTGGCTGAGTTTTTTGACTAAAACATATTTCGCTGTCTGACCAGGAAACAGTTTGTATATTAAATTATGTCCTTGATTAACAATATATTTCTTACTGTATCAAATCCTCTATTTCACAATGCAACGCTCTGGATAGATTTAGCACAGTTCCCACCGAAGCCTTATTTAAACTTTTCTTACCCTGCTCATATTGTTCAATCATACGAACCGATACACCTGACTTATCAGCAAGTGCTTTCTGTGTAAGTCCTGCATAAGCGCGAAGTCTGGCCAGGGCAGACTCTTCTGCCTCATCCTGCATCTTTAGTTCCAATACAGCAACGAACTTCTTTATATCTGCTTCATGATACGGATTATACATTTCAACAATCTCATTAATTGAAACTTTTTCATTAATGGCTTCAAACGGAATATTCTTATCCCACTGAAAATAGCCAAGTGCCCAGCCACACCAGTATTCGGGGCTTTTATCCGGTCTGAATTCCGGTTTTACCCTGCAATACTCTCCCGTGGTTCTGTAAATTACCTCATAAGCCAGTTCTACCCCTGACATTCCGACAGTAAACCTGGGTTCACCCAAGCCAAAGCACTTAGCCACGCCCGAATTTATAAACATCTTATAGAATTTCTCAATATCCATCTTCAAGTCATAAACTGCAAACTGGAGCATATTTCCAAGAGTGGTTCTTGCATGGCTTAAATACATTTCATCATAAGCGTGCATCATCCTTCTTTATCTCCTCATCAAGAATTTTCGTTATATATAAGTCACCTTTTTGATATTCTTCCAGACTGATTGCCTTATAATCTGCCCTCGCCTGATAATCTCTTCTTTCCTTCTTTGGAAGCCATATCTCTTTCCTGGTTTCGTTTGCCTCAACCCACTTAATCATCTCAAATGTTATTTTACTTTTTAATACAATCTGTTCTCCAAGTTCACCAAGCTTCATAGCACGTGATAACTGACCATATGATATTGCGCCGTTGATAAAATCCTGTGCAAATGAAAAATAACTGTCATCCGCCCTGTATCCTTTGATTATGTCATACTTATCATAAGGCACCACGAATTCCTTTATAATATAGTTCTTTGCTTCCCTTGCCAGCATTGTTTCTGTATCAAAAGTACGATTTTCCAGCAAAATCGCCAGCCATGTAAGAATCGTATACTGATTCAAATCAAGCATTTTAAGATCCCTGGTATCAATAATATAATGATTAACATATCCATGATGGTCCCTGGATACACTCCACTCAGCAGCCATATCTGGCTCTTTGGTACAGTAAAACCCATAGCCGTAATCATTATATTCTTTCCCTCCGTGATATTTCGGATGCTCTATTATATATTCAGAACCATGATATAAATCCATTTATACCCTCCATTACTACATCTGTAGGTGTAGTATTATTGTACACCTGTAGGTGTAGTAATGCAAATATTAAATTAAAAAAAAAGAACTTCAGTCCTAATTGGGCTGAAGCTCTTTATTATAATTCCCCTCTTTACGCCGGTTTACGGCTGATATTCCTTAAAAGAAACAAATTCATTGCTTTCAAAAATCGGTTTGTCTTTTACCTTCTTAAGATATGTATCAAAGAATTCCAGGTGAATACCACACATCGTATTGTGAGTAATATCAGGATCTGATTTTCCCACCTGGGATTTAAACGGTATTGCATACTTCATATCAGAAAAGCCCAAATGCTCCATATCCTTAAGCACTGCATGATATGCTACATTTTTATTCTTAACAAATGCAACGGTAACACCTTTTTTATTCTTTTCACAATTCATCTGAAGAAACGGCGTTGTAATAGCCTTTCCGTCATGGTTTCCGAACAATCCACCATCCATATTAATTCCGCAGGTAAAGGTTTCCGGTTCGTCTTCACAAAGAGCATAGGCAGTTGCGCCTCCAAAAGAATGTCCGCTAACACCTACTCCGTTTTCAAAGTCAATAATGCCTGAATAATGTTCCTTAAGATATGTTAATGCCGCTTTCGTATCCAGTTCCCATTCCTTAATCCGCTCCATCAAAAATCTGTTGTATTTTTTTTGAATTGCATCAAATCTTTCCCAAAGTTCTTCGTTGGTTCCCCTTGCTTTTGAAAGTTTCAATAAAGCAATAGTGCCCGGAATCAACGGTGAATATGCTTTTGAATTAATTCCCTTCGCCAGTTTATATACTGTTCCATCATCTAACTCAGTAATCATTCCTTCATACGGATGTCCTAAGGATGCCACAATATAGCCATGAGATGCAAGTTCAATATAAAGAAATGTATGAGCTTCAATAAACGAGCCTAATCCATGATTAAACAGAATAAGCGGAAAACGTTCACCCTCTATAAAAGGGGCATTCTCATAACATTCCATGCGATTCGTTCCGTCACTTTCCACCTTCTCATATTTAAGAGGAACAAATAAATTTTTCCTGATTGCGTCAATGGTTGCCCTACTCATATAACGCGCTTTAGGAAGTTCTTTCACAGTCTCCTTCATAGCCGGATAGAAGACTTTTACCGGTACGGACCTCTGACTTCCAATAGCATTATACATTGTCTCTTCACGATCGTTTTTTATCGTAAAAGAAAAAACTCCGACAGCATATTCTCCTGTGGGAACAGGTTTTTTAACGGGTTCTTTTTTACTCATTGATTTTTCCTCCTAACAATAAAATGATGGATTTGGCAAGTGTATGAAAAAGCGGGCGCGGTTCCACTTTTACACCGGGGACTCCGCTTCCGTAACAGGCACTTAAAATACAAAGTTTCTCAATTCCGGTAAACGAGGAAGACATA
Source organism: Lachnospiraceae bacterium UBA4338 (assembly GCA_002393735.1). GTDB lineage: Bacteria > Bacillota > Clostridia > Lachnospirales > Lachnospiraceae > UBA3766. The sequence continues at coordinate 76,841 of DGTK01000008.1, forward strand.
AAAAGCTTCATTTCTTCCGGACTGCATTGCATCCGGTAGCCCAGTTTTCCGGCCCCTTCCACCAGTTTCGGCAGAAGATAAGTACCGATATTTTCCATATTCCCCTGCCCCTCCGTCTCCGACATGATTTTTTTCATACGATCGGGATTGTTGATTGCCATAACTCCGAAATCAAAATTGATTTTCTGAATATCCATCAGATGTTCTTCCATGACATCCGCCATGATATCACAAACACGAAATATGATTTCTTCTAAAGACAAATCCTCTTCTTTTGCCAGTCCGGCCAACAGGTTATAGGTACCGTAATCCACCCGGATTTTTTTAAGCATATCCACAAGGATTTCATCCAGCCCGTCATAGTAACGGTAAATGGCTCCCATAGACATTCCGGTCTCGGCAATCACATCCGAGATGGTTACCGTATCGACCGGTTTTCTTAAACAGACACTGTAAGCTGCATCCACAATCATCTGTTTCTTCTTTTCTACATATTCCTGACTTACTTTAGGCATCTTTTCCACACCTTTCTCTTTTTAAAAACAAAAAAATGAAACAAGTTTCATTAAGTGAAATTTGTTTCATTTTAATTGCTTTTATTCTTTTTGTCAATACATCACATGTATTTTCTTATAAATTTTTCGATATACTCAAACGGGATCACATCAAGGTTATCATACAGATCCGTATGCACTGCATCCGGAATAATCATAAGTTCCTTATTATCCGTATACTTGCTGTCCTTTATCATATTTGCATAGGCATCCTTCGAAAAATAGCAGGAATGAGCCTTCTCTCCATGAATGATAAGCACAGCGTTTCTTATCTCATTTGTATATTGAAGGATTGGCTGGTTCATAAAAGACTCGCATCCTGTCACATTCCATCCATCATTGGAGTTAAGGGATCTTTCATGATATGCCCTGCCTTTATAATATTCACTGTAATCTTTCACAAAGAACGGTGCATCCTCCGGAACCGGAAGCGGGAGGCATCCTCCTCCACGCTTACAGGAGCCGCTCTTTAAATCTTCCAGACGCTGCAGAGCCATTGCTTTTCTCTTCTCATAGCGTGCTTCTTCCGAATCTTCTGAATCAAAATACCCATTGGCGTTTACTCTGGTCATATCGTACATGGTAGATGCTACCGTAACTTTAATACGCGGATCTAATGCTGCTGTGTTAAGAGCCATTCCTCCCCAGCCACAGATTCCTATGATACTGATTCGATCCGGATCCACTTTTTCATTCAGACTTAAGAAATCAACAGCCGCCATAAAATCTTCGGTATTGATATCAGGGGATGCCATATATCTCGGCTCGCCACCACTTTCTCCTGTAAAAGACGGATCAAATGCGATTGTTAAAAATCCTCTCTCAGCCATGGTCTGTGCATAAAGCCCGGAGCACTGCTCCTTAACGGCTCCAAAAGGACCGCTGACTGCTATCGCAGGCAGTTTTCCGGCCGCATCCTTCGGTACATACATATCTGCTGCTATCGTGATTCCATATCTGTTTATAAATGTTACCTTGCTGTGATTTACCTTATCACTTTGTGGAAAGGTCTTATCCCACTCGCTTACAAGTTTCAGTTCTTCTTTTTTCATCATAATTAAAATCCTCCCCATTAGCAATTCTCCGGGTAATTAAAATGTATTTATCTCTTTGAGATTATTATAGTGGATTGACATGAATTGCGCTAATGAATAAAATGAATATCATGATATGCCAAAATGGAATATCAAAGAAAGGAGCATCCTATGGAAATAAAGAACCTTCGCTACTTTCTTGCAGTTGCAAGAGAAGAGAACATGTCGCACGCAGCAGAGATACTGCATGTCACACAACCAACTCTGTCAAAAGCCTTAAAAGCACTGGAAGATGAACTGGGCAAAAAGCTTTTTACACGCCACAGTTTTTCCATCAAACTTACTGATGAGGGAATGCTGCTTCGTAATCGTGCAGAAGATCTGGTTGCAATGGCCGACAAGATAGAGGTAAGTTCTCAATCATAAGTACCT
>DGTK01000004.1 GCA_002393735.1 Lachnospiraceae bacterium UBA4338
TTCTTTAATAGTTAGTCTTTTATTATTTATAATTTATCTTAACATATTTCTAACATTTATAAATCTATTTCCATCTATTTTCATCTATTTTAATCAATATTTAACTGTTCAACAGAATATCAACAAAAAAATAGCCGCCCCCTGCAAGGTTACGGCTATTTAACGTAATCAAAACGGACTAACCGTCTATCGGTAGCACTTTCTATATAAATATTTTCTTTTTCAATAATGTATGTCAAACAAATCAGTAATTGATACGCATTATCTGAATAATTAGAAATTAATCCACATAGCCGGACGAACTCCCGGATATGTCTGATTTAAAGAACCATCAACATTTTCATAGTACATCTTATCGGCATTTCCTCCTGGATTCACGATACACGCCTGATTGCTGGTGGAACCCGGAGTACGAAGCCACCAATATGCACCATTATCATATCCTGACACTCCATTTGACTCTGCATATGCAGTTGGTGCAGCTTTTCTGGCAACCTCGAATGAGGTACCGTAATATTCATAAACCTCTTCAAGACTCAGTAAAAAAAGCTTATCATTTGTATCATTGCCACCATCTGCGCCATTAATTGCATTATCCTCAGTAGTCACTGTAACTTCTGCAATCTGCTCTTTCTCAGCATCATCAAAAGCCTCAGCCACAAAATCATTATTAAGCCATGTTCTCAAAGAACAGGTTTCCCATGTAACATCAGTTTTTTCTTCATTATATTTTTTTACATCAAGAACCTTGTCGCTGATTACAAGGGCCTTGTTATCAGAAATGGCAAGTATTTTCCACTCTATCGGCTCTTTCGCTGACTCATCACCATCCTGCTCATATGCACCAAATGTGATAATATCGCCAACTTTTGCTTCTGCAAGATTAAGTTCCTGTGGTTCTTCAGCAGTCTGCTCCTCAGAATCATTTTCAGCATCAGCCACTTCCTGATCTTCCCCAGTTGTCACATCTTCACTAACCTGGGCTACATCATCAGTTTCAGCCTCTGTGCCACCGGCTGAGCAGGCAGAAGCACACATAGCCATAGCTAAAATCGCCGCCAGTGCCATACCTTTCACACTTTTTAAATTTGTTAATTCCTTACGTCTCATTTCAATCCTCCTTATATAAAGCTGTTTAAACAGCAAAATATACTTTATTATTTAGATAAATAACTGGCCACACACAAAACATAATCTTTATCAAAACTTATCAATTCATATTCGGCTTTTAGTCGTCATTAATATAATACTTTTTATATAATATATCAAGCCTGATTGAATCAAATCAAAACCCAATTACGCTACTTAGATCAACTTACCTTAGCACCCCAAAAAGTAGCAACGCTCCTATAATGTTAATTGCCACATTCGCACTGGCATGCACAAGATAACTTGCCAGAATAGTTTTGAAATGATTACTTTCCCACTGAAGAAATAATCCCACAATGGCAAGTCCGACTACGCATATGATAAAGACAAACGGATTAAACCATCCGCCTATTATTCCAATATGATATATGGAAAAAAGCACCGCGCTCACCACATATCCCCAGATTTTATTTCCAAGCATACCTGAAATAAAACCTCTGAAAAAAGCTTCTTCTAAGAAGGAATTAATGAGGATAATGTACGCAAAAGCAAATAAACAGTTTTCTTTAGTCAGGCCTTCTTTAGTTACAAGACTTTGACGTATGCTCTCAAGATTAATATTATTTTTAAATATCAAAAACAATATTCCGATGCCTATGAAAAATAAAGCTATGCATCCAAGCAAAACACCAAACTTTTTGATTTTATGTAAGTTAATTACTTCAGTTAATTTCTTCTTCGCCATAAAAGCATACAGAAGAATGATCCCACCGAAAGTTGAAACTTTAATTATGCTTTTAACCAGATATCCGGGTTTTAAATAAAGTTCCTCTATAAACGCAAAGATAAGCACCGAAATAACCAATATAATACTTATTATCTTACTCTTTTTCTCATTCATAATCATTCAGACCCCCGCTACACACAAAACATAATCTTTATCAATATCAATTAAATCATAATGCGCCACAGCGCTGCCATTAACAACATATAGCTTATTCTCAGTATCTAATCTGATTTTATCAAATCCAAATCCGATTCCACAACCTGTTAATTTAACATATGCCTCCTTTATGCTGAAAACCTCAACCAAAGGCATGGCTGCTTCAATATTATTTCCAGGGAACAAAACTTTGGATGCAAGATTGTCCACTACCTTACGAGACCTGTAAAGCACATCAACCCCTATCTCTTCATCCGATGTTGCCAAAACCACCAAATCTTCAGAATGGGATATATTATAGCAAATAGAAGGATAATCAGGTAAATAAGGTTTCCCATGTTCCCCATATGCCACATTTAGCATCGTCACATCAGCATCAGAAAGCCCATATTCCTCTCTTAAAGCCTTTCCAAGAAGATATCCGCCTGCTTCTATCTCCATATATCTTACGCCTGCAGAAACCGTCTTTAAGCGTTCCAAAATGGCAAAGGGAATAGCATATTCACTATTCCCTTTAATTTTTTCATATTCAGATATCTGGATATATGATAATTTATACACTACTCTTTATCCTTAATATCAATCTTAATGCAGAGTTCTTCAAGCTGCTTTTCATCAACAACGCCAGGTGCCTCGCTCATAAGGTCAGATGCATCCTTAACCTTAGGGAATGCCATTACGTCACGGATTGATTCTGCGCCAACCATAAGCATTATCATACGATCAAGACCGTATGCGAGTCCTGCGTGAGGTGGAACACCATACTTAAATGCATCAAGTAAGAAGCCAAATCTTTCATATGCTTCTTCATCTGTGAATCCAATAAGTTCAAACATCTTCTTCTGGATATCATCCTGATGAATTCTGACTGAACCACCACCAAGCTCTGTACCATTAAGTACGATATCATATGCCTTTGCTCTTACACGACCCGGATCAGAATCAATATACTGAAGATCCTCTTCCATAGGCATTGTAAACGGATGGTGAACTGCAACGAATCTGTTTTCTTCCTCATCAAACTCAAGGAGTGGGAACTCTGTTACCCAAAGGAAGTTAAACTTGGATTCATCTATAAGTCCGATATTCTTGGCAATCTCAATTCTAAGTGCGCCAAGTACATCAAATACAACTTTATTCTTATCTGCAGCAAAGAGAAGAAGGTCACCCTTTTCACCACCCATGGCAGTTACTAAAGCAGCCAGTTCTTCTTCAGTCATAAACTTGGCAAAAGATGATTTATATGTGCCATCTTCATTAATTGAAAGATAAGCAAGGCCCTTTGCGCCATAGCCTTTGGCAAATTCAACCAATGCATCGATTTTCTTACGAGGCATCTCTCCCTGACCTTTAACGCAGAGACCTCTTACTGATGAGCCTTCAATACATGCTGATGTAAATACTCCAAAACCACAGCCCTTAACTACATCAGTAACATTAGTAAGTTCCATGCCAAATCTTGTATCAGGCTTGTCGCTACCATATCTTTCCATGGCTTCGGCATATGTCATTCTCTGAATTGGAAGCTGAACATCAATGCCAATTGCATCCTTAAATACTGACTTGATTAATCTTTCATTTACATCAATTACATCATCCACATCAACGAAGGATAATTCCATATCAATCTGTGTGAACTCAGGCTGTCTGTCTGCACGAAGGTCCTCATCTCTGAAGCACTTTGCAATCTGATAATATCTGTCATAACCTGAGCACATAAGGAGCTGCTTAAACAGCTGTGGTGACTGTGGAAGTGCATAGAAATGTCCCGGATGAACACGGCTTGGTACAAGATAGTCTCTTGCGCCTTCCGGTGTTGATTTCATCAGGATTGGAGTTTCAATCTCTAAGAATCCTTCATTTGCAAGGAAGTTACGAACCGCATTAACAACTCTGGAACGCATCATAATATTGCTCTGAATATCAGGTCTTCTTAAATCAAGATATCTGTATTTAAGTCTGATTTCCTCTTTAGTCTTGGAGTTTGCCTCAATTGGGAAAGGAGGAACTTCTGAAGTTGAGAGAATTCTAAGCGATCTTGCTCTTACCTCAATTGTACCTGTCTTAAGGCCTTCGTTAGCTGCGCCTTCTCTTTTGGCAACCTTTCCTACAACTGCAATAACAAATTCAGATCTAAGGCTTTCAGCTTTAGCAAAATCCCCGTCCGATACATAATCTTCCCCATCACCTGTCTCGAAAATAATCTGAAGAATTCCTGATCTGTCACGAAGATCTGTAAAAATAATTCCACCTTTGTTACGACTCTTCTGAACCCATCCCATTACAGTTACGATTTCGCCGATGTTGCTTTCCGTAACTTCAGTCGCTCTGTGAGTTCTCTTAAGTCCTTTCATTGACTCTGCCATTTGTCAAAACCTCCATTTATATAAATCAGTATTCGTGGTTATAACCACGTTTAGTTCTTAAGCGGATCTTTATAAAAGTCTGTAAAATCTGTATATCCGTCTTCCATAAGCTGCTGCTTCTGGAACTTCTTATTCTTGTTCATTCTTGCAAGTAAAACGATATTGCCGTTAGCTCTCTTCTCCTGAGCCGCCTTGATGATTTCACCAAGTCTTTCGCCTTCAATACCTTTTTCAATTAAGAATGCTTCCTTCTTAATCTGACCCGGAACAGCCATATCCTTCTCAAGCATAATGGTAATGATTCTTTCAAAACCGATTGAGAAACCACATGCACATTCATCTCTTCCGGTGAATCTTCCAATCATCTTATCATATCTTCCGCCGCCGGCTACTGAACAGTTAAGTTCATTCATCTCAATCTCAAAGATTGTACCAGTATAGTAGCTCATACCTCTTACCAAAGTTGGATCAAATACAAGTTCTGCAGACGCTGAAAGAACTCCGCTTAACCCTGCAAAAATCTCCTTCAGGTTTTCAATACCGCCCTCGTCAAATTCATTAACAAGTCCCTGTAATGTATCAAGCGGCTTATCACTTGCTGAAAGGCTGTCAAATAAACCAACGTACTTTTTAACTGCGCCTTCATCATATCCGGCGCCGATTAATTCTTCCTTAACGCCATCTAAGCCAATCTTATCCATCTTATCAAGGATGATATAAATCTCATCATAATTTTCAACGTTGAATCCTGAATAATCAGCCATTGCCTTAAGGATTCTTCTGTCATTGATTCTGACTTTATATCCGTTAAATCCAAGACTAGAAAGAAGTGTTGTTGTAGCCATGCAAAGTTCGATTTCAGCAAGATTTGTCGGCTCGCCGATTATATCGATATCGCACTGCATGAACTGACGAAATCTTCCCTTCTGCGGTCTGTCTGCTCTCCACACATTACCCATCTGAAGTGCCTTGAAAGGCTTTGGAAGATTAGCCTCATTATTGGAATAATATCTTGCGAGAGGAACAGTCAAATCATAACGAAGACCTGAGTCAACCAGATCAGCTTCACTGCGTGAACTTAAATCAAGTTTCTCACCTCTTTTAAGAATTTTAAAAATCAGCTTCTCATTCTCTCCGCCCTGCTTTGAACTTAAGTTTTCAATATGCTCAACACAAGGTGTCTCTATATGGCAAAAACCAAACTTTGTATAGGTTTTTCTAATTTCTTCAAGTACATAATCCCTAATGGCCATTTCCTTAGGTGTGATATCTTTCATACCTGTGGTAGGTTTCTTAACTAATGACATTTTATTTCTCCTTTTAAAATACGCACTAACTTTTATTTTACAACTTTTTCCCATTTGTGACAATAGGAAGGGATTTTATCCAAAAAAATGCATTATTATCCAAGATAATCCAGTTTCTTCTTTATCTCAGCATCTATTCTTTCCATATATACCTTTATGTCCTTGGCATTATCAACTCTTTCGATTCTGTTACCCTCATAGACACACTTTGTAACACTGCCTGCTCCAAGGGCAATAATGGATTCTTTTTCTTCCATAATGAGGATATTATATAAACCTTCCTTGCCCTCATGACTAAATCCTATATTCTCAAGATTTCCTGCCATATTTTTCTGTCTGTACATATAATATGGTTTCATTCCCATCCTGCCAGCATAGACAGATGCAAGGCTCATCTCCTCATCTAAATCAGATTTAAGAAAATATCCTTTCTTCTCAATATATGCTGTAAGTTCAGCGGCTCTTTTAACCGCAAGTGAATGAACTGTAAGACTGTCGGGCTTAAGATTAGAAACAGCTTCCAAAGTCTTTCTAACCATCTTAACATCTTCTCCGGGAAGACCTAAAATCATATCCATATTTATGTTGTCAAAACCACATTCTCTTGCCATATTGAAGGCACTGATTATGTCAGCGGATGTGTGTTTACGACCAATTAATTCCAATGTTTCATCATTCATGGTCTGTGGATTGACCGAAATCCTCTTAACACCGCCCTCAAGCAAAACCTGTAATTTTTCTTTCGTAAAACTATCCGGTCTTCCCGCCTCGCAGGTAAACTCGAGGCATTCATCCATATGAAAATTATCATATATTGCCTTAATGATTCTGTCTAACTGCTTTGCAGTAATTGATGTAGGCGTACCACCTCCGATATAAACGCTGTGAAGTACCTTTTTATCTGTTATTGGTCTTATGCCTTCCATCTCTTTAATAAGGCAGTCTATATAATCATCAACCTTATCTTCCCATTTGGATATGAGATTGGATGTAAAAGAACAGTAAAGACATCTTGTAATGCAAAAAGGAATTCCGATATAAAGGCTGAATCCATTTTTTAAATCAAGGGGATCAAGCAGTTTTTTCTCTCTTTTTGCTATATCAATTCCAAGCTGAATTTTAGATGGAGATACTTTATGCTTGTTCTCCATCTCTTCATAAATCGCCGCATCTTCCATTCCATCTTCCATCAGTTTCATAATGATTTTTGATGGCCTGATTCCCGTAAGATTGCCCCAGGGCAGCGTCCTGCCATAATAGTCAGAGAGACAGTTATAGTAGAATAATTTCCAGGCATTTTTATAATCATATTTCTCTCCGGTCGCCTCTTCATAAATCCTGCTGTCACCACTTTCAATATCTGTTATCTCAAGTCTGAAACTGTCTTCACCCAGGTTAACATAATATCTGGTGCCCTGAGCATCATCAACGGCATCCATCGCCCCCTCAATAAAACAAATATCCTCGCCCGGGCAAAAAGCCTTGGCGAGGGAATATACATCATATTCATATTCTTTTGGCAGATTATGTATGCTTATCATTAGAAATCATACTCCTGTCCGATAGTTGTGAAATTATCATGTCCCGGGTAAACCCTGATATCTGAGTCCATTGTACTGAACTTCTTTAATGTCTCCATCATCTGTCCTTCATCCCCGGTGGGAAAATCAGTCCTTCCATGAGAACCTGCGAAAAGTGAATCACCTGTAAATAAAAGCTTATCATCTTCAAAATAAAATGCTATGGAGCCCCTGGTATGTCCGGGCGCTGCAATAACGCGGCACTTCATGGAGCCAACCTCAATCTCATCTCCGTCCTCAACCCACACATCAGCCTCAGTGGTATATGGCTCTTTAGCCATGGTTGCTGATAAATTAAGTGACGGATCAGCCATCAGCTTTTTCTCATCTATTGAAGCATAAACCTTCGCTTTAGAGATATCTCTCATTTCATTAACACCGGAAATATGGTCAAAATGACCGTGGGTTAACAAAATCGCTTTTACAAATAATCCCTTTTCTCTCAAACGGGTGAAAATCACATCACCTCTCATGGCAGGGTCTATAACTATTGCATCGAATTCTCCCTCTCTGTGAAGAAAATATACATTAGTATCGATGCTGCCAAGTACTAAGCAGCCAACTTTTATTTCACCCATTAATATTAATTCCTCTCCGCGTCAACTACACCATTGATCATCTTAATCTTTTGAATAATTCTGTCTAAGTCATCCTTACCGGAAATCTCCAATGACAGTAAAATAGTGCAGCCTTCTCTCTTACTCTTAACTGTTTCAATACGAACAATCTGAATATTATTCTCTTCAATCGCCTTGGTAATATCTGCGTATAAGCCATTTCTTGTCTGTGAGAAAATACGTATTTCCGCTTCATATTTCTCTTTATTGTCGATGGCACTCTTATCCCAGGATGCAGGAAGAAGTCTCTGTCTCTCTTCATCTGAAAGAGTCTGCATATTGATACAGTCAATTCTGTGTACTGTTACGCCTCTTCCTCTTGTGACATAACCAACTATATCATCACCAGGCAGTGGTCCGCAGCACTTACTGAGTCTGATGGACAAGCCGTCCACATTCTCAATAATGACGCCATTACTGGACTTACCTCTAGGCTTAATCTTCTTCTCGGCATTTTCATTAACGGCTTCCATGACTTCTTCATTGGTCGCCTTCTTAGCCTTGTAGATTCTGTATAACTCTTCAAGTTTATTAACAACCTGGCCTTCTTTTAAGGCCCCGCGTCCAACTGCTGCCAGCATGGACTCCCAGTTCTTGAAATGATATTTCTCAAGCACTGCCTCCTGGAACTCTCTCTTCATAATCTCATTAATATCAATTGAATGAGCTATACAATATTTCTTAATCGAGTTAGATCCCTTAAGAACACTCTCTTCCTTGGACTCTTCCTCAAACCATTTCTTAATCTTATTTCTTGCGGAAGGACTTCTGACACTTGCAAGCCAGTCCCTCTTAGGTCCCGTTGAATTATCAGATGTAATAATATCAATCACATCCGCATTCTGAATAACATATGTAATAGGCACTATGGTTCCGTTAACTCTGGCACCTATCATCTTATTACCTACAGCAGTATGAACCGCATATGCAAAATCAATGGTATTTGAACCCATCGGAAGATGCTTAACCTCACCATTAGGTGTATAACAGTAAACATCATCATTATAAAGATCAAGTTCGTTCTTAACTTCCAGCAAAAATTCCGGATTGTCATATTCCTTCTGCCACTCCAGGATTGTGGCAAGCCAGGATAATTTCTCTTCTTCCTTATCTCCCTTTACGGTTCCCCCGTTGGATTCGGTTTTATATTTCCAGTGTGCTGCCACACCATATTCAGCTGCCTTATGCATCTCCTCAGTACGAATCTGAACTTCGAAAGGCTGACCCGTTGTACCGATAAGTGTTGTATGAAGAGACTGATACATATTGGTCTTAGGCTGGGAAATATAATCCTTGAATCTGCCTGCAATCGGCTTATAAATATCATGAACAAGACCAAGCACCGAATAACAGTCACTCTTCTTTTTCACAATAACTCTTACTGCGAAAAGGTCATATATCTGCTCAAGCGACTTATTCTGATTAACCATCTTCTTATAAATACTGTAAAAATGCTTAACTCGGCCGTCAACTCTTGCTTCTATACCAGCATTGTCAAGATGATATTTAAGTTCCTTTACAATGCTCTCCACATAACGGTCGCGCTCGGAACGCTTAATCGCAATCTTATCAACCAGATCATAATAAACATCCGGCTTTAAATATTTTAACGAAAGGTCCTCAAGCTCAACCTTAATCTTGGATATACCAAGCCTCTGAGCTATAGGAGCATAAATCTCAAGAGTCTCTCTTGATTTCTCAATCTGTTTCTCTCTGGACATATGCTTCAAGGTTCTCATATTGTGAAGTCTGTCCGCCAGTTTAACGATAATAACTCTTATGTCCTTGGCCATGGACAGGAACATCTTTCGAAGGTTCTCAGCCTGCTTCTCAAGATAGGACTTCTCCGCATAATTCAGAACTTCCAACTTGGTTACACCATCAACTATGGTCGCAACCTCCGGTCCGAAAAGTTCCTTCAAATCATCATAAGTATATTTGGTATCTTCAATTACGTCATGAAGAAGTCCTGCCGCAATTGTCTCTAAATCCATCTGAAGGTCAGCCAGGATTATTGCCACATAAAGCGGATGAATAATATATGGCTCGCCAGACTTCCTCTTCTGGTCCTTATGCGCACTCTGCGCAACATCATAGGCCTTCTCTATTAATGAATAATCATTGGAAGGATGATATGAATGAATTCTTGAAATCAGGTCATTATATAATTCTTCCGGCGACAAATATTCATCTATGGTTTCAATTCGTCCATCATCAATAATGAACTCGTCATTAATGACAATCTTCTCTTCTTCTTTCTTTTCAGTTGTCTCCATTTCATATCCTCCTTTCTTATGTAAACCAAATTATAGTAATTGACTTCGCGGGTCACTCGCCGATTTTACCATACAGTAAGCTGTTCTACCGGCTTAAATCCAGTTGTCTTGGCAAATTTCATATTATGTGTGAAATTAGTCATGGCATCTGATGGATCAAGTGCATCTAAATTAAGATTATTAAATGTCTGTCTGTCAAAAGCAACTGACAGGAATGTTGTAGTCTCTTTATTACCCGTTGCTGTATTAATTACATCATCAACTGCATGTACAACTACTGTTTCAACAGGAAGCAGTGCAAAAAGGTCTCTTGCAACTCTGAGTGTAACAGAACATACATAATCCTGATACATTTCATAATAAGCTGTCTTGGTAAGTTCCTTCTCTGATACCTTACCTGTAGCTGTCATTGTCATAACCTTGGTTGGAACTACTTCCTCACCTCTTATGTCGAACTCAGCCATCATATATGACGGATCATCAGTTCCGATTTCGAACTTGCTGCCGAAATCTGTTATTGCCTTGAATGGCTCTGTAATATTAATTACTTCATAATAAGCATCTATCTCACCGGCTAAAACTCTGTCCTTAAGAGCAGATACTGAACGTGGAATAAGATTGCCGTTCCAGTTAATCGGCTCAACGCCTTCAGTATGGATAGCCTTAACTTCCTGCATTGACTCATTATATTCTTCAACCTGTGCCTGGGCCTTTTCTAATTCCTTAGCCTTTTCTTTCTCGCTCTTCTTAGATGACTTGGAATCCTTGCCCCCGAGCCCCGGAATTGGCAGTTTGCCAAGATTCTGTGTATAGGAAAGACCTGTTCCCGGAATACCGATGGTTGCTCTCTGATTACCCTTTGTATTTATTGAATAATGAGCACCCTTAACACCAACACTGATGCCGGCTGACTTCTTTCCAAGGTTAAGTTTTATTCCTTTTCCAAGCTTAATGCTCTTTCTAAAATTAAGACCCATAAACCCCTCCATAAATATAACAAATACTTAAAAACACTACCTTACATTTTACCCCAATTATATCCATAATACAAGGAAAAATGCCCATAAACTCCCATAGAGTCTGTGCTTAAGGCAGTGTTTTAATATAAATTTAATCTTCTTTCTTTAAAGCGCGTTTTTTCTTTCTTTTTGCCACAATTGATACTGCAATTATGCCAACAATTACAAGGGCTGCATCAGCGCCATATACATAATATTTCCTGTAATCCACAGGTCTTACTAAAACCGCATAGTAGCCGTCTGAACAATCAAGAGCCACATCTGCATAATCGCCTCTTTCAAGGCATTCAATTTCTTTCCACTTATCACCCTCAAGTTTATAAACCAGACAATCTTCCATTGGGGCATAAAGTCTTAATCTGTCGCCATCTTCAAGGTCTTTATCATCCACATTAAGAACTACATGATAGATTCTGTGGTCTGTACCACCAGGAAGTCCCTGAAGGGTTATATCACTATCCTCCACAAAAGCAGCACTTAAAGTAGTCTGGTCATTCCACTCACCATCCACATATGCATTGGCCTTCTTGGTTAAGTGAACTGTCAGTGATTCATCACTCTCATCTTTATTAAACTTAAAGATGCCCATAATCCTTGGAATTAAATCTTCCTTTGGAGGCGCATAGGTATAATCTGAAAATTCTTCACTTTCAACAACTGTTATAGTTTCCTTATACTCTGCTTCAATTATCAGATTACCCTGCATGGTATCCACCGCAAGTTCAGGCCATGTTCCATAATATCCTTCCTTCTTAGGAATCTCCGGATATTCCAGATTACTTAAATCATCACCATAATGCATGCTTATGGATTTAATGAATTCATCTTCAGTCTTAAACGAAACCGTTAAATATCTGTATTCAACCGGCAGGTCATCCATCTTAAGAAGATTCTCATAACTTACAGCCTCAGCCTTGTTTCCATAGCTTACGCCATCAATTCCGTAGAAATAATCACTTACATAATAATTATGTTCAAGATTATCAAGATTAAGCTCATTGGTATCTTCCGTAATTGTTATATTACCTGCAACTGCGCCATATCTGCTTTCATATCTGGTAATGGTTGGCATACTGTAGCAGTAGGAAATTTTGTTGCCATAACCACATATTCCACCGACATAAGTCTTACCTGCAATTGTTGCAAGTACATAACTTGAGCGAATTGCCGACTCTGAAGAGCCTGCAATACCGCCAACATAATTGCCTTCCTTACTTTCCACACCGCCAAAACCGTAGCACATATATACAACGCCCTGGCCCATATTACCAACAATTCCACCCACCTTGTCATTCTTGGCAGTAATAAATCCTCTGTTGTAACACTCCTTTATAATATTAGTGTAAAAATACCTTCCTCCGACTTCTTTTTCCATCTTCGACACAACATTGCCTTCCGGATCTTCTTCATCAATATTCATTGTTCCTGCAATGCCGCCTACATTGATATCAGCCTTGATAATGCCTCTGTTTGTGCATCCATTTACAACGCCAAGGGATGCATTCTCAATTGAAGACTCAGATATATCTTCATAGAAATACTGTGTACCCTTATCAGCAAGTTCATCAGTTTTCTCATCAACCATATGGGATATAAGATTAATCTGCTCATTAATCTCATTCATGTCCTTGCTAAGTTTCCTGCTGTAACTTTCCGTATGATTTATAAGATTTCTCGAAGTTTCAGACATACGTTTAAATACTTCACTAAGCTCATTTAAATCATTTATTGTATCTTCCGTTACCTGTACAGCACCTGCCGAAGAGCCATCATTTATTTTATTCTCTGCATTTTCAAGATTTGCCTTTATCTCATCTGTATTAACATCAATACTTTCTTTATCAAGATTTTCTTTAATCTGATTTTCTACATTCTGTGCTTCTTCTTCAGCCTTGTCAGCAGCATTTTGTGCTGCACTTTCAACGGAACTTACATCAGGCACATCTATGGTTGCCACGCTGCCCCTTGTACCGATTCTTCTCATTATTTCTTCAGCCTTGTCCATATCACTTTGAAGTGAATTCATGTCCCTGTTAACTGAAGCGCTGAGTTCATCAGCATCATTAACAGCATTAGCCATCATATCCTTTAATTTATCTACCTGATCAACAATTGATTCCTGGTCATTAGGATTAATATATGGCTCCATCTGACCTGTGATTCCGCCTACATCCTTCTTACCGTAAACATTGCCTCTGTTCTCTGAAGAATCTATCAGGCCACACTGTCTGCCTGCAATACCGCCAACATTATATCCGCTGTGAGCATAACCGACTGTAGCCTTATTGGTACATTTTACGATACTGCCCATTGAGTAACCTGCAATGCCACCTGTATCAATACCACTTTGAATCATGGTTTCGCTTTTACCCGTAAGTTCATCAAGGAAATCCGCATTCATTGCATCATCCGTTGTAACCCACTCGAATGTATCATTTACATTTCCTTTATTAATACAGTCTTCAATTAAACCATAATTCTTACCTGCAATTCCGCCTGTATAATAATATCCGATTACATTACAGCTATTATCCGTATTCTCAATTACACCACCTGATGTGTTAATGCCGCAGACTCCGCCGGTGGCAGTTTTGCCCTCTACTACACCTGTTACATTACAGCCTGTGATTGTACCGCTGTTTACGCCGCATAAAAGACCTGTAATTCTCTGATCGCCTTCTGCAATTACAGCACCTTCAACATACAAATTCTTAACCACAGCCCCCTCTCCCAAATATCTGAAAAGGCCTGTTACATATCCATCACCTGAATAATATACACCGCTTATCTGATGACCATTACCATCGAATTCTCCGCAGAAAATCGGAATCGTGGTCATGTCTGTACCTGCCAGATTAAGGTTATCATCCAGCACAACCTTTTTATCAACTGACCAGGAATCCACCCTGCAGTTTTCTGATAATAAAATCAGATCATCAACACTCTTTATGTGGATTACAGTTTTTTGCTCATTACTTATGTCAACTACATAAGAAGTCTCTTTTTCATCGCTGTCTTCATTTTCGCCTTCAGTATCGGCCTTCTTTTCACCCTCAGTTTCACTCTCATCATCTGAAGGCTCATTCTCACTTACCGCCTCGCTCTCTTCCTCCTTAGGAGCTGCCAGCACATCTGTTACTCCATAAGAATTGGCAACAACAGTAATGCAAAGAAGCCCTGTCAAAAGAAGCATAAGTTTATTCTTCTTCATAGCTGCCACCTCCTTCCGGATTTTCATCAAGAAGTGGCGGCGTGCCCTCTTCATCTTCCACCTTGCTGATTTTGCCCATGGATACAACTGCATTTACGTCGCCTCTGACTACTGCGTGCATCTCGCCAACAACAAAGCCGTTAACCTGACCCTGCACAAGACCATCGACTCTCATAACGCCTGTATTGTGATCAAGTTTAAGCGGAACAGAAACCTTGAAACTTGTTTTCTCTATTATCTTCTCGCCAACTAAAAGTATCTGAGGAAGCACAAACATAACAAGAATAATTGATATGATTGTTCCTCTGCATAAGCACTGTCCGATTACGCAGATGCAGGCATCCGATGATAACTGTCCGATAAAATACCCGGCCAGAACCATCATGGAACCTGAGGTAAGTATGGTAGGAAATGCAAAGTTAAGGGTTTCAATTACCGCTTCTTTCTTACTCATCTTATCTTTTAGTTCCATAAATCTTCCCGAGATAACGATGGCATAGTCAATATTTGCACCCATCTGAATTGAGCTGACTATTAAGTATCCCATGAAGAATATGTTATTATTCTGCATTGCAGGAATTGCGAAATTAAGCCATATTGCTCCCTGAATAACCAATATAAGAAGTACCGGCATACCGGCAGACATAAAGGTAAAAAGAAGTACTGCCAAAACCGCCAGAATTGATACCACATTAACAACTTTATTATCCACATCAAATGTCTTCTTAAGGTCATACTGGCTTGTGGAATTACCTGCTACAAGAATATCTGCATCCGGGTAATATTCCTTCGCTATTTTGTGCATATCATCAAGGAATTTAAAGGTTTCCTCGCCTTCTTCCGGAATGGTTAAATATACCAGAATTCTGCTGTATTCTTCGCCCTGAAGCTGATCTCTTGCGATGGTGATTTGGTCATTGGCCGATTTAAGGGTATCATACATATCATCATCCAAAGTTACATATCCTTCCTCCACTTCTTCATAAAGGAAAGAAATCACATCAATTAACGGTATGCTGTAACTCGATAAGCCGTTAATGATTTTGGCATAATTCTCATCATTGACTGCATATGCCATATAAAGAAGCTCAGCCACCTCATAATCAAGGTCCATCAACTCTGCGAACTCCCTGGCTGTCAGTCTGTCGGTAAGCATATAGCCATCCATGGCCTCGGTAGACGCAAGTCCCTGACAGTAATCAACTTCCTTCATTGCCTCAAGTCTCGAGATAAGTTTCTTCTCCTTATCATAGTCCCCAGATGGAATAATTAAAGCCACAAAGTTGGTTTTGCCAAAGGCTTCTTCTATTCTCTCCTTAGCTATCTGCGTATCATTCTGCACAGCAGTTTTGGCCTGAGAATAACCATAAACATATGGTGTCTTTGTCTGATAATAGAAAGCCACAATAAGAATAATTACAAATAAAACCGGCACCACATATCTTGTGGCATAATCTATGCTTCCGATGAAATTGATCTTAGGAATGAAGCTCTTATGCTTTGTTTTATCCATTGCATTACCAAAGAGCATAATAAGCCCCGGCATAAGAAGGAATACGGCAAGAAGGCTGAAGAATATGGCCTTTATGAGGCATATGGACATATCTCGGCCAATACCGTACTGCATGAACATCATGGCAATAAGACCACCAATCGTTGTAAGAGAACTTGATGTAATCTCAGGAATGGCCTTGCTGAGCGCCACTATGTCCGCTTCTCTTGTGGAAAGTTTTTGATGTTCTTCTTTATACCTGTTACAGAATATAACCGCATAATCAATGGATAAAGCCAGTTGAAGCACGATTGTAACGGAATTGGATACAAAAGAAATTGTACCGAATATGAAATTGGTACCTGATGCCAGGAGCGCCGAAGCACCGAAGGTTAAAAGAAGCACCGGTACTTCCGCATAAGTTTCAGAGGTGAAAATCAAAACCGTAAGAACTATAATGGCAACTATTACGCTGACCGTCTGCATCTCTTTTTCTATCTGTTTAGCCTGAGCATTGCCCAAAGATGATGATACGTAGATATCATATTCTTTAAACATTTCCTTGATTTCTTCAAGGCCTTCAATATCCCTTGCATCATCTTCCGGATAGGCAAAGGTGATATTATAAAGAGCTGAGAAATTATTGAAATGCTTACTTGTATTATCAAACTGAAGCATTGCCACATCATCGCGCTTCTCTATTTCCTCAGCTATTTCCTCTGCCTTTTCATAGGTTATATTACTAACCATAATTTCGGCACTGCCATAGGTGGTAAATTGTTCCTCCATACGGTCCAGTGCCAGTGTGGTTTCTGCGCTGTCCGGCAGATATGCCGCCAGAGCATTCTCAACCTTAACCCAGTTGGATGTAATTAAACTAAAGACTATTGCTATGCCAAAAAGGAGAAAGAAAAGATTTCTTCTGTCTACAATAAAAGTCGCAATTTTCAGCATAGGACTGTTTTGCTTATTTCTAACATCAGACATGATATTATGCTTCTTTCTTTAGAATTGAATGAACTTAGAATATCCCCTTTTTCTAGTTATTGTACTACTTTAAAAATAAAATTCAAGTACGACAAAAAAGCGACGCCCAAATGGCGCCGCCTTAATCAACTGCTTATTAAATTCTAATTATCTAAAACGAAACAGTCGATGCTGCTCTTAAGTTCTGTAGCAACCTCTGTCATCTGACGGGATGATGCTGCAATCTCCTGCATACTTGCAGTCTGTTCTTCCGTTGCGGCGGAAATAGTATCGGTGCTTGTGGAAATCTTATTGGATAATTCTTCAATCTCTCTGATGGCACTCTGTACTTCATCGGTTTTGGTAAGTACTGCATTGGAAGCCTTGGCTGATTCAACAATTTTTGCATTAAGTACTGAAATATTATTGGCAATTGCTCCGAATGCATCTCCGGCCTTGTCAACCGCTTCAGCACTCTGTGCTGTCTTATCAACGTTGGTCTTCATAACCTTAACCATATCACTTGTACTAACCTGAATATTCTTAACGATCTGAGAAATCTGTTCAGATGCTCTGTGTGATTCAGATGCCAGGTTACCAACTTCTGTAGCAACTACTGCGAATCCCTTACCTGCTTCACCTGCTCTTGCAGCTTCAATTGAAGCATTAAGTGAAAGAAGGTTTGTCTGAGAAGCAATATCTGCAATTGTCTTTGTAATCTCTGAAATGGACTTGGACTGCTCATCAAGTTCAAGCATTGTCTTTTCAGCCTGTTTCATCTCATCACTTAAGACTGTAATAAGTTCAACTGCATCCTGAATGGTTCTTGTACCTTCATTAGCCTGTCTTGTTGTCTTATCTGACTCTTCCTGAACATCCTTCATATTAAGGATAACCTTGTTAAGAAGGGCTGTCATTTCATCTGTTTCATTAACTGCTGTATCAACCACTTCTTCCTGAGCACCTGTATTCTCAGCAAGGTCTGATGTTGATTCCGCAATTGATGTCATGGCCTGTGCAGACTGCTCTGCTACTATTGAGAACTGAGTTGCTGAATCTGCAACATAATCTACATTATCTCTGGTCTTAATGAGAATCTCTCGAAGTTCCTTCTTCATTGTGTTGAATCTGCCGGACATAAGACCTAATTCATCTTTGGATTTAACCTGAAGGTCTCTTCCGGTAAAATCGTTCTTCGCCATTCTGTCCACATGTCTTACCATATTTATAATCGGCTTGATAAATGAAGATGCTATGGAGACTGCAACGATTACCGCGATTACAATCATAACAATTCCGATAATAACCGGAGGAAGCTGTGTCTTCATTGCTGCTCTGGCGGCAATGGATGAGTCTCTTGCTATAACCATAACGAATCCTGTATCAGGGTCTCTCTGGAAGGCTATCTGCCACATAATACCCTGCCATTCAGCTTCATATATACCGGAAGCATCCATCTCATCTCTGGACATTGTATAGAAAGGATTCATACTCTGGTCTTCCGGCTGGTCCGCAGGAATCTCTCTTGCGGAGTGGCACACTACGGAACCGGTATTATCAACAATAAGAACTTCCTCGTTCTCCTCAATAACCTCTTTCTTCATCAGTTCATGAAGAACAGACAGATTGTAATTTCTCATTACCGTTCCCACTATCTCTCCGTTATAGTAAACAGGAACAATATTGATAATAATTCTCTTACCGTCCGACTTGGATACAATAATATCCGATGTATTCTGCTCACCGTTCATGGCCTTCTGGAAATATGTTCTGTCCGCAATATTAACGCAGTCACCATATGACCTGACCAGCTGCTGTCCGTCGGCCCTGGTAATAATAATAGGATTACCGTCATCATAAGCCTCATCTATGTGAGCCACATACTCTTCAACTTCCTTTTTAAGCTGTTCATCATCCGGATTCGCCAGATAATTCTGAATCAAAGGACTGCAGGCCATAGCATCTATGGTTTTAAAATTCTGATCCATTATGGATTTAAAATCCATATAAACGGTTTTAACCTGCTGTTCATCAAGTGCATAAGCATTTTCTCTTGTTGTCTTGGATGTCAGCCAGAAATTGATGGCTGTGATAATAATGATAGGCAGCGCCGTAAGCGCAATCATTATCAATATAAGTTTTTTCTTCAGACTTTTACTTGCCATTGAATTAACCCCCATGTATTGTATTTTAACTTATATTTTACACATACAAAAATACATCTAGATTATACCATTTATAAAAAAAGATGACAAGACGGAACAATGCTGTCTGCCCCATTTTGCCATCTTTTTTATAAATTATTTATTATTAGAAAGACCTGTAATTACTAATTCTGTTTTCTTAACTCGTTTCTTCTTACCTTACCGCTGATTGTCTTAGGAAGTTCATCCATAAATTCAACGATTCTTGGGTATTTGTAAGGTGCTGTATGCTTCTTAACATAGTTCTGAATTTCTTTCTTAAGTTCATCAGTTCCTTCTGTTCCCTTTACAAGTACGATATCAGCCTTAACAACCTGGCCTCTTACCTCATCAGGAGCCGCAACAACAGCACATTCAAGTACATATGGAAGTTCCATGATTACGCTTTCGATTTCGAAAGGTCCAATTCTGTAACCACTGGACTTGATAAGGTCATCAACACGGCCAACATACCAGAAGTAGCCATCCTCATCCTTCCATGCTGTATCACCGGTATGATAGTAGCCATCATGCCATGCTTCCCTGGTCTTTTCTTCATCTCTGTAGTATCCCATATAAAGACCATTAGGGATTGCTTCCTCAGTTCTTATACAGATTTCACCTGTCTCACCTGCAGGAGCCTCTGAGCCATCAGGAAGAAGAATTCTTACATCATACATAGGACTTGGTTTACCCATTGAACCAACCTTGTTACGCTCGCCTACATAGTTTGCAACTGTAAGTGTTGTTTCTGTCTGGCCGAAACCTTCCATAATACGTACGCCTGTTGCCTTAAGGAACTGGTTGTAAACCTCAGGGTTCATGGCTTCACCTGCAACGGTTGCGTACTTAATGGAGCTCAAATCATACTTGGACAAATCTTCCTTTATAAAGAATCTGTACATAGTTGTAGGTGCACAGAAAGTAGTAATCTTATATTCCGCAAACATAGGAAGTATATCTTCGGCATGGAATTTTTCAAAATCATATACGAAGGTGGCAGCTTCACATAACCACTGTCCGTATAACTTGCCCCATAACGCCTTACCCCAGCCTGTATCTGAGATGGTGAAGTGAAGACCGTTAGGGTCAACATTATGCCAGTACTTGGCTGTCAGGAAATGTCCTAATGGATATTTATGATTATGCTCTGCAATCTTAGGATATCCTGTAGTTCCTGATGTAAAGAACATAAGGAGTGGATCATTACCGCCTGCGCTCTCTTCTGTTCTTGGGAAGTGGCTGTCAAATTTCTTGTAATCCGCATTGAAGTTATGCCATCCCTCTCTCTCACCGTTAACAATTACCTTTGTTACCAGAGTAGGGCTGTTCTTCTGAGCCTTGTCAACTTCTTCAGGTACTCCATTATCTGCTGTACAAACAATTGCAGATATACCAGCAGCATTAAATCTGTAGTCAAAATCATGGTCTTTAAGAAGATGAGTTGCCGGTATTGCAATGGCACCAATCTTATGAAGTGCAAGGATTGAAAACCAGAACTGATAATGTCTCTTAAGTACAAGCATTACTCTGTCGCCCTTCTTGATACCAAGTGACTTGAAGTAATTAGCTGTCATTGAAGAATATTTACTGATATCACCAAATGTGAATCTCTGAGCCTTCTTATCATTTGAAACATAAATCATTGCTGTCTTACTTGGAACTTTCTTACCAAGTTCATCAACTACATCAAATGCAAAATTGAAATTCTCATCATTTTTAAACTTAACTGCTGATACAACTCCGTATTCATCAAGATCCGTATCAACGAATTTCTCATATACCGGATTGTTGAGGTTAGCAGCATCTGTGTTGGTCTTAACAAACTTCTGAACCTTATTCTCAACCTTGCTTACGTTCTTGGCATCAGGATTCATAACGATTGCATACATCTCGCAGTCTTCACCGCCAAGAGCGATTTCATTATGAGGTATTGCTGAATTGTAATAGATGCTGTCACCCTCATGAAGGATTTCTACCACATCACCTACTACCATCTTAACGCTTCCCTTGATTACGATATCAAGTTCCTGACCTACGTGAGTTGAATACTCGTAAGGTGGATTAAGGGCTTCCTGTGAATAAGGAATCTTTACGTAAAATGGCTCGGCCATTTTGTTCTTGAACTTAGCTGCAAGTCTCATATATTCGAAACCTTCACGCCTTGTAATCGGAACACCTTCGCCTTTTCTTGTTACAGTACATTCTGTAAGTGCGGCGCTTTCACCTTCCATAAGGTCTGTCATTTCTACATTACAAACCTGAGCAATCTTGTAGATGAAAGTAAAACTGAAGTCTTTCTCGCCTGATTCATATGATGCATATTCTTCAGGTGTCAAACCAATCTTCTTTGCAAGTTCAGCCTGAGTTAGGCCCATGTCTTCACGAAGTGAAGCAATACGTCTTGCGACGTC
Source organism: Lachnospiraceae bacterium UBA4338 (assembly GCA_002393735.1). Lineage (GTDB taxonomy): Bacteria > Bacillota > Clostridia > Lachnospirales > Lachnospiraceae > UBA3766. The sequence goes on from DGTK01000004.1 coordinate 21,464, forward strand.
CTGGATTTTCTCTTCCAGTACTACATTTGTTTCTGTCATTTTGTGTCTCCTCCACAATCTTTTTAATTGCAGACCGATTCAAAGCGATGTTGAGACCTGCGGGATTTTGTATATCCGGTCATAAAACCTTTCAACAAAAAACCCGCCTCAATCTCTTGAGACGGGTAAAATTCATATCCGCGGTACCACTCAACTTGCAATTTAACAATTGCCACTCATCAGCTCCATCAAGCCTGTCACCTTAACGCGGCGCCTACGGGAATCATCTACTTGCGCATTGCACTTTGGGGATTCCGGCTCAGAAGCGATAGCTCTTTGAAGTCTTATTATTGTCTCACACCATCCGACAACTCTCTGAAAATAATAACTTCAGGCCTTCTTCGTCACAGCCTTTAACCTATATTCTCTTTGCTTATTGTTCACAAGCAAGTTCACTTTAACACTTTAAAGAATGCTTGTCAACATAAAATCTAAAAATTTTTTACAACACCTTTTCCAAAAATGTTTTAAGTCTTTCAGTCTTTGGATTCTCGAAAAATTCCCTGCCTTCGCCAGTTTCTAATATCTGGCCTTCAGCCATAAACAGAACTTTGGTTGCAATCTCTTTGGCAAAAGCCATTTCGTGAGTTACAACAACCATTGTCATTTTATCCTCGGCGAGGTCTCTCATAACCTCTAAAACTTCACCAACCATTTCCGGATCAAGAGCTGATGTGGGTTCATCAAAAAGCATAACATCAGGTCTCATGCAAAGTGCTCTTACTATGGCAATTCTCTGCTTCTGTCCGCCGGAGAGCTGATTAGGATAAGCATCGGCTCTTGTCTCAAGACCAACTCTCTTAAGAAGTTCATGAGCATAACTTTCAGCTTCTTCCTTTGTCTTATGCTGAAGTTTCATAGGACCAATTGTAAGATTACGCATAACAGTCATATGTGGGAATAAGTTAAACTGCTGGAATACCATTCCCATTTTCTGTCTGTGCTTATTGATGTCACACTTCTTGTCAGTTATATTTATGCCTTCAAAAAGTATGGTTCCGGATGTAGGCTCTTCAAGACGGTTTAAACATCTGAGGAAGGTGCTTTTACCGGAGCCTGAGGGACCCACTACAAAGACCACATCACCTCTGTAGATATCAACGCTTACACCATTAAGAGCATGAACATCGGTAAAATGTTTCTCCAAATCCTTAACACTTATTAAAGGAGATTTTTCTTTTATTTCTTCACTAGTGGTCACTGTTTCTCAACCTCCCTTCAAGTATTTTAAGTAATTTGGATAAAATCATAACGAAGAACAGATATATTAGTGCCACCGCAAGAAGGGGCAAAAGTGGTGAATATGTCTGACTTCTTATGATATCGCCGCCCTTTGTTAAGTCCTGCAAAGCGATATAACCAGATACGGATGTTTCCTTAAGGAGCACGATAAATTCGTTGCCAAGAGCAGGCAACACATTCTTAAATACCTGAGGCAGAATAATATATATCATGGTCTGTGTATAATTAAAACCGATGCTGCGCCCTGCCTCGAACTGTCCCTGGTCTATGGACATAATGCCTCCTCTTATTATCTCCGCCACATAGGCACCTGAGTTAATACCGAAGGCAACAACCGCAACAAATACTTTATCAACTCTCACTGAACCGAAAATAACAAAATATATAATAAGGAGCTGCACAAGTACGGGAGTTCCTCTTATTACGGTAAGATATACTGTGCAAACCCAGTTAAGAAGAGTTAATTTGCCGGTTTTATCGTGGGTTGAACGAATTATGGCTACCAAAAAGCCCAGAATAACACCGATTAAAACCGCAAAAATCGTAACCGTAAGGGTTACTTTAAGACCGTCAGTCAGATATTTCCATCTGTTTTCTTTAATAAAATTCAAATAAAACTGATTGGGAAAATTATAGGAAAGTTTAAAAAGTGCCGTCCCTAACTTATCCCCAAAATCCATAATTGCACTAAACATGTTAAATCCTTTTTATGTTCATTTTTAAGCCACAAATGGCTTCGCCACTGATGTGACAAAGCCATAATAGTGTTAATTTAATTAATAATAATTATTAGTCAGTAATATACTTATCAATAATTGCCTGAAGTTCACCTGATTCCTCAAGTTCTGCAATAGCATCATTAACCTGATCAAGTAATTCTGTATTGTCTTTAGCAATTGCTGCTGCATATTCTTCAACTGTGAATGCTTCATCAACAATCTTGATGCCTTCGTTCTGTGAAACGAATACCTGTGCAGGCTGGTTATCAATCATAACTGCATCAACCTTATCCTGAAGAAGTGCCTGAACTGCTTCAAAGCCCTTGCCGTAACGCTCTACTGTTGCATCTTCAATATCATCAACATAGATATCACCTGTTGTACCAAGCTGAACGCCTACTCTCTTTCCTACAAGGTCATCCGGAGATGTGATATCTGAATCTTCCTTAACGATAATAACCTGTGATGCTGTTGTATAAGGTGTTGAGAAGTTTACGCTTTCCTTACGGTCTTCTGTAATTGTAAGACCAGCCATTGCGATATCAGCCTTACCTGACTGAACAGCCATGATAACTGAATCAAAAGCCATGTCTTCGATTACTAATTCTCTTCCAAGCTTATCAGCGATAGCCTGCGCAATTTCAACGTCGATACCTACAATTTCTGTTCCATCATGATACTCATATGGTGGGAACTCTGCATTAGTTGCCATTGTAAGTGTCTTACCACTCTGACCGCATCCTGTAAGCATTACAAGAACTAATGATAAACTAAGAATCAGTGCTAATTTTTTCTTCATTGTATTATGTCCTTTCAAAATAAATCTCTATAACAAAAGGAATATAGACTATTAAGCCTATATTCCATTTGTAATAAACTCGTTAAAGTATAACACTTATATTTAAATAAATCAAATATTTTGCTTATGGATTACATCATTCCCATTCCGCCACCTGCTGGCATTGGAGGAACCGGCTCCTTGATATTTGCAACAACTGCTTCTGTTGTAAGAAGTGTTGAAGCAACTGATGTAGCATTCTGAAGAGCTGTTCTTGTAACCATTGTAGGATCAAGGATACCAGCCTCTACCATGTTTACATACTTGTCATTAAGAGCATCATAACCATTACCAACTTCTGATTCATATACCTTATTAACGATAACTGAACCGTCTAAACCGGCATTCTCAGCGATGTGATAAAGCGGAGCCTTAAGAGCTGCAAGTACAATCTGTACACCGGTCTTAATATCGCCATCAAGTGTAGCAGCAAGTTTCTCAACTTCTTTTGAAGCGTGGATGTATGCTGAACCACCACCTGAGATGATACCTTCCTGAACCGCTGCCTTTGTAGCTGCAACTGCATCTTCCATACGAAGCTTAGCTTCTTTAAGTTCTGTCTCTGTAGGAGCACCTACTCTGATAACAGCTACGCCGCCGGAGATTTTGGCCAGTCTTTCCTGAAGTTTTTCTTTATCAAATTCAGATGTTGATTTGCTGATTTCATTCTTAATCTGAGCCTTACGTGCTTCGATAGCTGCAGGATCACCGGCACCATCAACGATGATTGTATTCTCTTTTTGAACCTTAACTGATTTAGCCTTACCAAGCTGCTCGATTGTTGCATCCTTAAGTTCATAACCAAGTTCAGAACTGATTACTGTACCACCTGTAAGGATTGCGATATCTTCAAGCATTGCTTTACGTCTGTCACCAAAACCAGGAGCCTTAACAGCAACAACATTGAATGTACCTCTTAACTTGTTAACGATTAATGTTGTAAGTGCTTCGCCTTCAACGTCCTCAGCGATGATTAAAAGTTTAGCACCTGTCTGAACAATCTGCTCAAGGAGTGGAAGAATGTCCTGGATGTTGCTGATCTTCTTATCTGTAATCAAGATATATGGATTATCAAGATTTGCTTCCATCTTATCCATATCTGTTGCCATATATGCTGACAAATAACCTTTATCGAACTGCATACCTTCAACAAGGTCAAGTTCTGTCTTCATGGTCTTGCTTTCTTCTACTGTGATAACTCCGTCTCCGGATACCTTTTCCATTGCATCTGCAACGATACCGCCAACTGTGTCATCCCCTGCTGAAATAGCTGCAACTCTCGCAATATGCTCTTTGCCGTTAACCTTCTGGCTCATCTCTTCAATGGCCTTAACAGCTGTATCCGTAGCCATCTTCATACCCTTACGAAGGATAATTGGATTGGCACCTGCTGCCAAGTTCTTCATACCTGCATTAATCATTGCCTGTGCAAGAACTGTAGCTGTTGTTGTACCATCACCTGCAATATCATTAGTCTTGGTTGCAACTTCCTTAACAAGCTGTGCACCCATATTCTCGAACTCATCTTCAAGTTCAATTTCCTTGGCAATTGTTACACCATCATTTGTAATAAGTGGAGCACCATATGACTTGCCAAGTACTACGTTTCTACCCTTAGGTCCAAGGGTAACTCTAACTGTATCTGCCAATTTATTAACGCCTGCCTCCAAAGCTTTACGGGCATCAGCGCTGTATTTAAGATCTTTTGCCATTTTATATCGCCTCCTGATTATTTAAGTACTGCCAGAATATCTGACTGCTTAACTATAATGTACTTTTCGTCGTCTATTTCGACTTCGGAGCCTGCGTATCTGGAATAAATAACAAGATCATCCACGCTGACTTCCATTTTAACTTCTTTGCCGTCCGGTAAGGTTCCCGGCCCAACTGCTATAACCTTAGCCTGTGAAGGTTTTTCTTTACCCTGACCCGGTAAAATAATTCCGGATTTAGTTGTTTCTTCCTGTACTAATTGCTGAAGTACTACTTTGTCTCCCAATGGAACAAGTTTCATAATTTTATTCCTCCTTCTGAATCTGTTTGTTAGCACTCTTTTTGTTTGAGTGCTAATCACCATAACCTATAATATCCATTTTTGAATTAAAATGCAAGAGTAAAATACGAAAAAAATAATTTTATTTTTTTTTAATAATTTGGAAGACATTATGAACTAGGCAATTGACGGCTTTAGTGATATAATTTATTTGGTTATTTTTGGTTTTTCAGACCATTAGACCATGGGAAGGATTTGGGGTGTAATGTCAATAGTTGAGTTTGCTAAAAACTTATTCAGATTCATATATAATCTCGCTACAGGCGATGATTCTATATCTATTGAGTCAAAATATAAGTACGGTTCGCTGCTTTTAACTTTAATAAGTGTTGTTAACACTTTCTTTTTCCTGTTCCTTCATAACGGCGGACTCTTCTTATTCAGTCTTGTTTCAATAGCTTTCTACTATTTAATTCAGACCCTTTGTTCCAAGAAGAGATTTTTGCTTGCTACCAATCTTACATTTATAGAAATAATCATATATTCTGTTTTTATTTCTTCCTATTACGGTAACAATTTAGGTTTTAATCTTTATATGCCGGCTCTGGTTGTTGCAGTCTTCTATATCTCAAGTTTCCTTAAGGATTTAAAGAAGCCTTCCACTTATGCATATGTTATGTCAACCGTTGCGGGTGTTGCATACCTGTTTTCCGTACTGGTTAAAACTAATTCAACCTGGCTTGATACAATAAGTCCGGCTTTAAAAATTACAATACTTGTATTTAATGTACTTATTTGTTTCTTCTTAATTATTGCATTCTCCCTCCTCTTCACCTGGGAGATGAAGAATAATAATGCACTTCTTGCCAAGAAGAATGAACAGCTTATTGAGATTTCATCCCGGGATCCTCTTACAGGCCTTGCCAACAGAAGAAGCATGATGGAGAATCTAAACATATACATGCATCATCTTCAGAAAGATAACCGTATGTTTTCAGTTATCCTTTGCGATATCGATAACTTCAAGAAAGTAAATGATAATTACGGACATGATGCAGGTGATAAAGTACTTGTTACAGTTGCAGATTTAATTACATCCCAGCTTCGTGATACAGACTTCGTCTGCAGATGGGGTGGCGAGGAAATCCTCATTATCATCGACGGCCGTCTTCAGACAGCCTGTGCCATCGCAGAGAGGATCCGTTCCAATATTGCTGCCACAGTGGTGCACCATGAAGGCTACAATCTTAATGTAACCATGACCTTCGGTGTAACCCAGGCTCTTTCCAGTTATCGTATAGAGAACCTTATTCAGGTTGTAGATGCCAATCTCTACTACGGCAAGGAACATGGTAAGAACCAGGTTGTCAGTGAGATTCCAAAATCATAGTGCCACTAGGGACGGGGTAAAGTGCATCTTTTTTGTCTTGTATATATGGTCAAAGAACCAGCGATAATCTTCGTTGGTTCTTTTTGTTTTAATCTTTCTTGATTTGTTTACTTGTCTGATATATAATAACAGTACCAAAAAGAGTACGCTTTTAACGAGGAATGAAGTATGATTATAGCTAAGCAAATGGATATAAGAGCAAATATAAAAGAATTCTTTGATATGGCTTATAATGGTGAGACTATCCTTGTCCCAAGGAAACAAAACCATAATGTTATTATTATGTCTGAAGAAGAATACAATAAATTAAATCAGGCTTCAAGAATTACTGCCTACTCTGCTCTTCTTACCAACAGGATTGATACAGAATTAAAAATACATAATAAGCAGAAGCTGGCATCCATTCGTTCCATGAAGAAAAACTGGAACGGCAATGGTGCACCTGCCTTTTCCAAAAAGCTTATTGATAAAGTAGAGAATCTTTTAAACAAGTTAGTGATTCAGCCGGAGATTTTTCCAACAGCATTAGGAACTATTCAATTTGAGTATGATAATTCAAGAAGAGATCATATGGAAATAGAAATAGGCGTTTCTGAGGTGGCTGAAGTTTTTATAGTTAAGTTTAACGGGGAAGAATTAACAGAGAATATTAATGTTACTGCAGAAATAATAAATGAAAGGGTACAGTCTTTCTATGGATAAAACGTTTAAAAATACAGAGAAATTATATCGTGCTGTGTACCCTCCTGAAATTGCAGATATATTTTGGAAAAAAGATGGAAGTATATCTTCTGCTGCCTTTGCCGATCCTAAAGGTTTATCCGTAGACAGAGGGAATTACAGAGATGATAATGAAGTAATAGATTCCATGCGTGAAAGATTCAAGGGGCATATCGTTTCTCTCTTTGTAAAAAACTGTACTGACGTTAACGCGATTGTTCGTTATCTTCCATCAAAAACAAATATATATCACACAGAAATACATGGAGACGCCACTACTCCTTTGCTATCCAAATCACAAAGAAGAGCCCTGGCCAAGGCTGCTGTAATTATCACACCAAGACCATTATAAAAACTCCGGCGTGCAGTTTACTAGCTGCTTAGCCGGTGGTTTGCTCTGCGGCTATATGTCGCTTTTCCCTGCTTCCGGTCTTTTCCGTCTTCAATTCCCTATATGTTTGTATGATCAGGAATAATGCTATGAGAAATGTCAGCAGGTCTGATAAAGGCATGGAATACAGCACTCCATCCAGTCCGAATTTAAGCGGCAACAAAAGTGCAAAGCCCACTCCGAACACGATTTCCCTTATCATTGACAGAATCGTTGACTCCAGAGCTTTCCCCATTGCCTGCAAGAAGATAAAGCAGGCTTTATTTACACATGCAAAGATCATCATGCACAGATATACTCTGAATGCTTTGATTGCAAATGCCGTATAATATGCGCTCTCATTAGCCGCGCCGAAGATGCCAATCAATGCTCCAGGGAACAGTTCAACTATGATAAGTGCCACTGCTCCGACTGTTGCCTCGGCTATAAGCAGTGTTGTAAAGAGGTTCTTTACCCTGTCTTTTAGTCCTGCACCCATGTTATATCCTACAACCGGGATGCATCCGGCAGCCATGCCGACTACGATGGAGATCACGATCTGGAAGAACTTCATGACGATGCCGACTACTGCCATTGGGATCTGCGCATACTGCTCCTGCCCGAATATCTCGTCCATTGCACCGTATTTTCGGATCATGTTATTGATCGCAGCCATTGCAGCAACAAGGGATATCTGGGACAGAAAGCTGGTCACGCCAAGTACCAGAATCCTCTTCACGATATCACCATTCAATCTGTAATCCGGCTTTCCCGGCTTTACTATTTTCATATGTACGATATACCACACTGCAAGCATAGCTGTTACGATCTGTCCGATCACCGTAGCCACTGCGGCTCCCATCATTCCCCATTTGAATCCGAATATGAAGATTGGATCAAGGATGATGTTGATCACTGCCCCGGCGAGCGTTGATACCATTGCAAACTTCGGGCTTCCGTCCGCACGAATCACAGGATTCATAGCCTGCCCGAACATATAGAAGGGAATACCAAGGGTGATATAAAAGAAATATTCCTTGGAATATCTGAAGGTCTCGGCATTTACCGTACCGCCGAACATGGTCAATATCCCGTCACTGAATATGAGATACAGCGCCATAAGTACGATACTGCTTACGATCATCAGCACAATGGAATTACCTACGCTTTTCTTTGCCTTATCATTTTCCTGCTTTCCAAGGCTTAAAGAAACAAAGGCACAGCACCCGTCTCCTATCATTACCGCTATGGCAAGCGCAATGACCGTCAGTGGAAATACCACTGTATTTGCCGCATTTCCATAGGATCCCAGATAGTTGGCATTTGCTATGAATATCTGATCCACGATGTTGTAAAGTGCTCCCACCAGCAGCGATATGATGCAGGGTATAGCGTACTTCCTCATCAGGCTCCCTACCGGTTCTTCTCCAAGATACCTGTTCTCATTTCCGTTCATTTATTTACATCCTCCCTATGCATAAAAAATAAGCGTGTAACCTTAAGCCGGATTTACGCCAAAGGCCACACGCTTCTGTGCTAAAAAATAAAGCGGCAATAACTGGATTTACGCAGTTACTGCCACTCGTCGCTTAATAAGATATCATATTTTCAACACATAATTCAAGGGATATTTTTAACAAATTTCACATATAAACAAACGTACGCATCTTGCACAAATTTTTATTAATCAGCAGTACCTGTCATACCTGCATTGCTCAATTACTTCTTTTCCGAGCAGTGTTATCGCCTGCTTCGGGCAATGACTTATACAGCGGTAACACATGGTACACCTGTTACCTGCTACCGCTTTTTCACCTTCTAATTTCAGATTTCCCATCGGGCAGTTATTAACGCACATGCCACAGCCGATGCAATTATCACCAATCTTAAGCTTATCCGAATAATGAGCAGTTTTTCCGTAAAACCAAAGTCTCTGGCCGAACAGCCCGGCAAGATGAGCCATAAAGGAAAGCCCGTCCTGAGGATATATCCCCTCATCAATGATTTTTCTTCCTACAGCTTCGATCTTCCCATCAGCTTCTCTTACGATCCTCTTATTTTCTTCAAGCGATTTTTTAAGCATTTTATTATCACATACCGCATCCGGCATTCTGACATGAATACCACCGATGATTTTTGCCCCATATTTCTTTAGAAGTCTTGCTGCACATCCGGCTCCATCCCCCGAAAATGCTCCCATCGTAGTCATACAGAAAACTTTCTTATCCTTCCATACTTCCGAATTCCTTCTGATGAAATCCTTTACCATAAAAGGCACATTTGAAAACTGTGTCGGATAGGCAAGTAATACCGTATCACTTTGGCTGATCTTATCAGCAGACTCTTCAGACTCAATCGGTATCATTTCTGCTTGCGGATCAATCACCGAAAGGAGTTTACCGACACAATGCTTTGTATTTCCTGTTCCACTCATATATATGCCTATCATTTGGATACACCTCCGCTACTTTTTTCCAATTCCTTAATCGCAGAAAGTCTGAGTAATGTTAATGCTGTAACGGTAAGCAGAACCCCTGAGATAAGTACCATAAGAGCGGCTCCGCGCCCTACGCCTTTTCCGGACAGGCTTCCAAGACCATCCGCGGCAAGTCCCGATACGGCATACGCAACAACATACCCTATCTGCGAAAGGAACCCTATAAAGCCCCATGCTCTGCCCTGCAGTTCATCCGGGATATTCGTCCTGGCAAGATAATCCATCGCATTGTTAGCAAGGGGCAGCATGGCAAAGAAGAGTGCTCCGAAGATACAGATTGACACAATGTTTTCAAATAAGGACATGCCTATCATAAATATTCCCGCCATGAAGAACGCACCTCGCAGCACCTTAACATATCCGCTCTTTATTCCGACAATTCCAAGAAAAAGCCCTGACAAGAGCATTCCGCAGGCGCATAATGTCTCTGCAATGCCAAGCGTTTTTGCATCCGAGAAAGACAGGATCATCGGCTCCACAAGTATCTGAAGAATACCCATAAACATAGTAATAGCCGAAGACACCATAATCAGCCAAAAAACTCCTTTCTGGCCATGAACCGCATTCCATCCCTCTTTTAAACTTTCCCAAAAAGATTGATTATCGTCACTTACCTTGGCGGTAATTCCTTTTCTAACAATAGCTGTAACCGTGATCGTCACAAAAAACGTACACATATCGATAATAAGCAGAAGCGATATATCACTTACTCCCAGCAAAAATCCCGCTATTACAGGCGAAAACAGATACCTTGCACTGCCCACCAACGACATAAGACCGTTTGCTTTTGAAAATTCCTCTTTAGAAAGAATATCTGTTATCGTAGCCCTGTAAGACGGCTCCAGAAGTGATGAGAAGACCGCACTTATAAATACGCCGATACAGATTTGTACAAGGCTTGCTCCCCCTCGCATCATGCATATCAGAATATAAAGTATTCCCAGTCCCGAACACCCGTCCCCTATCATCATGAGAAGCCTTCTGTCGTAACGGTCTGCCAGCACGCCTGCCGGAACACTGAGCAGCAATGTCGGAAGAAATCCGAGTAAAGTCACAAGTGCCATTCCCGATGCGCTTCCGGTCTCCCGAAATACATATACTCCAAGTCCGAAGCTTGTCAGACCGCCGCCTATGGACGATATAAGTTCTCCTGTCCATAAAGCTAAAAATTTCTTAAACCCTGGGCTCATATCATTCTTTCTCCCCGAAACGTGTCTTAAGAAGCCTTCCGACATGATCCGTTTCGAAAAACATTTTCTTATTACACATTACAATGATCACCGTTGCTATGATAACAACAATGGTTTCCACGCATTTTGTTTCCGGGGTCATCGCGATTTTTTCCTGCATAAAGTTTACGAACAGATGAAAGATCATGCAGGCAAGGATCGACCTGTCACTAACGAGATACACCCATGTAATGATAAATCCCAACGGAATTCCGCTTACAAAGAAATTGATGACATATAAAGGATTTACCATAAGTCCCGCCTGATATGTTCCCTCAATAAAGAGAAGTGGCAAATGCCAGAATGACCACAATACACCAAAAAGCAGTGATTCCCAGAACCAGTTCATGTACTGACCTATGGAATCCTCGCAATATCCCTTCCATCCCACCTCTTCGATTATGGAAGCAACTGTTATAGTCACAAAAGCACTACCTATCCCCACACCGGTAAAGGAGAAATCTTCCGTAAAGGAGAATTGATTTATGGATTGCCCGAACAGAAGCGACAGCAGAATGGAAAAAAACACTATCAAAGCAAAAACAATAACTGCGAGAAGTACATTTATCCATTTTACTTTATAAAAACCTATGATCTTGATTTTAAGATCCTTCTTTAATTCAGCATTCCCGGATACAAGCACAAATACCGTGGATACAACCGCAGGTGCTATGAGACCGATCAGCATAAGCACGGCTCCTGCCGTCTCCGGAACAAATATCGCCGGTATCCAGAATATCCATGTAAAGAAATACGCGCATATAAAGAAAAGTACCGGTCTGTATCTGTATTCGTCCTTATCTTTTGTCAATTTTAAATTAGTCATTTTGCCCTCCCGTTATTAATTCAGCGATAAAACTCATAGTTCCGCTCTTAGCTCCAAGAGTCTTCTCAACCATATCCACATACACCTCAACATCTCTTTCAGTAAAAACACCATCGTCAAACATATGCTGGCTTAATATTAGCAGCATCTTTACTCTCTCCTCTGTGTTTGTACAGTCGAATATCCCCTGCGAAATCCCCTCCCTCACAATCTCTGTCAGCAAAGGAACAGCCTCCTCCACGAGGCGTCGGTTGGCCTTCTCGTGCATAACGATATTTTCATTCGCATCAAGGACTTTTGCGATAACCTGCTCATCCTGCGCAGGGCGAAAAGAACAAATGACCGAAACCAGCTTCATTGACACAGGCAGAGACGCGGCAAGAACCTCTTTTGCCTTTCCGACCTCTTCTTCAATCATCATGTCAATGACCGCTTCAAGAGTTGCCTCTTTACTCTCGAAGTAATAATAATAAGTTCCTTTTGCAATTCCTGCCTCGGCAATGATCTCATCAATGCTTGTATTCTCATATCCTTTTTCTATGAACATCCGATATGCAATCTTTAGCAGTTCCTGCTTTCTTCTTTCTCCCTTTTTCATGTCCCGTCCTTTCTGTAATCATTTCTAAAACCGACTACCAGTCGATTAAATTATACCACCTTGAAATCTTTTGTCAATATTTTTTCGACTTTTGGTCGATTTTTTTAATAAAAAAAACCTGTAGTCCTCCGATTTACATCAGATAACTACAGGTATTATCACTGTGTGGTCGCATTATCTTCCGGGTGTACCAGATATGGACAGTCTTGTAACATATATTCAGGTTTTACTGCTTATCCAAGCCGTTTTCCAAATTTGTGCATAAGCCAATGAGCAAATTTCAGATTTGCTATCATGAATAAAATGCTGGCAACTATAAGCAGGATTGTCGATAAGTTAAAAACAATATATTGCGAACTTTTTATTAAAATGATTACTGTTACAGGCAGGCAAATGATACTTGTGATCAAGGATGGAATGTACTTCTTTATATAAATGCTCTGTCCGATATGCACTATAAAATGCGCTGCAAGAGAAAACAACAGCCCAAACCACAATGTATATAACACATCATTTTCAAAATAATATGCCAGAAGACTAATCCCGAAAAACGGAATAAACTCTTCATATACCGCAAGCGCCATTCCTGCGGTTGTATAATCTTTGTACGCTTTAGTAATTATCGGAAATCTCTTAAATATTTCAGAATTATTTCTGAAGAACCATCCAAATCCTATAATCTCTTCCATATCATGGAATATAAATAGAATCGGAAGTAGCAATATGTATTCTCGCATTTTTTATCCTCTACATATCCGTTATACTGAAATATAACCATTCCATCGGGGATTTTAGAAAACATCCCATTCTTGAAAACAAATCCTTTTTGTATCTATATATCCTTACAGAATTCTGTAATTTCCTGTTCTCTAAAATTCACATCCGTTTTGTATTCAATAGACGTTAGTCCAAGATGTCCCACAGTTTCTATCTCAAGATGGCCATAAAAATGTTCTATACTGCCTATTATTCTCTCACATTCTGGCATGTTTGGACCGGTTCTCAAAGCAATGGCATATCCTTTCTTTCCGGGTTTAATTGATGCATGCGGCTCATGTGTATTGCACCATGGAGTACATCTGTCAATAAATGCCTTAAATTGTCCGGGAATATCAGCCCAGTAGGAGGGAGAAACAGATACAATAATATCCGCCTCGTCGAATTCTCTCATTATACTCTCAATGACCGCAGCATCACGCATAACACACTTCGCAGTATTATGGCATGAACGGCAGCCTCTGCAGAATGCATAGGAATAATCATCTATACATATACATCTAACACTATACTTCGCTGACAGTTGTCCAGAGATCAGTTTTACGATTTCAGCTGTTGCTCCCGTACGAACAGGACTACAATTCATGATAAGTGCCTTCATTTTCTATTCCTCCATCGAACATTATGCTAGAAGTTAATGCTATTATAATATTATTGATTGAAAACTCCGGCGTGCAGTTTATCAGCCGCTTAGCCGGAGTTTATTTTACTTAATATAATTTCTTCTCAAGTGCATCTACTACAATCTCAAGTGCCTTGATTCTTGCATAGTGCTTATCATTGGATTCAAGAACATACCATGGAGCAAAAACCGTGCTGGTCTTCTGAATCATTTCATTAATGGCGACTTCATAATCATCCCACTTCTCACGATTACGCCAGTCCTCATCTGTAATCTTCCACTGTTTCTCAGGGGTATTCTGTCTTGCAGTGAAACGCTCAAGCTGTGTATCCTTATCAATCTGTACCCAGAACTTGATTACGATGGCACCCCAGTCGCTTAACTCTTTCTCGAATTCATTAATCTCATTATATGCTCTCTGCCAGTCATTCTCTGAACAGAATCCTTCAAGACGCTCAACCATTACTCTGCCATACCAGGTTCTGTCAAAGATGGCAACATGACCATCCTTGGGAAGTCTCTTCCAGAAACGCCACAGATAATGACGATTCTTCTCGGCAGGTTCCGGTGAGGCGATGGGATGAACTTCAAATCCTCTTGGATCAAGAGCAGCCGTAAGTCTCTTAATATTACCGCCCTTGCCTGCTGCATCCCAGCCTTCATATGCAATAATTACAGGAACTTTCTTACGATATAATCTGTTATGTAATTTGGAAAGTTTATCCTGCAGTTCTTTTAAGCGAACCTGATATTCTTCTTCTGATATTGTCTTATTTAAATCGATATCCTGAAGAAGCGGTCTTTCTTCCAATGCGAAAGTATTCTGAAGAAGCGTTGCTGCCCTGCCATGGTTCTCTAAAGCAATATCTATACTCTTAACCATAAGCTCAGTAATCTGCAGCTCAGCCCACTTACGATTCTTTGAATCTATGATATACCATGGAGCGATAAACTGATTTGTGGCTTCGATATAATCATCATATATTTCCATGCATTCTTTATAATGCTTATTCTCCCACTTATCCCATTTACCAACTCTCCAGTTTGTATCCTTGCTATCCTCAAGAGCCTCAAGCCTTTTGCTCTGCTCTTTCTTATCAATCTGTAGGAAGAACTTAATTACAAGATAACCATTATCTGAAAGCTGACGCTCAAATCTCTTAATGGATGTGAGTTCTCTTTTATATTCATCAGTATCAATCTCTTCCTTAAGATACTTCTGAGTAATCTCACTCATCCAGCTGTCGTCAAAGAATGAGAACTTTCCACCTTCTGGAATTCTGACAAAATACCTGTACAGGAAAGGCCTTCTAAGTTCCTCTTCTGTCGGAGACGAAAGAACTTCGGTTTTGTAAAATCTAGGATCAAGATTCTTAATAACCTTACCAAGTACAGAACCTTTTCCGGCACCACCCCATCCGTCAAAAAGCACCAACACCGGCAACTTCTTCTCCTTAATTGCCATCTGCCTTTTATTAAGCTCTTCTCTGGCAGTTTCAAGTCTTGCAGAAATCTCCTCATCTGATGGACGTTTCTCGCAAACAAAATCTTTTAACATATGCATCACCCCACTTTCTGCATGTAAACCATCTTATAGCCCTATTCTAACATATTTTTTTATGGACTTATAGATTAAAAAAGAATATAATGTGAGAGTTTGAGTCTTTTTAACAGGAGAAAAATATGAATAAAGATAAGTTAAAACCCATGCTTTTCAGCACCATGAAACATTACAGTTTTAAGCAGTTGGGAACTGATGTAATGTCAGGTATAATCGTTGCAATTATTGCCCTTCCTCTTTCCATCGCCCTTGCAATCGCATCAGGTGTAGGTCCTGAGGAAGGCTTATATACTGCCATCGTTGCAGGTTTTATTATTTCATTTTTTGGCGGCAGCCGTGTTCAGATTGCAGGTCCGACGGCGGCTTTTGCAACAATTGTTGCAGGAATAATCGCCACAAGCGGAATGGAAGGCATGATGCTTGCCACCATTATTGCGGGAGTCATCCTTATTATCATGGGTGTCTTCAGACTTGGCGGCCTTATCAAATTCATTCCTTATACAATTACCACAGGCTTTACCGCAGGTATCGCAGTAACAATCCTGATTGGTCAGATTAAGGATTTCCTTGGTCTTTCCTATCCTGAAGGAACGGTTACAATCGAAACCGTGGACAAAATCAAAGCCATCATTCTCAATGCCAGAACCCTTAATGTATGGGCACTTGTTATCGGCCTTGTAAGCCTTGCAATCCTTATTGTCTGGCCATTTATCAGTAAAAGAATTCCGGGTTCACTCATTGCAGTAATTGTGGGAATCCTTCTTGTCAAATTCTTTAATCTTCCTGTTAATACAATTGGAAGCACTTTTCATGATATAAAGAGCAGTCTTCCATTTTTCCATATGCCGCACATAACACTTCAGACCTTAAGTGCTGCCCTGCCTAATGGTTTTACCATTGCAGTACTTGCAGCAATTGAGTCACTCTTATCCTGCGTTGTGGCAGACAGTATGATTAACTCACATCACCGTTCCAATATGGAACTTATTGCTCAGGGTCTTGGTAATATCGGCTCGGCGCTTTTTGGCGGTATTCCTGCTACGGGCGCAATCGCAAGAACCGCAGCAAATATCAAGAACGGTGGACGTACTCCAATTGCAGGTATAGTTCATGCCATTGTTCTTGTAATTGTACTTAAGCTTTTAATGCCATATGCAGGTTTAATTCCAATGCCTACAATCGCGGCAATACTTTTCATGGTCGCTTATAACATGTGCCAGTGGCGTACCTTTGTACATCTTTGTAAAACTGCTCCAAAGAGCGACGTTCTGGTACTTATTCTTACCTTTGGTTTAACTGTTGTATTTGACCTTGTTATCGCAATCGAGATTGGTATGCTCCTTGCAGTACTTCTTTTCATGAAGCGAATGAGCGACGAGTCAGGTGTTGTGGGATGGAAGTATTTTGAACCTGATGAAGACACTGACGGAATGCAGCTTAAACCGATTCCGCCAC
>DGTK01000002.1:0-74905 GCA_002393735.1 Lachnospiraceae bacterium UBA4338
CTTCGGATGTTTCACATCTATAAAAACATCATATTTCGTCTTTCCACTACCGGCTACAATTGCAGAATAGCAATCTTTCCCATTATCATGTACTTCAAGAACTTTATTCTGTTTGTAATACTCTATAGCTCTCCAAACAATCTTCTTTGGAGCCTTTTCTACAATACCCATACTCTCTCCTTTTATGCTGCGTTTGTATCGACAACTTTTGATTTGTCGACTTGTTTTACAAACTCTGCAAACTTTTCTTGTTCTTCAATAGGAGGAACAACAATCTTTGTCTTTTTAATTTCACCCAAGTGCAGATTAGGAACTCCTATCCCCTTCAAGCTACTATCAAACTGCTGTTTCGTTTCAACGGAATTAACCGCCGAACACAAATACTCTGATGTTACCAAACCTAATGGACGAAGAAGAGCTAAACTTACATAAATGTCAAACACTTCATCTTTATCAACAATTGCAGCGACTCCTGTTGTACCATTTTTTGCTAGCAAGACATCGCCTTTTCTTGGACTAATTCTTTTATAAAGTTCATTGTGTAACTCTTCAGGTATATATTTTAGATGGGTCCAGTCTATCTTACCCGAAGTAACATCTTTTGATGACAAAAATTTGTATCCATTAATTGTATCCTCAGTGTATGTTGGTGTTTGATGAGTACCATCTTTGATTGGCTCACATACATCCTGTAAAGTCATCACATCATAATCAAATTTGTTATCATTTATCGAACCAAAGAGCTCGACAAATCGGGCTTTGATAAGATTGTCTAAATCTACTAATTCCCTTTCTCTTTTATCAATAACCCCTTGTACCTTATCAAGAACATCACAAATTCTATACTGTTCTTCTAATGGCGCAATCGGTATGATTGTAGATTTTAACTGAGTTTTATTGAACTTCAACATAGAAGTTCCTGATGAAATAGACATCAAAAGTCCCTGTCCAAATGGCGACTTAAACATGTAATACATGTATTTGTTGTATTCATTATGTGTCATCCTAACCATGACTGTATTTGATGCCAGTGTCATAGGTCTTTTTAAGTCAGGAACGATAAAAACCTTTCCAATCGAACCAATATTACTAAGAATCAATTCTCCACCATATAGGTTGGAATTCTCCAAAAATTTGTATCCATGTTCATCTGTATAAGTCAAATTCTTAGAGAATCCATTTGAGAAATCTGCCGTTTTAACCATGACCGCATAATTTTCATCATTGGTGATAAGTACATTTTCTTTTAGAGATGCAAAGCTACCACTAGCGACATAATCTGTTACCTTCATGGCATAATCGCCTAATCTGCACCATTCCCATCCTTTCGGTAGCCTTCTTGGGATATCTCTATCTTCTATCTGTTCCAAAGGTTTTTCTTCGCGTAGTGTTCCTTCTTTAATAGCAGTTTTTTTCTCTGCCTGTATTTCTTCAATTAGTTCCTTTGCGTTCATACATCATCCCTACAAATCTCAATTTATGAGACCTTTCATTTCCCTAATAATTTACGTAATTCTGCAGTTTCTTTTTCTATTTCTGCGTTTAACTTTTCAATTTCGTCAAGTATCTCTTCTGTCGGTGGATATTCCACAGCAACATATTCAGTCTTTTTATATTTGTTAATAGACAAATCATAATCATTATTACGTATTTCATCTACCGGCACCATAAAACTTTGTTCTGTTCGTTCTCTCTTATCTTCCTTATCAAGATTATGAAAACGCTTAACAATATCCGGTATATCATTATCATTTATAGGACTTCTCTTATCATCAAGACTGAATCCATCTGATTTCATATCATAAAACCAAACATTATCTGTTCCACCAGCGTTGGTCTTAGTAAAAACTAGAACTGCCGTAGAAACACCTGCGTATGGTTTAAATACACCTGAAGGCATGGATATTACTGCAATAAGATGTTGATTCTCAACAAGTTCTTTACGTAAAGCTTTATGTGCTGCACTGCTTCCAAATAAAACTCCATCTGGAACAATTGAAGCACATCTTCCACCAACTTTAAGCATCTTTGTAAATAAAGCCATAAACAATAATTCAGTTTTTCTTGTTTTACAAAGAGCCAACAAATCCTTGCTAATTTCTTCCTGGAAAACACTGCCTGTAAAAGGTGGATTTGCCATTATGAGCGTATACTCATCTCTTTCTGTATTATCTCCAGAAAGGGAATCCTGATATTTGATGTTCGGATTCTCAACACCATGAAGCATCATGTTCATTGCTCCGATTCGAAGCATAGACTGATCGGTATCAAAACCAGAAAACATTTCAGTTTTGTAATACTTAAGATTCTCATTTTTCATTAAATCTTTTTTGTAGTGCTCTGATACATAAGCTGCTGAAGATAACAAGAAACCTGCACTACCCATCGCAGGATCAAGAATTTTATCTGACAACGTTGGTTCCATTAAATCAACAATCATATTTATGATATGACGTGGTGTTCTAAACTGTCCGTTTTCTCCTGCTGCAGCTATTTTGCCAAGAAGATATTCATAGACATCGCCCATGATGTCTTTATTATTCATATCCATTGCGTCGATTCCATCTACAACCTTTGCAAGTACCTTCGGTGTAGGAATAAGGAAAACTGTATCTTTCATATAACGACTAAAAGCTGTATCTTTTCCTTCACCTATAGTCTTGATAAACGGAAAAACATACATCTGAATATTTGAAAGCATTTCACTTGGTTCAAAATTATGAAATACATTCCAACGTAAGTTGTTATAATCTGTTTCTACTCTTGGATTCTCGCTAATTACACATATTCCTTCTTTGAATACCTTGTTTTTAAGTGGAACTCCGAGAACATTAGCATTAGCCTCTGCTTTGAGCTGATTATCATCAAGAAGTTTCATAAACATCAGATATGTAATCTGTTCAAGAACTGTAATCGGACTTGTTATTCCACCTGTCCATATGGTGTCCCAGATAGAATCTACTTTGTTTTTCATTTCACCAGTAATCATTTTTATATCCTTTCATTCAATGATTTATTTTATGTAATAAAAATGAGCCAAACATACAATTTGGCTCACGTTATTTAACCTAAAATATCCCCAATGTAACGATCCCCAAAAACATTAAATATTATATCATATTTTATCCCATATTTACACACTTTTAGGCTTTTTTAACCTTTCATTCCTTAATAAATACCACCTTATTCTCCCCCTCCTCATATTTAACATTTTCATGTATTTCCTCCAGTGCTTTTGCTGCATATTCACGGTACATGTCATCCGGGGCCCAGAGGTCCGGCGGGGATTTTACGATTTGGTCAAGAATTATTGCCGCTTTAAGCAGATTTTGCTTAACATACTTGCCGAAAGCATACATCTCGGCCAGATAATACCAGGACCTGATATCATGTGGGGAACACATGAAGAAGTTGTATGCCATCTCGAAATTCTGAACCTCATCTTCAAGCAGAACCTGACCTATGGTGGAATAAACATATTCCAGTTCCTCCGGCTGTTTGCCCTCATCAAGTGCAGTCTTTAAAGTAAGTTTGTAGAATTCCAGTGCCAGTTTCAAATCCTTGGTAAGTCCGTACCTGATGCCCTCTTTTACGTCATACTGACGATATGACCCCATCATCAGATAATCCCCTGGTCTAAAATCCCCGAATCCCCTTTCATATGCCATCTCAAAATACTTGCATCCCTTTGGCTGGTCGGCTTCAATATAGGAATTGCCCTCGAAATGCATATATCCAATCCTGTAATATGCTTCTGCTGCGCACTCCTCAATATTGGTTGCAGCCATATAGAGAGTATAGGCTTTTTCATATTCGTGATTTGCTTCATATTGTTTGGCTTTTTCAAGTAACATATTATCGCCCCCTTATGTTCGCCGGTGTTTTGGACTAATTTTATGATTCCCTTACATTACTGATTTTCTCACACATTGAGTCCCATAAATGGGATTTTGGGCATAAAAATGCCTCCATGTATAAACACGGAGGCTTTGTCATTTTTAAGAGGGTTGTCAGCTGGATTTTTGTCATTTTTCAAAGGATTTCATTTATGGTTTTGTCATTTTTAAGAGGTTTGCCAGCTGGATTTTTGTCATTTTTAAGAGGATACAGGATAATTCGGAATTTCCGAATTATCTCTTTGTATCCTAATTTTACCAAGTTATCAGCCTTAGAAAGCTTGCTTTTTTAAATCAATACCACATCACAGTATCTTCTGTAGGGATCTTGCCCTCATATTGAACTGTTCGGAATTTCCGAACAGTTATATCAAACTCTCAAAATAAGTCCATTTCAAAAATTTTGGTAGTATTGTATATACCCACGGCCCATTTTGAACACCCTTAAACAACAAACCCTTATATATTGCTTAATTGACCATTGTGGATAATAACGAAGGATTTTTAAAACGCCCGAAATCGGCAAAAATACACATTGCGTTCTTATTTTTTATGTGATAATATCTTGCGTATGAAGCACCTGTGACGAGGTGGTAGCCTCCCGAGTCTATCAAACCGGCTTGCCGGAATTCGTAGGAAGGGAGGTGGTGAATATGACAGATTTTGAGATTATTATGATCTTACTGGAAGTAGTTGGCTTGCCAATTACAACTGGAATCTTTCTTATTACACTGCTTACTTTTCTCGACAAGAGAAATAAGAAGCGAAAATAAAAAAAATGCCTCTCTCGTCTGCGAAACGAGAGAGGCTGTGCTCGTAAGAGCATAACACCTTAATCGTGAGGCATCCACTTTGGAGCGGGTGCTTCTCTTATTTACAATCTAACACTTTTCTATAAATCTTTCAAGCATTTTATAAAAATAGGAACCTGTCGTAACAAGTCCCTTACAAAAGCCTAACGCTTTTAGATGATAACAATATGATAATTAATAAATCCACAATTGTCAACTTACCTATCATGTCAGTCTCCCGCTCACTATGTTATTTTCAGCCACCAAGAGTTGTTATACAATAATCATGGCTAAGTATCAACATGCGCGTTCTCTATCCCCAATTCCTAATTTTCTCCTAATATAAATAATTGCCTTACTGACTTTTCCAGGTAAAAGAAACAGTAAACATTATTCTCAAACTAAATCTTCAACCCGGCAATGAAGCACTGTAGCAAGTGCTATAACACTTTCAGCAGAGGCCTTGCTAATACTTTTTGCCCCAGACTCATACTGCTGAAGAGTCCTTATATTAACTCCTGAGTCTGCCGCAAGCTGCGCCTGAGTCATTCCAAGTCCTTTGCGATATGCCTGTAATCTGTTTATTGCATTTCGGCTGTTATATAAATCCATAATTACTTCTACCGCTTTATCTTCAGAAGCTGTATGAAGCGCCGGATACATATTAAGCAGGTCTTTGGTTTTAATTACATTAATTATATTACTAAATGACTTATTACAAAACCACTGATAATAAGCCAGTATATATCCAATCCAGTAATACTCTTCAGTGCTATACTTTACTATCGCCTTAGGCCACTCTCTTTGTATGCCACACTTATTACATAAATCCTGAAAAAGTTCAGTACCACTTCTTCCACATACCACCATCGGATCACCTTTTCCGAATCTGTCCGCATATCCACTTATCACAAACATCGCCAGGGCTTTATCAACATCAAACCCACATGCATCATGCGCATATTCTGTCAATTCACCCAGATTCATCATTGCATCACTTAAATACATTTTATTATAAGCGTGTACCATTTATAATCCTTTCTTATCTGGTGATAATCCAAATAATTTCGTTGCTGACATAAAAGAAACAGTAAACATTAAAAAATATGCCTCTCTCGTCGGCCAACGGGAGAGGCAATAAGAGAAACGTTAAGCATAAATAAAAATGCTTCTCTCGTCTGCAACACGAGAGAGGCTGTGCTCTTTATAAGAGCTAACACCCTATTCCCGGAAAGCCTCTTTCTTTGAAGAAGGTGCTATGCTTATTTATAATCTAGCATTTTCAAAATACTATTTCAAGGGAAGTTAGAAGAAAAACAGGAGTTACGAAAATTTTGGTAGTATTGTATATACCCAAGGCCTATTTTGAACACCCTCAAACACCAAACCCTTATATAGAGCCTAATTGACCATTGTGGATAATAACGAAGGATTTTTAAAACGCCCGAAATCGGCAAAATTACGCATTGCGTTCTTATTTTTTATGTGATAATATCTTGCGTATGAAGCACCTGTGACGAGGTGGTAGCCTCCCGAGCTTATCAAACCGGCTTGCCGGAATACGTAGGAAGGGAGGTGGTGAATATGACAGATTATGAGATCATTATGATCTTGCTGGATGTAGTTGGCTTGCCAATTACATCTGGCATCTTTATTATTTCACTGCTTACTTTTCTCGACAAGAGAAAAAAGAAGTAAAAAAATAAGCCTCTCTCGTCTGCAGAACGAGAGAGGCATAGCTCTTTCTAAGAGCTAAAAGTATCTCTTTCGTGAGGCATCCACTTTGGAGCGGGTGCTTCTCTTATTTACAATCTAACACTTTTCTTTAAATCTTTCAAGCATTTTAAAAAAAAGACGAACTCTATCACCAGGCTGACGAAGAAATGTATGTGAATAAAAAGGCGAAAAAAGAAAAAGGCGAGACCTCTCATATCAAGTCTCAGCCTTCAGCTTAAATCATAATAAAGGGGTAAGTTCAACTTTTATCCCTCATTGTTATAATCATTATAATCATCTGTTACAGTCGGATTAAATTCATTTAATGCATCCATGTTTTCTATGTTATCTACAGATATCGCCGCTGCGGATGACCTTGCTTTAACAACAGAAATAATTACCAGGGCAACAACGCCAAATAAAATCATAATGCTCACAAGCGTTGGAAGCACAAACATCTTCCTTGCCTCTTTTTTGAATTCATCAAACTCAGACTTGGCATTGAAATTAGGGTCATACATCTTATCAGGCTCTGTTGAAGAAATCCTGACGCTTGTCACATCCCCTACCTCATACTTTTTCTCAGTTGTCGAAACATCCGTAGTTGCTGTATATGTTTCTCCGTTGTATTCATACTCGTATATCGGGCTGTAAACAATCGCTGTACGAGTCTCAACTCCTTCTCCCATGGAGCTTTCACTTTCCCTGAAACTTACTATTGTAGCATCAACCTTAGTGTCAAACTCATCGAGGTTAACGCTCATCTCCTCTTCCATTTCCTTAAATGCAGAGAACACCATAGTCGAGAAAAAAGCGACACACACAATACCTGATACAAGAATTATAACTACAATAATAATGGCAACTACATTAACTTTCCCCTGATTATTATCTCTCATCTTCGCCCCCTACAGATATACCAAAGTATACCACCATATTGTCATTTTTCTTATATTCTTTACTAGTGTCCCAGCATCATTCTTTCAATCGTCTCTAACATTGGAGCATCCAGTGTGACCTTATATTCCTTTGGATCAATAAGAACCCCAAGTTTAGCAGGAGCCTTGCCACTGTTCATTTTCATTGTGGTTTGAACCACATCTATGAAAGGAGCCTGAAGTATCAGAAAACCTACTCTTCCAACGTTATCATAATACTCTCTCATTGTAGTTTCTGATAAGAATACCGGAATATAACCTTCGTTTGCTGACTTAGGAATGGCAAAGAGTTTTTGAGTTCCATCCTTATGATCGCCAAAAGGTGTTGTATAATAAACAATCTGATCCCTGAAAGCCTTCAGGAAATCAATATCATTCATCTGTCCTTTTTCATGCTTTTCCAAAAGTGCAAGCCCTTCTGTATTATCAGGCAGTACCTGCTTGGCATCTTTCTTTTTAAATCCGTCAAAAAGTCCCATCTTTGTCTCCTATAACATCATTTTATAGATTTTGGTGCAGTCATCTTCATTTAAAGTTACAAAACCTGAGATGCTGCCCTGTCTTCCATCACCATGGCAAAGCACATCAACAAGCTTTGGAATATCTTCTTCCTTTGCACCAAGTTCTTCGAAATTCTTAGGCATTCCAATTGAGCATAAGAAGTTCTGGAATGCATTTATTCCCTCTAATGCCGTAACTTCCGGGTGGTCAAAATCCATCTGGCAGCCCCATACTCTTACAGCAACCTTGGCAAATCTCATAATGTCATGATTCATAACATACTTGAAAACTGCCGGCATTGTAACCGCAAGTCCTGCGCCATGTGCACAGTCATAAAGAGCTGATAATTCATGCTCAATGTTGTGGCTGTTCCAGTCCTGAGAACGTCCAACACCGCAGGTATTATTATGAGCTACCATTCCTGCCCACATAATATTTGCTCTTGCCTCGTAATTATTCGGATCAGCAATTACTCTGGGAGTCTCATGCTTCATTGTAAGAAGAAGCGCCTCAATAAGTCTGTCAGTAACCTCTACATCCTTTGAATTGGTTAAATATCTCTCATAAAGATGAGCCATTATATCTGTAGCACCTGCTGCCGTCTGATATGCAGGAAGTGTCTGTGTAAGCGCCGGATTAAGAATACTAAACTTAGGTCTGAGTGCGTTTGAACCCGTGCCCCTTTTATACATTCCTTCTTCCTTCGTAATAACTGAATCCGGACTTCCTTCTGAACCTGCAGCTGCTATTGTAAGAATTGTACCTACAGGAAGCGCCTTCTCAACCTGTTTACCAGAATAAAAATCCCAAAAATCCCCGTCGTACAATACACCTGCTGCAATAGCCTTGGCTGAGTCAATTACAGAACCTCCGCCAACAGCCAAAAGAAAATCAACGCCTTCCTTCTTTGCTAATTCAATGCCTTCATATACAAGGCCACTTCTTGGATTTGGCTTAACACCGCCTAAAGATACGTAAGATATGCCTGCATCTGTAAGAGCCTTCTCAACTCTGTCAAGAAGACCTGACTTACGTGCGCTCTGTCCGCCAAAGTGAAGGAGTACCTTTGTGCCGCCAAACTGCTTTACAAGTTCTCCAGCCTTAAGCTCTGCATCCTTACCGAATTCGAAATAAGTTGGTGAATAAAAACTGAAATTTTCCATAACTCCCCCTTTGCTTTTTTAACCCTATGCATCACTTTTCTCATTATAACACACCTATACTTACGAAAAAAGCCACCGGAAAACTTTTCCCGATGGCTTTATCACCCTTCTTTAAAAAGAAAACTATTTTATTTTTTCATACCCGGATTCTTAGGCTTGGCAACCTGCTTCTTAGCTTTGTTATTCTTCTTGAACTCATCAGACTGCATCTTCTTGTAAACCTCTTTCTTCTGCTGTCTGTCATTTTTATAATCCTTTAAAGTCAGTTCTTTTTCTTCTTTTCTCTTAGAGGCCATTTTTTCAAATGTCTCGTTGTATTTATTAACAAGTTCAGCTGCTGTTGGCGCCTTGTAACCAAGCTTGCCATAATTAGCCATTTCTTCTTTAATAATCTTTTTAATGACAGAAAAATCTGCACAAATTTTTTCAATTTCCTTATCAGTTAACGGCTTTCCGGCATTCTTAATTCTTAATTCAAAGTTTGGTGTGGTTTCGTTATTACGAATCTCGTAATATCTGTCATTGGTATATCTTGCATATGCTAATATTGTCTTTACTGACTTAAAGAACTTCTCCTTGTCATTTACATTATTTGCAAGTTTTTCACTCTCTTCATTAATGTGAAGATTTGCATTCACGATTGCTTTTTCTCTCTGCTCAGGTAATCTTTTATTTTGATAAATGGTTAAAGGATCAATTTCATCCTGGAATCCATCAACACGGTCTACCATGTAATCAAGCTTATCAAAGACGTTAATTGCTGCATTAATTCTAGGCTGTTCTCTGAACTGCTTCATCCATTTATTCTTTCTATCCGGACTCTTATCCATCTGAGTACCCTTATAATCAAGATATTTCATGGTTGCTTCTCTTGCTTCCATTAAAGCTGTTCTGATTTTACCGATTTCTTCTTTGTATGCATCTCTCTGATTAAAACCATCAGTCATTCTATCATTGAATCTATTGGCTGCTACAACAAGGTCAGCAACTTTTTCCTTCATCTCTTTAAATGCCCCTGATGACTTCATCCACTGCGGATCAACTTTCTCTAAGTCTGCCAGCATAATCTTGGCATTCTTCTCAATAACATCAGCATCAAATCCTTCTAATTCTGTACTGATTATCTTTTTATATGGATTTACATTAGGAGTTGTTTTTTCATTTTTATATTTCATGTTGAAAACTTTACGCGGTTTCTCAACAACTAAGATAGGATTAAGTCCAATCTCATCTTCCGGAACTTCCTTAGCTATTGCTTCTTCATAGTTTTTTGTCATTAATATATTTTTCGGGAATTTCTTAAATAAAGTTTCACGTTCTTTATCGCTAATATTTGAGGAATACATCATGAAATTAAAGAATTTATCAAATTCTTCGCATGCATCCTTCATTGAGCCTAAAGTTTCTTCTCTTACTTCTTTGGAAACAACAAATGAATTATGAAGTATGTAATATGACTCTGAAATCTTCTTATATGCTTCCTCTGCTTCCTTACGGGACTTTTCATCTGAAATATTGTACTCATCCTTACAGTAGCGAAGGAAATCCATCATCTTGTCTGCTTCGTTTAAGAATGGCAAATCCTTTCTTGACCAGCCCTGAGCAATATATCTTCTCTCTTTTTCAGTAAGATTGGCATAATAAGCCTCAGCCTTCTGCTGCTTCTCATACTCTTCAACCGGCATGTCAACTTCCGGTCCTTCAGGGTCATTGATTGAATTAATGTTTTCATAATCTTTCATTTGCGAATCCTCCTTAGAATTACATCTCTATTTGCTTTCTGTTTTCAACTTACAAGCAGATAGTACCACCTATAGTATAACAAAAGTGCAACAAAAAAAGTAACCCTTTTGAAAAGGGTTACTTAGATTTAATAAAACTTTAATAATCAATTATTCAATAGTGAAAATATCAGAGAAACCTGTCACTTCAAAAATCTCCGTCACGATATCATTGAGATTTGTTACCTTCATGCTTCCCTGCTTATTCATTGTCTTCTGAAGAGATAATAATACACGAAGACCTGCTGAAGAAACATATTCAAGTTTCTCCATGTCAATCACAAGTTCCTTAACCGGTTCGGCACCACCGAGAACACCACTCATATAGCTCTCAAGCTCTGGAGCTGTAGTAGTATCAAGTCTTCCTTCAATAACAACTGTTAATTTGCTTCCTTCTGCTTTCTTACTAATATTCACTGTCTTATTCTCCTATCTTCTTATAAATAATCATCTCTACTGAATCATTCATGATACCAACCTGTACATCATCTGCAAGATTAGCAACGATTGATTTCTCGAGTTCATCCCAATGTTCATCATCTTTACCGATGTTCTCTTTATACTGATTGAATGACCATGTATATGTCATACCAACATTGGAAGGATCCACATCATAAAGAAGACCTTTTACCAGGAAATCTCCCGGATTATCTGTTGCAGGCTCAAGTGCTCTTTCAAAAATCTCCTTCACCTTGCCCATGAAGCCCTTGGCTTCTATATTCTTACCTGAAGAGGAAACATCCATTAAGCTCTTACGCATCTCTGAATTAACTGTAGTTGTTGTAACCAGATGCAGCTGGAAATTCTTCTTCTCATCTTCTATCCAGAATAATGCTACACATTCCCCTGTAATAGCCTTAAGCATTCCCATCATCTCTTCTGCAAGAAGTTTAAGATGAATTGTTTCTTTCATTGAAAGTTTCTTATAAACCGCAAGCTCATCAATCTGCTCGATAGCTTCGTCCATTCCGCCACCTTCACTGGAAACAGTAATAACGTCTGTTTTCATGCTTTTTGCTCCTTATCATTATTATTCTTGGAAGGCGTATAACCACCCACTTGCTATTTTATCACAATAACTTATTAAAAGCAATTAGCAAGGGGGCAGAAAACCTGCCCCCGTAATACTTAAATTTTTATAAAGAATTAAACTGCTCTTCCAAGGCTGTCATATAATTTCTTGAATAATGAATCCTCATCCACTTCTCTTTCACTGTTAATTGCATTAATATAATCAAACAGTGAATTCATAAGGTCAAGGGCCTTATTGAGCATTCTGTTATTAAGATGTGTCATATCCTTCTCACCTATTGTGGTAAGTCTTTCAAGATAATCATCCTTCTTCCAGATATCCTCTGAATTAAATAAATCTGACTTAAGAAGATTCTTTGTCTCTGCGCTGTTATCAAGGCTTAAAGCTAGCGCTGCAAATGAAGGAAAGTCAGTATATGTCGGATCCTGACGGTTTGGATCAAACTGGCGGGCGAACATTTTGCCGGTAGCATCAACGCCTTTAATAATATAATTCTTCTCTTCACCATTGTCTTCCATCACAATATCAAACTGCTGCATGGATTTGCTGTATGAGAATACTATGTCACCCGAGGCTGACCTTTGAAGAATCATCTCTTCCACGGTTATTGTGGTTGAAAGATATGCGGTATACGGAACCACCTTATTGTTTTTTAATTCTCCCAAATCTCTCATCTCTTCGCTTCCTTCCGAATTTTTTGTTGTTAGTACATCCATAAAGGAATTAATAGTTTCGGCCAAACCTGTGTACATATTCTTACCTGAAGTACCATAACAAGCTGGCCACGTAATCTGATAACTCATAATTACTCCTCTCCGTTGCCTAAAAAAAAGACAACTCTTGTGTGCGTTCATTCCTTTGCCACAATCGCCATCCATAGCTAGCCTATATGTTACTCAATATTTATATCGGAAGTTCTCAAAAAAAATTAACCCGGGTGGCCCAAATCACCGCCCGGGTTTCCAAAATCTTTATTTTATTCCTGTTCCGGATATGTATAACTTACAAATCCTGCATCTGATACCGCATCATACATTCCTGTCTCTCCAAGTCTTTCAGGCATCTCATCTTCATCATACATCCAGTATAAATGACTCCACATCATAAATCCTTCAGGAAGTTCGTAAAGACAGATGTCAGGAAGATATATTTCCATGTAATGGCCTTCAGTAATGCCATATACATTATCGTATACATATTTGACTTTCCAGTCGTCCTCAACGGATATTTCCTCTTTGCCTGGTTTCTCATCAAGTTCAACTGACTCAATCTTTGTAAGATAATGATAATCTCCAATACGTACCACATCTCCAAACTGACCTTTACCTGAGGCTAAATAAACGGTGGAATCATATCCATCTCCTGACTCGCCCATGTTTGAATCATGATAATATGCAGTGAAGCTGCCATCAGTACCAACACTTAAATCAGTACCCCATGCACCTGCGCCGCTGGTAAAGCTCATTTCAAGAGGGCCATACTGACTGAAGAATTCCTGGGCGGTCATTTTTTCACCGCTCTCATATTCAGAAGCCAATGTAGCATAATCATAGGCTGATTGATAAGTATATGATGTATTCAAATATCCATTATTATGATCCTTGGCAATAATATCGCCATAAGGACGGTTAAACATCAGAACTTCGTCTATTTCATTGGAATAAGTCTTAAGGATGTCATTGAACTGTTCTTCGGATATTATTGTGCCGTCAGAATCTGAATATGCTTTAAAATACATTTCCTCAGCATTATCCCACTCATCCCATGTAGAGCAGACTAAATCAGGCTCGAATTCCTGACCGTTCCAGTGATATGTTTTATAATACTCTGTTACTGCTTCATCACCATCACTTGTCCAAACCATCATGTTTCCAGGTGTTGTGGAAGTAGCTATCATGAAGCCTGCTCCACCACCAATATCATAATCAGCTCCTTCAATAGAGAATATCGGTTCATTGGAACTTCCATCCCAGATATCAAGGTTTGCTATGTACATATCCTGGGTTGATGTTCCTGCTCTGTGAACCACTATCATCTCAGGCTTGCCGTCTCCTGTAAGGTCGGCGAAGGCGATTTTGTTACCCTGTGAGTAAGTTGAGATATCCCACTGACCATCATAGTAATACCAGTAATAATCCCAGTCATATCCTTCGATGTCTTCTTCTAAGTCATAGAGAATATTCTGATATACCGTATATCTTGGATCGTAGATTTCCTGATTATCTTCATCATCATCTTTTTCCTCTTCGCCATCCGTAACAACTTCTGTATTCTCTATGGCAAGAGGATTAAGACCGTCCGGTACATCCACCGAAACCTGGGGACCCGGGTCCACCATAGGCATTACCGGTTCTTTATGGCCGTTGATTACTATAACCACACCAACTATAATGGCAATTAACAGAATTAATCCTATAAAAAGTACAATAACCACTGCGGCTATAATACCTATAATAAGCCCTGTCTTTTTCTTCTTAGGCGGCTGCTGTGCTGCCTGCTGCATCGGCTGGCCCTGCGGCGCCTGATTCAAATTCTCGTTGTCCATACTCATTTCTCCCTTAATAATTCACAATGTGTGTATTTATAAGTACATCCACCATCCTGTATGCTCCTGCCAAGTAACAAAGCAGGTTGAGCCATATAAACTTATGTGGATTTCCGCTTTCATTTATAACTTTATCATAAATGATAATTAATGCAAAAACTAAAATATAATCAATCAGAACTGCTGACAAATCTGTCATTCCCGGAATCAGTATTCCAACTACTCCAAGAAGCACGGAAAGAAGCAGTATTGATACGGACTTACTTTTTATTATATCCATATCTTCTTTTGTAATCTTCTTAAATCCAAACAGCACCAGTATTACCATAAGCGTAATAATAAGCGCTGCAGATGTCAGATACTTTGCAAGTCCCTCCATCACATAGTTTAACACATTATCCTCAAATGATATCATATCAAGATTTGTTCCATCTGCGATATGCATCATGTTTCCAACGCTTATTACAGGCATAAATGCCATAATAAAGCTTTCAGCAAAGAAGAAGTCCTTCACCTTATAACTCTTTATATATGCAAGCGGCATCAGTAAAAGGACTATAAGTATGGTCATCATCATTGCCCATATTAGGACATCGAAGAAAAGCCCATACTCAGCATTCCACATCATGGAAAGATAGATTCCGGCTCCGTCAGTCTTACATACATCCCAGAGCGTATATCCCGTTAATGCTGCTGCCATTATAAGTGTAAGAACATATATTATATTTTTGGATTTCTCTTTATTCATAAGCCTCACACAAAAAGATAAATCTCATATATTAATTTCCATACCGCGCCTGCAAATACCAGAAGGTAAGGATACATTAATCCTCTTTCCTTAAGATTCTTATAATCTGATATTTGCTTAATCAGGTCAGCTGATATAACTATTCCAACCACCATTGTTCCAAAACTCGCCCTGTCAGGATAATGCGGTGAAAGCATCATTGCAAGATAAGATATAAGCATATAAAGAATAAGTGCGATATGGCTTATATCAGGTTTCTGTTTTAAAACAATAACATATATAAGTATAAGTAAAACCATTATGACGGTTATCGGGAATAAGTATGCCCCGTAGCCTGTCAGCATGGATATTATTCTCTCTCTGATGGTTACTAAAAGTGATACTTTCTCAATTGTGTCAACTCTTACGAAATTGCCCGGAGCCAGTATCATTACAGCGCTTCCTATGGCGCCACCTGCTGCACCTGTGTACATCCACAAAGGAGCCTTTTTCTTAAACTTGATAATAATATAAAGAATTACTCCTATCGCAAGCACTGTACTTGCAGGTCCCATATTCTCATTACTCCAGCCTGTCATAATGGAAAGAGGAATCATGAGAACTGTGATAAGCACATTTATACCGCCTTTGCAAAGGCTGCACTCTTTTTCATCAAGATAATCTCTTAAAACCTTTATATATAAATATACAAAGGCCAGAATCCAGCAGGAAGAGAAAACATAATTAACGCATCCTGCTTCCCAGAACATACTCATTTTGATATTTGGATTTGCAAAGATCAGCATCGAAGATACTCCCACATATGTGTAGAGATTCTTTGATTTTGCCATGATACATATAAGATAAGACAGAAGGGCAAACATAATCATATTTATTATGTCTGCGCCAAGATTTCCTGTCATAATGACTAACTGAAGAATTGAATGGGTGACACTTCTGCCGCCCCAGTTAAAATAATGCCAAACCTGGCTTTCTATTACATCTGATATACCTGATAAAGGCGCTCCTGTGGCAAGATTGGTTGAATACCAGATGTCATCCATCATAAACACCATCAGTCTGTGGTAGATGAACATAAGAACCAGTAATACCCCTAAGGCAATACAGGACAGAATAAAATATTTATTTATCTTCTTCTGTTTCTCCATTAACCTCTTCGTCCCCTTTTATACCCTTCATATATTTATCTTTTATTATCTTTGACAATACATATGTAAGCACTATAATTCCAATGGCCGGAATGAACATTACGGGCTTTGAGAAAGCATCCACAAAACTCACTCCAAAAAGTGAAAGCAGTAAAATCATCACGCTTTTGGCCAATGAAATGGTAATCACATATTTTCTGTCATTATAATCTGCCGTGCCAAAGGCAATATTCAGTACGGATGACGGAGTAAATGGCATAACGGCTATCACAAAAAGTACCGCCGGACTGATGCCGGCCACCCATACTCTCAATCGGTGAATTCTTTGGAATCTGCCCTCTGATTTAAGGGCGATTTTTTTGACCACAATTCTAAAAAAGTAAAATACAATAACCGAACCTATTACATTTCCTATCCAGCTGTACAAAAAGCCTTTGATTCCCCCGTATACCGCTACGTTAAGAGTAACTATCAACACTAATGGAAATGCTGGAAAGAAGGATTCCGCTACTGAAATCAAAATAGGAAACAGAGGTTCCAGGTCTCTGTACTTCTCGAATATTTCATTGATATATGAGGCAATTTCCGAAGGGTTCATTTAACTATTCATCATCCCCAGTAATTCCACCGCATTAGCATAAGTATCCCCTCCGAATACGGCAGAACCGGCCACAATTACATTAGCTCCGGCATCAAGGGCTTCTTTAAGAGTTTCCTTGCCAAGACCGCCATCTACTTCAATGTCAATATCAAGTCCCTGACGCTCTATCTCTGCCTTAACAGCCTTTACCTTGTCTGTACATTCGTGAATGTATTTCTGACCACCAAATCCCGGATGTACCGTCATTACAAGTATCATATCAATTAAGTTAAGATATGGAAATACTTCTTTAATGTCTGTTTCAGGATTAATAGCAAGACCAACCTTAACGCCTAAGTCTCTGATGTCCTTCAGCACTTTCTCAGGATCATCCAGTGTCTCAATATGAACTGAGATTAAGTCAGCACCGCTCTTAACGAAATACTCTAAATATCTCTCAGGCTTTTCAATCATAAGATGTGTATCCATTACGATATGCGTTGCCTTCTTGATTGACTTAAGTACCGGCATACCAAAAGAAATGGATGGCACAAACATTCCGTCCATTACATCAAAGTGCAGGTATTTAGCCCCCGCCTTTTCTATTAACTCAATCTCCTCACCCAGTTTGGTGAAGTCTGCTGATAATATTGATGGTGCAAGTATTCTTTCTCTCATTGTTCTCTGTCCCGCTCGCCTCTCACGCCTGCCGCCTCGCGCCCAGTCACGCCTTCAGCCTCTCTGGCCCAGCGCCCAGCCTGGCCACCTCCTAGCCTCTCTCCGGTCCGGCCCCGCGCGCCACGCTTGCCTCGGGATTTTCCTTTCTTTTAGTACTTATTGTTATTCTTGATTTCCTCGTATATCGCTACGTAATTCTCGTACCTTACCCTGCTGATAAGCCCCACTTCCACCGCGTCCTTGACGCCGCATTCCTTCTCCTTATCGTGCATGCAGGATGAGAACTTGCAATCGCCTTCATACGCTGTAAATTCAGGATAATAATGCTTAAGCTCTCTTTCGTCCATCTCAGGGACATATACCGAACTAAAGCCCGGCGTATCCATGATAAATGAACTCACATTATCTATATCAACTGCGAATAACTCAGCATGCCTTGTGGTATGCTTACCACGCGATATCTTGGCGCTGATTTCACCGGTCTCCATCTGATCTCTTCCAAGAAGATAATTTATCATGGTGGATTTACCAACACCACTCGGTCCCGCTATCGCAGTAGTTTTACCCTTTAGCACTTCCTTAACAGCCTTGGTATTTTCATCATTCTTAACAGAACAGAGAATTATATCTATTCCTGACTTACCATAGATATCCAGGATTTCATTCTTCTTATCCTCATCAGATAAATCATATTTATTAAAACAAAGTATGCAGGGTAAATCCTGCATCTTCATACTCAGGATAAGCCTGTCCAGAAGATTATAATTTACATCCGGACTTCTCATGGCGCTCACAATGAGGCACTGATCCACATTGGCAGCCTTGGGTCTGATAAGTTCATTATTACGCACAGAAAGTGCCGTAATGTTGCCGAGTTTCTCTTCAACATTATGACACTTAATCTCTACATTATCTCCCACTATGGGTTTAAGCCCGTCTTTACGTAAGGTGCCTTTGGCTTTACATTCAACCACACCTATTCCATCTACATAAACGTAGAAAAAGCCGGCTATTTGTTTAATTAATTTGCCTGTATATACTTCATTAGCTGTCAAATTCCACCTCATAAGTAACCTTATCTTCTATAGGTGTGCTCTGTACTTGCGGATTACCTTCTGCATCATATACAGTCTCTGTTGTGTAATAAGTATATGTAATTGTAACTATTCCCTTAGGTACGCCATAGATTGATGAAAGATTAATCTGGCATGGGAAGTTAGTTGTAGTTGTATCAAATAATACTGTGGTTCCATCAGCTGCTGTAAGAGTAACTCTTGCCTGTGTACCCTGCTGATAATTAGGAGGGGCAAGTACTGATGTATTGCAGTTATAATATCTTGGTTCCGGTCCCTTGCTTAATACGATATCAATCTGTGTACCCTTCTTGATACTGGAGTTTGCTGTATAACTCTGGGAACAAACCTTTCCTGCTTCCACAGTTTCACTGTAATCTTCAGTTACTGATCTGCACTGAAGACCAAGCGCGTTGAGTATATCCTTGGCATCTGTCTCCGACTTGCCAGTTAAATCAGGCATCTGAAGTGATACTGACTCTTCACCAAGGCTGATGGTAAGAGTAACTGTCTCACCTCTCTTAAGCGAACTAAGGCCCGCAGGAGTCTGAGTCATTACAAGGTCCTTCTCCACATCATCAGAGAATTCTCTTAACTTAACAACTGTAAATCCTTCTTCCTCTAACACACTTGTTGCCTGTGCTTCTGTATATCCCATTACATCAGGAACGATAACATCAGAGCCCTGAACGCTTACCTTTAGTTCTACTGCGCTTCCTGTCTCTACCACGGTTCCTGCTGCCGGATTGGTGGATATGATATGATTTACTTCTGTTATATCAGAAGACTCTTCTTTAATCGTTATCTGAAGTCCCGCATCTATCATGGCGTCCTTGGCATTCTCCAATGTCTGTCCTGTTACATTAGGAACCTCAACATTTT
Organism: Lachnospiraceae bacterium UBA4338; assembly: GCA_002393735.1. Taxonomy (GTDB): domain Bacteria; phylum Bacillota; class Clostridia; order Lachnospirales; family Lachnospiraceae; genus UBA3766. The sequence goes on from DGTK01000002.1 coordinate 19,474, forward strand.
CAGTCTTAACTGAATTACCTGTATTATCCCATACGCCTAATACAATACCTGCAAGGTAAAGTACAATGAGTCCAATGGCAACAGCAGTAAGAATAATAAGAATATTCTTTACTTTTTCAATTCCGGATTCTTCTTCATCCTCTAATCTGTTAACAGGTTTTTGTGGCTTCTTTGTCCTGCCTTTACCCTGATTACTCTTTGAAGGCTTACCTGACGGTTTACCGTTACCACTCTTCTTAACAGGTCTGTCCGGTCTCTCAGATCTTTCTGCTCTTTCTGATCTTCCATTTCTTGCCTGAGCAGACTTAGGACGTCTTTCCGGATCACCGGTTCTCTGTGCTTCCTTAACTCTTTCCACTTCCCTGATAGTGCTCTTGGCCTGAGATCTTCTTATTGCTTCAATCTCTTCCTTGCTCGCAGGTCTGGTGGCATCTATATCTGAAGGAGTTTCCTTCTTCTTCTCAGTTTCTTCTATTCTCTTTATTGTCTCTCTGACTTCTTTATTGGTTACATCAGTTCTGCCCTGCTTAATTACAAGCTGCTCATCCCTTGATGCTTCCTTGGTTGCAGACATGGTTTCAACTGCTTCCATCTTAACGAAGTTTTCATCAGGTGAAATCAGTGATTTCTTCAAATCTTCGATTAAGTCAGCCATTACCTGATATCTTCTGTCAGGACTCTTCTGTGTACACTTAAGAACTATCTGCTCAAGGCTGATAGGAATCTCAGGTACGAAGTCTCTTGGTGAAGGCATTGGCTCCTGAATATGCTTAAGTGCAATCGCTACAGTAGTCTCGCCGTTAAATGGCACCTTACCTGTAAGCATCTCAAACATTGTGATACCAAGTGAATATATATCAGATCTTCTGTCTGAATATCCACCTCTTGCCTGCTCAGGTGATGTATAATGCACTGAACCCATTACGTTTGCTGTAACAGTATTACTTGTTGGCACCTTGGCAATACCAAAGTCTGTAACCTTGGTTGCACCATCACGTGAAATAATAACATTCTGAGGCTTAATATCCCTGTGAATAATATTGTTGTTGTGAGCGGCTTCAATACCCTTTGATATCTGTACTGCAATAGCCACCGTTTCTTTTACAGATAGTCTGGACTTCTTCTGGATATAATCCTTCAGGGTTATACCATTAACAAATTCCATTACGATAAAATAGATGCCGTTTTCTTCTCCAACATCGTAAACATTAACGATATTTGGATGCATAAGACCTGCTGCCGATTCAGCTTCGTTACGGAACTTAACTACGAATTCTGCATTTGAATTGAATTCCTGCTTAAGTACCTTAACCGCTACTTCTCTTTTAAGCTTGTGGTCTTTTGCTCTGTACACATCGGCCATTCCGCCGGTACCCACGTGCTCTATAATCTCATATCTATCTAATAAAATTGTTCCAACTTTCAACATAAAAGTCTAACTCCAATCTTACTTATCCTGCGTATGCTTGCCAAGCACTACGGCAATATTATCTCTTCCGCCATTTGCATTGGCTGCCTGTATAAGGCTCTGGGCACATTTGCCCAAATCATCTTTATATACATTAATAACCTGCTCTATTACTTCGTCTTCAACCATATTGGTAAGACCGTCTGAACAGATTAAGAATACCATGTCGTCTTTAAGTTCAACTTCAAAGAAATCTACATTAACTGATACGCTGGCACCAATGGCCCTTGTGATAATGTTCTTATCAGGATGGTTTCTTACGGCTTTCCTGTCGATTCCTCCAAGACGAACCATCTCTTCCACAAGGGAATGGTCTCTGGTTACCTGTCTTATCTTTCCATCTTCAACAACATATAATCTGCTGTCACCTACATTACCAACATAAAGAACATCATCCTGGGTGGAAGCCACAACCATGGTGGTACCCATGCCCACTAAATTAGAGTCCTCCATCGATTTCGTTCTGATATACTCATTGGCAGCTTCAACTGCCTCAGTTAATATCTCAATGACATTGTTGCTTTTATTCATAACAACCCGGCTGACTACCGTTTCTACTGAATATTTCGAAGCATAGTCTCCAGCCTTGTGACCACCCATTCCGTCAGCCACAATGTAAAGGTTCTCCAGGTTGCCTAAGGGTAAATCCGATGAGAAAACATAGTCTTGATTAATTTTTCGTAATTTTCCAATATCCGTCATGGAAAAGGATTTAATCACCTTAGAGTTCCTCCCTTAGCATCTTTCTTCGGCGAAGCTGTCCGCAAGCACCGTCAATATCTCTACCCATTTCCCTTCTAATAGTAACATTTATTCCATTTTTTTCAAGTTTATTTTGGAATTTATACACCCATTCCTTGCTCGAAGGGGCAAAATCACGCTCTTTTATGGGATTTACCGGAATAAGATTCAAATGGCAGTTATGCCCTGACAAAAGTTCCGTCAGTTCCCTTATATTTTCTTCCTTATCATTTACTCCGCTGATAAGGGCATATTCGAAACTTATTCTCCTGTGAGTCTTTTCAAAATAATATTTGCAGGCATCCATCACCTGGTCAAGTGAATACATCTTCGCTACCGGCATTATACTCTCTCTTACCTTCTGATTACTGCCATGAAGTGATATGGCTAAGGTAATCTGAAGATTAAGGTCGGCAAGTTCCTTTATTCTCTCAACGATTCCACAGGTGGATACCGTTATATTTCTCTGACTTAAATTAAAGCCATCTTCTGAGGAAATGATTCGAAGGAAGCTGACCACGTTGTCGAAGTTATCCATCGGTTCTCCGATACCCATAATAACTATGTTGGATACCCTCTCACCCGAAAGTCTTGATACCTCATAAACCTGATCGAGCATCTCTGAAGCGCTAAGGCTTCTGTATAAGCCCTCTATTGTGGAAGCACAGAACTTACATCCCATCCTGCATCCTACCTGTGATGAAATACATATGCTGTTGCCATGATGATATTTCATCAGTACGCTTTCCACATATGAATCATCCCTTAACTTAAAAAGATACTTTCTTGTTCCATCTATTGAAGATTCCTGGTGAGTAACTTCTTCTATGGTATTAATGTAGAAACTCTCCTGCAGCTTCTGCCTTAAATCCTTCGATATATCTGTCATATCATCAAAAGACTTAACGCCCCTTTTATGAAGCCAGGTATAAATCTGCTTCCCACGGAAAGCACTCTGCCCCATATCTTTAAGTTTCTGGGTAAGTTCATCCAGTTGTAATGATTTAATATCTTCCATTCTATATTATTTCCCAGCGCAAGGCCAAAATGCCTATCAAAAACAATTTTGTACACTAAGCGCAAGGCCAAAATGCGCTCCACAAAGCGATCCTGAAACTTGTTTCAATGAGCTTTGGGGAGAGTAGTTTTGGACGAAGCGCGCTTTAATGTCTTACTCTCTCATGAATGCAGTCACATAAAATCCATCAGAGCCCATATCTCCCGGCAAAAGTACAATCGTACTGTCCGGCTCAGCCTTAAGCCCTAACTCCTTGGATATCCAAGTAGCCATACGCTCATTCTCATCTTTATTTATTGTACATGTACTGTAGATTAAGTGCCCGCCCTTCTTAAGATACTTGGCTGCATTGGTCACGATTGCCTTTTGAAGCGCCACAATGCTCTTAATCTCTTCTTCATTTATCCTGTATTTAATATCCTGCTTTCTGCCCATTACTCCAAGCCCTGAGCATGGCACATCACAAAGAATCACATCAGCTTTATTCTCAAATTCAGGATTATAAATAGTTCCGTCATTAACCTTGGTTTCTATATTTTTAATACCAAGTCGGCTTATATTCTCTTTAATTAAATCAACCTTTCTTTCAGATACATCAAATGAGTAAACTAAAGCATTCGGATGCATATCTGCAAGCTGCACGCTCTTACTTCCGGGAGAAGCGCACATATCGATAATAACCTTAGCATCAGGATAATTACATGCTCTTCCGGCTAAGATGGAACCAATATCCTGTATCATTATCTTTCCATCATCAAAACCTGCCAGATTACGGATATTATCTGTATGTCCCAGAATATATACCATATCAATTGAAGCTGGTTCTACGCTGATTCCTGCTTTCTTCCAGGCTTCTACCAGCGCCTCTTCTTCATCTTTACTAACATTATCCCTTACTCTTACGCTAAGGCCTTTTATCTCATAAATATTCTTAAGGATTCTCTTAACCTCATCCAAAGAATAATCTCTCATAAGCATTTTTAGTACAACAGGCGGCATCGAATATTTTACGCCCAGATAAAGCGCCGGATTATCTTCTTCCTTTGGATATGGAATATTATCCTTATTGGTTACAACCTTACGAAGTACAGCGTTGGCAAAACCCGCCAGGTTTCCAAGTTTTCTTCTCTTAATTATATTTACAGCCACGTTGCAGGCTAATGACTCATATACCTTATCCATATAGATAATCTGATATACTGCCATCTCTAATGTAGCCCTTAATATCTTCTGCATCTTTGGAGTCTTAACTGAAGAATATAAATCAAGGATGTAATCACACTCTATTCTTCTTTCCAAGGTACCGCACACAAGCATCTTGATAAAAGCTTTCTGCTTCTGATCAAGATAATCCACCTTATCAAGTGCTCCTCTTAATACTATGTGGCTGTACTCACCCTTAAGAATCTCAAGATAAATATCCAGGGCCAGCTGCCTTATTGTCATTTCGTCGTTTCTATTATGCATATAATTAATAACCTATATCTGTTGTGACAGTAGGGACGGTTCTCAATGTCATATCTCTGATGTGACCGGAGGGACGGTTTTCAATGTCATATCTCTGATGTGACAGGGAGAACCGTCCCCACTGTCACGTCAGCTCATAATCCTACCCCAGTTTCTGCCCAAGACTTAACTTTCTTCCAAGCATAAAATCATGGGTACTCATCGCTTTCTTTCCCTCATACTGAATGTAATCAATCTCTATACTTCCTCCATCAACCTTAACCGAGAAAGTATTCTTATCAATGGCGCATATCTCTCCGTGGTTATAACCACCAATTTCGCCTTCAACAAATTTAGCTTTAAGCACCTTGGTTCTGACACCATCTAAGAATGTATATGCTCCCGGCCATGAATAAAGACCTCTTATATAATTTCCGATTTCCTTCCCCGGCTTATCCCAGTCAATAAGGCCATCTTCCTTGGTAAGCATCCTTGCATAGAAGCCATCACCCTCACCTTGAGGAGTGGACTCATATCTGTCGCCCGAAGGCTCCTTTGATAAAACTTCGCTTATCATATCAGCACCAAGCATTGATAACTTATCAAACAAACTCTCACCTGTTTCATCAGGCGCTATCTCTATCCCTTTTTGGATTATCATATTTCCTGTATCAAGGCCTTCATCCATCTGCATGATGGTAACGCCTGTCTTCTCATCACCATTTAAGATAGACCACTGAATCGGAGCTGCACCCCTGTACTTAGGAAGGAGGGATGCATGAATATTAATGCATCCAAGCCTAGGCATATCAAGGATTTCCTTTGAGAGAATCTGTCCGAAAGCACAGACTACAAAAACATCTGCATTATATTCTTTTAACTTTTCCACATACTCAGGAAGCCTTACTTTTGTTGGCTGCATAACCTCAATATTGTGGGCTACTGCACATTCCTTAACCGGCGAGAAGACCATTTTGCCCGATCTTCCCTTTGGTTTGTCAGGATTGGTCACAACAAGTACAACCTCATGTCCGTCTTCTATTAATCTCTCAAGCGCCCCTACTGCAAAATCAGGCGTTCCCATATATACTATCTTCATCTACAATCTCCTACAGCCATCGCCGCGCATCCGCCGCCGCGTCCGTTATCGCTCGCCTGGCAACACGCCGCCTTGCACCCTTCGCCTAGCACCCGTCACCGCGCTCCCGGCAACTCCTTATTTATTCCTCATCATCCTCATCATCATATGAATAACTTTCAAGATCACCTTCAACCTTGTCTACATATAAGATTCCGTCAAGATGATCATTCTCATGAAGAATTGCTCTTGCAAGAAGTTCCTCACCTTCTAACTCAAACCACTCACCATTCTCATCCTGAGCCTTAACCTTAACATAATTAGGTCTTGTAACTATACCGGATTTACCCGGAACACTAAGACATCCTTCCTGTCCGGTCTGCTCTCCTGATGTCTCAAGAATCTGTGGATTAATGAAAACATGTGGATCTTCTCCCGTGGTATCAACCACGAAAATTCTCTTTCTCACACCAACCTGAGGAGCTGCAAGTCCAACGCCATTAGCCTCATACATGGTATCAAACATATCCTTAATAAGGTCCTGAACTCTAGGTGTAATTTCAGGCACTTCCTTACATGTACATCTAAGTACTTCTTCACCAATTTCTCTGATTTTTCTAAGTCCCATCGTAAGCCTCCTTCATTAAAATGATGATATCGGATTAAAATCAAACCAGACCATATCCCTGGTTGGTCCATATAATAATTTATATTTTTCCATTATATCTTTTATTTTTACAAGCAGGGAATAATCCTCTGACTTGTAATAAATAACCATTCTGTACATATCATTAATCTTCCCGATTGATGCTTTGCCGGGGCCGATTCTGATTATGTTTTTATCACCCGTAACCTTCTCTGCCTGCTCCATTAATTTAAGCGCAAGTTCCTGTATATCCTCTTCCTTAGGCCCTAAAAGCTGCACCTCTAACATATGACAGAAAGGCGGGTATTTGGCAATTTTTCTATATATGCTCTCTTCGTTATAGAAGCCTTCATAATCCTGATTTGATGCATGAATAATGGCATAATGTTCAGGCTGGTATGTCTGAATTACCACATTACCCGGCTTATCGCCTCTGCCTGCTCTTCCTGCCGCCTGAGTGATTAAATCGAATGTTCTTTCAGCGCATCTGTAATCACCCGAATAAAGAGACATATCTGCAGCGAGAACGCCTACTAAGGTAACGCCCTTGAAGTCATGGCCTTTAACTATCATCTGCGTTCCCACAAGCACATCCGCATCACCATTGGCGAACCTTGATAAAATGCCTTCATAATCTTCATTCTTCTTGGCAGTATCTGCATCCATCCTTAAGGTAATTGCGCCTGGGAATTCTTTCTTAACTGCCTCTTCGATTTTCTCAGTACCTGCTCTGAAAGCATATACTTTATCGCTCTTACATTCAGGGCATATCTTCGGCATGTCTTCTTCATGGCCGCAGTAATGACAGACCAGTTTATTATTTCCATGCCTTGATAAACTTACATCGCAGTGTGGACATTTAAAAACATGCCCGCATTCCCTGCAGGATACAAAGCCTGCATATCCACGCCTGTTTATAAATAGCATGGCCTGCTCTCCGCGCTCTAAGCACTCTCCAAGAAGTTTCTTAAGCCTGCGGCTGAATATGCTCTTATTGCCTTCTTCAAGTTCTTTTCTTAAATCAATAATCTCACAGTTTGGAAGATTCTCTCCTGTAAGTCTGACCGTTAATTTATGAAGCTTAACATCACCATCAAGCGCCTTCATATAGGTATCAACTGACGGCGTTGCAGAGCCCATAACAAGGGGACAGTTATAAAGTGATGCCATATATGCTGCCACTTCTCTTGCATGATATTTAGGCATATTCTCAGACTTATAACTGCTCTCATGCTCTTCATCAATTATTATGACTCCAAGATTGTCAAAAGGCGTATAAAGCGCAGATCTTGGTCCTATCATAACCGAGATTTCGCCGCTCTTTGCTCTTAAGAATGCCTCACACCTTTCACCTTGCGTAAGCTTAGAGTGCATAACGGCAACCTTGTCACCGAATCTTCTGTAGAACCTTGCCACATTCTGATAAGAAAGCGCTATCTCAGGCACAAGCAGTATTGCCTGTTTTCCTTCATCCAAACATTTCTTAATTATATTTATATATACTTCTGTCTTGCCGCTGCCTGTGATTCCAAGAATGAGATGCTTTGAATTAATGCCTTTTTCCACATCCTCATTGATGGTTTTAACCACATTTTTCTGCTCATCGCTAAGCTCAGGCCACAGCGCATCATTACTTCTAAACTTAAGTTCCGTTTCCTTGGAATTAACTTCTTCTATCCTTATCAGCCCTGATTTTTCAACAGACTTAATGGTATTAGGTGATACACTTAATTTACCCGTAACCAAAGAATAATCAATAGTCTCACACTCTGTTAATTCCTTAAGAAGCCTTGCCTTACCCACCTGTCTTTTGGATATGGCCTTTTCATATGCTTCCTTAATTTGGCTTTCCGTTCCAAGAGAAACAATCTTCTTCTTGGTAATTCTGCCTGTAATCTTCTTAACGGGAAGCACGATCTTAATTGCATTAATCATGGTGGAGCCATAATTTTGCTTAATGAAATAAGCAATCTTTAATCTGTTAATCTCCGGATTAAAACTGCCTTTATCCACAGATTCGATGGCTTTGATTTTGCCAGGGTCATAGTCCGGTGTATTCTTTATATCAATAACATAACCGCTAATGATTTTGTTGCCTTTTCCAAAAGGGACATTAACCTTGGAACCTATATGCACATCACCTGAAAGTTCTTCAGGAATCCTGTATTCAAAACTTCTGTCCACAGCGGAGTGAGATATCTCTGTAATTATATCCGCATATCTATCCATTAATGTTCATTTCCTCTAACAAATCATGAATGACAACTCTCTCATCCATTGGATATTTAACACCCTTAATCTCCTGGTAATCCTCATGTCCCTTGCCCGCAAGTACCACGATATCACCGGCTTCTGCAATCTCAATCGCATACTTAATGGCTTCTTTTCTGTCCGTAATCTTCACGAACTTACCGCCTGTATGCACCAGTGTTGAAAGTATGTCTTCAATTATCTCTTCCGGCTCTTCAAAACGCGGATTATCTGAAGTTACAATGGAAAGGTCGGCCATTTGGCCGCTCACCTCGCCCATCTCATATCTTCTCTCTTTTGACCTGTTTCCGCCGCATCCAAAGAGACAAATCAGCCTTTCAGGATTATAAATCCTAAGTGTTTCAAGAAGTGACGAAAGCGCCATCGCATTATGCGCATAGTCAATTAGAAATGTTGCCCCCGGCTTAACATCAACTCTCTCAACTCTTCCCTTAACCTTCACGCTCATCAGTGCTTTCTGAATATTCTCATTGCTTACGCCAAACTCATGAGCAATCGCAATGGCTGTAAGCGCATTATATACGCTGAATTTACCCGGCATATCGATGGTAAAATCCCCGCTCACCTCACCATTTAATTTAAATGAAGCATCAAGCGACTTATCCTCTCTGAAATACTTTATATCACTAGCTTTATAATCGCCATCTTTCTCAATGCCATACTTGATGCACTGACAGGTAGCGCCATTCATCATATACTCTGCATTTCCATCATCAACGTTGAAGATACCGGTCTTGCACCTTTTAAATAACAGTTTCTTACAATCCCTGTATTCCTCGAAAGACGAATGCTCATTAGGACCAATGTGATCAGATTCAAGATTGGTAAATACACCAATATCAAATGTAAAACCACCGACTCTGTTAAGCATTAAAGCCTGGGATGATACTTCCATTACAACTGCGTCCAGTCCCTCGTCGGCCATTTGGGCTAAATATTCCTGAAGCACATAGGATTCAGGTGTTGTATTAACTGAATGTATCCTCTTGGTTGCTGTAATAATCTCTATTGTTCCGATTAATCCAACCTTAAGTCCTGCATTCTCAAGCATTGATTTAACAAGATATGTGGTTGTTGTTTTGCCCTTGGTTCCTGTTACACCAATTGTTTTAATTCTTGATGCAGGATTGCCAAAGTAATTAGCTGATATAATGCTAAGAGCAAGTCTTGTATCATCAACCTTAATGATGGTTCCCTTATAATCAGGAGCCTCCACATCCTTTGATACAACGATGCAGCCTGCGCCTTTCTCTATAATCTCATCAATCTTGTCATGGCTGTCAAAGTTGGCACCTTTAATACATATGAAAAGCGAATTATCTTCAACCTTTCTTGTATCATATATAACCTTATCTACTTCTGAATTAATATCCCCTGTTACGACTTCATATTTAAGTCCTTCTAATAATTCCATAATCTTCTTCATAATACGCCTCACAATAGCCCTAAGCGGGCACTATATTAAATTGTGGTTATAACCACATTTTTACTGATATCTTTTCTGTCATTTTCATCCCATACACCGCCTTTAATATTAAGAGCAGATGCAGCAGATGCTGAATACATTAATTTAAGTTTATCATCAGGTTCCATTTGGGCTGAAAGTGCATGGGCATAGGCACCAACCAAAGTATCACCACAGCCTACAGTACTTATGGCATCAATCTTTGGACCGGTAACCTTATAAGAAGACTTGCCATCAAGATAGATAAATCCATCTTCTCCAAGGCTTACAACCATCTCACCAAGTCCGTACCTTTCAAGCACTTCTCTTGCCTTGTCTTTAATTTCATCATCCTTTAACTCCATGCCAAGAAGAGTTTCCAGTTCTCTCCTGTTAGGCTTAATAAAATACGGCTTTGCTTCAAGGCCCGCCTTTAGGTTATCACCTGATGTATCAAGTATAACCCTGGCGCCGACTTGGTTCGCTTCTTCTATCAAACGTTTAACAAGCGAAGGCTCTGCGCCCTGACAGATACTTCCAGAAATAATAACAGCTTTAACGCCACTTATTATTGTATCATATTCTTTATTAAAAAGCCCAATTTTATCACTATTTACACTAAATCCCGGCTCAAGAATCTCTGTCATGGCGCCTTCTGACTTAATATTGGTATTTGTTCTTGTATACCCATCTACCATAACAAAATGATTGTCCATAAATAAGGACTTAAATTCCGCTTCAAAAATCTCAGAATTATCTTTACCCAGGAAGCCTGAGACAATCACCTCTTCTCCCAGGATTCTCAAGGCTCTTGCTACATTAATTCCCTTACCGCCCGGAATTAACCTGACATTTTCTATTCTGTTTACCTCTCCCACCTTAAGATTACTTGTTTCGCACATCTTATCAATGGCAGGATTAAGTGTAATTACTGCTATCATCTGTATTCCTCAATATGAGCTTCCGTATGCGGGCCATTGTAATCACTGAATGATAATGAATAAAGAATATCTATTTTCACCTCTTCTTTATTCTTAAGTCTTTCATAGACGTCTCCACCGTCTCTTTCATTTAAATAATCTGCAATTTCAGAGTTCGGTTTGAAGATTTTTACATCATAATTTTCTCCATCCATATCAATCTTAAGTGTTGTATACTTGCCGCTTCCAAATGAATAGATACTCTTAATCTTCATATCATCCCATTCAAGTAAAGGCTTGATATTGCCTGTACCAAATGGCTCTAACTTAACCAGTTCGTTGTAGATATCAAGTGTTCCCTTGGACGGGTCCATCTTGGCATCCACATACTGCTTTAAGGTTAGTTCTTCTTCAGTAAGTGTGCAGTCTTTATTAATTTTTTCTCTAAACTCATCTACCCTCTCAGGGCTTATGGAGAGACCGGCTGCCATGGCATGTCCGCCGAAGGCTGCAAACATATCTTTATACTTACTTAAATTTATGAATAAATTATATTCTTCTATCGACCTTGCGGAACCTGATAAGCCTTTGGATGAAGGCGAAAGCACTATGGTTGGCTTGTTATATTCTCTCTTAACTCTACCTGCCACAAGACCACATATACTTACGTGGCATTCAGGAAGCACTAAGACAATGATTCGATCATCCTTAAGTGAACTTTCCTCAATCATCTTAATGGCGATTTTGGTCTGCTCTTCTGTCATTGTCTTACGCTTTTTATTTATCTCATCCAAGTCTCTTGCGATTCTGATTGCTTCTTCCGGATCTTCTGTTGTAAGAAGCTTAACGCCCTGAAGAGCGTCTGCAATACGGCCTGTTGCATTGATGCAAGGGCCAAGTACAAATCCAAGTGAATATGAATCTATGTCCTTCTTTGAATATCCTCTAACGTCCACAAGCGCATTAAGACCTAAGTTGGCAGTATTCTTAAAGTTTTCCATGCCATATTTAATTAAATATCTGTTCTCCCCTTTAAGAGGCATTACATCACAGTATGAGGCGAAGGCCGCCAGTACTAAGAGTTCCCTTCTAAGCTCAGCCATCTCTTCATGGTTTTTGATGTCTAGTAAGTTGGCGATGATTTTGTAAGCGACATAGGCACCACAGATTTCTTTGGTTCTGTATGTACTGTCCTTCATCTTCGGGTCAACAACTGTTACAGCGTCCGGAATGATTTCGTTGCCGTCATCATCAACAGGCACCTCGTGGTGATCTGTAACAACCACCTTCATGCCAAGTGAATTGGCATGTTCTATGGACTCTTTGGCTGCTATGCCGTTGTCGCATGTGATGATGTACTTTACCCCGTCTTCTTTGGCTTTATTTATAATGTTGATGTTTAGACCGTAGCCGTCCAGAATTCTGTCCGGGATGTCCACGGACACATCGTATGAAAGGGCTTTAAGACCCTTGTAAAGAATTGTGGAAGCGCAGATGCCATCCACATCGTAGTCGCCGATAATGCGCACTTTATCATCTATGTTTCTGATATATTCTATGGCCTTGTCTGCATTGATAAGGCCTTTAATATCTTCAAAATCATCCGTACTTTTTGTAAGGATATCTCTTATATCCTCATCCTTTGTTATTCCACGATTTGCAAGGATTCTGATTACAAGAGGGCTTGTTCCAAGTCTCGCAGCTGTGGCAGCTAAATCTTCGCCTTCCTGTTTAAATATCCACTTGCTCTTCATTCTTAACACCCCCAAAATATATCCTTAAATAGCGCGTGCTTCCGGCCATAAGACCAGAAGCACGTTATAAAAAATCAAATGTAAATTATCTTAATCATCATCTTCTTCATACTTAGGCTCGAACTTGATTCTTAAGAATCTCCATATGATACCTGCAATGAATACTGATGAATAACCACCGGCAATGATACCTACAATAAGTGGAAGCGCGAATTCCTTAATGGAACTTACACCCATGATGTAGAGGCATACTACCATGACAAGTGTTGTAACTGATGTAAGAATTGATCTTGATAATGTCTGGGAAATACTCTTATTAACGATTTCCTTAAGAAGATCTTTCTCACCTTCTTCCGGGGCTTCCTTGCCTTTCTTCTTATTACGTCTCTTTGCAATAGCCTCTGCTGCCATGGCTTCAGCTGCTGCCTTCTTATTCTCTCTTACTCTGTCGAAGATAACGATGGTTGCGTTAATTGAGTAACCAACGATTGTAAGCATACAGGCAATGAATGTGCTGCCCACGCTGACTCTTGCAATAGCATAGAAACTAAGTACGATAAGCACGTCGTGAAGAAGTGCTGCAACAGATGAGATACCAAATCTGATATCACTGAATCTGAGCCAGATGTAAAGAAGCATAAATGCTACAGCCACAAGTACGGCTACGATTGCTTCTCTTCTCATTTCGCCTGAGATTGTAGCACTGATTGTTTCTGATGTAATTGTCTGTTCTTCTACACCAAACTGCTCTGTAAGTACATCATTAAATGTTGCTCTCTCTGCTTCATCAAGAGCTCTTGTCTTAATATTAACCTGAGTTGTTCCTTCAATCTTCTGTACCTGAACATTACCATCACCAGTAATATCCTCAACATAAGGAACGATCTCTGAATCGATTTCCTGAATTGTCATATCCTTGCCAAGGTCTGCAGTTGTTACTGAACCACCCTGGAACTCAAGGCTGTAGTTGAACATGTCACCACTCTTAATCTGATGGAATGCCATGAAACCAAGACCGACTACGATAATTGCGCCTGCAATTGAAAGCATGATTCCGCCCTTGGATACAAAGTCGAAGGCTTTCTTCTCTTTTGCAACACCATATAACTTAAGGTTCTCAAGTCCCAAAGCGATGAAGCCGTTTACTAAGATTCTTGTGATTACAAGAGCTGTAAACATTGAAAGGATAATACCAATCATAAGAGTCTGAGCAAAACCTCTGACTGTACCTGAACCCATCAAAATAAGGATTACTGCAGCGATTAATGTTGTTATATTACCATCCACGATAGCGGATAAAGCTTTCTTGAAACCTATATCTACGGAAGACTGCAATGTCTTACCTGTTGCAAGTTCCTCTCTGATTCTGGCGAAGATAATAACGTTGGCATCAACCGCCATACCGATTGAAAGGATGATACCTGCAATACCAGGAAGTGTAAGTGTAATCTCTGTATTAAATAATGATAATGTTACGATTATCATTGCTGTATACATTACAAGTGCAATGACTGCTGCAAGACCAGGTAAGAAGTATACGCCAATCATTATTAAGGCTACGATGATAAGACCGATTGCTGCTGCCTTAAGTGATGTGCTGATTGCATCTGAACCAAGCTGAGCACCTACAATGTTGGAACGGAGTTCTTCAAGCTCTAACTTCATGGCGCCGATTTTGATCTTGGACGCTAATCTCTTGGCACTTGAATCATCGAAGTTACCTGAGATAACTGCCTCGCCGTTACCGATTACTGCGCTAACTGAAGGAACTGAGATAAACTGTCCGTCGTAGTAAATGGCAATTGTTTCATGGTTGGCATAAGCCTTTGTTGTTGCTTCCTTGAAAGCTTCAGCTCCGGCTGAATCGAAACCTAACTGAACAACGTACTCTTCTGCACCTGTTGTCTGATTCTGCTGTGTACCAGCCTTTGCTGTAACAACGTTGCCACCCTCTAAGATGATGCTGCCGTCAGCCTTAAGTTCGTCAATACTCTTAAGAAGAACTAATGTAAGGTCGCTCTCTTCTGCATTTGTTCCATCATAAGGAACTACGTTGCCTTCTTCATCAAGCTTTGCAGACATCGTCTCTGTATCATATAAAACAGGAAGATTATTGTCTGTTGCATAGATGAAATATACATCATGCTCGTCATGATATACCGGCTGACCTTCTGCTGTAACCATATATGTATAGTTATAATTACCTTCTGAATCAGTCTGTGATATGAAATAAAGACTACCCGGTTTACCAAGCTCTGCCAGGATACCCTCAGCATCAGTTACTTCAGGAATTTCAACTGTGATTCTGTCATCACCTTCCTTGTAAACCTGTGCTTCAGTTGAGTATGTCTCAGCTTTCATACGAAGCTTTGTCATGGTATCTTCCAGATCTTCAGCTGAAGGATTATCATCTCCAACTATCTGATAAGTGATACTTACACCACCGGCTAAGTCCAGACCTTTCTTAATATTGAAGATTGAACCATCCTTATTAGAACCGATACCATAGTAGGCTACGTATCCTAAACCGATTGTTGCAAGGATAACCAAAAGAAATAATGCTATCCTGCCTGCCTTGTTACTCTTCATTTTCTTCTTCCTCCATCTTGGCAACTTTCATCATAATTGCACATTCTATTCTCTTTTTCTGTAATTCGCATCCCACATCATAGGAACCATTAATGCTTCCGCTGAAATGATAAGAATTAGCTGCACATCCGCCGCTGCAGTAGAACTTGGCGAAGCAGTTCTGGCATTTCTCCTTAGTATAAACATTGCTTCCCCTGAACTGTTTGGAAAGTTCTGTTTTCTGGATGCCATTATCCACATCACCTAACTTAAACTGTTCTTCTCCAACGAACTGATGGCAGGGATATAAATCACCCCAAGGTGTTACTGCAAGGTACTCACATCCTGCGCCGCAGCCTGATAATCTTTTATATACGCAAGGGCCGCCGTCCAGATCTATCATGAAATGGAAAAAGTTAAAAGCCCTGCCCTCTTTACTTCTCTTAAGCATCTCCTTAGCCAGTATGTCATACTGCTCCAAAAGGATTGGAAGGTCCTCTTCCTTAAGAGCATAAGCCTCATCCTTAGGAGCCACAACAGGCTCTACGGAAATCTGCTTAAAACCAAGGTCAGCCAAATGAAGTACATCTTCGCTGAAATCCAGATTGAAATGTGTATATGTACCTCTTACATAATAATTCATCTGATCTCTGCTATTAGCAGCCTTGATGAACTTAGGTACTATGATGTCATATGTTCCCTTACCGCCTGCCATAGGTCTCATGGCATCATTGACTTCCTTTCGTCCGTCAATTGAGAGAACTAAGTTAGACATCTCCTTATTTGCAAATTCCATAATCTCGTCATTAAGATATGTGCCATTGGTTGTAAGAGTAAATCGGAATCTTTTATTATTCTCTTTCTCTATGCTTCTTCCGTAGCGGACCAGATCCTTAACCACCTTGAAATTCATAAGTGGCTCTCCGCCAAAGAAGTCTACTTCCAGATTCTTTCTTACGCCTGAGTTGGCAACAAGGAAATCCAAAGCCTTCTTACCTGTCTCATAACTCATCAAACATCTTCTGCCATGATATTCGCCTTCTTCTGCAAAACAGTATTTGCATCTTAAGTTACAGTCATGCGCAATATGAAGACAAAGTGCCTTAACAAGTGATGGCTGCTCTAAGAACTTCTCAATGGCATTTTCATATACATCCTTGGTATATAACATACCTCCTTTAATAAGTTCTGTTATCTCTCCCACAGCCTCTTTGATATCTTCCTCGCCTGCAGGAACAAGCTTGCCATCATCATCTGACATCTCATATTTAAAGCCACTATTCAAGGCTTTTGAAACGATGAGATTTTGATTTAATTTATTCTCATCTGATAATTCTTCGTAGATTTCAAGGAGGTCATAAACCAGCTTGTCTACGTTATGAACACTGCCTGAATTCACATCCAGAACAATATAATATCCGTTGTTTAAATAACGATGTACCAATATAAAATAACTCCAATTTCTTTTTGTTTATAACGCACAAATCGAGCAGGCGCTGACCTACTCGATAATGATAGTCTTGCTATCTTCATTTAATGAATAAAAGCAGCGCCTCAACTTAAAACGCTGCTTTCATAAATCAAACTTTAATTATTTAATCTTCTCACAGCTCTGATTACCTACTGTACAAGATGTCTTGCAAGCTGACTGGCATGATGTCTGACATTCACCACAGCCGCCCTTAGCCATACTCTTCTTTAAATCTCTTGTATTAACAGTCTTAATGTGCTTCATTTATCCGCCCTCCATTAATTAATACTTCACAATCTCTAATAATATACCATATTTTCCCTTTTGTGTCAAAAACTTTTAGTGTGCCACCAGGGACGGAACTAAGTGGCTCTTTTTTTTTCCAATATTTGTATCATTTTACTCTTGAAAAAAGTGTAATAAGTTATAAGATAAAACCAAAAGTGTAATAAGTTCCTAAAAGTGTAATAAGTTATAAGATGAAATCTGAAGTGTAATAAGGAGGTATTTATGCAGGAAAACCCTTAAAGATGTTTTTGATATTTCTGATGAAAAAGCATCTGAACTTGCAGATTATACAAATGGATATTCTTATGCATTTCAAATTCTGGGATATTTATTATTCGAAAACAGAAAAAAAGATATCTGGACTGCCGCAAATATGTTTCCGGAAGACTCTGTCAAAGCAATTCGTGAAAAAGCAGAAATGACCTCAAACGAATTCTCCACATATCAGGACACACTTGAAAAAAGTGGGGTATTTGCAGGAAATTCTCCATATGGTAAAATCAAATTCTCACTTCCATTTATCCAAGAGCATATCAAAAGAAAGAGCATATAATCAGTAAAACCCCGAAGCCTTCGCTTCGGGGTTAATCATTCTGAAAAGTGCCACCAAGTTCCGTTCCTGATGGCTCAACATATTTCGCCCTTTGTGTCAAACTTTTAGCGTCCTTAAATCTTCGCATAATACTTGAATTACACTTATTACTGTGCTTTAATGATTGTGTTGGCTTTTAAGGCCAGTTTCACAAATAACTACAAGGAGGAAACGAATATGGACTATCGAAGTAGCACCACCGACGCAGCGGCGGGTCGAACGTATGGAAACGATTATTCTTTATTCGTTTCTTTTTTAAGGTAAATCACGCCTAAACGTCGGTTTTTCATCTTCGATTTATAACTTAATTAGGAGGAAAAACCAATGGCTGAAACTAAAGACGTTTCTATTATTGTAAGCACTCTGCTTACACTTGTTCAGGAGAAAAAATATCCTACAGTCAAGGAAATACTAATCACCATGAATCCTGCTGATATTGCCTCTGCTTTTGAGGAAATGGATGAAAGCAGGCTGCCGGTGCTTTTTCGTTTGATTCCAAAAGAACTTGCTGCTGAAACCTTCGTTGAGATGGAATCAGATTTACAGGAGCTTTTAATAAGGGGCTTCTCAGATAGCGAGCTTAAGGAAGTCTTGGACGAACTCTACGTGGATGATGCGGTTGATATCGTGGAGGAAATGCCCGCCAACGTAGTAAAAAGAATTCTTGCCCAGGCTAACCCTGAGATGCGTAAGGACATCAATAACATCTTAAGATATCCTGAGAATTCCGCAGGCAGCATCATGACAATCGAGTACGTAACTTTACGGCCTGACATGACTGTCAAGGAAGCTATTCTTCGAATAAGACGTACAGGTTTTGATAAGGAAACCATCTATACCTGTTACGTTACTTCATATCGTAAATTAATCGGTTTTGTAACCGTTAAGGATTTACTGCTGGCTCAGGATGAAGATACCCTGATTTCTGAAATGATGGATCAGAATGTTATCTTCGCCAACACCCATGATGACAGAGAGGAAGTTGTTCAGAAACTTTCCAAATATAACTTCCTTGCCCTTCCTGTTGTAGACTCAGACTTAAGACTGGTTGGTATCGTCACATTCGACGATGCTATGGATGTCATGGAAGACGAGGCTACCGAGGATATCGAAATCATGGCCGGTATGACACCTTCCGATAAGACCTATCTTAAGTCAGATGTTTTTGATTTATTTAAACACAGAATCCCTTGGCTCCTGCTTTTGATGGTCTCTGCCACATTTACAGGCATCATAATGACCAAATTTGAGAAAGCCCTGGCTGCCCAGGTTGTGCTTGCAGCCTTCATTCCAATGCTGATGGATACGGGCGGTAATTCAGGCTCCCAGTCATCAGTTACCATCATTCGTGCTCTATCACTCGGCGAGCTGGAATTTGGCAATTTAATCATGGTAATCTGGAAGGAACTCAGAACTGCCATACTCTGCGGCATCGCCCTTGCCATTGCCTGCTTTGGCAAAATCATGCTGGTAGACAGACTTATAATGCATAATCCTAATGTAACAGTTACAGTTGCTTTTACTGTCTGCATTACTATGGTCTTAACCGTAATGGTGGCCAAAATCATCGGCTGCACTCTTCCTATGATAGCAAAGAAACTTGGCTTCGATCCTGCAGTTATGGCTTCACCATTTATCACAACCATGGTTGATGCCATATCCTTAATTGTTTATTTTGGTATGGCGAATATGATTTTATTCTAGACAGATATTAAAAAATATTCTTGTATAATAAACCAAACAATAAGAGCCACCGGGCTTATGCCTGATGGCTCTTTCTACGCTTATGGATTATTCATAATAATTAATCTTCAAATATTATCTCTTTTAACTGAATCTTCTTATTTCCATGATATACAAGATATAAAGGATAAACACCATTCACATCATAGAATCCTCCAAGACATTCCTTCCATTCTTTTCCCACATCATAAAGAGGGATCCTGCCAATCGCCTCTCCGAATTCAGAAAGCCTTATCTCAAAGAAGCACTCGTCTGTCGGATTAGAGCTCGCATAATAAATTCTGTGTTTCTCATCCATACTGCCAACGCATCTTTCATCAAGTCTTAATGGTCCGTCAAACTTAACCTTATTAAGTTCATCATCCCTTACTACTACTTTAAGAGAATAATCACCATCAAACTTTAAATACTTAAATCCAATCAGAGTGCCATGCTCAATTTCAGCAATGAATCTTTCGTCATCTTTATGTGTAACATTCGGAAACTCTTCTTCATAAACACTGTTTGAGCCATGGGGCATCATTCCATTTGTAATATTGCAGGCTATTACTGCCGGATATTTTCCTTGTGAACGAAGTGGTCCGTCATTAAGTCCGGCTGAAGTCACTTCAACCTGCTTAATAAATCCATTCTCATCAAAATAAATCTTCTCAGCGCAGGACTGACGGGAATAATCCGACTTATGCGTCAGTCTGTGATAGAATACATACCACTTATCCTTTATCTTCACGATACTTCCGTGAGTGGTTCCGGTCATGTTTAGTCTTTCATTTTCCTTACGGCCGTTAAATCCTATATCACCGTTTGAAACAATGGTTCCGCCGAAAACAAAACCCTCATCCGGCTTATCGCTGACGCCATAACACAGTTCATGATTTTGCCAGGAAGAATAGATAAAATAATACTTATCTCCCACCTTCCTTATTGATGAACCTTCAAAAAAAGGATGTGCAGCGAACCCCGTCCCCCTGACATCATATGGAATGCAGTGTTTTGGTTCTTCTTTGATGGTCAGCATATCATCTTCAAGTGTCACTGTTATCGGACCCATCATGTTGTCTTTATAACTTCTGAATTCTTCCTCTGTAACGCCAAACATTACAAGACAGGTTTCTTCGAATTCACGATTTCTCATGGCTTCTTCTGAGCCATCGATGCCATACTGTGTACCGTAATAAAGTCTTATTACACCGTTATCATTTATTACTGCAGGGTCAAAGCAGACATATTTTTCCATAGGGCTTCCGTCTTTATTTCTGACAAAGCCATGGAATACATAAGGTCCTGCCGGATTATCTGCAACAGCAACGCTTATAGGACCTACATATCCACCGAATCCGTAGATTCCGCCCATGCCGTAATAAAGATAATATTTTCCATCATTTCCCTCTACGACGTCAGGCGCAAACATATATTTAAGCTTAGGATACTGAGGATCCTGACTTGCCTTATATATAACTCCCTCATATCTCCAATTGGTCAGGTCGTTAATATTCGCCGAATATGTAACATAGTCTTCCATACAGAAAGTATGTCCACCCTCTTTATCATGCGAACCGAATATATAAATCCTGTCTCCAAAGACATGCGGCTCACCATCCGGAATATATTCATTCAAAGGTAAATAAGGATTATAAGCCTGCTTATCTTTCAAAATCCCCATAATAACATCGTAGTTCTCAGGATTGTGTGGGAAAGTACAATTGGTACATACCTTCACCTTCCTGCCATCTGTCATCTTGTATTCCGGATTACCCGGACATTTAGCCCTTGTATACATTGGGCAGTAGCAAAACAGACAATTCATATCTTCAATATTCTTATGACAAGGATAATATTCACATTCCTTATTGCTAAAATACTTAGAAGAATTACCCATAACCACCTCTAGTTTTTTTCTTCGTGATACTTAACAGCCTTTTTAACTAACCCCATCGTCCAATCACCACCTGACGGATAATAAAGATGTGGAAACCCTGCCCACATATTATCTTTATCAATCACAGCATCATATGACTTTTTGCTGTAAGCCTTGGTGATGATACAGTCATCTCCATTATATGTGCTGTCGTAATAATGGAATTCGTGTCCTTTAATCATACCATTACTTTCAAGAAAATTAAACTTTTTCTCTTTAATCTCCACATATCCAAATCTTACCAGATGACCGGTATAATAGCACTCCCCATCAATAATGCCGACGCCTTTATATTCACTTCCGTCTTTATCTTTGATAATTTTGTGAAGATACATGAAGCCGCCGCACTCTGCCACAACCGGCATACCTTTATCTGCTGCTTCTTTAACTGACATCATCATGCTTTCATTATCAGACAGGATTTTAAGATATTCTTCCGGATAACCACCTACCAGTATTACTGCATCCGCATCATTAGGAAGGCTTTTATCATGAAGCGGTGAGAAATATTTAATCACTGCGCCTGCTTTTTTTAGTTCATTAACATTCTCCTCATAAAGAAAGTAGAAAGCTTCATCTTTTGAAATGGCAATCACCGGTTTATTGCTTGTCTCTGCATTTGTGGTTAAAACCACATTTTCTCCGGATGTCTCCACGCTCGCAACCCCTGTCGCCACGCCAAGCGTCTCATCCGGCGCCTCACCTGCCACCTTCAGCATGGCATCAACATCCACATTTTCTTCTAAGTCTTTTGATAAAATATGGGTTATCTCATTAATGTCTTCTATCTCCCCTGGAGTCACTAATCCAAGGTGTCTGCTTGATAAGGATACTTCCTTTTTTTCCGGCATAAAGCCAAGCACCTTTATCCCAAGTTCCTTTTCTATCTCACCTTTAATTACCTGGTAGAAAGACTTTGATGTCCGATTTAGAATCACGCCCTGAATCAACTTATTCTCATCCATTGACAGAAATCCTTTAATTAAAGCCATCACGGACTTACCCATACCCTTGGCATTAACAACCAGGATAATCGGCGTTTCGGTAACTGCTGCCAGGTCATATGATGAGCCTTCCATAAGCACTCCGCCTACTCCATCATATAAACCCATAACTCCTTCCATAACAGCGATGTCTGCGCCATCTGACGCTTCATTAAATAATTCAAGAGTCTTCTCCTTACCTGTGAAAAAAGTATCCAGATTGTGAGACTTAACTCCCAGAACATTTTTGTGAAATAACGGATCTATATAATCAGGACCTGTTTTAAAAGATACAATATTTAGTCCCCTTTTCTTTAATACATTAAGAAGTGCAATGGTTATACTGGTTTTGCCGCTTCCACTTGAAGGGGATGCAATCATTATTCTTCTCATTATTCATCTCCCAAATCAAAAGCACAGATATAAACAGGATTCTCAGCCTTCATTAATCTGTGGCTTCCTGCCTTATATCCTCTGTCCACCTGCACCTGAATGATTTCTTCATTCTCTATGTTAAAATCATTTAAAATACTGCCTATCTCTCCAATGGTCTCAAGGCTGACGGCATTAATTACAACTCTCATTCCTAAATTGATATTTCTTAATGCCATAATTATCTCTTTCATATTTCCCGAACTTCCACCTATAAAAGCATGGGTTGCTTTAGGAAGTTCCTTTAATCCATCCGGAGCCTTGGCCTTAATAACATTAATATTATCAAGCATAAACTTATCTTTATTTTTATTAATCAGCTCTACTGCTTCATCTTTCATTTCTATGGCATAAACATTTATATCATCGCTAAGAAGTGCTGAAGCTACAGCTATTGAGCCTGTACCACTTCCTATGTCATACAGCACCGAATCTGATTTTAGATGAAGTTTACTGATACTTATATCCCTTATCTCTTCCTTGGTCATAGGTACCGTTGTCCTTAACATATCATCATCTTTTAAAGACACTCCCACCTCTTTTGGAACCGCACAAGGATTGAAAATATATAAAGTATATATACCATCATCAAGTTCTACATTCTCATCCGCTGTGAAAGTTGTTATTTTTTCATCGGGATATGACAGGTTATAACCCGCGCTGACAGCACATTTTCCCAGCCCGGCTTTACTTAACTTCCCACATATATCTTTTATGTCATCCCTGCCTGATACCAGTATAAACGTATCTTTATGACATAGAATTCGTCTTATAATATTATTAACCTTTCTTCCATGAATACTTAATATATTTGCATTTTCATAAGTTTTTCCAAGTTTTGATGCAAGATATGAAACGCTGGATATTCCGGGAAGAATTCTAATAACTACCTGCCTTTCGTTATGACTATCCTTATACTCAAGAAGTTTCTCATACAGTTTGGCACTTCCGCTGTAGAATCCGGAATCACCTGAATAAAGAATTGTGACCTTTCCGGAGCCCATTTCATCAAGACATGGAATTATATCCTTAGCAAGATAATAAGGGAGCTTTTTAACATCCCTGTCAACTGAGTCAATCACCCTCTTCGCTCCCATTACCACATCGGCATCTGAAATCGCCATAAGAGTTTCTATGGTCATTAATGTTTTTCCGCCCATACCGATACCGGCTATAGTTATATCAAGTACATTCTTAATATCTTTTCCTGTGACATTTTCTATCTTCTTTAATACATCATTAAAGCTTTCACCATCTTCTGTCTGTTTTGGGCTTATGACAAAAACATTTACGCCCAGCATGTTGGCGGCGTCGATTTTGTCCTCGTATCCGCCAAAAGTCCCGCTTGCCTTTGTAACAAGATTTTTGATATTATACTGCTTCATCAAAGCGGCATTTAGCGTCACATTAAAAGGACCCTGCATTGCAATAATCTGCTTGCCCTTTATGTCATTTTCTTCGCATATCCTAAGGCTTTCCATCTGAGGGATTACCCTTGCATATATTCTTTCTTTGACTCCTTCAATGCAAAACTCAGGCAGTTCTTTACTGCCTGTGGTTAGAAGGATATTGCCTTCAGTTTCTTTAAGCGCATTCACGCATTCGCTCACGCTTTCATAATATCTGATATTCTCTCCACCCTCAGTTTTGGAGTCTCTTTTTAATCTTACATATTCAAGTCCCACTTCTTTTGCAGCTTTGATAATATTTGAAGTCACCTCAAGGGCATAAGGATGCGTTGCATCAACCACCAAAGAGAAATCACCCTCTTTAATAAATTCAAGCATCATATCATAATCCATACGGCCTGTGTGAACATTCATATATGGATTTTCATCCAGTACTTCCCTGCCATAATCGGTTGCCACGCATATATCATGTTTTATCGCTGACTTAGACAGAGTCTCCGATAATTTTCGTCCTTCAGTTGTTCCTGCAAATATCAAAATAGAACTCACTTTAAACCTCTCTTTTATATCCCCTTGGTGTCACTAACATTTCACCCATAATCTTGGTTGAAGAATTGCCAATAAAAACTGTGGTAAACATATCAACTTCTTCATCTCTTAATTCTTTAAGAGTACATACCTTTTTCATAAGGCCTTCTCTGCCAATGTTTTTTACATATCCGCTTGCTGTATCTTCTGACTTTATTTCAAGCAGGATGTCGCAGGCTTTCTTAAGATAATCCTTTCTCTTATGACTTGAAGGATTATATAAAACTATATTGAAATCACCTAAAGCTGCAGATCTTAATCTTTTTTCTATCGTCTCCCATGGAGTTAATAAGTCGCTTAAACTTATAATGCATAAATCATGATTGATTGGAGCGCCGAGTTCTGCTGCGCCGGACAAAGCCGCAGTAACTCCCGGAATTACTTCTATTTCCACATCAGGATAATCCCTGCTCATTTCATAAATGAGTGATGCCATACCATATACACCCGCATCACCGCTGCATACAAAAGCCACATCTTTTTCTTCCATAGCTTTCTCAAATGCAAGTTCACATCTTTTTTCTTCCTGCTTCATTGGAGTTGATATCATCTCTTTATTCTTATATTTTTCTGAGAGAAGTTCCAGATAAAGCGTATATCCAACTATTACATCGCTCTCTTCAATAGCTTTAAGGGCCTCTATTGTCATACCCTCTTCTTTACCCGGACCCATGCCGATTATTCTGATTCTTTTCATCCTAGTCTCCATTGTAAAATACTGCGTGCCAGTCTCTGACACCAATAGCCATAGTCATTCCCTCGTAGGCGATTTTGTGCTGCAGTAAATATGCACCTTCTCCTGCCCCGTGAATGGCGGCTCTTTCGCAGACATTATCAACTCCCACATTCTGAAGCACAAATTCTGATGAATCGAATTCCCCTTCAGTCTTGGCTAATTCATTCTTATCGAAAGTAATAAATGGTATCTCATTAGTGTGAGCGAAGTCCACCAGACCTTTCTCATGTTCCTTCACATCTATTGATGTAATGGCGCAGACGCTGGAAAGTTCTATGCCTGCACTCTTAAGATTATTCTTAATAAAATAATCGATGTCTTCATAGCTTTTACCCTTTTTGCAGCCAATACCGATAACATAGATTCTTGGTCTTAACAAAAGAAGCGCATTACATTCCTTTATCTCATGATCAGGTGCTATAATCACGTCTGCCATCTCAGGTTTATCTGTATATACTATTCCGTCCGGCACTCTGGACTTATCAAGATGTTTTTTACTGGCATACAGGGTTATCATCTCACCGGATAACTGCTTTGATGATACTGCCGCTATGCCTTCTCTGTTGGCGATTACAAAATTATTCTTCTTTGCAAAAACATCAATTGCAAATTTCATATTGATATCTGTCGCCGTTGTAATAACCGGCGTGGCATTAATCATCTCGGAAACTTCTTTCGCCAGTTCATTGGCTCCGCCAATGTGACCTGAAAGAATCGGAATTACATAATGTCCAAGTTCATCTACTACAAGAACAGGAGGATCTGTTAACTTATCCTTAACCCATGGAGCAATGGCTCTTACTGCTATACCTGTAGCGCCTACAAAAATAATTGCATTTTTCTTTATAAACTGTTTTTCAGTCCATTCATAAATCGGCTTTTTATGATAAGCTGTCGCCTCATAATCTGCTTCTCTTAAACATTTGGCAATCCTGCCGGCAAGTTTTTGGCCCTTATTTGTAAAGCTAATAATACTTACGTTCATTCCGAACCCCTTTTTATCTTTATCTGCTTACTTTGCTTTTCTGTACTCAGTGGTAAATGTGGCATCATAAAGTTTTGATTTTTCATATCCGTTTTTTCCAATAACATCACCTACCAAAATAACTGCAATCTTGGAAATATCATTTTCTCTTGCTTTATCATCAAGCGTTCCAAGTGTACAGATTATTTTCTTCTCATCCGGCCAGGTTGCCTTATATACTATGGCAGCCGGAGTATCTTCACTAAAGCCTCCTTTAATTAAGGCATCTGCTACTTCTTTGGTATATGAAGCGCTTAGATATATGGCCATGGATGCCTGATGAGCAGCTAATTTCTCAAGTTTTTCCTTATCAGGTACCAAAGTCCTGCCTTCTATTCTTGTGATAATAAGAGACTGACTGATACCGGGAAGAGTATATTCAAGGTCTAATGAAGCTGCTGCACCAAAACATGCACTTACTCCCGGGCATGAATCATATTTAATTCCCAGGCTTTCAAGCTCATCCATCTGCTCTCTTACAGCACCATAAAGACTTGGCTCACCGGTATGAAGTCTTACGATGTCTTTGTCATCATCATTACCCTTTTTCATTACATCAATTATTTCTTCTAATGTCATGGTCGCTGAATTATAAATATTCGCGTCATCTTTGGCATTATCTAATAATGCAGGATTAACAAGGGAACCTGCATATATAATTATATCTGCTTTTTTTATGTAGTTTAAGCCTCTTACAGTTATAAGGTCTTCAGCCCCACATCCTGCTCCTACAAAATGAACCATATTAACCTTCCTTTACAAGTCTTTCAACTAATTCACGGGCTCCATCACTTACAGACAGTTCACCCAGTTCCTTCGAGAACATTATGCATTGAACCTTTATTTCATCCCCGGCTCTTCTTTCAAGATTTCGGCAGATTCTGTCATTGGCATCTTTCATAACCTCATCACAAATCCCCATCTTCTTAAGGATTTTGGCAGCCTCTTCCGTAGTGACACACCTTCCTATTTCTCTGATGGAATCAATATCATCACTTCTTTGAATCGCAAGATAAGAAAGAATTTCCATTCTTGAATCACCCTCTTTCGAGTGTGTATTCATTATGCCACCTGCTACTTTAATAAGTTTACCCACATGGCCCACATAAAGCACTTCATTAAATCCAAGTTCCTTTGCCATATCCATGGTATCGCCAATGAAATTACTGCACTTGACGCTTTTATCCAGGTCATATCCATAGGTATTCTTCATATAGTCAAGGCCGTAATTACCCGGAGATATGGCTACGTAATCAAAGCCTGATTCATATCTTTGCCTGAGTTCTATCTTTATTGTATCTTTAATTGCCTGAGTACTCATTGGCTCTACTATGCCACTTGTACCAATAATTGATATTCCGCCTTCTATTCCAAGTTTTGGATTAAAGGTTTTTTGGGCTAATTCTTCTCCGCCCGGAACAGAGATGGTAATTTGTAAGGCTCCGTCATAATCATATAAATCACAGATATCATTAACTGCTGCCTTTATCATTTCTCTTGGAACCGTATTAATGGCAGCATCGCCCACCGGTCTGTCGAGCCCCGGCTTGGTAACTCTTCCAACACCTTCACCGCCGCCTAAAAGAAAACGCTCTGTGCCCGATTCGCCGCAAGCTGCTCCCATCACGCCATGCGCTCCTGCCACGCCGTTCTCACCCACCGTACCAGCCAAGCCTTCCGATTCCGCCTTGCCGTCAACACCATCCGGCTGGGCGCCATTTGTCACAAAAGACACCCTGCTATACACCAGCATCCCCGTCGTTATGTCCGGATCGTCGCCGCCGTCCTTTCGAACCGCGCAGGACACATAACCGTCGCCTCTATTTATATCCTCTATTTTGGCATTATATATTATTCCCTTTGGCGTGGTTATCTGTATTTCCTCTTTAATTTTACCCGTAAGTAGCATATAGGTAGCAGCCTTTGATGCCGCAGCAGCGCAGCTTCCTGTCGTAAATCCATATCTCATTTATCTGCCTCCGGCATCATACAAAAACGCATTAACAATAGCCGCTGCTATATTGCTTCCACCCTTACGCCCCACATTAACAATATAAGGCACATCTGTATCCATTATCAGTTCCTTAGAGACTTCCACATTCACAAAACCTACCGGTACACCGATAATAAATGCCGGCCTGTAAGAACCTTCCTCTATCATTTCATAAAGCCTTATTAAAGCCGTTGGACCGTTACCGACTACAAAGATTACGCGGCCATCAAGTTTTGCCCCTTTTTCCATACTTACATAAGCTCTGGTAACGCCTCTTTCTTTAGCTTGTCTTGCCACATCATCATCAGCCATAAAGCAGTATGCTTTCATATTGAACTTAGCCAAAGCATCTTTATTGATTCCCGAAAGAGCCATATTGGTATCTGTAACTATGGTCGCACCTTCTTTAATAAGCCTTAGTAATTCTTCCACAGCCCCATCAGAAAAAACAAGACTCTTAGCATATTCATAATCTGCCGATGTATGAATAACTCTCTTTATTACATTCTTCTTATCATCAGGAAGAATAATATTATTTTGTTTTAATTCTTCTTCAATTATTTCAAAACTTCTTTTTTCAATTTCTGCCGGAAGAAGTCTTTCCACTTTGTCTATTTTGCTCATAAATTACTCTTTCTCATTTCATTAAGTAATATTTCATTATCTTCTTCTGACCTTACTGCTATTCTGTAATAACCATCACCAAGGCCCCTGTAATTACTGCAATCTCTGATTAATATCTTTTTTTTAAGTAAGATATCATACCATTTTTTATCATCCCTGAATAATATATAATCACTTTGAGACGGATAAACTTTTATTCCCATGGATTCAAGGCCTTCCTCAAGTTGTGTCCTTCCTTCTTCCACGCATGCTTTAGACAGATTCAGGTATTCATCCTGCATAAGACAGGCTATCCCCGCTTTCTGCGCAAGAGTTGAAACATTCCATTCAGGGAGATGTTTTGAAACCTTTGCAAGATAGTCATCATCCACTGTTATCATATAGCCAAGCCTGATTCCGGGTATGCCATAAGTCTTTGTAAAGGAATTGATAATGACAAGATTTGAATAGTTATATATCTCATGAATCATAGATTTACCGGTACTAAGTTCAATAAAACATTCATCAAGAATTAATCTGATATTATATTTAAGGCATTTATCCAAAATCTTATAAATGACTGCTTCAGGAGTAATGGTTCCTGTTGGATTATTAGGATTTGCCATAATAACATAATCAAGTCCCCCATTAATCACATCAAGAACATCCTCTTTTAATTTATAACCATCCTCTTCTTTTAGATAATAATATTCAATATCACATCCCGCATTTGAAAAGGCATATTCATATCCGTAGAATGATGGCACTATAATTAACGTTTTTGCTTCTGTCTTTGTATGTGCTATTGCCATCAGGATTTCAGAAGACCCATTTCCAATCAGGAAAAAGGATGGCGTTATTCCATATTTCTCACCTAATTTGTCCTTTAAATCCTTACATTCCATATCAGGATAATTATTAATACTGTCAACTGACTTAACTATAACATCCTTAACCTTATCAGGCATCCCAAGAGGACTTATATTAACTGAGAAATCCAAGTCTATCTTATTATCATATATATTTCCGCCATGAATATTCTTCATTTCATACCTGCTATCTGAAAACTACTGTAATTAAAAGTAATACCGAAACACCTGAAATAAGCCCAAGAAAAGCAGTGATATACATTAACCTGCAAACCCTTGGTATGTCTTTAAGTTCAGGTTCTCTTTTTTTATCACCAATATAAGGCTTCTCCACCTTTTTTCCAAAATAATATGCATCTCCTGCTAGTTGCAACCCAAGAGCCCCTGCACATACTGCTTCAGTATGGGCTGAATTGGGACTTTTATGTTTATACCGGTCTCTCACATAAATATGAATAGCGCCGGGAAATGAATAATCCTTACCACCTATAAGGGAAGCGGTTATCATAAGAAAAGCACTTAACCTTGCCGGAATAAGATTAACTATATCATCAAGCCTTGCTGCCACCTTCCCATAATATTCATAAGTTTCATTTTTATAACCTATCATTGAATCCATTGTATTAATGGCTTTATATATCATACCAAGAACTGGGCCACCAATTGTAAGATAAAGCATTGGACCTATGATTCCATCAGATGTATTCTCAGCTACTGTTTCTACTGCAGCCTTAATTACACCCTTTTTACTTAAGGAATCAGTATCCCTTCCCACTATCATGGATACCGCTTTTCTTCCCTCTTCCAGACCCTTTGTCCTAAGAGCATCAAATACCTTCATGCTTTCATCTCTGAGGCTCTTTATGGCGAGTACCTGATATGTCATTGCACTTTCAACTGCAAGTCCCAACAATGTATCAATCTTATATGCAATAACAAGTATTGCTGCTGTTACAACGAATGTGGTTAAAACCACAATTATTACTGTAAGAATTCCCTGCATTATCTCAGCGGTTTTTCCTTTTTTCTTATGAAAAAGTTTATTACATAAAGAAATCTCTGCCCCGATTACCTCTACAGGATGAAGTGCATTATGTGGATCACCCAAAAGTAAATCCAGCACAAAACCTGTAATCAAGGCGATTATATGTAAATATAAATATCCAAATTTCATATAGTCTCTATTACCTTTAATTTAGGCTCATCCTTAAAAGTAAGTTCACATATATATCCACATCCGGCAGAAACCATGGAATCAAAATATTCCCTGCCCCCATAGATATTAAGTAACGCCATTATATTGCCGCCATGAGCTACAACAGCTACGCTTTTTTTATCTTCTTCAATGAGATTAAGTATTTTTTCAAATGCCTCTTTGTTCTTAATTAAATACTCTTCCCTGCTTTCGCCCTCCGGAAATGGCATTGTTCCACCGCTTTCAAGCCATTTAATATATAATTCATTATTTTTAAGAGTATTATAATCTTTACTTTCAAACATGCCAAAATCTATCTCATCAAGACCTTCGGCCAATTTGATGTCTGAACCCTTAAATATAATCTCCGCACTTTGAATACATCTTTTTTTTGCTGATGATATGACACAATCTGCCTTAGGATAAAGCCCTTTTTCACTTTTTTCCTCAAGTTCATTTATTCCTTCTTGTGATAACTCATCATCATTTAATTTTCCTGCGTACAGTTTTTTTTCATTGGATGCTGTAAGACCATGTCTTATAAATATTATTATTTTATTTTCTGACCTATCCCACATATAACTCTCCAAACCTCAGTTGCTTTTCTGGCAATTTCTATCAGAATCTCTCCTGTTACATCCCTGTAATATCTGTCCTTTTCATCAATCGGAACCAGACCGTTTCCAATCTCATTACAGATAATAATTACATCAGGATGGCTTTCTGTGTAATCCATAACAATCTTTTTTACATCTAAGTCAAGATTATCCCTGATTATCTGCTGCAAATCATAGACTGCGTATGTCCCATCTTCATCTACCAAAGATCCGTACATCCTTTCTGAAGTAATATTGTATTTTTCGCAGACAAAACCCTTTTTTCCCTGATGGCTTCCGCCTATTACAAGTATCATTTATAACTCCTTAATATAACTGTGGCA
Organism: Lachnospiraceae bacterium UBA4338; assembly: GCA_002393735.1. Lineage (GTDB taxonomy): Bacteria > Bacillota > Clostridia > Lachnospirales > Lachnospiraceae > UBA3766. The sequence continues at coordinate 51,612 of DGTK01000002.1, forward strand.
TATCTATAAGCATGTATTCCATTAATCCAACCAAAACTATCATTGCTCCTTCTGATAAGCATAAGAAATATCCTGCTGTATCACCGGTTATTCCGCCAAATTCTTTTTTGGTTTTGAAATAATAGTAAATAAATGTAATAAGTCCGCCCGTAACTACAGCCAGTGCATATCGCCAGTCTATAACCATTATGCCACACACTAAAGCCAGTAATTCAATCACCAGCATCACTCTGACAACGATTACACTGGAACTGCCTGAAAAAGTTCTTAAAGTTCCCTCTCTTGCAGATTTAAAAGTAACAGCTGCAAGAGCGCTTAAAATCCTGGACAATATAAATCCAAATGCCAGAACCATAAGAGCCGTAGTATCTTTAACCAAAGCCATACATCCACCGGTTATCAATATATAAAGCACCAGCATTATTACTGAGAAAGCACCAATATGCGGATCTTTTAGAATCGATAACTTTGTCTCTTTATCCCTGTAAGAATGAATGGCGTCCATTGTATCCATATATCCGTCTATATGGATGCCTCCTGTTATAAGAATTGGAATTGCAAGGCTTAGACATATTCTTAATAATTCCGGGAGTTCAAATAAAATTGAAATATAATTCCACACATAGAAAATCAGCCCAACAATAACACCCACCAATGGAAAGAAAACAAAAACATATCTCATATCCTCTTCTTTCCACTCAGTACGGGGCATGGGGATTTTGGAATACATTGAAAATGCAATTATAAAAGACTTAAATATACTCTTCATTATTTTATCCTTACCGGAATTCCCACCACTACTTCATATGCTTCATCAGCCATTTTAACAAGTTCCTGATTGATTTTTCCAAGAGCCTTTACATAGCTTGAAGTCATATCATCATAATTATCTATATCATCAAAAACATTATTGGTTACAATTACAAGATTATTCATCTTCGCGGACAAATCCTTAACTTCACTAATTACCTCCAAAACCGTCGCATCCGAAGATAAAACTCTTTCAGAGAACATCACATTGGCAGTAAGATTGGATATACATTCAAGAAGCGCGCTTTTTATTTCCTCACTCCCGATTTTACTAATACCGGCTCCCGCGCCCTCTGTTCCATCGCCCCAGGCTTTCGCACCCCCAACGTACTCGCCGCCGATTTCCTGAAGATCCTTCCCCTTCTCAATCGTTTTATAATTGCTATCCTTGCGCCTTTTACGGTGCTTTTCTATGCGCTTTTTTCCATCCTCATCATTATCGCCGATTTGCATGGTCGCAATATATAATTTTCTTCCCGGCTCCAGCTTATTCATCATATCTTCCGCCACCTTGGACTTACCGCTGGAACTTCCGCCTGTAATTACAATTATCATACCAGTCTCTTATAATTATCTATCTTAATATCTTCAAAGTTAGCTGCCCTATTATACACCTCAAGCACATTATCAAGAAGCGATAACATCATAACTGCGCCGGTTCCTTCCCCTAATGCCATATCAGCATTTATAACAGGCTTTAGGTTTAATTCATCTGATACCACCCTGCACAGGCGCTCTCTTCCCATATGTGATGCAATTAAGTAATTCTCTGTTCCCGGCACAAGTCTGCTCGCAACAAGCGCTGCAGCCATTGTGATTGCACCATCCAGGACAACCGGAATATGATATTTAGCTCCGCCTATACATATACCTGTAAGAGCTGCTATATCATATCCTCCTACAGTTTTTAAAATATCAAATGCATTTGCTTTATATAAATTATATTTTTCAATTGCATCATCTATTACAAGCGTCTTTTTGATAAGTCCAATGCTATCCAGGCCCGCTCCCTTTCCTGTAACATCAGTTGCTGGAAGCTTAAGAATTGAAGCACATATGGCTGATGATGTGGTAGTATTTCCGATACCCATTTCTCCGGTAAGAATAATGTCATATTTATCCTTCGCCAGATCCTCCACCATGGAGATTCCCACATTAATGGCTTTAATGGTATCCTCATCTGTCATGGCTTCTTCATTGACGAAATTCTTTGTTCCTCTTTGAATCTTTTTATTTATAATTCCCGGAACCTCTTCATCAGTATCTACTCCCACATCAACCACATATGGATCAACGTTTGATTTATCGCACATAACCATAACTGATGATTTTCTTTGGGACATATTCTTTACTACAGATAAAGTAACTGAAGAATCGCTCTGACTGACTCCTTCTTCTACAACGCCATTATCTGAACACATTACCACAAGAGCTCTTTTATTAAGATAAATATTATCATCTCTTTTTATCGCTCCAATCCGGCATAATACATCTTCAAATACGCCCAACGAGTCCAGAGGCTTTGCAATATTATCAAGCCTTGCCTTAACTCTTTTTTTAGCTTCTTCATCCGGTTTTATTATCTGAGTTATATTATCATCCCAGTAATTCATATATCTCCTTCATGTTAAGATGCTGCCTGAGAATATCAGCCATTTTATCATACTGTGTTTCTTTGTAATCCCTGTAATCAGACATCTTCGAAACCTCTGCATCTTTTCCTTTTTTCCTTAACAGAGATTTAATAATCATTTCAGCTATCTCACCCTTATCAAATATGCCATGAATATAAGTGCCATATACATTATCATCCGTGCTGATAACCGTTTCTTTATTATTATCAAGCCCCATATGAATTTCATATCCTTCATATTCAAGACCTGACAAGCCTTCAAAAATACCCTTTATCTCTCCAAGTTTTCCATTATTCTGACTTCTGGTTTTCTCATTACTTAATACAGTTTTTACATTAAGAAGTCCCATGCCTTTAATCGAGGAGCCTTCTTCCACTTTATATGGATCAGAGATTTCTTCACCTAACATCTGATATCCGCCGCATATTCCCCATATAGGAACTTCCCCGGCCAATGCCTTAATTTTATCCTCCAGACCACAATCACGAATCCATCTTAAATCGCTGATGGTATTCTTGCTTCCGGGGATAATAATCATATCAGGCTTTCCCAGGTCGCTCGCCTTATTGACATAGCGAACAGCTGCAAGACTGCTTTGTGAAAATACATTATAATCCGTAAAATTCGAAATATACGGAAGCCTTATAACAGCTATATCTGTTTCTGCCTTACTCCTTAGATTAAACCTGTCACTAAGAGAGTCCTCATCCTCTAAATCAATATCCATAAAAGGTACAACTCCCAGTACTGGCACGCTGCCCTTTTCTTCAAGCATCTCAATTCCTGAGTCAAGAAGTGAAGCATCCCCTCTGAACTTATTTATAATAAGCCCCTTAACTCTGTCTTTCTCATCATTTTCAAGCAGCATCAAAGTACCAAGAAGCTGGGCAAAAACCCCGCCCCTGTCTATATCTCCAACTAAAAGCACATTGGCATCGACCATTTCAGCCATGCCCATATTTACTATGTCATTTTCTTTAAGATTAATTTCTGCAGGACTGCCTGCCCCTTCAATTACAATAATATCTGCATATTCTTCAAGTTTTCTATATGCCTTCATAATCTCAGGTTTAAGGCTCTTTTTATATGAGAAGTATTCCCTTGCGCTCATATTGCCTACAACTTCTCCATTAACTATAACCTGAGAACCAGTATGATTGGTTGGCTTAAGAAGAATTGGATTCATACAAACCAAAGGCTCCATTCCGGCAGCCTCAGCCTGCATCACCTGAGCTCGCCCCATCTCCAGCCCTTCCTTTGTTACATAGGAATTAAGCGCCATATTCTGGGATTTAAAAGGAGCCACCCTGTATCCATCCTGTTTAAATATACGACACAGTCCTGCAACCAGCATACTTTTGCCGGCTCCTGACATTGTGCCCTGAACCATAATTACTTTAGACATATCTATCCTCTACAAAGATCCACACAAACTGCCATCTCAATCTGCATCAGGCAAACTCTCTTTGACAGACTCTTTCCTACAAAACTGAAATATGCTTACCTTTAGCATAACAGGTCAGTTCATCACCTATTCCAAAAAGTTCCTTTATATAACCTTCCTCAATAATCTCTGACGACTTACCTTCCCTGTCTATCTTACCGTCTTTAATACATACAACCTTGTCTGCAAATCTTCTTGCTAAATCAAGTTCATGCACCGACATAATCACGGTAAGATTACTCTTCTTTTGCATCTCCTCCAAGGCCATTAGAAATTCCAGTTTATATTTAACATCCAGATAAGATGTAGGCTCATCCAGGATTATTATCTCAGGTTCCTGACAAAGCGCTCTTGCAAGCATCACTCTTTGTCTTTGTCCATCACTTATCGCGTTATAATCTTTATCACCTATATCCAGAATTCGCACATCTTCCATTACTCTGGCAACTATTTGTTTATCCTTATCTGAAAGTTTACCCATAAAACCTGTATAAGGATAACGGCCGCTTTCCACCACATCTTTGCAGGTCATAAGTTCACCCTTAACCCTGTCTGTGAATACCACCGCAACCTTCCTTGCCATTGTCTCTCTTTTATATTCATTTATGTCCTTATCATCCAGATATATGTTTCCATTAAGTATATTAAGTTGTCTTGCCAGCGTCCTTAAAAGCGTGGATTTACCGGCTCCGTTAGGTCCGATTAAAGCCATTATCTCACCCTTATTTAATGAGATATTCACATCTTCAAGTACAGGCTTTCCTGCATATCCTACAGCCAGATTTTTGGTATATAATGCTAAACTCATTATCCCCTCTCCTTTCTGGCATTAATCAAAACAAGAATAACCACCGGCGCTCCAAAAATAGCCGTCACCGTACTTATACTTATCTCAGTTGGTGCTAAGAGATTTCTCGCAAGCATATCACAGAATAAACAGAATACGCTGCCTCCTAAGAAACACGCCGGTATCATCACTATTGGCTTACTGGTTTTAAACAGCCACTTAACCAGATGAGGTGTTGCAATTCCAACAAATGATACAGGACCAGCAAAAGCCACAATACACGCTGAGAGAAAACTTGAAAGTACCACAAGCATTACGCGAAGCAGTTTAACATTTACTCCAAGTCCTGTTGCATAACTCTCTCCCATTCCATAAGCGCTTAGCGGCTTAGCCATAAGAAAAACAATAACAGATGTTATAAATACCACAACAGACATTACATATACATTCTCCCATGTCATACCGGAGAAGCTGCCTCTCGACCAGTTGTGAAGATTAACAATGTCCGCATCATCTGCAAAAGTAATTATTAATTCCGTTATTGCCGAGCAGATATATCCAATCATTACGCCGCATACTACAAGCATTGACATGGTCTGTATTCTTCTTGTCATCAAAAGTACAAATCCCATAGAGGCAAAAGCCCCGACGAAAGCTGCAATTATAAGTCCTCCGCTTGTGATCTTAATTGAATGACCTACAAGTATAACCATGACTATGGCGACGGTCATTTTGGCCCCTGATGATATACCAAGAACAAAAGGACCCGCTATCGGATTATGGAAAAATGTCTGCAAAAGATATCCTGCAAGAGCCAGCGCGCCGCCAAGTACGAAGACTGCTATGGTTCTTGGAAGCCTTATATCCATGACTATCCTTGAATATGTCTCATTAAGGCCTCGTCCCAAAGTTATGCCGATTACGTCTTTGAGCGGAATCCTGACGCTTCCAATTGCGATATTTAGTGCAAACAATAGTACTACTGCAACAATCAGGATTATAAATGCAAGTATGTATCTTGTAATTCTCTTATCCTTCATAACTTCCTACTCTAAATGGTATAAATAAGTGGTTTCTTTATCGCTTCCGGTCAGCATGGTATTCATGTCTTCTATCATATATCCAACTGACAGGGACTCCTGATAAGCATCGATGGAAGTACACCACACATTGCCTTCCTTAACTGCCCTAAAGTCAGCAATTGACGGGCATTTGTTAATTATGTCTTCAACACTTTCAATGCTTTTATCAATGGATGAATTATAAATAATATAATCTGCATCCTTGGCAAGTGAATAGAATTCCTCGATCTGAAGATTAACAGTGGATTTGACGCTGTCCTCATCTCCAATATTTTCAAGGGCATACTCGCCACCTGCAAGTTCAATCATCTTAGGGATGTAGTCATTTGAACATCTCACCTGCACAAGACCATTCGATGTAACATAGAAGTAGGCCACTTTAAGCCCTGTATTCTCGGTATCTATGGCATCCACCATGGCACATTCCTCTTCGAATACACTGTCTGCCTTCTCCTTCTCCCCCATAAGGGCACCGTAAAACTTAATCCATTCAACTCTTCCAAGCGGATGATTCTCATAACTTGAATAATCCACGATATAAGGGATTCCCAGATCATCGAATCTTTCCAGAACCTCCGGCGAATGGAATATCATTGTATTTTCTATAACTAAACCACAGCCTGTTTCAAGAAGCATTTCATAATCAGGTGCGCTGTATTTGCCGGCATACAGTATGCTGCCATCCTCCATCGCCATCCTTGCTTCATCTATATTCCAGTTTTCAGCTTTCTGTCCCGAAAATAGTATGCTGTCTAATTCATCCAGTTCACAGAACATATCCATTGAAGCCGAAGCAACTAAATATATATTATTGACAGGTCTGTGGATTATAATCATTTCTTCTGGCACATCAGAAGGAACATCCTTTCCTTCCGGTACTATCAAATATTCGTTTCCATCACTATTTGTGGTTAAAACCACGAATCCATCTTCGTAATAATCTATTTTAAAACCCTCGGCGTAAAGTAATTCTTCTGACGAAACATACTTAAGTAAAGAATTGTCATTGATATCACCTGGGGTCTCATCATTTGACCCTCCGGATGTATTATCAGTTGCATCTTCTGATAAATTTTCACTGTTCTCATAAGCAGAAGAAGGACTGCCGCAGCCGTTAAGCCCCAGCAGTCCCAGACATATTAATAATCCGATTATTAGTCTAATTAATCTTCTCATAAATCTATTGTATTATTTTAATGTTTCAATATCAAATATTAACTGATATTCAACTTCATGAGGTGTACTCATGGCTACAGTATCACCAATGACATCAACCGGCTCGGTTAATGATTCAACCGGTATTTCGAATACTGAATTTCCTTCTGTATTAACAGGAAGGTATTTCTCATCTCCTACCAGCATATAATCATAATTAGGACTGCTCCATTCTATGGTTGCAGTAATTAAGCCATTCTCAACCTTGATATTACAAGGTGATGTTACTGATGCTTTACCACTTCCGCCTTCCAAAACTACATCAATAGTATATTCACCATCTTTGAGTGGCTCAGCATCATCGGTATCTCCTTCTGTTTCAGCGCCTTCCTCATATGGAACCGGATCTGATACTGACACCTTATGGTCGTACCATGTTCCCTTTGTTCCTACTAAGGCTAAATCAAATTCCTTATTCAGATATGGTACAGGAACATCAAAACCATTTACTTCTTCAGTAAGTCCGTCAGGATATGTTACCTCATCAAGTGTTGGCTCTAACAATACAGCACCTTCTGCCTGAGCATCTTCTGCAAGTCCGCTGTAAAGGTTAAGAATCTTCTGTGACTGAAGAGAGATATGAATTGTCATTTCTCCGTCTTTTACGGTAAGAATACCTTTGTCATCCAAAGTCTCATTAACCTTGAACATGGAACTGTCTGTTGTAAATGTTGCAGTATATACGCCATCTTCTAATTCACATACTGTTTCTTCGGACGGGTCAGTTTCTTCTGCCTCAGCATCTTCCGTTTCTTCTTCTACTACTTCCTGAACAACTTCTTCCGCTTCAGGCTGAAGTGTTTCAATTTCTTCATTTGTAGAGCAGCCGACTGCTGCGCTTAGCGCAGCAGTCATTGCTAAAACTAAAAATAGTCTTTTCAACAGAAACTCCCCCTTATTCAATAACAGCCTTAGCATGCTCTACATACAAAGCCTGGATGTCATCAATTCTTCCAAGACCGGAAATCTGAGTCTGAACTTCATCAAAGTTACCTGAAGCATTAAACATGCTAAGCCATGAATCTTCATCTTCACCAGCCATATCATTGTTTGCATGATCTCCGGCAACAACCATAAGTGGTCTTAAAACTACAGTCTTGTAACCTGCTTCAGATACGGCTGCAATTACTTCTTCGCAGGCTGTTTCTTCAGGTTCACCTTCAACTGTACCGATAAATACGTTATCATAACCAAGTTCATCCATCTGAGTCTGCATCTGGCTGTAAGAAACCTTTGCATTATGTGATGTTCCATGTCCCATAAGTACGAATGCTACACCAGCCTCTTTAGCTGCCTCTAATGACTCAAATCCTGCATCTTCTACTGCTGCTGCAACAACAGCTTCAGCAACTGCCTTCTTATCATCATTAATAACTGAAGCGTCAGCACCTACTTCGCCAAGTAATGGCTCAGATACTGTGATGGAATCAATCTTGTCTTCATATTTAGCTACTGCATCCATAATTTCATCATATTCAGCACCATGCATTAAGTGAGTTGGCTGAATAACAAGTTCCTTAACACCATTTGCAACTGCTCTCTCTAAAGCCTGCTCAATATTATCAATCTTCTCACCATCTCTTGCCTGTACATGATTGATAATGATCTGAGCTGTAAATGCTCTTCTTACAGACCAGTCCGGGAATGCTTCCTTAAGTGCATCTTCAATACCCTTAATATCCATCGCTCTGCTGTCATTAAATGATGTACCAAAGCTTACAACAAGAATTTCCTTCTCACCGATTTCATCAGCATTTAAAGGATCATCCTTGGAAGCATCGCCTGTATCTCTGCCAAAATAATCAGGATCAGCATTTTCGCCTTCAACTAATTCCTTCTGAGCATCAGTAAGGGCATCCCATGCTTCCTTAGCAGCTGCACACTGTGCATCTGTTTCATCTGTTCTTGTCTGAACATAGATTGCATCAATAAGCTCAGCTACCTCATCAGCCTTAGCCTGATCATCTTCTTCAGAACCTTCAGTTGCTTCAACAGTACTCTCAGTTAAATCTTCAAGTACCTCCTGATTGAGTTCCTCTGGAACCTCAACCTCTGTTTCTGGTGTATTACCATTACATCCGGCAAAACACATAGCTCCAATCATTGAAGCCACTAACATAACTACAACTTTCTTTTTCACCTTTCTATCCTCCTTATAAAAAAAGTTTGCAATAAAAAAACTCCACCCGCCACGGGTAGAGCTAATTTGCACGCAAAAAAGAATGGACTAATCCACTATTTACGCACAGCCAGTTACTCGTGACTTGAAACCTAAGTTTCCATGCAAGCCTCAGGCAGGTCTCCCGGCTTATCTCTCATCACGTGAACCGCCTTCCCGGTTTCCCAGTGACATATTGATTCACGCTACTTAAATACGGTGACGAGTTCGTACAGGATTCACACCTGTTTCCCTTTTCACCAAAGCCAATCATTACGATTGCTTTGACACCTGATGCTTTATTAAATTCAATTTATTGTAATATATATTATTCAATAATTCAAACTAAATCATTGATAATTATTCACTCTTTTTAATTTCTTACATTAAGGGTAAAGTCTTTTATTGACTCTCTAACCATTCTGACTAATCCCCAGATGCCTGAGCCCAGCACGATAAGCCCTGCAACAACGAAAACAATTCCTATTACAAGACCTGTCGTATCACCGTTCGTTAAGAAGCCGCCCATTAATATAAATGACGCTGCAAACCCTGCGAATACAGCACCGAATATTACCATAAACATGTTGGAATAATTAGCCTGAATTATTCCGGTAAAATACAGGAACATTCTTCCAAATCCATTTTCATATGAGCCCGACTTAATAATAAAGAATTCTACAATATCGTGAAGCAGCATAACAGCGGCCATAACAAATATAACAAGCAGCATGGCCTTCATACCCTTGGAAAATGAAACAATAATTCCGTCTCCTGTTTCACCCATGGCGCTAAACATACTACTGGCCATAACCAGCATAAAACCAATCATAACGAGCGATATGGCAGACCTTACTATTTTAATTGCCGCTCCCGCCGGAGTAAATTCAATATCCTCAATATTTTTCTTATCAAGAAGAGCCATTTAAATTCCTCTTTTACTTTCTTTTATAAGTCATAAAATGATAGGTTAAATCAAAATAGATTTCTTCTTCGCCTTCCTCTGCAACTTCCCACTCATCATCCTTATCAAGATTCGGGAAGAAACTGTCTGCCTGATACGCTTTATCAATCTTTGTTACCAAAGCTGTGTCGCAGTATGGAAGGAACTGCTTATATATGCTGTCTCCACCAATGATGAAAACATCATCTGAATCATACTCTTTAACCTTTTCAAGAACATCTTCAACTGATGTGAAATAAATCTCTTCACCCTTAGGCTCTCTTGCTTTCTTGGAAAGCACAATATTGGTTCTCTCCTTAAGTGGCTTACCGCCAGGGAAAGAATCCAGGGTCTTACGTCCCATAACCACTACCTTGCCTGTGGTTGTCTCTCTGAACATCTTCTGATCTTTTGGAATTCTTATAAGAAGTTCATTATTATTACCTATTGCCCAGTTCTCATCCACTGCAACAATCATCTTCATACAAACACCTCTTTCGTAATCTCCGAAGCCGCCCCGCGCACGCAACCGCGCCCCACGCGCACCCGCGCCACACGCCTCGCAGCCGCCCCGCTCGCCTAAATCGCTATCGGAATATCTTTTATCTGCTCGCCGGTTACGTAATTCTCGACGCTTACATCATCCTTTGTAAACTGATAGAAGTCCTTGATATCAGGATTTAATTTAAATACCGGAGCATCATATGTAGGTCTCTTAATCAGTTCCTCGATAATAGGCACATGTCTGTCATAGATATGAGCATCTGCAATTACATGAACAAGTTCACCAACCTTCATATCGCAAACCTGCGCTAACATATGAAGAAGCACCGAATACTGAACCACATTCCAGTTATTTGCTGCAAGCACATCCTGTGAACGCTGATTCAGGATTCCATTAAGTGTCAGTTTATCATCACCCTTTTTCTGGGTAACATTAAATGTCATGCTGTATGCACAAGGATATAATCTCATTTCAGAAAGGTCCTGATGCACATAAATATTAGTCATGATTCTTCTGCTGAAAGGATTATTCTTAAGGTCGTAGATTACTCTGTCTACCTGATCAAACATACCCTCTTTATATTTATGCTTAACACTCATCTGATAACCATAAGCCTTACCTATTGAGCCATCTTCATCAGCCCACTCATCCCAGATATGAGAACCAAGATCATGAATATTGTTGGACTTCTTCTGCCATATCCATAATACTTCATCAGTAGCACTCTTAAGCGCTGTTCTTCTTAAAGTAATAAGTGGAAATTCCTTTTGTAAATCATATCTGTTAACTACACCGAACTTCTTAATTGTATATGCCGGTGTACCGTCTTCCCAGTGTGGTCTTACTTTCTCTCCCTGAGTATCTGTTCCATTCTCAAGGATATCCTTACACATATCAATAAAAATCTGATCTGCCATGCTCATGGCTCTATTCTCCCTTCACAATATCTTTATACGTCATTATGTTTTCACTTTTACCAACATTCACGCTGCCGGAGGATTTATTAACCATATCATCCACAAGCGCTTCATGTTTGTTTTCTTCCACTTCATATGTGACCATAATCCTGTCGGTATACTGAGCCTCCACAATAGTGGCATTATAATCACCTAAAAGCCTTTTAACGAGGTTATCAAGATTGTAGGCATATTCTATGGTGGCTTTCACTGCAGGCACCATTTCGGCCAGCGTGCTCTTTTCCAGGGCATCTTTAACTGCCCCCTGGTAAGCTCTGACCAAACCACCCACTCCAAGAAGCGTTCCGCCAAAATACCTGGTCACCACAACAACCACATCCTTAAGCTCATACCCATTTAAAACGTCCATAATCGGTCTTGCCGCACTGCCTGAGGGTTCTCCGTCATCAGAGCATTTCTCAGTCTTGTCGCTAAGAATGTAAGCATATACATTATGCCTTGCATCATAATACTGTTTTCTTTTGGCCTGTATAAATTCAAGAGCCTCTTCTTCCGTTTTGACATAGGCTAAAGAGGCAATGAATCTTGATTTCTTATCTTCATATTCTCCAACTGCAGGCTGACTGATTATCTTCATATGGCCCCCTGATTTTACTGGCCTGCGGCTCTTGCTGCCATTTCAGCCATCTGCTGGTTAAGAATATCCTGATAATTAGGTTTTAAGAAGAAGTCAACGTTGTGAGGACACATACGTGTTCCACCTGTTCTGACTACTGTTCCATCCGGATTAACATATGAGGAACCTGAACGAAGTGACTCATCCTGAGTAGGACTGAGTTCCACTGTTCCTTCTGCCTTGAATGGGCAGTTCTCACATGCCGGAAGTCCTGAATATGTACAAACCATACCCTGATAATGAACATCACAGTTCTCAGTTGGTACAGTACCTACTGCAAAATACTCGGTCTTAAGACATGCATCACAAAGTCCAGGAATTGGCAGTTTACCAGATCTTGAACATATTGTGGCAGTCGTAATACCGTTAGGCATTGGGAAGGACTGGTTAGGAAGATCCTCATGGATACGGCTCATAACCGCTCTCCAGAGTTTCTTGGAAAGTCCCTTCTCATCTGATGATGAAAGTTTCGCATTATTATCAATACCTGTCCAAACTGTAGCTGTATAGTATGGTGTATATCCTGCAAACCATACATCGTTATAATCTGATGTAGTACCTGTCTTACCTGCGATAGCCATATTACCGAAGTTAACAGCTGAACCTGTACCCTTGGTAACAACGTCTACCATGGCATCTGTAAGAAGGAATGCTGTAGTCTCTTTAAGAACTCTCTCGCCTTCACGATTGGTATAATCAATAAGCACGTTACCATCATTATCAAGAATTCTTGTATAAAGTGTAGGCTTAAGATATACGCCGCCATTGGCAATACAAGCATAAGCACCGTTAAGTTCCATATTTGTTACACCGTAAGTGATACCACCAAGAGCTAAAGGCTGCTGGATATCAGTCATTACGGAACCGTCTTTCATAACCTCTCTGTCAACAAGTGTTGTGAATCCAAGCTTAAGCAGGTAATCATAACCAAGCTGAGGAGTAATCTGTGTAAGTGTCTTAACTGCAACGATATTAAGAGATTCCTGAATACCATATCTGAGTGAACAGATTCCCTTGTAACCTGAACTGTACCAGTTGGATACCGGCTTACCGTTATTATATCTAAATGGTGCATCCACCTGAACTGATGCAAGTGTAAGTCCTGCTGAATCAAGGGCAGGCGCATATGTGGATACAACCTTGAATGTTGAACCCGGCTGCCTCTTGGTATTTGATGCTCTGTTAAGAGTACGTGACGCTGTCTTAGGGCCACGGCCACCAACCATCGCAACCACATAACCTGTTGACTGATCCTCAACTGTAATTGAAACCTGAGGCTGAATTACAAGTGATATGGACTCTGCTCTAACTTCATCGCCCTCTTCCATTGTTGCTTCCTTATAGGCTTCAATCGCCTCATAAGCTGCTTCCTCGGAAGAATATAATAAATCAAAACTAGGATTACCATTCTCCTGATAGTAAGTCTTAAACATTTCCTTACTGATATTCACCAGTTCTCCATCCGCTTTTTCAATTGTCAAAGCATAGTTAAGATAATATTTCGGATTGGCAGGATAATTCTCTTCATTTGAGAATACCTCATCACAGATACCCTGAATCTGAGGATCCTGAGTTGTATATATCTTAAGACCACCGCTGTATAAAAGACCATAAGCCTGAGTTGAACTGTAACCACACTCAGTCTGTAAATCTTCTACAACCTGCTCAATAAGTTCATCAACAAAATATGAGTTAACTGTATCAGTTTCAATTACTTCATTGGCATCAAGAATTCTGGAATAAACATCATCTGCCATTGCAGCGTCATGCTCTTCCTGAGTAATGAAACCAAGTTCAAGCATCTTGTTGAGACATTTCTCTCTTCTTTTTGCATTATCTTCAGGATGCGAAATCGGATTATACTTATAAGGATTCTGTGTAATACTTGCAATAACTGCGCACTCAGATAAAGTCAGCTGATATACAGGCTTATTAAAATAACGCATTGACGCAGTCTGTACACCTAAAGTATTCTGACCTAAGTTAATTGTATTCATGTATAATTCCAAGATTTCTTCCTTACTGAGTTCCTTCTCAAGCTGAAGCGCAAGGTACTGTTCCTGAACTTTTCTCTTAATCTGAGCCATTGTATTTGACTCATTAACCCAGTCCTCAAAAACGTTATTCTTAAGAAGCTGCTGTGTAATTGTTGAAGCACCCTCTTTTCTTGAAAAACCGGAACTTACTGTAGCATAACCTGCTCTGATAATACCCTTGATATCAACACCGTTATGCTCATAGAATCTTTCATCCTCGATTGCAACAAAAGCATCGGCCAGATCCTGTGGAATCTTATCCATTGTAACGTAGCTTCTGTTAGAATTCTCTGCCACAAGTTTTGTAATCTCATGACCTTCACTGTCGTAAACGGTTGTAGCATAACCTTCAGGCACAACGTCGAGTGTTGTAATATCCGGAGCCGAACTAAGAATACCGTTAAAAGCCCCGACGCCCATGGATATTCCCAAAGTGCCGAAAGCTATGATTACAATAAGCACCACCTTAAGCAGTGTTACCTTAATCATCTTGGTAAACTTAATCTTCTTGGAATTAAGTATCTGTTGTTTTTTCCTTACACCTTTTCTGGTATAATTCATTCTCTTTGCCTCTTATTCTTCACTCTGAACTTCAGAATTCTCTTCTTTTTCTTCTTCACTCTTGTTCGGAGTCATATATTCAATATCCTCAGCAAGTCCTGATGTATCTTCACCAACGTAAATCTCATACTCGCCTTCAGGATTAAGCATCATATCAGTAATGTCCACATACTGTGAATAAACATATGCTGTCTGACCATAGTAAATGATCTTGGTCCAGGATGCAGCATCCTCATTATCTCCCTGCTCAGGTGTGGTTTCAGTTTCACCTTCTCCGCCTTCGCCTTCACCTTCCTCTGTTTCAGGATGTGATTCCGGCACCTGTGCGCCACCATCAGCAAGTTCGAAGTCATTACCCTTATATGCAGAACCAAGTCTTTCGTAATCGGTACCAGGACCTGAACGAACATTGATATTGTCTGCATTGATAACTGCTCTTTGCACAATTACAACTTCTGGCTCTTCTTCTACCTCTTCTTCAACTACTTCCTCTTCAACTACTTCTTCCTCATCAGGCTCGGCAATATCCTCCTCAGTTCTGAAAGCAAGTTTAATGGAAACAATACTTATGGCAATAACCAAAGTTATAATTACGCCTATCATTATGGAATTAAGTGTGCTCTTTTTCATACACCCATCCTTCTATACACATACTTAGGGAAATTATACCACATTTCGTATATAAATAAAAGAGCCATTGAGGGCTCAAATCTTAAGGCCCCCGCCGGCTCATTTTGCGTGCATTTGTTTTGTTTATAATCACTTACATCTTTATCGAATAATCACTGTCATACATGGCTTTAAGCGTTTCATTGCTTGAATATTCTTCAGTAAGGCAGAATTCCTTGGACCAGGTCATGTAATATGCCCATGGCACCCTGCTTTCTTTTAATTTCTTAATATCAGGCACATTTCCAACCTCTGCCAGGGCTGCAACCTTATTAGAGCCTGTATTAGCCATTAATTCATCATATTCTTTTTTGTAATCTGTAAGGGCTCCTTTATCAATATAAACATCCCTTGATATTACATCTAAGTATTCATCTCCCGGGAAGCCTGCCTTAGCCGGAGAATTCCATACCCAGATAAGATTATCAATGTGTTTTACATTCACGTAATAATCAAACATCAGCTTATAGAGTTCTCTTCCAACTTCGTCGCCTCTTGCTCCCCACCAGAACCAGTCGCCGTCTGCTTCATGAAACGGTCTCCAGAGTACCGGAATCTCTTCATCCTGAAATCTCTTAAGGATCAACGCAAGTGCATCCATATCATGATAGAATGCCTTTCTTTCACCACTTCCTTCAATCAAAATTTTAGAAGCATCAAAGTCTGTATTCTTCTGATAGAAACTCTTATCTCTTCCACCTATTGGTGAATACCAGTGAAAACAAAGAGCCACTATTCCCTTAGTCTCTTTATACCACTGAATCGCAGTATCAACAGTTCCTCTGTTCTCCACAATCTCAGTAAGGCATTCAGGTGTCATGTCATCATAATTAATATTCTGAGAATAACTAAGAAGTTCAAAACCCCTTAACATTGGCTTATGCCCGGTCACCTTATATATATGTTCCGCTTCTTCCATCGGATTCGTCTGCGTATGCTGCCCGGTAATTATCTGCTTTCCTGCTACGCTGTACAGATAATCCAGCAGTTCTCTCGCCTCTTTTGTCGCATTTTTATTTACAGTGTTCATAATGAGGTCCTCCAGTTTTTCTCCCCTACATGTTTCCCTCGCCGCAGGCGAGGGGGACATGCCTATCTGTTTTATTATAAAAAAAAGGACGCCCCCTTTTCAAGAGCGTCCTCATCACAACCTTTCGGTTAATTATTAGTTAGTAACTGAATATGTATGTGTCTGAACATATGGCTCAGTCATATCGCCATACATAAACATGATTTCGAATGTACCATCGATTGTCTTTGTTCCGTCACCATTGTCGTAAACAGTACCTGAGAACTTAATTCCGTAGATACCATTTCCTTCTTCAGATGTTTCGAATACCTGAGCAGCATACTCGCCCATTGGATCTTCTTCAGTAACATCTAATGCGAATGAACCATTTGAAGGAATAATGAAACCTTTTGTATATTCTGAATTTCTGAACTCATCATATGTAAGAACATCCCATGAATCCCATGCCTGCTCGCCGAAATAGTCACCCATGTTAATGTTGAACCACCAGTCACCATCAGCATATGCATAAGAATCATCATAGTAGATGTCAAGTTCACAGTTGCTGTCTGTAACATTTAAGTCATAATCGCCTCTGATACCAGCCTTCTCTGAGTCAGATAAGCTTCTGCCATATAACTCTTCAAGATAACTGATAAGTTCATCAGCACCTGAAACAGCAACAAGTTCGCTTGTTCCGTAGTATGAATCTTCAATACTTGCAGCAGTAGCAGATGTATCTACATTACCGCTGTTTGAGCTGTTGTAGTCATATTCATAATCATAATTATAATCATAATCATCGTCATAGTTATAGTCATAATCGTAGTCACCATTAAGGTAGTAATCAGGATTCTCTAATACTTCATTAACGGTTGCACCTGTTGCAATAATTCCTGATACAAGTGGAATAATAACTACTAAAGAAACAATTGTTCCGATAATAGCACCAAGGATTGAAAGAATCAAACCTGTGATAGCCATGCCCTT
This sequence comes from Lachnospiraceae bacterium UBA4338, assembly GCA_002393735.1. Taxonomy (GTDB): domain Bacteria; phylum Bacillota; class Clostridia; order Lachnospirales; family Lachnospiraceae; genus UBA3766. The sequence continues at coordinate 69,048 of DGTK01000002.1, forward strand.
CTTGCTTGTCTTCTTAGCAAGAGCAACAATTGCAAGAATAAGACCGATTAATCCAAAAAGACCTGATAATGGACAACAGATAAGTGCCAGAATACCAAATACTAAAGCAGCAATTGCAGGTCCCTTAGCCTTAGCCACAGGTGCTGCCGGCGCTGTATAAGCAGCGTTATTGTCATAATACCCATAATTACCCTGCTCATATGTTGGAGCCGGATTAGGATTCGGGTTATATCCATAGTTCGGAGCTGGATTTGGATTGTAACCGTAATCCTGTGCTGGAGCCGGTGTTGGTTCCGGAGCCGGTGCCGGAGCTGGAGTCGGTTCTGGAGCTGGAGCTGGTGCAGGAGCCGGAGCTGGTGCAGGAGCTGGAGCTACTTCTGGTTCAACCTTTGTACCACAGTTAGTACAGAAAAGGGAACCATCTGGTATTTCAGTGCCACAACTTTTACAAATCATTTTATATTCCTCCCTTTAACGAATTAAAATGCTAAAATACACGTCTCCTTCATAGTAACATAACAGTACATATATTTCAAATATAATTTTATAAATATTTAATAATCAGCATCCTTTAAAAAATCGAGTAGGGGGGGACCCTCTTCGCACAAAAAAGACCTGCGCTTAACGCAGGTCATAATAAAAAGCTGCTAACGGGAATCGGACCCGTGACCTCCGCACTACCAATGCGACGCTCTACCTACTGAGCTATAGCAGCTTGTTTTGTCAACCTTGATATATTAGCATAGGAAGACCTTATTGTCAAACCATTTCAGTCTCTTACCAGAAGAAAGGCGGAGATTTTTTTCTTGGCTCTTTGATAAGCATTATCTGCCGACTTATCGCTGATTCCAAGTATGGCAGGGATCTCGCTGACATCTGTTTCAGCAACGCGAAGATCCACAACCTTCTTCTCAAGATCCGTAAGATTCTCCTCAATATAATCAGTCAGTTCTTTGTATTTCTCGTTATTAAGGGCAATTCTCTCAGGATCCGCCTCATCAGAAGGATGCACCTCCTCGATGCTTAAGCCCGTGTTGCCCTCGCTGTCTGTAGTTGTTTCAAAAAGTGAAATATAATTCTGAAGAGGAATATTCTTCTTATTACCCGATTTATAAATCCCCGTCAGAATATTTCTCGTAACACACAAATTGGCAAAAGTCGTAAACTTCGCATTTTTGTCCGGCTTATAATTCACAATTGCCTTATATAAGCCTATCATTCCTTCCTGAATGACATCGTCAGGGTCAAGACTTAAGACGGTCATTTTGGAAGAAATCATTCCAACGATTTTTTTATGTTTGCTAAGGAGATAATCCGCAATTTCAGCATCGCCCTCATTATACATTTCAATGAGTTCTTCATCTGAATAATTATCATACTTTGAATTCATATTTTTCCCCTACTTAAATTCCCTTTGTCTCACAATCTCATACATCAGCACGCCTGCTGCCACTGAAGCATTGAGAGAATCAATCTGTCCCTTCATCGGGATGCGCGCATTTATATCGCAGTGCTCTTTTACAAGTCTTGATACGCCCTCGCCCTCGCTGCCGATTACAAGACCGACAGGTCCTGTGAGATTTGTTTTATACATCACATCGCCGTCCATATCCGCAGATACAAACCAGAGACCTTCCTTCTTAAGTTTATCAATTGTCTGACTAAGATTTGTAACTCTTGCAACAGGAATGTAATTAAGCGCTCCGGCTGAAGTTCTTGCAACTGTGCTTGTAAGTCCAACTGCCCTGTTCTTCGGAATGATTACGCCGTGAGCCCCTGCCTGATGCGCAGTTCTGATAATCGCTCCAAGATTGTGCGGATCTTCGATATTATCAAGTAAAATGATAAAAGGATCCTCGCATCTTTCCTTCGCAAGCGCCATTATATCCTCAACCTCGCTGTATTCGTAAGCTGCAATATAGGCAATAACGCCCTGATGCTTCTTAGTCTCTGAAAGCTGGTCGAGTCTTTCCTTACTTACATATTTGATGATGGCATCTCTTTTCTTTGCCTCTCTTTTGATTGTAAGAATCGGGCCGTCCTGACAGCCGTCCTCGACGAAGATTTTGTCCACCGGTCTTCCGGACTTAAGCGCCTCAAGCACCACATTTCTTCCTTCGATTATCTCTTCTCTGTATCCCATTTTTTACCTTTCTTCATCTTCCATGGATAACTTCACAAGTTCCACGATTCTCTCATTCTCGCCCTTAAGATACAAATATCCCAAAAGGGCTTCATATCCGGTGGCGTTATGATAATCGCCGATGCCCGCATTCTTGGCTTTGGAATGCACCTTGGTATTCCTGCCCGTTTTAAAAATCTCCATCTCCTCATCGGTAAGAACATCTTTTAATTTCTTTATATACTGAGCCTGCGCCGTTGCATTAACCATACGACTCTTCTCTTTATGAAGGCTCTCAACCTTTCTTTTTCCGGGAACCACCAGGAGGCTCCTTATAACCAGGTCATATACGCAGTCTCCCAGGAAAGCAAGACTAAGGGGCGAATATAGTCTTAAATCCACCCCTTCAAGCTCAAATTCTTTTTTTATGATACTTAAAAAATCTTCTGACAAATTGTCTCCTTTTATGCTCTGCTCCACTTAACGCCTTCTCTTGTATCCTTAAGCACGATACCCATGGCTGTAAGCTTATCTCTAATCTCATCGGCTTTTGCAAAATCCTTGTTTGCTCTTGCTTCCTGTCTCTTAGCAATAAGAGCCTCAACCTCACTGTCAAGGTCGCCCTTTTCCTGAACCAAGATAATACCAAGGATATCAGCCATTGTCTCAAGTGCCTGTTTGTAGATTCCAACGATTTCCCTGCCTGAGTTTTCATCAAGGTTTGAGTTGGCGGATTTTACTAGTTCGAACATTACTGAAATCGCATCTGATGTGTTAAAGTCATCGTCCATTGCCTCTTCATACTTGGCAACATATCCCTTAATTTCTGTATTAAGGCTGACCTCATCAGCGCTAAGTCCCTTGTCTTCAGCCTTCTCGTAAAGTTCAGCAATTCTTTCATATGCTGTAAGAATTCTCTCTAATGAATTCTTTGCTGCTGCCATAAGGTCAGCGCTGAAATTAAGCTGTGAACGGTAATGTGCTGAAAGCATTAAGAATCTGAGCACCTGTAAATCGTATTTGGCAGCAATGTCTCTTACTGTGAAGAAGTTGCCAAGAGACTTGCTCATCTTCTTGTTGTCAATATTAAGGAATGCATTATGCATCCAGTATCTGGCGAAGGTTTTGCCATTTGCAGCCTCCGACTGTGCTATCTCATTCTCGTGATGAGGGAATACAAGGTCCTCGCCGCCTGCGTGAATATCAATCTCCTCACCAAGATATTTCTTACTCATGACTGAGCACTCAATATGCCATCCCGGTCTTCCCTTGCACCATGGTGACTCCCAGTATGGCTCCCCTTCTTTCTTAGGCTTCCATAATACGAAATCAAGCGGATCTTCCTTCTGATCCTCACCTGTTACCAGGAGTGATCTGTTACCCCCCTGAAGGTCATCAAGATTCTTATGTGATAACTTGCCATATTCCTTAAAAGACCTGGTGCGGTAATAAACTGTACCGTCCTCAGCCTTATATGCATAATTCTTATTCATAAGTGTGCCAATCATCTCCAGCATGCCACTGATTTCCTCAGTTGCCTTCGGATGTGTGGTTGCAGGGCGCACATTAAGAGCCTTCATATCCTTCTTGCATTCCTCGATATAACGCTCTGATATTACAGATGCATCAACGCCCTCTTCGTTTGCGGCCTTGATGATTTTGTCATCAACATCTGTGAAGTTGGATACGTAATTAACTTCATATCCCTTATATTCCATATAACGACGAACCGTATCAAAAACGATCATCGGTCTTGCGTTACCAATGTGAATCAAGTTATATACTGTAGGTCCGCATACATACATACGTACCTTGCCTTCCTCAATTGGTACAAATTCTTCTTTTGTCTTTGTAAGAGTATTATAAATTCTCATATTTTTTAGGCCTCCCATGCCTTATATATTAATAATCACATTTCCCGGCTTAAGTAATTTATTCCAGGATTCGTAAACTTCTGCTTCCTTTGACTTTACATATACCCTGATACAGTCTTCAGCAGTAATATATCCCATTATAAATGGCGCCAGATAATCAATATCAATCTCGCACTCTGCCGCAATTCCTTCTCCATAAGCATTTTGCATCGGTTCTATCGGCACCGCATGCACCGGACCACCCTCAGGGGATGTATGAAGCATATAAACTCCGTTATTCTCCGGAAGCAGATTATCCTTAATCCTTATGGTTCTGACAAAAGTCTCGGTGCTTGTCAGCATCGTCATTGCCTTCGCCGCATCAATCACCCTTGCGCTCATGTATTTTTCAGAATACTTATCAATGAAAATATCCCAGTCGTTTATCTCATCCTCGATATAACACCTGGTGACCTTGCCCTTCTCACGGCCCGGAATATAATCAAATACTCCCTTAATGAGCCCGTTATATTCCATCATAAAAAGGCTTCCGTCCTGCGCATTCAAATCAAGTTTGATGCTCTTTATCTTCTCCTCTGACACGCTCGCATGCAGCGGACTCTTTTCATCAAGATACTTATTAAGCCACCTTGTTACCCTGCCGTAATGCTTCTCCTTAACAGTATGCACATTCAGCGTTCCTCTGTCCTTAACCAGCAGCGTAAAATCCCCCTCCGCAACAGCCGCCTCCTCCAATAACTTCGGAGACATCCTGTGAGAATTGATATCACAGTATTCCTTATCAGAAATATAATTAAAACCATATTTCTTAAAAATCTTCTCGTCATTAGGAACCATTACGGTAAGTGGCTGTCTCTCTTCCTGGATAACCTCAAAAGTTTCCTTCATAAGTCTCTCCATCAGCCCCTGGCGTCTGTAGTCCTTCTTTGTATATATATTTTTAAGTTCTGTAAGTCCAAGTCCGTTATTAAGCATCTTAAGATTTATATACATAACGCTTATAACTTCTTTGCCTTCTTTTAGTGAAAGCACCAGATTATCTGCTTCCACCACCATATTTATTTCCATTTATATCTCCTTTGTGCCACCTGGGACGGGGTAAAATGCATCTTGCCACACTTTTCTCCGTCGCCGCGCCCCTGTGTCCCGCTCTTACTGCTGTCTGCCAGGGCAGCCCGCGCAGCCGCTTTGCTGATAAGGATTAAATGACATCTCTGAAGGTGAAGTAATAAGTGCCACAGCCTGTGAGCTGATTCCTTCTTTCGCTCCTGTAAAACCAAGCCCCTCTTCAGTAGTTGCCTTCACATTAACCATATCAATATCAATATTTAATACATCCGCAATATTCTTACGCATCTCATCGATATAAGGTCTCATCTTCGGAGCCTGCGCAATTATCGTTGAATCGATATTACAGATATAATAATTCTTTTCATTAAGCATCTCTCCTACTTCTTTTAAAAGCATAAGAGAATCAGCACCCTTATATTTCTCATCCGTATCAGGGAAATGCTTTCCAATATCACCAAGAGCCGCAGCACCTAACAGCGCATCAGATATTGCATGAAGCAGAACATCCGCATCCGAATGCCCCAAAAGCCCCTTCTCATAAGGAATCTCAACTCCACCAATTATCATCTTCCTGCCCTCAGCAAGTTTATGAACATCATATCCCATACCTATTCTCATATATATGTCCTCACTTATATAATATAAAAACCCAAACTTAAATATACCACAATATATATGGTGCTGACAAGATTACAACATTATCTGTCAACTTTTCTCTTGACATAGTCAAAAATATTGGTTATATTATTAAGGCAGTTGTTTTTTAGATGTGGGATCTTAGCTCAGCTGGG
>DGTK01000002.1:74999-101225 GCA_002393735.1 Lachnospiraceae bacterium UBA4338
AGGTTCGAGCCCTGTAGGTCCCATCTAATTACTAACTTAATATATGGCGAGATAGCTCAGTTGGCTAGAGCACACGGTTCATACCCGTGGTGTCGAGGGTTCGAATCCCCCTCTCGCTATTGAAAAAAGAAGAATCCAAAAGATTCTTCTTTTTTTAATCTTGTGAACTAGGGATTCGGGCTTAGGTTTGCCACGTGTGTGGTGTCGAGGGGCGCCAGGCTCCAATGGAGCCTGCTTGGCGCCGACCGAGTCGAAGACGAGACCGAATCCCCCTCTCGCTACTCCATATTCTTCACCGCCGCATTAACAAAATAATACAGCATACTAATCACAAGGCAGGCTATGCCGGCCACAAAGAAGCTTAATGCGTAAGCCAGAAGCGATGATTTTTCGAAATCAACAAGGGCAAGTTTAAATACCATTATCATTGATACGATGAGGCCGTAGATTCTGACGCCCTTCATCTTTGTTACAAATCCAAGTACAATACATCCGACCGAAAGGATAATTCCAACGATACTCGACATATAAACAGGCGCTGACATTGCGTAGCATAAGAAGAATGGAACAAAAACGTATTCCACTACCGCTCCGTATCTCAATGTAACAACCCGTCCTTCATCTTCATCCTCAGTCCATATCCAGAGCGTTCCAAGTATTACAAGAAGAATGGTGAGCATACCCGGAATAATGTCGATGGATGTCTGGATGATAGCTGTCGCTTTAATGCCAAGAAAAACAAGTGCATTGTCTGCGATTATTGTAGTGAAACGCATATCTTTTTCTTCAGTTTCCGGATTATAGCAAAGCGGTGAGTATCTGAAAAGTGCATTAAATACACAAAGCAGCACAAAGTTAATTATCAGATATACCTCGTAATCTCCTCCGCCACTCTTTGAATAATAAAGGATTGGGCAAACCACACTGTTTACCATCATAAGTGCATAAACGCTGGCCTTGGTTGAAAGCCTGTAGGCGTCTTTTTTAAAGTAAGTCATAAACAGAATAAGTATCGAGACGCCGTATGCAAAAATCATATATCCTGCAGCGCCGAAAGTTGCGCTCCTGAATACAAAGAAAAACATAAATACTATCGCCACAGTAATCTCTGCAGCAAATCCACTTAAAAATCCGCTCAATATCCATTCAGCAACTATTGTAATAATACATAAAGCCAGCAGATAATCACCAAGATTCCCGGAGCCCTTCATAAATAGTGAAGCTATGAAAGCAACCATAACATTTATCACAAGAGTCGGAATCCTCATATCATTCGTGTCATCTCTTCTATCTATCCTAAGTTCTGTAAACTTGAAGGCTGCTGTAATTACGGTAATAACTACAGCCACTACATTAATCGGATTAAGGAAGTTCTCTAGCACGAAAGTTTTGAAGAAATAACCTGTACAAACAAAGGTATATCCCAGCGCCAGCAGATACAATAAAATCTTGTAAATACTGGAATACCACTCATCCTTAACATAAAGAAGAACCAGCGCCGCAATTATAATAACAGCACCAAACCAGAGCGCCGAATACTTAAATGGAATAAGTATAATCATTCCAAATGAAAGCGCAATAATCGTATTAATCTTACATATAATTCGCCCGCCGGTAACGCCTCTGAATAGCGTAAGCAGCACAAGTACAAAGGAAGTCAGTAAAGCAATATACCCGGTGCTTCCACCCGCAACCTTAATTCCAAAAGCAGTCCACATAGCTGTCACTGTGGTAAATACAGCCATTATCTCAGGAATTATAATAAGGTCGTATTTCTTCTCTTTATCCTTTGAAAGCGGCGTAAACATCACCATCACATTAAGAAGACTTAAAGCTACCACCGAAGCCGTGAATCCTGCGCCCCAGTCCCACGTCGGCTGATATGTGGCATAAGACCTGGTGATGATATAGGTGACAATGGCAAAATAGACGGTGATTTTGTATGAGGTAAAATACTGATTCCTGACTGCATATAAAAGAAGCAGTGTAATCAGCGCACCCAGAACGCCCACCAGAATCGCCAGTATATTCTCGTTAAAAATAAATGCATAAATCACATAAGAAAGCAGCGCCGTAATTTTAAGCAGATGATTCTTTCTGATATATCCAAGCGCAATAAAAATAAGAAATACAAGGATGTAGCCAAACTTAAAAGTATCATGACTCATAAGTAAGCCACCCAGCAAAATCACCGCCACGATACCTTCAGAGAAAAATTTAGCAAATGTACTCTTAAGCACAAACTCGCTTGCAAGAAGCATGCAAAGCACAATAAGTGAAGCCACGCTAAACATGAGCCATCTTTCATCCCAGATTTGAGAAGCTATTTCCTTAAGGCAATCAGCGCTTGTAATCCTTCCATCGCATATGAAGAATGCCTGCAGATCGAAAACTGTCATAGCAGATGAAATAAATGCTGAAACAGCATAGAAACCGCTGGCTACAGCGCAGAATATGTCTCTTCCACGGAATATTTTTTGAACATTTGCCTTGTCAGATACGAGCACATCCACATATAATCCAATTCCAACCAGTGTGCACAGCACAAAGAGCACTGAGTTAGTGAGCATACTGTTTCCGAAAGCAAAGGATACCGTGAAAAGAATTACCAGAATTTTACATATGTTAAAAGAGTGGAATATCGCGAAATTCCAAACGCTGCCCTTTATCCTGAACAGCAGATAATATAGCAGCATGCTCATAAAGAAGAAGGCAAATACCACAATAATTCCGCTGTGATTGCCCTGGGCTATGCAATAAATTGTTCCAAAAACAACCGCAAAAAGTATACCCAGTTCACCTATGGTATGAACCAAAACATTGGCATATTTCTTAAATGGAATAATCAGAATCGACCATATGAATAAAAGAATAAACAGCACAAGGTCGTTAATTGACTTAAACGCAAAGCGCATCAGAACCGCAGTAATAAACAGTTCTCCCGCACCTATTGCAGTAAGAATTTGTCCAAAAGCCCCGCCCTTCTTCTTAAGAGAAAGCCACAATCCTGCTCCCATAAAGGAGAAACCTGCTACCACCATGGTAGATTGTTTGATGATGTCGCCGATAACCTCCGGAAGAGCGTTGGCAAATAATATGAGACTTATGAATATTAAAGATGCGGCAAGAATAGGCATGACCGTAAGACCGATTCTGTTTTCCACAGATGGTTTTTTGCCTGCATCCTTGATCTTGATTTGTTTGATTTCGATTGGTTCTTCAACCGTAAACTCTGGAAGAGGTTTAGGCTGATTTGTGGTTTGAACCACTTTTTGAGGTACTGGCTGCGGTGCCTGAACCGGACGCACTGGCGCGCTCTTAACAGTTCTCTGAACCTGTGGAGCCGCTTGTACTGTCTGAGCCGGACGAGCCACCTGTGGCGCTTGCTGCGGTGCCTGAGCAGGACTCACTGGCGCGCTCTCAACAGTTCTCTGAACCTGTGGAGCCGGCTGTACTGTCTGCGCAGAACGTACTGGCTGTGGCGCCTTCTGCACTTCCTTAACCTCTTCCTCTGCCCTTGACCACTCTTTCACAGTCTTATCCTTCTCTATAGCAAACTTATCATTTGCAATAGACATAGCCTGCATGCGCTCTTTAGCCTTCTTCTCGGAAGCCTCGCTGACTAACTTATACTGATTATTGATATAATCAAGCTCACTTTTAAGAAATTCAAGTTTATTCTTCTCGATTTCATCACCGGAGCCAAGACTCTCGATTACTTTATCAAGTTGTTCTCTCTCCGCGCGAATTCGTCTTTCTATTTCCTGAATCTGTAACTTAGAATTATCCATCGTTCCCCTTAAACCTCGATTAATCTAATCTAATTCAAAAATTTTACATTTTCTCCGGTGCACTGAATCCCAGCATATCCATTGAAGTTTCAGCCAGATCAAGAGTAAGTTTCAGCATCCCGAGGAAACTTGCCTTAACAGCGGAATCCTCTTCTTTCATAATATTATTCTCATGATAGAAACTGTTGAATGCATTAGCCATATCATAAAGGTATGCGCAAATTTTGTGTGGTGCAAGTTCATCATATGCATTCTCTACCACTGAGTTAAATGTAAGTAATGTCTTAAGAAGATTCTTGGAGCTTGCATCTGTTGGCTCTATGATATTCTTTGTATCTGCCTCAAGTCCTTCTTCTTTAGCCTTGGCAAGAATTGACTTGATTCTGACAACAGTATAAAGAAGATATGGGCCTGTATCGCCTTCGAATGAGATAAACTTATCAATATCAAAGATGTAATTCTTTGAAGCCTGATTGGACAGGTCGCCGTATTTAAGAGCTGAAAGAGCAACAATTTTGGAAATCTCAGTAGCCTCTTCCTTACTCATCTCACGACCAGAAAGAATCTTCTCAAGCATCTTGTCATTGATTTCATTGATAAGATATTCAAGTCTTAATACACCGCCATCTCTTGTCTTAAAGGCGTGTCCATCTTTTCCATTAACTGTACCAAATCCCAGGAACTTAAGAGATGTATTCTCATTAACAAGTTTTGTCTTTCTTGCACATCTGAATACCTGCTCGAAATAGAGATCCTGTCTCTTATCTACAACATAAATAATCTCATCCGGATTATAGAGTCTCATTCTCTCCATGATAGTTGCAAGGTCTGTTGTATTATAGAGTGATGCTCCGTCTGATTTAAGAATCATACAAGGAGGAATCTCCTTGGTATCAGTCTCTTCTTTGACATCAACAACCAAAGCCCCCTGATCAAGATGCGCATATCCGTTATCCTTAAGATATGAAACCATACCCGGAATAACATCATGCACTGTGGACTCACCATTCCATAAATCAAATTCAACATTAAGATTATTGTAATTTCTCTTAAGGTCAGCAACGGAAACATTAATGATATGTTTCCAAAGTGCCCTGTAACCGCGAACTCCCGACTGAAGTTTAAAAGTCGCCTCCATGGCTTTGGCCTTGAAAGCCTCATCCTCTTTGGACTTACCTGATGCAAAAGGATAGATTTCCTCTAAATCCGAAATTGTAAAAGGCGCCTCAGAAGGATACTCACCTTCAAAACTCTCATCAAAATAAACAAGCTCAGGCTGTCTTTCGCGAAGCTCGGCAATAATAAGTCCCATCTGGAGACCCCAGTCTCCAAGATGAATATCGCCTATAACCTTATCTCCCATATAACGGTAGATTCTCTTTATACTCTCACCTATAACGGCTGAACGGAGATGTCCAACATGAAGCGGCTTGGCAACATTCGGTCCGCCGTAATCAATGATAACTGTCTTTGAACCGTCATGTGCATCAAGGCCAAACTTCTCGTCTGCAGCCATTCTCAAAATATAATCCTTTAAAGCTGAAGGGCTTACATCAAGATTGATAAATCCCGGATTAACGGCTTCAACCTTGACAAACACTGAAGAATCCTTAAGCACTTCCACTACATCATTTGCCACCATAATTGGCGCTTTATGATATACCTTGGCTGCTGCCATTGCACCATTACACTGATATTCGCAAAGGTCAGGTCTGTTGGAAACATTTACCTTTCCAAGATTTGCATCATAGCCCGCCTTCTCGAAGGCATCTGCCACCTCTTTACTTAAAAGATCAATAAACTTTTCCACTTTTTATACTCCTTACTTCCCAGAATTTTTTCCGAATTTCTTCCCAAAAATTTTATTCCTTGGAACTTTCTTCCTTAAGCTTCTTCTCAATCTCCCTGTCTCTTTTTGAGAAGACGCATCCGCAGTAATCCTGCCTGTATAAACCATATTTTGCCGAAAGTTCTATGCTGTGCTTATATCCGTCTTTTTTCTTGAAATCAGTAACCAGATACGGCACACCATATTCCTCCTGAAGACTAAGCCCAATCTCATTAAGCCTCTTCGTATCCTTCAAAGGGCTGAGCGTCAGGGTTGTCGCGAACATATCAGCGCCCATCTCCAGCGCCTTCTTCGCTGTTCTCTCTAATCTTAGACGGTAACAAAGAGTGCATCTCTCTCCTCTTTCCTTATCCATCTCATGCCCTTTAGAAATCTCCAGAAAAATCCCCGGCTCGTAATCTGCTTCCACATAATCAATAGAATGCCCTAAGCCTTCTTCATTAAGAACGCCAATCAGCCTTATCTCTTCTTCTTTTCTTTTATTATATTCTTCCTGTAAAGTTATGTTGGGATTGTAATAAAAGACTGTAACCCGTGCATATTCCCTAAGTACCGTCAGGCAGTGGGATGAACAGGGCGCACAGCAACTGTGAAGCAGTATATGATTATTCTCTCCAAGATTCTTTAATTGTCTTTCAAATATATCGTAATAACTTTCCTGCATTTATTTCACACAATACTTCTCTACGAATTCTTCCATTGGCATAGGCTTGCCATAATAATATCCCTGTACAAACTTACATCCGAGGTCTTTAAGAGTTTTAACCTGTTCCTCGGTTTCAACGCCTTCACAGATAACATCTACACTAAGGCCTTCTGCCATCTCCAGAATCTTGGACATGATAACCTTGGTCTTAGCTGAAGTCTGTGCTTCCGAGAAGAATTCCTGATCGATTTTAAGTATATCGAAAGGTATGTCTTTAAGAATACTAAGGGATGAATAACCTGAACCAAAATCATCCATATCAAGTTTAAAATTAAGCGCCTTAAGATTCTTACATACCTCAAGCATTTTTACCTTTTCATCGAAGAATACCGTTTCAGTAATCTCGACTTCAATCTTGCTGACATCTATGCTGTATTTATCAACAACCTTCTCAACATTACTGATATAATCCGGGTTGTTAATCAGTATTCTAGACTGGTTAACAGATACCGGATATACATTGAAATGAAGAGGATCACTCTCTAACTTGCTAATAAGTTCACATACTTTATCAAGCATATAGAAATCAATATTCTCTATGAAACCGTTACGTTCAAATACTGAAATAAAATCTGAAGGATAAACCATTGAACCATCAGACCTTACCCATCTGATAAGGGCTTCTGCACCAATTACATAATTATTAACTATATCCCACTTAGGCTGAAGGAATACCTTGAATTCTCCCGAAGCCAAAGCCTTTTTCATTTCAGATTCAATAAAGTCGACTTTCTTCATCTCAACAATAATGCTGTCTGAATAAGTCTTCTCAAGTACCTTCTCATCACCCTTAAGATTCTTTCTCGCCACGTTGGCGTGGTCAATCATAATATCAATATCTCTGTCTTCTTTTCTGACCTGATAAATACCCATCTTAAATCTAATCGGATATTTAACACCCTGATCTATTGCCGCATCCACAACAGCCTTGCTGTATTTCTGATTCTTCTCGGCAAATTCGATATCATTAATCATGAGGGCCAGGAACTGGTCTGAATTAATACGTACACAAAGTTCTCTTTCTTTTGAGAAAATCTTATTAAATTCCGCTATGCAGGCTTTAAGAATTTCATCCGCTTTTCTATGCCCGTAAGCCTCATTTATATATCTGAAATTATGGATATCATATCTGCAGATAACATAGTGCTCTTCTGAATTCTCCTGAATAATAAGCGGAGCATTTCTTCTGAAATAATTATAATTATATCCACCTGTAACATCATCTCTGTAAGCCAGGGAATCCATTACGTTTCTAACCTTTGTACTTCTTGCCCAGATGATAATTATATATGTGGTTAAAGCCACAATTATAACCAGGCAGAATAACATACTTCTGACTACAATATTATTTACCCTGGCATCCACATAACTGTCCTTGTAAAATGCCACAATATACATACTGTTGGTTTTAACTACTTCTTTAATGCTGAGATAAATCTTCTCACCATTATTATCACTAAGGGTCATATCAGATAATCTTTCAGATACAAACTTGTTTCTGAAAGTATCAACTCTTTTTGCCTGATAAGCAGTATCTTTTACACTATCCTTAAGAAGTTCAAAAACATTATGCTCACTAGGATAATCACGTACAAGATTACCTGATTCCTTAACCATCTCACCATCTCTGTTTATGATACATACATATGACAGGTCTCTTAAAACAGAGAATTCTGCATCATTAAATACATCATCTATATTGCTGTCAGCCACAATATAATTATATACTTTTTCATCTCCGATTCTGAAACGGTATACACCTCTTATATATGCGCTGTTTTCATCCAGTTTGTAGCAGTTTGAAAAATACCCGGCGCTGTAAGAACTTGCATTATAGGCGCTGATTTCTTCATAAAGACTCTTATCTGTATGAATTCCCTCAGCATCATACATCTTGCCATCTGAAGTAACATATCTGATATTCATATCCTGATATTCTTCACTATATTTCTTAAGAATCTCCACCGCTTCTTTGCCGTTGTTATTTTCCGTAATCTCTCCGGAAAGGGATGTTACTATGTCTTTCATTTCTTCGGCTTTATTATTAATTGTGGCGGATGCAACATCCAGATGGGCGCTCAGTTCCTCCTGAACCAGATTATAGTAATACTTGCGGACATCGTTAACGTGAATAAAAGTGAAAAGAACACAGATAAAAAGAACAACGCCTGCGGCAATAAGCAGTTTTCTGACAACTTTTTTGTCTAAAGAATTATCCATTTTTTCTGTTCCCTCCTTTCACTGATTTTCTAATTTACATAATATCCCTATAATAATTCACATTATACCATAAGCCCCTGTCATATTCAATAATGCTTGTTTTGAACTATATATAAATGATATAATTATTTTGTTGTGGTTTACGCACAAAAATACAGTATTTGGGAGAAACTCATGAATCAGGATATCATTAAAGCAAAACAGCTTATAGCAACAGCCATTCATGGCAAAGATGATGTAATAAATACAGTACTTTGTACTATCTTCGCAGGAGGTCATATCCTTCTTGAAGACATTCCGGGTGTAGGCAAGACCACACTGGTTACTGCCCTTGCCAAAGTTCTTAACATGGACTATAAGCGTATTCAGTTTACACCTGATGTTCTGCCAAGTGACATTCTTGGTTTCACCATGTATGACAAGAATACAGGGGAATTTACTTTCAAGGAAGGTGTAATCTACACCAACCTTTTTCTTGCAGACGAGATTAACAGAACATCTCCTAAGACTCAGTCAGCACTTCTTGAAGTCATGGAAGAAGGAAGAGCAACAGTTGATGGCGTTACACGTCCAATGCCTAAGCCTTTCTTCGTTATCGCTACCCAGAATCCTATCGGTTCATCAGGTACACAGAAGCTTCCTGAATCACAGCTGGACAGATTCATGGTCAGACTTACCATGGGTTATCCTGATCACGAAAGCAGCAAAAATATCCTCCGCGGCGATTCACATCAGATTATCGATCAGATGGAAAGCGCTCTTACCAAAGAGGATTTATTACGTTATAAAGAAGAAGTTGAGAAAGTCTTCACTTCCGAAGAAATGTATGAATATATTATTTCACTTACAGAAGCAACCAGAGTTGATTATACTTTAGGCTTATCTCCAAGAGGCAGTATCGCCCTTCACAAAATGGCCAAGGCCAATGCTTTTATAGAAGGCAGGAATTATATTACTCCTGACGATGTTAAGGCAGTCTTCTATCCTGTTGCCAACCACAGAGTCATTTTAAATAATACCATGAAATCCCAGGGCACTTCAGTCAGAAGCGCTCTTAGTGACACATTAGCCTCAGTTCCAATGCCAAGAATAAAAGCATAAATCCATGACATATACAAGCAAAGAACAACATAATATGTTAGAGGCAACATCCATTAATCCGGATATTCCAATGCCTAAATTCTTAAGACGATTTTTCGACAGAAGTCCTGTTGCGGCCTTCGTTCTTAATTTCGTTTTGTTATTCTTTGCGCTGATTGTGGTTACAGTAATTGTAATATTAACTTTTAAAAATTCATTTTTCTTACTTATTTGCTGGGCGCTTGTTGCTCTCGGATATTTATTCCTTTTTGCATACAGCAAAAAAGCTCACAAAAGTCAGGTTACATTAATTGCTCCTGACTCTATCTATGCTTACAATAATGAATTCAAAAACTGCGTTGTAAAACTTAATCTAAATATCAAAAACAATACCATCTTTCCTTATTTTAACTACAAGGCCAAGATGACTATTTCCAACGGTTTCTTCGAAGGCTCTGATTCCTTCAGCGTCTATATTCCTTGTATTCAGAAGCATACTGCTGAGATTGAGATTCCAATTAAGGTTAATTCCCTTGGAATGGTAAGAATCTCTGATATCACAATTTACAACAACATCGGTGTGCTTTCGACGCTGATTTTTCAACAGGATTTAATAACTGTTCCTGTTCTTCCGATTGCAGGACATAAGGCTGATTTCCCAAATGTGGCAGTCTTCGACGGCGCTGATGAAGTTGAAGAGAATAATAACTTAGGCAGTGTATCCGGTGAAGTAAAGGAAATAAGGGAATACCAGCCTGGTGACAGACTTCAGAGAATCCACTGGAAACTCTCTGCCAAAATGGACGACCTCTTCGTTAAAGAGATGTCCCACACCTCAGCTGTGGCAGTTACTCTTCTTCCTAATACGGTACTTGAAGATACAAAGATGCCAAAAAATAACGAGCATTTCTTCCTGACTCTTAAGACACTTTATGAAATTTCCAAGACTTTAAACAGCGAGAATCAGCGTTTCCTTATATCGATTCTTAATCCGCTTACACTGGACATTGACGAGATTACTGTCATGAATGAAGACGATATAATGAAGGCTTTTTATTCAATATATGCTCTTCCGCTTAACAGGGAAGAAGCAGGCAAAACCAACATTAAAGATGCATTTCTTAATGCATCATCGGGGGTCAGCGTGGTTTGTTTTATTGACGGAGATGAATATGAATTAATCGAAAGGGAGATTGTATAATGGCTGGTAGCAATACAAATACCAATTTCATACAATCCTCTTTTGGCAAGGTAAAAGCCGTTATAAAGAAGGATAATAAAGCGGTTTACTTAGACAGAATAAATGCTAAGGATAAGGCTAACAAATACAGCCCTCTCAACCGTTTTTTAATCTGCGTCCTTAAGGGACTTCTTATCTGGGCTTTGTCTTATACGACAGTCACTGCTTTTGCCTACTGTTTTGAACTGCCTTATAATCACGGAATTGTTTTTATAGCATCATTCCTTTTCTCGCAGTTTATAGCGCTTTTATACTTTAACAAAATCATCTTCTATACAGGATATATCCTGATGTTCATAACCTTCCTTATAGAACTGGTTCGAAACTATATTGTTGTAAACTCCGGTTTCCAGGCCATCATCAATATTGTTTATGAGAAATATTCAGATTATTTCGCACTGTCCTCTCTTCGTGAAGGTCAGGAGCTTATAGAAAACAGATATTATACAATCACCATTACTCTGGTTTTCGTGGCGATTTTTATCTCTATTTTACTCAACGTAACCATTTCAGGTTATATGAATATGCTTGAAAGTATGCTCGTAACCTGGCCTTTAATCGAGATTGCATTATTTGTGGATATAATGCCAAAGCCGATATATTTTGTCATTTTAATTGCCTGCTACGTGGCAGTCGGTCTTCTTCAGCTTACAGGTCA
Organism: Lachnospiraceae bacterium UBA4338; assembly: GCA_002393735.1. Classification (GTDB taxonomy): domain Bacteria; phylum Bacillota; class Clostridia; order Lachnospirales; family Lachnospiraceae; genus UBA3766. Next base: position 86,544 of record DGTK01000002.1, read on the forward strand.
TATGCGAATGCAGGTTAAGGGAAGAAAGACACCTGAATTTATTAAGGTGCGTTTTGGCAAGAAACCGTCATTCTCATACCAGGCCAACGTTCTTGGAATTGTTTATATTATGCTGCTTTCCGTTTTAATCGGAACCGTACTCAGCGTCGTGGCTTTTGCATTCTACTCATTCGACGGCAGCTCCATTCATTCAAAAAAGTTCCATGACTTTTTGGATGAACCTGTCAAAATCTACGTCCAGAACGGTTTTACCGGTCTCTTCAACCGTTATGAAGCCACAGGTGGTATGAGTAACGGTCGTCTTGGCGGCGTGGCATCAATTCGTAATGATTACAACAATGATTTTACAATTACATTTATGCCATTTAATAATGATTCCTTATATCTTCCGGGATTCATCGGTAATGAATATCTTACTGACAAATGGTCCGAGCAGTCTCCAAAATATGAAACTGTAGACGGTGAAGAAAGAATCGTGGATTTTATTACTACCACGGGAGAATTAGTTAAATACGAGTCAGATCATCGCATTAATCAGGGCGCTACTGCCAAGGCTGTGCTTCAGAATATCGACATATCGCCTACGCAGTTATTAAAACCTTATTATACCTATGATTCCCAAGTTTTGACCTTCCCAGACACTTCGGTTGATGCCCTTCAGCCGTTCCCGCTTGGCGGAAGTACAGAAGTTAATTACAATCCTTTGGTTTATAATATTAAATTAATTGATAATTACGGACAGATTAATAATTTTGCATCCAAAGATTATATAGTAAGTTACTTAAGACAGTCCACTAATGAAGAGTCTTTGATGTATGCTGAATATGTGGATGATATGGCTCTTCGTATCAGGGAAAATGAAAAATCCTACATTGAAGATTTCATCTATAATTACATGTCAGATTATATTTTCCCATCCAATCCTACGGATGTTGATTCTTCTATTGATGGACTTACGGATGGCGGAGAAATATCATATGAAGAATTAAATGAAATCAATGAGTACAGGCTCGATGTCTGCAACATGATTTATTCAGAGTTCGTCAGGGATTTTGAATATACCAAGGCCCCTGGTAATACTCCTTTTAATGAAGATTATATCGACCATTTCCTTAATGGCAATCGCCGCGGTTTCTGCGCGCATTTTGCAACTTCTGCTGCAATGATTCTGAGGGAGAAAGGCATTCCTGCAAGATACGTTGAAGGCTATGTAATTCCAACCTCTTTGATGGCTGAGAATGGTGCCCTTACAAGCGAAGATCCGGATGAGTGGTATCAGGGAACTTCCCTTTTGGATGACAGAGGTGTCATCACCCTTAATGTTACTGATGCCTATGCTCATGCCTGGGTTGAGGTCTATATGGAGGGCTATGGCTTCGTGCCTTTTGAATTCACTCCTCCATCTTATGAAAATGATATCAACACAGAATCAGGCGGTAACCTTGCAGACCTTCTTGGCAGCCTGTTCACAGTTAATTTTAACGTTAATACAGGCTCTGAACTTACAGGTACATTAGGAGAAGATCCTGGTAACAACGAAGGCCGTTTAAGCGAAGCCTTAAGCATCCTTAATATCAACAAAACCAAGATTCGTAAAACTGTAACCTGGATTATTGTTATAATCGGCTTAATCATCGCTTATATGATACTAAACCCGGTTATTTACCGTAGAATTCTCATATCCAAAGGTAAATACAAACCAGTTGTTTATAATCTTTATAATAACCTGTTGCAGCGCTCAAGTCTTTCAAAAATTCTTCCTAAAGCGCCATCTGAGGATGACGTTAAGGAAGCTTTGAATAGAGTAAGAAAAGATAATTATAAGAAAGCTTCAAATATGTCTTCACAGCAGATAGACAGATTCATTCTTTTAACCAAACAGGCTTTATATTCAGGTGCTTCACTTACAAAGGAAGAGTTTAATGAATATGTGAAGCTGCTTAAAGAGATTAAGAAAGCGTTGTAAGATAATTAATAAAGTAACAACTAAATCGTACCAGAGAACTATTGCATAAAGTCATAAGAAAACACCACCGTTTTTTCACCGGTGGTGTTTTAAGTTTAGTATTATTAAGTTTTATTATTCTGTTCCTATAACCTACTTTCTGTTCTTTATGTAGATTATTGTACCTGTTACTGCAGATGCGATTATTACGAGGATTAACAGTAAGATGAGAATCCACCATGGGAATCCATGTTTAACTGCATTTGACTCTGCTATAAAGGCTATTGCATATGTTGAGAATAACCTGGTCTTGATTGTTATTGTTTCAGGATTGTTATCCTGATCTTCAAGAGTTGTTACCTCACCATCATGATATCTGAGTACGTAGAATACTCTTCCATCTGCCTGAAGTTCTTTATCGATTTCAATGGTGATTTCAAGTTCTTCATTAAGATCAGTAACCTTCTCCCAGTCACCATCACCTATCTTCTTCATTACTGTTAAATCGATAAACTTACCAATTGCAAGAGGTGCATTAGCTGCATTGCCCAGTGAAGCCTCAATTTCCTTCTTATCACTATCAGGAACCTTATCTTCAAGAGGCATTACAACAAGCTTAACTACTACGCTCTCTCCTGCCTTAACTCTTTCTAATTCTTCTTTTGTTAAGCAGGCCTTAAGGATGCTTTCTGTGCTTCCATGTAATGTTCCTGTTAAAGTCGATACGCTGCCATCTTCATTAACGCTTTCAACCTCAATTCTTACATTACCTGAGCCATACTTATCTTCTCTTGCAGAACCTGATGTAATCTCATCTGTAAGACCTTCTGTGGTTTCAGTATCTTCTTCCTCTTCGTCAGCCTCTTCATCATCAGCTAATTCTTTATCATCATCATTCTGATTTTCTTTATCATCAGTTTCTGTAGTATTTGCTGGTTTCTTACCATTTCCTGTAGAGTTAGTACCTGGTTTCTTACCAGTATCTGCTGTATTTGCTGCATTTCCTGCTGCATTGCTGCCATCTGAACTTCCTGAAGCACCTGAGCCATCACCTGATGACTGTGGAGCATTAGGATCAGCATTTGGTGTAACCTGTCCTTTACTATCAATAACACCACCAAATTCAAGAACAGTTTCTTCTCCATCCCTGGTAATTACTGTTCCTGCAGGAAGTTCTGTTGTACCATCTTTAGCCTGCGAAATCTTGTTAAGATCTGACTCATCAAATGTATAAGTTACATCACTGCCTGATGCATCCTTAGGAATAGTAATAGTATTTGTTTTACCTTTTTCATCAACTGTAGTAATTGTACTTCCTGCCGGAATTGTTATCTTTCCGTCTTCAGATATACTTACATCACTCTTTGAATCCTTTGGTACGGTAATAGTAATACCATCGTTACCTGTAGTAACATCACCTGTTACCTTACCGCCCTTATTAATCAGGTAACCTTCATTATCAATAGAACCTGAGATGGTACCTTCTGAATCATTCTTTACAGTTCCGCCTTCGTTATTGATATCTCCTGAAATGGTTGCGCCTGCATTATTATTTACACTTGCACCATTTTCATTTTTGATTGCTCCTGATATAACGCCTTCTTCATCATTATTAACAACACCCAAATTATCAATATTTCCTGATACAGTGCCTGCGTTATTCAGTTCACCTTCACTATGATTAACAATGTCTCCTGAGATATCTCCTGTATTGTTAACTTTACCGCTGTTAACAATATCGCCTGATGCAGTTCCGTCATTATTAAATGTACCATGATTATCAATATCACTCGATATATCTGCGCCTTCACCATTGTCTAATACTGCATCCGGATGGTTAGTTATTATTCCGGTTGTATCAATGGTTCCATTATTAATCATGTTACCGCTGTTAGAGATATTGTTATCTCCGGTTATATTTCCATCATTGATTAATTCGCCTGAGTTGCTAATACCACCTGACAAAGTACCATTATTATCAAAAGTACCATCATTAAGGATATCGCCGGTCATTTCTCCGTCATTAACCAAATCTCCGCTATTATACACATCACCGGACATTTCACCTTCATTTAAGAAGCTTCCATTATTTGTAATATTACCGGATATGGTACCTATTTTATTCTTGCTTTCATCTTCTTCATCATAGGTGGCATTATTTTCAAAATCGCCATTATTTACTATATCTCCGGAAATATCACCTTTATTATGAAACTCGCCTTCATTATTAACGTTACCTGATATGGAAGCTCCATTGTAGTTAACTATTATTCCTTCCTCAAGATTTGATACATCGCCGGTTAGTTCACCGGTGTTATAAACAGTGCCACTACTTGTAACATCGCCGTTGATTGTACCAGTGTTAATAATTTTACCGTCACTTGATATATCGCCGTTGATTTTACCAAGATTATCTAAATTTCCATTATCTAAAACGGTTAAATCACCTGTAATAATACCTATATTTATAATTATGCCATCACCGGTAATATCACTTGTAATAGAACCTTTTTCACGATTAATTATTCCTGAATCTTCTCCATTATTTATTATTTCTGGAATACTTATTTCACCTTCATTCTCAATACCACCAAGGTTAGTATTAGTAATGCTTACATTACCGGTTATTGTTCCACTATTACATAACAGACCATCATCGCCACCGGCTCCGTCATTTGTTATACTTCCGCTACCTTGTATAGTGCCATCATTGATCAGGATTCCATTATTAAGAATACTACCATTGTTATTTAATGTAACATCCTCTCCAATAGTCACTTCCATACCTGCCGGAATAACAAGCGTAGTACCTGAAGGTATTTCAAAATCCTTTTTTATAACCAGTGTAGCTGTTTTAGCCGGCTCAGTATCAGTCGCTGCGGTAGCTTCTACATATTGTACGTCATTTGCTGTTAATCCCGGTAATAAGAATTGAATATTAGCCGGAGTAAGCGGAATTTCACGTTCCTCTCCATTTACAACAATCTTAACAGAAAGATCACCATATGGAGTAGCTGTAACAGTTTCAACATCTCCATTTTCATTAATTGTCAACTCTCTATCATTATTCTCATTAACCAGATCAAATGCTGATAATACTTCCTTATATCCAGCCATATTAGATGAATAATTACCACCTGAAGTTATCGGCGCATCAGCATTTTCTGTTTCTACTTTAATTGGCGTATTCTCAGTGATTCCGTAAGTTAAATCAATTGTAGAACCATCAGCAAGATAAAATCCAGTTGCTCCAACATCTGCCGTACCAGATATCTCAACAGGTGTGGATGACGCTGAGTTAATTCCATAACCATTTTCGGCAGATATTACACCAGCTGAAACATTGACATCTGCATTACCAGATGCATCAATTCCATCTCCATTAGTTGATGTTATTTCACCACCTGTTACGTTGACATCTGCGCTACCCAATGCTTTAATACCATCTCCATTAGTTGATGTTATTTCACCACCAGATATGTTGACATCTGCGCTACTCGATGCCTTTATAGCATCTCCATCAGTTGATATAACTTTACCACTGGAAATAGTAACAATTGAATGTTCACCGGCACTAATTCCGTCCGATCCTTCGGAAGATATATTACCTCCACTAACAGTAAGAGTAGCTAATGCATTCTCGCCACTGCCATTAATCATGATACCTACATTAGATGTTGAAGAAATATCTCCACCTGTGATTGTGGCATCAGCAGTTTCACTAATTTTTATACCAATTCCACTATTTGAACAAACTGTACCATCAGAAACAGTAACAATTGAGTCACCACTTGCATCTATTCCGCAACCACTAACAGAGGTTATTGCGCCTCCTTGAACATCAACAGTTGTTGCATTACCGTTAACTTCAATTCCTGCACCAGAATTACCGCATACATCGCCATCTAGTATTGTAATATTAGCATTTGATGTTCCGTAAATTCCATCAATTTTACCTGAAATAATTCCATCATTAACTACAAGATTTGAATTAGCAGTTAAAAGAATTGCCGTATTATTTGTGGATATTATTTTTCCTTTTACAACTGTAACATTAGTCTCAGCATATATTGCTGGCCCATTACTTACAATCTGGCCATTTCCATCTGTTGAACTATCCCTAATTGTAAGAGAACCATTCGTAACATTAATTGCAGTACCACCATTCGGCTTAGTAAGATCATGGCCGTTTAAGTCTAGTGTTTTTTCACTATTTGTATCAAGGTTAATTGAATTTGTAAGTGTTGCATCACTTTGAAGAACTAATGTACCACCACTTGTATTCCATGCTGTAACAGCTTCTTCAATCGTTCCATATTTCTGATTGCCAATTGTTGCTGCAACAGTAATTGAAGGATAGTAAGTAATCACTCCACTTATTGGTGCATGGTTATCATCGTTATCATATTTTACATAAACAGTATAATTTCCATCTGCTGAAGCTTCAGGAATCTGATCACTCCAGTCTGTACCATTAGTGCTGTACATAACTGTATAACCTGCAGGAGAATTTGCTGGCGCTGATAACAGACGTTGATTTGCTCCAGTATATGCAAGATTTGGACCTGTAGGCTTCAAAGCTTCATCAAGTGCTTGTGCTGTCGCAGCCGGAGCAGTTTTAGGAACAATTGTAAATAACACATCAGATGTAAAAGTAATGGCATAATTAGCTGAACTCAAATTACCTTGCGTTATCGCATATGTTCCTACATTTTCGCCTGTCACTCTGGAAAGTGCCCCAGTAAACGCTGTGCTAATAGAGTCACCTTCACAAAGTCCTGTCGCTTCATATGTAAATGCAGGGTCATTGTCACCAAACTCTTTGCTCTGATTCGGTTTCGGAGTAACAGTAACTGGTTTGTTAGCAATTGTTACTACAATAGCATTGGCGCTTTCATCGCCATTAGCATATTCATCACTTGTAGCTACTGCCTTATATTTAACAGAATATGTACCTGCATTAGTTGGAGCCGGAACCGCATCTCCCCATGCTCCGCCATCAAGCTGATACTGCATCTTTGTTCCATTTGATTCGTGATTAGTAACTCCTGTAGTTACCAACGCCTGAGATGAGCCATTATATACAAGATTCAGATTGGCAGTAGGGTCCGTAGTTACTGCAGCCTTTTCTTTCCATCTTGCATACAGCGTAGTGTCTTCAGTCTTATTCCAGGTTCTTGCACTTGTACCATTTGCGTTGTAATACTGTGTTCCACCAGTTTGTGCATCATAATATCCTTGGAAAACGTATCCTTCACATGTCGGCAATACTATAGGGGTTGGCATATTCCTGCCATATGTTGCAGATACACTACCGGAACCACCTGTACCACCATTGCGATCCAAAGTAACAGTATAACTATTCGCTGTCCATCTAGCATATAGAGTTTGGGGACCTGTTTTATTCCATGTTCTCTTACTAGCACCGGTTTCTGTATAATACTGTGTGCCTCCCGATGAAGCATCATAATAACCTTGGAATGTATAACCTTCACGTGTTGGCATAGTTGCAGAAGGCATATTCTGACCATATTTTGCAGTCACACTCGAAGTTCCACCTGAACCACCATTTTGATTCAAAGTTACTGTGGATTCTGCGACTTGCCAGTGAGCATAAAGCGTACCATCTGCCGTTTTATCCCAATGCCTATTATCTCTATTACCATTCGCATCATAATAAATTTTTCCATTAGTTGGATCATCAAAATACCCAAGGAATGTATAACCTGTTTTTGTTGGCTTACTACTTATTTCTGGCAGAGGTTTATTAAAATAAGCATCTGCACTATCAGGACCTCCTGTTCCTTCTTGTTGATCAAATGTAATAACAAGTGGCAATTTTCCAACGCCCAACTTTACAGCATTAGAGTCCGTATCAAGAACTACTAACTTCCCTCCAAAAAATTCACCGGAATAATTGCTTAAAATTTCCTCAACTGTTTTAGCAGAACTTTTTCCTTCTGGAACAACTCCAATTTGTGTGTCATTGTACGCTTCAAGCAATTGATAACCACTATGATTACTAACATATAGTTTATTTTCTGGATATAATATCATACCATCAACTAAACTAGCTACTTCAAAAGTATCTGTTGGTGTAAAACAAATTAAAGTAAACCAATCTTGACCGCCCTCTTTATAAGTAATCCAAATTGATACCTTTGTAGAAAAATATTCAGATATTCTAATAAACCAATCATTGCCTCTTTGCTCAATTATAACTTTATCTTTATTATTATTACCTGGGTCCTCCTTTACCACAACTGATTGAACTGTTCTCCCGGTATTATCAGGGAAAAATCTGGCAATAAGAGTAGCTACTGATACTTCAGATTCAGCAGCTGCTTTGTATAATTTGGTACGACTAGGAGTAAATATCAATTCATAATACGAAAATCCTTCCGTCTCAGCCACAACAACAGGTGTTTCAGTATCTGTAATAACCTCTGCATCAAGTTTATCTACATTCATATCATCATCAATATGATAAACTTCAGTTGTAAGTTCTTCATTATCTGCTTCTTCAACTGCAAAATATACATATACTTTACCCTTACTTGTATCAGGCTGAATCTCATTACCATCAGCATCTAAAACTTTTATATCAAAGGTATAAGATGTAACAACATTACTATCTTCTTCAATGTGTTCTTCTACTGCTGAATCTATTGATTCCTTTTCTGATGGATCAACGGCGCGAACAAAAAGACTTGCTCCTTCAGGAAACACGCCAGGGTCTGCAGATACAGATACTGCAATGCCATCTACAACCTGTACTTCGTAGAATGGTTCTTCACTTATTTCTTCATCAGTTTCTTCTTCTTCTAATGCTTCAATATCAGAATCATCAACAACTATCTCTTCTGCAACTACAGTTTCAGCGCCTGCATTAGGTGTGAGTTCCGGAAGTTCCTCAGCTGCCTCCTCAGAATCTGTCTCTTTGGAACCTGCATCTTCAGAAGTCTCCTCTGCCGACACTTCATCTGTTGTCTCCGAAACCTCTTCAGCATTTTCTTCTATAACTTCTTCAGTTACTGCTTCTGAGAGCGCCTCATCAGTCACGCCTAAAGTTTCTTCAGTAACTTCCTCACCAGAATTATCTCCTGAAAGTTCATCAACTAACCCCCCATTTTCAATAGTATCAGTCTCCGAAGCCTCTTCCTGAATCTCAGCCTGAGCATCAACCTGAGTCTCATCCACATTTTCTTCAGGAACTATCTCAGCCTCAGCCTGGGCATTCTGGTTCATATCAGTCTCAGCAAAGGTTTTAAGCGGAGCACTGACAGTTCCGGATAATAAAAGAACAGACAAAGCAAAGGCAATAACTCTCATACCCTGATGTCCGTTCTTCATAAGGATTCTTTTAATATTTTCCATAACCACACCATTAATACCTTTCTAAAATACTCAACAATTCTAAAGGTGTACTTTTATAAATGCTCTAATTCTCGCAAAAGTGTGTAATAACACATTATGTATTATAACTTAAACCTACCAAAAAAGCCACAGTTTTGCACGAACAAGGCATATTTTTGCCTTTTTAAGGCATTTTTTTCAGATTTTTCTGAAAACACAGGCTTTTGCAAGGTTTTTGCATACATATACGCGAAAAAAGCGACATGTAATCAAACACATGTCGCTTTATTATTATTTCTCTTAATGACCACCCTATCGGTCTTCGTCAATGATTATTCTTACTTAAAGTACTTAACACCAGATTCAAATATCTTCAAATCCTGCTCACCATAGATATTGATAGCTACTCCATCACCACGACGCTCTGCATGAGCCATCTTACCAAATACCCTGCCATCAGGTGATGTAATACCTTCAATTGATGCATAAGAACCATTGATGTTCCACTCTTCATCCATTGATACATTACCTTCAAAGTCTGAATACTGCGTAGCAACCTGACCGTTCTTGAAGAGTTTCTCAATTGTTTCCTTTGGTGCTACGAATCTGCCTTCACCATGAGATGCAGGTGATGTATATACCTTACCAACCTCAGCACCCTGAAGCCATGGAGACTTGTTGGATACTACCTTGGTATAAGCCATCTTTGAGATGTGTCTGTTGATTGTGTTAAATGTAAGTGTAGGTGAATCTTCTTTCTGTCCTACTATCTCACCCCAAGGAACAAGACCTAACTTAATGAGAGCCTGGAAACCATTACAGATACCGAGTGCAAGACCGTCTCTGTTATTAAGGAGATCCATAACAGCCTCTTTAATGATTTCATTCTGGAATGCTGTTGCAAAGAACTTGGCACTGCCATCCGGTTCATCACCGGCTGAGAATCCACCAGGGAACATGATAATCTGTGCATTCTTAATAGCCTTGGCATATGCATTGATTGAATCCTTAATGTCCTCTTCAGACAAATTCTTAAATACGATTGTTTCTACCTCAGCACCTGCTCTTGTGAATGCATTACCTGAATCATATTCACAGTTGGTACCAGGGAATACAGGAATAAATACTCTTGGCTTAGCCACTTTATTCTTGCATACATAGATTTCTTTAGCTTCATATAAAGGCTCATCAATCTTTGTATAGTCTTCTGTAACTCTTGATGGGAATATTTTGTCAAGTTTTTCTACATATGCTTTTCTTACATCATCACTTGATACAGTAACATCACCAATTACCACATCTTTATCTGTAACTTCACCAATAAGTTCTGCACCTGCATTTTTGGCTACAACCACATTTTCTGATTTTACTTCTAAGATGATGCTACCAATTTCATTGGCAAATAACGCCTTAGCATCAATGCCTGCTTCTGTCTTAAATCCAAGTCCGTTGCCCATTGCCATCTTGGCAAGTGCCGGAACAATACCATATGAATCAACTACGTAAGCACTTAATACTTTGCCATCTTTCATAAGTGATGAAACATTATCATACATCTTCTTAAGTGCTTCATAATCAGGCATTAAATTCTTATCTCTTGCTACTTTGAAGATAACAAGTTTATTACCTGCTGCCTTAAGTTCATCTGTTATTACATCTGAAACTTTAGCCACATCTACAGCAAATGAGCAAAGTGTTGGAGGTACATCAATATCCTGGAATGTACCACTCATGGAATCCTTACCACCGATTGATGGAAGTTTAAATGCCATCTGTGCTGAATATGCGCCAAGAAGAGCTGCAAAAGGCTGGCTCCATCTTGTTGCCTCTTCTGTCATTCTTCTAAAATATTCCTGGAATGTAAATCTGATCTTCTTATAATCACCACCTGCTGCCACGATTTTGGACATTGATTCAATAACAGCATAAGCAGCGCCATGATATGGGCTCCATGATGAAATATATGGATCGAAGCCGTAACTCATCATTGTAATTGCATCAGAAGTACCTTTTTGTACAGGAACCTTGGCAATCATGGTCTGAATAGGTGTCATCTGATATTTACCACCATAAGGCATTACTACTGTGCCTGCACCGATGGATGAGTCAAACATTTCCACAAGACCTTTTTGTGAACATGTATTAAGGTCGGATACTGATTCAATAACTGCCTTCTTGATATCACCAGCATCAAGAGCCGAAGCAACTTCCGGTGTAGCAAACTCATTAAGGTAACTATCCTTTGATGGCATCTCAAGTCTTACATCAGTCTCCTGATGAGCACCATTGGTATCAAGGAAACTTCTTGCAATATTAACGATTTCCTTACCACGCCATACAAGTACAAGTCTTGGATCTTCAGTTACTTCAGCAACCTTAACTGCCTCTAAGTTTTCTTCAGCAGCATATCCTAAGAATTCATCTACATCCTTAGGATCAAGCACAACTGCCATTCTCTCCTGAGATTCGGAAATTGATAATTCTGTTCCATCAAGACCTTCATACTTTTTAGGAACAAGGTCAAGGTTAACTCTAAGGCCTGCTGCCAGTTCACCGATTGCAACGGATACACCGCCGGCACCAAAGTCGTTACATTTCTTTATTAACTTACTAACTTCTTCTCTTCTGAATAATCTTTGAATCTTACGCTCTGTAGGAGGATTACCCTTTTGAACCTCAGCACCGCAGGTTTCAATTGAAGATACTGTATGAACCTTTGAAGAACCGGTTGCACCGCCGCAGCCGTCTCTACCTGTACGTCCACCAAGAAGTACGATTACATCACCCGGATCAGATGTCTCTCTGATTACTGCTCTGCGAGGAGCCGCGCCCATAACAGCACCGATTTCCATTCTCTTAGCCACATAATCAGGATGATAGATTTCTCTTACGAGACCTGTTGCAAGACCAATCTGGTTACCATATGATGAATAACCTGCTGCAGCGCCTCTGACAAGTCTCTTTTGTGATAACTTACCTTCTAAAGTCTTGTCTGCAGGAACTGTAGGATCTGCAGCACCAGTAACTCTCATTGCCTGATATACATAGGTTCTTCCTGAAAGTGGATCTCTGATAGCACCGCCAAGACATGTAGCCGCGCCACCGAAAGGCTCAATCTCTGTAGGATGGTTATGTGTCTCATTCTTAAAGTTGATTAACCACTCTTCAGTAACTGTCTTACCGTCTTCATATTTAACATCGATAGGAACAACTATGGAGCAGGCATTGATTTCGTCAGACTTCTCCATATCCTCCAAAAGTCCGTCCTTCTTAATCTTCTTCATTGCCATTAAAGCAATATCCATAAGACAAACATGCTTTGAATCTATCTTCTCACCATAAACATCTTCTCTTGTCTTAAGATAATCTTCATATGTCTCCTCGAAAAGATCATGATATAAACCTTCATCGATGGTAATATTCTTAAGTTCTGTAGAGAATGTGGTATGACGGCAGTGGTCAGACCAGTATGTATCTAATACCTTGATTTCCGTAAAGGATGGATCTCTGTGTTCATTTTTGGAATAATGCTCTCTTATAAATAAGAAATCCTTATATGTCATGGCAAGTCCCATGCTGTCATACAATGCTCTAAAATCCGCCTCCGGCATACTATTAAACCCATCAAGGATCTTAACATCTTTAGGTACATCGAACTTGGTAATAAGTGTGTCAGGTTTCTTGGTTCCTGATTCTCTGGAATCAACAGGGTTAATGCAGTAAGCCTTAATCTTGTCAAATTCTTCATCAGTAATCTCACCGATTATCATATATGTAACTGCAGTCTTAATTACAGGCTTTGCTGATGGGCTTAAGAACTGTACACACTGAACAGCACTGTCGGCTCTCTGGTCATACTGTCCCGGCAGATATTCTACTGAGAACAGTCTGGCATTGGCAGGTACATCCAGTGTTTCTTTATATAAATCATCAACAGGAGGTTCTGAGAAAACCTTACATAAACTTTCCTCAAAAACATCCTCGGCAAGATTCTCAACATCATATCTGATGAAAACTCTTACCTTCTCAACATTCTTAAGACCCAAATAACTTCTTAAGTCTCTTAAGACTTCTTTGGCCTTAACTGCATAATCTTCTTTTTTCTCAACATAGATACGTTTTACGTTTCCCATGACAGGCTCCTTTACTTTTAACATACTGCACTAATTATAACTTTTATTTATTATCTTTTCAATGATGAAATAAGTGTGTTATAATTTATAAGAATGGTGCCAAGGCCTTATTTTTAAAGGTTTTGACGATATATCTTCATAAGGAGAAACAAAATGGAAGAAAAAAAGTTTGCCCTGCTCATTGATGCAGACAATATCTCAGCTAAATATACCAAAACAATACTCGAAGAGCTTACCAAATATGGTAAAGTCACATATAAAAGAGTTTATGGCGATATGACCAAGCCAACCAACAAGGGGTGGAAAGAAGCCATTTTGGAGAATTCAATCAATCCAATGCAGCAGTATAATTATACTCAGGGCAAGAACTCCACCGATTCCGCCATGATAATCGATGCTATGGATATACTTTATTCTGGCTCGGTGGACGGCTTTTGTCTGGCAACCAGCGACAGTGATTTTACAAGACTTGCAAGCAGATTGAGGGAATCAGGTATGATGGTAATCGGAATGGGCGAAAGAAAGACACCGGAGCCATTTAGAATCTCATGCGAAAGATTCTTTTTCCTTGATATCTTATCAGATGATTCAATCAATGACGGCTCGGATAAGAATGAGAGTGCGGAAGGCGTTACTCCTCTTCCTGTTATCGAGTCATACGTTAAGCGTATCATTATCGAGAACGGCAACGAGTCCAACTCCATGGATATCGGCGAACTTGGTTCAAAGCTTACCAAGTTAGACCCTGCATTTGATACAAGAAACTATGGATATACCAAGTTTTCCAAGTTCCTGCAGCAGTTTAAGTCCATCAATCTGGTTAATAAGGATAATGCGGTTACTGCTTATCTTACGGATAACGGAATATCAACTGACCTTGTGGAGAAAGAAATTCTTACCATTCTCTCTACTGCAGACAAATATACAATGAATACAGGTCTTCTTAATCAGAAGCTCCTGGCTATGGACCCGACATTTGATGTAACCAATTATGGCTACAACAAGTTTTCCAAGCTGCTTTCTGATTTCGATACCCTCTCTGTCAGCCCATTTGGACGTACCGTAACAGTTGTGGATGAGAAGGCAATGAAGGCTGTGATTGAAGCCAAGAAGCCTACTGTTAATGGCAGAAAGATTGCTTCAAGAAACAACACCAACACCTCTCCAAAGAGAATAAGGCAGTCATCCAAAAAGGCGTAACCAAAATAGCCACCAGGTTTAACTGAAGTGAACCCCAAATGTTGGACA
>DGTK01000016.1:0-24675 GCA_002393735.1 Lachnospiraceae bacterium UBA4338
TCCCGACTATGAAGTCACAGAAAGAACAATAATCCAGTGTTTATGCGGACTTTCGGAAACAAGCACACTGATATTTGACCAATTTTGACCAATATAAAACGAATTTCTTTTCGGAGAGGTTCGTTTTTTTATTGACTTCAATTTAAAAAAATGATATAGTACGACAAACGGAATATTTCGTATAGGAGATATTAATGACGATTGGTGAAAGAGTATTACAGCTAACTCATGAAAGAGGGATGACTCAAAAAGAATTCTCTGAAAAAACCGGTATACCGCAGAGTACTCTGAGCAGTTGGAAAGGGAAGAAACAGAATCCTTCCATCGATAAGTTGAAGGTGATTTGCGATACGTTAGAGGTGGATCCATACTATTTAGTATCCGGCTCCGAGACTAACGAATCACTGAACAATGATTATCTGACGGTATACCGGAAAGATGAAGAATATGAGATCCTGGTTGAATACAGGAAAATGAACAGGGATTGCAGAAACCGGCTTTTAGGATATATCTATGCTTTGAATGAAAAAAAGAAATGAAAAATTTTTATCCATGAATATCGACAATGCGAAGAATCCATACAAGCAATTATTGTATTATGAGTAGTTTTACAGCAGTATTTTGAGATAATAAAATGGAAATGTATGGTACGCTGTCACCTTAATCCGGACGTGGTTGAGAAATAAGATAGAGTTCAAATTTTGAACCTTGTCGTAATAGTTGGATACACAAATGGGAGGTCGTGAGAAGATGATATCAACATTGTATGAGCCGTTCCGGCATTGGTCGGAGAAAGGAAGCGTATATCTATTGTCAGATCTGCATTTTGATGACAGCGATTGCAAATTGATGGATCCGAACTGGATCACTCCGGAAGAACAGCTGGAGATCATTAATAAAAGGGTGTTTAAGAGTGATACATTTGTATGCCTGGGGGATGTAGGTGATCCAAAATATGTGCCGATGATCAAGGCCGGGAAAAAGATCCTGCTTCTGGGAAACCATGATGCGAGAGGAGCATATAAGGATATGTTTGATGAAATCTATTCGGGCCCGCTCTTTATCTCAGATAAGATCCTGTTGTCGCACGAGCCGGTGTACGGTCTGACATGGTGCCTGAATATTCATGGTCACGATCATAACGGGATGGAGGCATACCATGAAGGATGTAAGCATATTAATCTTGCGGCAAATGTGTGCGGTTATACTCCGATCAATCTTGGAAAGATCATAAAAGAAGGGATCCTTTCGGATATTGACAGCATCCATCGCCAGACAATAGACAGGGCGGTAGAGAAGAAACAGAAAAGGGAGGCAGAATGGAAGAATGAATGTACTTGTAATACCTGACATCCATCTGAAGACCTGGTTGTTTGACAAGGCAGAGGCTATCTTAAAAGAGGGCAAGGCTGACATGGCTGTGTGCCTTATGGACATGCCTGACGACTGGAATATGGAGTTACGGATAGACCGATATAGAGAGACATTTGATCGTGCGATCGCGTTTGCGGTGTCATATCCGGATACATTGTGGTGTTATGGAAATCATGATGTCAGCTATTCGTGGGGGAAGCTTGAATTGGGTTATTCTCCCTATGCAGAGCGGACAGTGATTACGAAACTTAAAGAACTGGAGAATAGCCTTCAGGATCATTCGAGGATAAACATAATGCACCGTATTGATAATGTGCTGTTTTCTCATGGTGGTCTTACTACAGAATATGTGAAGCGGCTTGGGATGGACCTGCTGGATGCGAATATAGATGATGTTATAGCCGCAGTAAATGATGCTTCATATGATCGTCTGTGGAATGACGAGTCTCCGCTATGGTTCAGACCGCAGTATAAGACGAGGGAGGTATTCAGAGCTGAACTATATAAGCAGGTCGTTGGACATACACCGGTTAAGGAAATATATGAAAAAAATGGGATCATATCAACGGATGTGTTCTCTACGTATCGTGACGGAACCCAGATCGGAGAGTCGGCAATGATCGTTATAGATTCTAAGACCGGCGAATATAAAAAGATGGATAAAAAAAATAGTTTACATTCCTAATAAAATACAGGAGATGATCAGATGTCGTGGTATATTTCTTTTTACTGTGCAACAAGAAATAAAAAGACTAAAATGCTTTATCCTCTCGGGCCATATGATAATAAGGGTAAGTATTATGATGTTCTTTGCAAATCCCGAACTTCACATATATGGGATCAGAACGAGGGAGTTATTGAAAAAGCAAAGCTTGAAGAAGTTTCTGAAGAACTTAGAACAGCATTAAGGCCTGAAACTTATGAAAATTATTTTACGGAAGAAGAATATGGAAGATATGGTGGCTGGATATATATACTTCCTTACCATGAATTAGGTGCGTCAAATTACATCAAAAAAGGATACGTCCTATTAGAAGATCTGGAAAGATCAGAAGATGAGAATAGTTGGTTTGATGGTTTCTACGATGTGCTTACTCCGGCTACTTATGCTAAGAGGTTAGAAAATGAGATGAAGTTTGGGCCCCCTAAACCGCAGAAAGATTGTGAAGGATATGAGATAACTCCTCATTCGGTAGCTGATTATACATATCATTGTTGGCCTGATTATGACAGTCTTGAATGGGAAACACATTGTATCAGGCAATTTATGGAGAAGTTTTTAGAATATCCTGGTCTGCCTGATGATTTTGAACCTGTAATCTTGATAACACAAGGGTAAAGAGATAAATCTAAAGGGAAATCTGCGTTCAGATGTTATTCTCCCTCTTGGAAGATGTCAGCTCATAATAATACATATAGTTCAGAATGGGTACAATAATGACACTTAAAATGAGAAAAAAATACAAAAAGTCAACTTGACAAAGCCGTTACATAATGATAAGTTGAGAATGTGTACATTAATGACATTAAACAAAGTAAAATGAGACGCATATTTAACATTATGGAGCGAGAATATGAATCTGTATTATGAATTGTTACAGTATCCGGTTTTTTCCATGAAAGAAGTAAATGCTTTGTATTCAAGCGAACGGACAGCAAGAGTGGCGTTGGAAAAACTTCTTAAAGAGAACATGGTATTAAAAATCCGAAATGGATTATACACGTGTGTGAGTGGGGAAAATGGCGGACCGGTGGCGAACAAATTTCAGGTAGCCAGTGCTATCACGCCATCTTCTTATGTATCCCATCATACTGCCTTTGAATATTATGGAACTGTCGATCAGGTCTTCTATGAGGTTTATGTTGGCTCCGAGACACGTTTTCATGACTTTGAATTTGATGGATACACCTATCATTATGTTAAAGCGCAGATGAGGGACGGCATAGTTTCTCCGGAGTTTAGTGGCGGTGTAAGGGTTACGGATAAGGAGCGGACGATAACTGATTCCATAAAGGATCTTAATCTCATCGCCGGTCTGGAAGAGGTGCTTTCGTGTGTTGTATCTGTGAACAGTATTGATGAGACAAAAATGTTGAGTTATCTGGCTGGATATGATAGTGCCTTTTTATATCAGAAGATCGGTTTTATTTTTAGTGAATATCAGATAGAGCTGGGTATAAGTGATAATTTTATAAAGATATGCAAGGATAAGAGTGGGAATTCAAAGCGATATCTGACAAATGGAATAAGTGAGCCAGGATATTCGAGTGAATGGAAGCTGGTATACCCAAAGAATATTAAAAGAATGAAAAACGGAGAGATAGGAGATGCCTCAATATAGCAGAAGGGATCTGTATGACTTCTGCAATATGGCTGACATGAGGCTGTTTTCAGATGAAGAAGATATGTTCAGGAAATGTATCATCTTCTATGCAACGATCTCTGCAAAGAAAGTAAATAAGAAGTTTGACACATCTGCCATAGACAGTCTTACTTTTTCAAAAATTAAATCTGATCTATTTCCAGTTTTAGCAGTGAGGGATATGTTCGACCTGGAAGGGAAGAAGCAACAGGCAAAGGAGTATATAGCATCGATTATGAAGCCGACAGAAAAAGAAATGGATTATATGGAAAGGTTTATGGCAAAGGAATACAAACCTGAGTTGCTTTTTGAAGGCGCTGAGATTGTAGAGCGATTGCGGAATCATCCGATGGCTTTATGGAAATGTAAATGACATCAGACAGAATTTGGATTATTAGCGGCACTTGCAAATGAATTTGAAAAAAAATTTGTCACACATAAACGGGCATAAACGCAGACAAATTCAGACGAAAAAAATAGGAGATATTGATGACGATTGGTGAAAGAGTATTACAGCTAACTCATGAAAGAGGGATGACTCAAAAAGAATTCTCTGAAAAAACCGGTATACCGCAGAGTACTCTGAGCAGTTGGAAAGGGAAGAAACAGAATCCATCTATTGATAAACTGAAAGTAATCTGTGATACATTGCATGTAGATCCATATTATTTAATATCCGGAGCTGAAAGCAATGAAACATTGAATAATGATTATTTGACAGTATATCGAAAAGATGAAGAGTATGAGCTTTTAGTTGAATACAGGAGAATGGATATGGATTGTAGGAATCGTCTTTTGGGTTACATTTATGCTTTAAATGAAAAGAAGTGATTATTTTTTGTGTTTATAAAATTCGACAAAGCGAATTATTCGCCAGAATATTTAAATAGTGTATATAACTAGAAAGTTAAAAATGGAGAAAAGGAGAATTGTGTTATGAGAAAACTTGCGAGTATCCAAGGGGAGGAAAAAAAGAGGGTATCGTGATTCGACCTACGGAACCAATATTCAATGAAAGAATCAGTGCATCACTACCTATGAAAGTTGTGAGTAATAAGTATCTTTAAAAAAATAATGATAAATGATTTGGGGGGCATTTTGAAATGAGCGAGAAAATAGAGGATTTAGAAAAAGAACTACTGAAAATTTTAGATCGTGAAAAATGGATAAGTTATGCTTCTGGAAGAATTGAAGGAGCTTTAAATGTTCTTTATGCAATTGATTTGGGGATGGAAGAACGCCAGGATTTGCTTTCGAAAGCTGCTGGAATTTGCCATCTTACAGCTAAAGATATTCTTGAAAAAAGAGAAAAGCAGGAAAGGATATACAATAGCGAGAACCTTTGGGATGATGATAAAGATTATTGAGCGTTTTGATGAGTTATGTGGAGGGTGGACAGGATGGATAAAATTGATATTGAAAAACAGCGCGAGATTGGTAAACAGTTGTTTCTACTAAATATACTTCATTGTGAAAATGATAAGGCTTTAAAAACTGGATGGTCCTTTCTTTCACGTGATAAGGTTGCTTCTTGGGCATCTATGACTAAAGAGGAAGTTGATCATTTCATCGATTTGTGTGCCATGCTTGATCCTTATAATTTGGATGCTGAGGCGGCAAGAATAATTTGCGAGAGAGATACTTATAAATCTGAGAGGAATATATATTATTTTGTACTTTCGACTTATTACAGGATGGGAGATTTAGTAATTACTTCGATAGAAAAAGATAAGTTTAAACAATATTGCGAGAAGGTTTCAGAACTCAATTATCAATTATTTATAAAGAAATATGATGATATTCCTATTGATGAATCGTATGCGACATCGGAAGTTTATGAAGATATGATGAGTTTCTTTATCCAATATTTTGTAGCGGCAATAAAAGAAGTAATATCCGAAGGATACGACTGGGATGTAATAGCCAGCATGGCAAGGGTAGATATTACTGAGGAACGATACAAAAGCCTTGTTAATTGGTGTGCAGAACTTTAGCGATGTACAGCATGAAGTATGTGTAGCAAGAGTTGTTCTAGATGAGAAAGTCGAAGGATAAAAGATGAGAATAATCGATAAACAACATGATTTTTATGACTACCTTCAGGATCCTACAGATAGCATTGTGTTTGACAGGCGTGGGTCATTCTTGTTAACCAAGGAGTTGTTTTGTGAAGGCATACAATATCAAAGATATTTTGGCAATTCCAAATACAGGTTTGTTTTACTTCAATGTGGTGTGGAATATTGGCTATTTTTAATTACAATTACTGCGAAGGACTGGGATGATAAACCTGTTGATTATGATATGAATCTTCTTCAAAATTGGAAGAACTATGATGGGGCGAATGAGCTAATTAAGATGAGCGCAGTTTCGTTTGATATAAGTATGTGGGATTTTATGTTTCGTGATATTGATTTAGAGAAGGCTAAAGCACGTGCAAATGACTTAAAGGAAGAGGTTAATCATGGAAATTACCGTGTTGAATATAATCTCGGATGCCATGTCAAAATTACGAATCACAAAGGCTCTTTTGTAAAAGAAATGCAGGAAATCCCCATACTCAAGGCATGTGGTCTTTCGGGTCTTATCCATCCAGTTAGCATTTTTTGTGCTATTGAAGAACACTTCTCAATGGAGAAGACAGCCTCAGAAACAACCGAAGCCAGAGGGGTAACAGATAAGGATAAAGTTGTCATGCATGGCTTTGATGTGCGAAGCTCTTTTAGAAAAATGGAATAAGTGATTTGCGGTCAAGATATTTGACCGCAAAATAAAATGATGGAGAATTATTAAGTGAGTGCAGATAAAGAAATAATGGTTGTTAATCAGGAAACCATCAAGGATAAAATATATATTATACGCGGACAAAAGGTTATGTTAGACACTGATTTGGCCCAGATTTACGGCTACACTACAAAAACTTTGAATCAACAGGTTAAGAATAACGCAACTAAGTTTGATGAAGATTTTACATTCAAAATGACCAAAGAAGAGTTAGTCGATTTGCGGTCAAAAAATTTGACCGCAAATATTAGTCCGAAAAGTCGTGCGTTACCTAATGTATATACAGAACAAGGAATCTACATGCTAATGACCGTTTTAGATGGAGAATTGGCAGCCGCACAATCAAAGGCTTTGATACGAACTTTTAAAGCCATGAAAGACTATATAGTGGAGAATAATGAGCTTATTGGCGCAAAAGGAATAATAAGTTTATCTGTTCAGACAACAAAAAATACGGCTGATATTGAGGATATAAGGCACTTTTCTAAAATTATTAGAGAAGTGTCTTTTTTATCGTCAAGCCAGACAATCTATTATTAGCGAGGAGTGGTAAAAATGTTAAAACTGAAAGTTTCCGAAGTATCAGATCAGTGATGGTCCAGTATTCAAGCAGAATGAAAACTGAGTAAATCCTCTTCTTACAAAGATTTGGAAAGTGATAAAAGAGGTTTTAATGGGATATGTGAGTATGATAAAATGATTTCGTAGTAAATTATCTTACAGTTAAATGCACCACTCGCCATACGCGCCAAGCCGAATTCATAGAATGCTGACGCATTCTATTTCATCCGTCTTGTCGCCCTATAGGCTGATTTCGATATGTGCCGATTTGTGAGCAGGCTCCCATCGGCCCAATCGGAAATCATCCTGCATGGCTCGTTATATCGGAATATGATGTTCCAAGTGTTGATGAATTTAAAGAGAGGATTCGTCATACTAAAGAAAAATACCCTTATCTGGTCTGCTTGAAGGGTAACAGAATAATCGGTTATGTACATGCTGGACCATATAGCGCAATGGAAGCATATTCTTGGACTGTAAGCACTTCAATCTATGTCGATAGGGATTATCGCAGATGTGGAGCGGGAGCGATGCTCTATAGAGTTCTGGAGGAAGAACTCAGGAAACAGGGGATCATAAATCTTCTTGCCGGAGTTGCGTATAACGATGAAGAGGATGAATACTTGTCCCATGACAGTTATCAGTTTCATATTAAAGAGGGATATACGGAAGTGGCTCATATAAAGTCTGTCGGAAAGAAATTTGACAGGTGGTATGATCTTTTATGGTTTCAGAAAAAGATTTGAGGAAATGATATGAAGGAAGAATGCATAATCTGCAAGGCACCGTTGGAATATCTTGAAAGGGATGAAATAATGGAATGCGCCTTGTGCCACAAAAAAGAATCAAGTAAGACAAGATGTGTAAATGGGCATTATGTATGTAATGAATGCCATATGAAAGGGCTTGACGCTGTTATAGGGATCTGCCTTAACGAAAAGAGTAAAGACCCTATAGAAATCATAAGAAAAATGATGGCAGAACCATTTTGCCATATGCATGGACCGGAGCATCATGTGATGGTTGGTGCTGCTTTATTGACGGCATACCATAACGCCGGAGGAAAGATCAATCTATCGGATGCTCTGACGGAGATGATGAAAAGAGGACAAAGCGTCCCCGGAGGTGCATGTGGATTCTGGGGTGCCTGCGGAGCTGGCATTAGTACCGGAATGTTCATCTCGATCATTTCAAAGGCTACTCCTCTTACCGGCAAGCCTTGGGGACTGTCTAACAGGATGACATCTAAGGCGCTTGATTCCATCGGAAGCATAGATGGCCCGAGATGTTGCAAGAGAGATTCGTATTTAGCCATTCTGACGGCTATTGATTTTGTTAAAGAAAACTTTGGTATTGAAATGGAAAGACCTGAGATTAAGTGTATCCATTACGAACAGAACAACCAATGCATCGGAAGCAGATGTCCGTTCAGATAAGAAGGTACAAAGATGATTGAAGTAAGGGATTGTGATGATTACGAAGCTGCAAAAGAATTGATTCTGGAGTATTCCCAAATAAAAGGTGCAGAAGGATGTTTTGTATCCCTTGATAAAGAACTGGCAGATCTCGAGGGATTTTATCAGGATGGAGCTTTGTTGCTTGGATATGACGAAGAAAACCCCGTTGCAACAATTGCAATCAAGAGGATAGACGATAATACAGCGGAAGCAAAACGATTATACATAAAACCGGAATGTCGAGGAAAGGGTTATGCAAGGCCTATGCTTAACGCCATGTTGGATAAATGCCGTGAATTATGCTTTAAAGAAGTACGATTTACCACAAAACCTGAGGTGATGAGCGTAGGATATGCCTTGTACAAGAAGATGGGATTTGAAGAGCTCGAAAACAACGAAGGAACGGTTTTGATGAGAATGGTATTGCATTAAATTCTATCGGAACGGGGAGAACAAAAAAATGGAAATCAGGCGAGTTGAGGAGAATGACAGAATAGGCGAATTCATAAATGTAGCGTTTTCAGAGTATGCTGCTGATTGTGATGTAGCACTTAACTTCGAAGAGTTTTGTTTTGTGGCAGAAGATGATGGCAAAATTGCAGGAGTTATCACTGGTAGAGCATACTATAACGAGGTGCATATCGGAGATCTGATTGTTGCCAAAGCATACAGAAGAGAGGGCGTTGGCAGTAAACTTGTTGAGGCTGTAGAGAATGCGTACAAAGATAAGGGCTATGAAAAAATAGCGCTTACAACATTTGGGTTTCAGGCACCAGAGTTTTATAAAAAACTTGGATATGAATTGGAATTTATCCGGAAAGATAATGATTCTAAGCTTAGTAAGTATTTTTATTTGAAGAAGATATCTATCAGGACTACATTGACGGCAAGCGCGAGATAAAAGAGATAAGTTGATGAATATGGGCGGTAAGTTACATAGACTTGCCACTTTTAAATAGTATACAGAGATTAAGATAAATCAACAAAGGATATGTAATCTGATGGATAAAAATAAAATTAAAGGAATCTTATTAACAACTATAGGTGCTGCCTGCTGGGGGCTTTCTGGCTCAGTCGGGCAGTATCTTTTTGACGTGCAGATGATGGACAGCAGATGGCTTGTTCCTATCAGATTGGGACTTTCCGGAGTACTAATACTGCTATACTCACTCATCAAGTACCCTAATTCTGTTTTTTTACCATGGAAAAGCAAAGAAAAGACAATAACCATGCTCATCTATGGACTGGCAGGTGTGTCAGCATGTCAATTTTTATACTTTCTCACCATCGAACTCTCAACTGCGGCTATTGGAACAATCATGCAGGATCTGGCTCCAATATTTATATTGGGATATACATGCATAACAACCAAAAGGTTTCCTAAGTTTTTGGAAATATTGTCAATCATAATGGCTCTACTAGGCGTTTTCTTCCTTACAAGCCATGGCAATATTACTACAATGACAGTACCGTCACTTGCACTGATTACAGGTGTCTTAAGTGCTGTTTGTGTTATGATTTATAATGTGCTTGCTCCTAAACTCACGAACGACATTCCTGTCATAGTCGCTCAGGGATGGTCATTCCTGCTTGGAGGTATATGCATAGGTATCATTTTCAGAACCTGGACAATCCACTATATTCCAAATCTCTATGGCATATTAGGCATTATATTCGTTATTGTAGTTGGCAACCTCTGCGCCTTTACTCTATATATCAGCGGTGTAAAACTTATCGGACCATCCAAAGCAATTCTCTATAGTTTTGCTGAGCCTCTGACCGCAGCAGTCATTTCTACTTTAGTCCTCGGAAGCGCTTTTACGGCATTTGATGCATTGGGTTTTGCGATGATCTTTACTATGTTATGGCTGATTACAGTCAGCAAATAAAAACAACGGCTGACTCTAATACATGGCTGGCTGTTTGAGCGGGTGCGGGCTGTTGTACATCATGGAGGTTGTTCTACAAACGGCATAGGACTCAGAGCCGGAAAACCAACGCTTGTGATGCCACTTGCTCTGGATCAGCTGTTTTACGGAAGAAGGGTGCATGAACTTGACTGCGGTTCGGAGCCCCTTTACGTCAGATTTGAGATCCCCAGTGTGGAGAGAATCGAAGAATCGATCAGAGAACTGATCAGTGGCAGATATGATGGCTGAACGAAGAAAGCGCATGCGCCCCTGAAGAAGGAACTTGGATGCGAAAGAGCTGCGGATGTTCTGGAAAGCAGATTTGGCTGAGCGCAATTGATGATTCGAGTTTCAATTCGACAAATTCAATATTTGTAGAGATAATGTGTTAGCGCGTTATATAGGAAGATCATTTTTGATGAAATTCAGCGTCAGCCACTGGTAAGGCAGGCAATTAAATACCTGGTTGCCGATGGAAGATATGACTATATAGAAACCGGGTCACTAATCAGTATAAAGAAAAATGTTAAAGATATTGTTATTCCTTCTGAAGAACATAAGATTCCCGTATATCCCATGGATTATGAAGAATTTATGTGGGCGATCGGAAATGATACATACCCGGTGCTTCGTGAACTTTATGAGATGGGTTCAGAAGTCGGTAATGGAATAAACAGAAAACTTATGAGGGATTTCAGAATATATATGGCTGTGGGTGGAATGCCTCAGGCTGTAGAAGCCTTTGTAGAGGGAAAAAACTTTTCTGAAATAGACAGGGTAAAGAGAGAGATAATAGATCTTTATATTGATGATTTTAAAAAAATAGACAGTTCCGGGCTTATTGGCAAGATGTATGAGTCAATCCCCAGTCAGCTGGCCACAAAAAACCTTTGAAAAGGCTTAATGAGGTTTAAGACACTGTTTTATTGATATAAGACAGTGTCTTTTTTTCTTTATTTAAACCGTAAAAATATGGTAAAATATATGTGATATGTGCCAATGTAAGATGTGGCTTTTGGTTGTAAATGTGGGGATAGGGTTATGTTTAAAAATAAATTAAATCAGGTATATAAACCGGACAGATTATTGTTCTATGTAGAAGCATCTGATGAGGATATTCAGGCCTTTTTCAAGGGGGAGATTAAGTCAGATATTATGAGTCATGCCAATGACTTTGGAACATATGATTATCCGGGTCTTTTTTATATAGATTCTCTGGGAGAGGATGTAATAGGTATTGAGTTCAGAGCAGATGATGAGAGAATTGATTATCCGGATAATCTTAAGTCCATTAAGCTTGAGGGTGCCTTCTTTTATTCCATTGAAATTGAAAATGATGTTAAGGTTTCGCAAGAGTATATCAAAGAGTTATTTGCTGAAATAAAAGATGACGATGATGCCAGAAGAATATACAGTGATTTGGCTATAAAAAATTATCCGCATTCCATAGGTGTATTTCCGGAGCAGAGAAAAACCAGGATTATTTATGAGTGCGAACTTCTTTGCGACAATGCAAAATGCGTAATCGATGATGATATAAATGAAATGGATAAGGATATGCTTTATAAAAAAGCTTTCTTTGATCCTATTACCAATCATTATAACTGGAATCACCTGCTGGCTTATCTTGAGATGCCAATGGATTACGGCATTAAGGATTTTGCCTTCGTTCATTTTGATGTTAAGGAATTCAGAATCATTAATGAGGTATATGGCCATATCGCGGCCAATAAAGTGCTTTGCAATATTGTTAAGGCAATGAATGAATCCGACATGGTATATGCCTCTGCAAGATGCCATAATGACAATTTTGCAATGATGATAAAGGACATGAATGAGGATGATACCAGGAAATGGCTGACTGAGTTTTTCGACAGTCTTTCATCTCTTGAAGAGAATCCACAGTATAAGATTTATTTTCGCTGCGGTGTTGTTCCAATGAAGTTTGCAATTGTATCCGGAAACCGTGTGGCTGATGCAGGGAAGATGGCTCAGGCTCTGGGTGTAAATCATAATAAAACAGATATCATCTTTTATACTGAGAAAATGCATGATGATATTTTGTGGGGAAATTTCATAAAAGCCTATCTGGATACAGCCATTAAAAATGATGAATTCCTGGTTTATCTTCAGCCGAAATTTGACAGCGCTAAGGATCACATTAAAGGAGCGGAGGCTTTAATTCGCTGGAATTATAAAAATAAGGAATTCTTATCTCCGGGAAGATTTATTCCATATTTCGAGAAAGATGGCACAATAGAAAAGGTTGATGACATCGTATTGTCAAAGGTATGCGAAGCCATGGCAAAGTGGAAAAAGGAAGGCAAACCACTTTATCCAATATCAGTGAATCTGTCCAGAAACCGACTTTATGATGAAAGTATCATTGAACACCTTATGGACATAGTCGATTCGTACGGCGTGGACCATCAGCTCATTGATTTTGAATTAACCGAAAGCGCAACCTATGATGATAAGGAACATATGATAAATGTTCTTAATGAGTTAAGGGCTAATGGTTTTAAGATTTCCATGGATGATTTTGGCACAGGTTATTCGTCATTTTCACTGCTCACAGAAATGCCTCTTGATACATTAAAACTGGACAAAAGCTTCGTCGACAAAGTTGGAAGCCAGTCCGACAGATTAGAGGACCTTGTGGTAATAAGACATATCGTAACCCTGGCCAAGGAACTGAACTTTACATGTCTTGCTGAGGGAGCCGAGACAAAAGCCCAGGTTGATACTCTTGCAGAATTAGGGTGCGACCTGATACAGGGTTATTATTACAGCAAACCAATTCCTATCCCAGAGTATGAAAGCAGGTATATTCAGTGATTTGGAAAAAGATTTGTGGAGAAGAGCGAAAAAAACAGGAGCCTGAAACACAGAATGCACCAAGACAGAGCACTGCAGGACCAGTTGTATAAGGAAGGGCTGAAATATGAAGGGCTGTGATTATAAGAATCTGACGATTTCATTTAATAAATTTCATAATCTTGTTGATAAAGATGTACCTGAGTATGGGGAGTACTGTCTTCTTGAATTAAAAGACGGCCGTTTGACCGGTGGATCATGGAATCCGGATGACTGGGAACATAAAACCGCAGAAGGAAGCTTCATAAGGGGAACAGGTGAGACTGTAGAGGCTTCTGAAGTAGCCAGGTGGCATTCTCTTGATAAGGATACCATAGCAGGCTGTCTTGAAGAAGATGGGGTTAATTATATTGATATCGGCCCTGAAACTGATGATGGCTCTTCAGTAGAAGTAGAAGGGTTTAAGTCCTTTAAGGATAAGGATTATCCAAAGAGCGAACAGTTCTGTTTTCTTATTATGAAAAATGGTGATCTGGCGGCAGGAAGATGGGATAAATTGGATGAAGAAGACGGGGAATTCGTCTATGGGTCTGCCCTTGCAAGTCACAATATGGAAGATGTGTGGGCATGGGCGCCATTAAGTCCGGATGAGTTTTTTGAAATGGAGCAGGAGTCGGAAAGAGAAGAAAAACTCGAAGAAGAAATGAATCTCAATCCTTCGACTGATAAAAAGAAATTCAAATATGGAACAGATATTGAAGTCTATTATGACAAAGCCTTGGAGAAACTTCTTGTTAAATATCCATGGGCGACCAAAAATCAGATGAAGAAGGTAACACCATGGGAGATAACTCCGCTTCACGGAAAAAATGTATTCGGACAGGTTTCAACCGGATACAAAAATGCCAGGATTGTTGATGAATGGACAGATGGAGAGAGTGCCGATGAGTTTATAGATTTTCTTTGTGAATATACAAAGCGTTCAGTGGAAAATTCCAATCCTGAAGAGAAATTCAAGTATGGTACTGATATTAAGGTATATTTGCAAAAGGCATTTGATGAGGTTAAAAAAGAATATTCGTGGTTAGAACCACAAATGCTGGAAGACGGATGGCATTATGATATTCAAAGGATTAATGATGAGTGGGAGTTTGTAACCGCATACGGGGATAATTATAAATACTACCCACGTGAGTGCGGGTCAGCTGAAGAATTCATTAAAACTGTCATCAGAGATTATCAGGAAGAAGCGCTTGAAGCCAATCCGGTTGTGGATTCATATGATGTTCCTTTTGGTCATGTTGAGATTCATGGATGGAATCTTGAGCACTACAGAGTTTACAAGCTTAAGAGCGGCGATTATAAGGTAAGTGTTCAGGCAGGAGACAGAGTGACAGGTGGAACCAGGGAATTCTTTATTACACCGAACTGTTTTAAGACGAAATCCTATGAGACATTCTTAGACCGTTATCTTGAAATAGTTCCAGGGGAGCACTTCGGTCTAAAGAAAAAAGACCTTCTTGCTGACGAGAAGTTAAAAAAGTTTTTGGGTTTTAAATAATATTCCATAAATATGGAGACTTAAATTCGTATATTAGGTAATTAAGGGTATAGTATGCGTTTTTAAGGAGGATAAATAAATGAAAAAACTTATAGTCGCAGGCTTACTTGGAACCATGGCGGTGCTGGGAGCAGGATGCACACTGCCGGGTAATCATAGTGCAGGCAGTGGTGATGTAATTGTAGACAGTATATCTGTTGATGATATTGTAACAGATGATGAGCCACAGCGTGAGACAGAGCCGGAGATAATCGAAGATGGAGAGGATGGGCAGGATGCCGATAATGGAAGAATTACGGCTGATTCATCAGGTGCTGGGGCTCAGGCAGCTGACCCTGCGGATGTAAATCACGGTCACTCAATAACGGAAAGAACAGAACCGGATTTTAATGAAATGCTTCGTTCAGATGAAGTTCTATATGATGGAGATGAAGCCTATGATTTTCTTATGGATAACATTGTTTATCCTGAAAGAGAGCCATATACATTTCAGCTGACAGATTCTTCCGTGAACGATCCGGGAGCATATCTGTGGTATGACTTTACTCCATTTTATAATAATATTCCTGTTGTTGGCGCAGAATTCAGGGTAATAACATTTAATGACGGAACCATACTCGAGGGATATGAAGGATTCTTTCGTATTGTCCCTGATGATTTGACTGGTATAAAGACTCCTGAAGAAATCCTTGAGATATATAATAAGCAGTCAAATGATGCCAATGATTACAGATTCTTTGATGAGTGTTATTTATATCAGAAAGGTGGCCCAAGCTGTCCATATGTATATGTTTATCGTTATGACTGTGGTGATGTGCTTCGTAACACAACACTTACTCTCGATGCTGAAACCGGTGAGATGCTGGGATTCATGCCTGATGCGATAGATTAATGGGATTATGTAAAGCTGCGGACCTTTTGGCGCCGTTAAGGAACAATGCAGATGAAAAAGAGCCTTTGCAGGCTCTTTTTTGTCTACGGGATAAAATATTTATAATTGCATAATATTAACTATAATGGGTATAATAGAAAAATGGACATTATTGAAATATTACTCTTGGCTGTGGGCCTTGCCATGGATGCTTTTGCAGTTTCCGTCTGCAAAGGTCTGACAGCGAAGAAGACAACGATAAAAGAATATATTCTTTGCGGATTATGGTTTGGTACTTTTCAGGGGTTAATGCCTTTTACAGGCTATCTGATAGGTTCAAGATTTGAAAAATGGATTAGTGTAATCGCACCGTGGCTTGCCTTTGGTTTATTGACATTAATCGGCGGAAATATGATTCGCGAAGCCTTCTCTGAAGATGAGGAGGTTAAACCCGGTTTTGATATAAAAACCATGTTTATGCTGGCCGTGGCCACCAGTATCGATGCTCTTGCTGTAGGTATTACTTTTGTGGCAACTCCTGTGCAAATGGTAGAAACTTCGGGTCTTGTTAATGTGCTTTTTGCCGTGGGAATAATCGGTATTATTACCTGCATTATCTCCATGGCGGGAGTTAAAATCGGTAATCTCTTCGGAGTAAGATATAAATCCGGCTCAGAGATTATGGGTGGTACAATTCTGATATTTATCGGACTTAGGTCATTAATCGAACATCTGGATAAATCCAATACCCTGTCTGATCTCAATATCATATTCGGTATGCTGATTCCTCTTGTGGGTACAGTACTGGGCTCAGCTTTCGTATATGCCAGAAAGAACAATATTACCGATAAGCCGAGAGTGATACTTGCAGGTATCAGTTCCGGAATAATGTTTTCCATTGCCGTATGGGGACTTGTATCTCCGGCAATGCAGGGTAACAACGGAGGAGGCAAAGCCGGAATCATCTCTATTATACTTGGTTTTGGATTCGGAGTGATGTTTCAGTATTTACTGGACAGTGTTGTTCCCCATACCCATGCTTATGTGGAGATAACAGAAGGACCGGATAGTAAACTTAATGCAGAAGTTAAAGTTATGCTTACGGAAGTTATACACCATGTTCCCGAAGGAATTGCACTGGGAGCCATATTCGCCGGATATTTTCTGGAAACCAATCGTATCTCGGTTTTTATGGCATTGGTGCTTGCAATAGCAATAGCAATTCAGAATTTTCCCGAAGCTTTATTTGTTTCTCTTCCTGTAAGAGATAAGGGCTCAAAGGCAGGTAAAGCCTTCTTAATGGGAGTTATATCCGGAGTCCCGGTTCCCCTTCTTGGAATCTTTACCGTGATAATTGCAGTATTAATTCCCGACATTCTCTCTGTCATTATGGCGATTGCAGCCGGAGCTATGATATATACCACAGTTGAGGAAATTCCTCAGATTTCCCTAAAAGGAGATAATGACAACGGGAGTCTTGCCTTTGCCATAGGCTTTGTCCTTGTAATGCTTATGGTTTTCATGGGGTACGGGATGCAGGCTTAGCTGTCGGTTTGTGGAATATATTCTGAAAATGTGGTAACATTAATAGTCGGAGGGATGAAGATATGACGAGTCTTGCAATTATAACCGCACGGGGAGGTTCCAAGAGAATCCCGAAGAAGAATATTAAGGAATTTTGCGGTAAACCAATTATTGCATATGGCATTGAGGCTGCCATTAAGAGTGGAGTCTTCGGTGAGGTAATGGTTTCCACCGATAGTGAAGAGATTGCAGAGGTGGCAAAGAAGTATGGAGCGAGGGTCCCATTTATGAGATCTGATGAGGCTGCTAACGACTTTGCACCAACAGCAAAGGTTATAGAGGAAGTAGTACTTGAGTATGAGAAGGAGGGCAGAACCTTCGATAAGGTATGCTGCATATATCCGACTGCCCCTTTTATCACGGCTGACCGACTTAAGGAAGCAATGGAGAAGTTAATAAGTACCGGCGCATATTCCGTTGTACCGGTAGTTCAGTATTCTTTTCCACCACAGAGAGGACTTGAGATAAAGGATGGCGTGCTTAAGTATATTCATCCTGAGCATACATTCACAAGGTCCCAGGATTTAGAGCCTGTATATCATGATGCAGGGCAGTTCTACTGTCTTGACAGGGAACAGTTTATGAAGGGACTGTCATTATTTGGTGATACAACAAAAGAACTTATCCTGGACGAACTTGAGGTTCAGGACATCGATACAATGACAGACTGGCAGCTTGCAGAACTTAAATATGAGCTTTTACATAAATAATCGAACTTACACCCGGAGACAATATGAAATTCGATATTAATAACTTGGACAAAACATATATCATTGCCGAAATGAGCGCCAATCATGCAGGAAGCATGGAAAGAGCGAAAGAGATTATCCATAAGGCGAAAGAGGCAGGTGCTGACTGTGTGAAGATTCAGACTTACACACCTGACACCCTGACCATCGACTGTCATAATGAATATTTTAATATTAAGAATGGCACCTGGGAGGGAGAGAATCTCTACAGTCTTTATGGCAAGGCTTATACTCCTTGGGAGTGGCAGAAAGAGCTTAAGGAAGAGGCTGATAAGGTGGGGATTGATTTTCTCTCAACGCCTTTTGATAAAACAGCTGTGGATTTCCTTGAAGACATAGGAATGGAATTTTATAAGATTGCATCTTTTGAACTTATAGATATTCCTCTTATTACATATGTGGCATCAAAGCAAAAGCCGATGATAATGTCTACCGGTATGGCAAGTGAGGAAGAGATTAAGGATGCGCTTGAGGCAGTATACAGCACAGGTAACAGACAGGTTGCACTTCTTAAATGTTCAAGTGTTTACCCGGCTGATCCTAAGGGAATGCACTTATCTACCATTAAAGATATGCAGAAAAAATTCAATGTTCCTATAGGTTTATCAGACCATTCCATGGGACATTTCTCAGCAGGCATTGCAGTATCAATGGGTGCTAAGATAATAGAAAAACATTTCTGTCTTGGAAGGGAAATCGAGAATCCTGATGCATCATTCTCAATGACACCTGATGAATTCGTTGCCATGACCACGGAAATCAGAAAGATAGAAGAAGCCATGGGACAGCCATTCTATGGTGTATCAAAAGATGAAGAATCAAGTGTTGTATTCAGGCGTTCAATCTTCACAGTAGATAAGGTGAAGGCAGGGGATAATCCCACAGATGAGAATGTGAGAATCATTCGTCCGGGATATGGCATTAAGCCTAAATATATTGATGACATAAAGGAACTTAAGTTTGAAAAGGACCTTGAATACGGTCAGCCTGTGAGATTTGAAAGTTTCCAAAAAGGCGCCATATTATTCCTTACGAATAATGAGAATACTTATGATTTATATGAGTGGCTTAAGGGAAGAGAAGAATATACTGCCCTTATGAAGCAAAGAGTGACTCTGGATCAAATCAAAGCGCTTGAGCCGTCATTTATCATAAGCTTTAATTACAAATATATAATCGATAAAGAGATTATTGAATATATGAATGGAAGGATTATCAATCTTCATATTTCATATCTTCCATATAACCGTGGTTCTGCGCCAAACTTCTTCTCATTCTATGAAGACAGTCCCAAGGGCGTAACCATACACCAGATGGCAGCAGGTCTTGATACAGGTGATATTCTGTGCCAAAGAGAAGTTGAATTTGGGGATTTAAGTAAAGAAACTTTCGTAACTGCTTATGATAAACTCATAGCTTCCATAAAAGATTTATTTAAGGAAAACTGGGATGGAATTAAGAGCGGAAGCATTAAGGGTGTTAAGCAGCCGCAGGGTGGAAGTTATCATACGCTTAAAGATTTTAAGAGCCTGACTGAAGGTATCGATTTTAACTGGAACATGAATATTAAGGATGCCCTTGAAAAAATAAAGGGATAAAAAGGGGACAGGAATGAATATACTCTTTAGGGCAGATGCAAACAGTAACATAGGTCAGGGGCATGTGATGAGAATGCTGTCTTTGGCTGATGCCATGATGGCCTTTGATAATCGATGCTTCTTTGTATGCGCTTTGGATACCAATGCCCAGGCCATCCTGGAAAGAGGATATGAAGTTCATACCCTTTCTACTGATTATGACCATATGCCGGATGAACTACCGGAACTTACAAAAATTATTCACGAACTTCACTGTAAAATTGTTATTGTGGACAGTTATAATGCAGACACGCATTACCTGAAGGCACTGAAGAAAGTAAGACCTGTTGTGTATATGGAAGACATTGCATCCTTCACAAGACCTGTGGATGTGCTGGTAAATTATAATATTAATGCTTCTGAGTGGGAGTATGAAACTTTATATAAATATGAGAAACAGCCTGTATTTATTATAGGGCCTGAGTATGCGCCATTAAGGAAAGATTTTGCAAATCTTTCTGAGAGACTTTTAAAGGAAGAAGTTAGAAAAGTTGCTGTTACTTTTGGGGGAGCAGATCCGATGCATCTGGCTTTGGGATTCCTTAAAACCTTACTTGAAAGTAAACAGGAAGTTGCATCAAAAGAGTTTATATTTATTCTTGGTGCAATGAATCCGGATATCGATGAGATTAAGGCTTTGGCTTCAGAAAAAGAAAACATTAAGATTCAGGTTAATGTCAGAAGCATGAAGCAACTTTTTATGGAGTGCGATCTGGCTGTCAGTGCAGCCGGAAGTACACAGTATGAAATATGTGCCTGCCAGGTGCCATGTGTAAACTTCTCAATGGCAGATAATCAGGTTCCGGGTGGTGAAGAATTCGGTGCAAGAGGAATCTTTAGTTATGCAGGTGATGCAAGAACCACGGAAGATTTCTTCAATGTGATTATAGATAAGTTACAGTCTCTTTCAGATGATTATGAAAGACGAGTTCGTATGGTTATGATGCAACATCATTTTGTTGATGGCAACGGAGCTAAAAGGCTGGCTGAAAAAATTCTTGAACTGAAAGAACTTAAGAGGATATAGAGTGATGGATAAAAAAGGCAGAGTATATATATGCCATACATATTATCATGTTTTCGTAAGCTGTCTTAAGGAGTTAAATCTTAAGGACAGGTCGGAAGGTGCAGACCTTATCATATCCACAATGTCCACGGATTTCGAGGATTTTCCGGAGAGGTTTAAGGAATGCGGAATCTTCGAGAATGTGTATATTTTTGAAGAGAAGAGAGAGGATGCCTTCCCGGAGATTCTTAAGTATAAAAAAGATCAGGGGAATATTATTGCAAATATGTGGAACAGGATTATTTTTACAAGGAAGTTTGCGAAGTGCCTTGCGCCATCAGTCCCAACTGACCTTAAGAAATATAAAGATGTCTATGTGTTCTGTGATAATGATCCAATAGGTTATTACCTTAACATGAATCATATATATTATCATGCAGTTGAAGACGGACTTGATACACTTCGTCCTTTTGTGCCGGCTTTGGAAGATAACAAGGGGCACTGGAAGTTAAAGAGGTTCTTTTCTAAGAATCTTAACTTGATTTTCATTCGTGACGGTTATGGTAAATACTGTCTTGAGATGGAAGTTAATAACTTATCACTGGTAGAGGATGACCCGAAGGTTTACAGGGAAGTACCACGTAATGAACTTATGCAGAACCTCTCTACTGAAGGCAGGGAACTTCTGGTTCGTACCTTCGTGCGTAACTACGATAAGATGATTGATGTATGTCATAATCTTGGTAAAGACAAGAAGAATATTATGATTCTTACAGAGCCGCTTACTCCGAATTTTGATACGAGAGAAAGAATCTTCAGGGATCTGGTTGAGAAGTATTCCAAAGAAGGTACGGTATTTCTTAAACCTCATCCCCGGGATGACCTTAAATATCAGGAGCGTTTCCCGGATGTGCTTCAGTTTGACAGGACAATTCCTATGGAAATATTCAACTTCTTTGATGAGATTAAATTCGACCTTGTTGTTGCAATATATACGCAGCTTGGTTCAATTAAATTCGCGAAAGAAGCCATCCAGCTTGGCAACGCCTTCATGGATAATTATGAAGACCCAAGCGTGCACAGTAAGATAAAACGCTAGGCGCCATATCGCGCCGCTCGCGCACCCCGCGCACCCCGCGCACCCCGCGCTTCGTCCAAAACTACTCTCCCCAAAGCTCATTGCTGCAAGCTTCAGATCGCTTCCATGACGCTCCCCTCTCGCCAAAAACTACTCTTCGAAGCTCATTGAAGCAAGCTTCACAGGATCGCTTCTCAGAGCATTTTTGTCTCGGGGTCGCTGCATCAATAGACATAAAGGAACAACCATGAAAAAAGAAGAAAAAACAAATGTAATGCGTGTCTTAGACAGCAAGAAAATAGAATACCAAAGCCACTCATACGAAGCCGATCCGACGCTTACGGGTGAGCAGATTGCAGGTATCCTTGGGGAGCCTGTGGACAAGGTATTTAAGACTTTGGTAACCCAGGGTAAGTCTAATACTTATTATGTATTTGTGGTTCCGGTTGCGAAGGAACTTGATTTAAAGAAGGCTGCCAGGGTAGCAGGCGAGAAGAGTATCGCCATGATTAAGCAAAAAGAACTTCTGCCACTTACAGGTTATGTGCATGGTGGCTGCTCACCAATCGGCATGAAGAAAGCATTCAAAACCTTCATCCACGAAACAGCCCCTGGCTTCGACACAATCTTCGTCAGTGCCGGACGTGTCGGCGCCCAGATCCAGCTGTCCCCATCGGACCTCATCAAAGTCGCCAACTGCACCCCGGCAGATATAATTGTATAAACTACCCATCACTTATAAACCACTCCTGATGGGGTGGGTTGTTGTATAGGTGGACAAGGCGTTCCTGGCCGTGCATGTCGATGATGCAGTCAAAAATCAGCGTGCAGTTATCCACGTAGACTCCGTCAGGGGTTATGTGGGTGCCGCGGTGGGAGAGGTCCTTGAAACGCACTATGACATAACTTTCACGGAGGCCTTCGTCTCCAGTCATTCTTATTTTATTTGGTACAACGTGACCGTCTTTATAGTGAGTAACAATCACGTCTACATTTCTTAATTTCATTTCCATACCTCGTAGCAGCATTATAGAACATATGTTTGCATAAGTAAATCGAACAAATTATAAAATTTTTAATTAATTTATGTTACAATAGAAATATGAGAGTCGAAATTAAGGATAAACAAATATATATATTCTTAGAAGGCAGAATCGATGCCAGTAATGCATCGGATGTCGAGAAGGAAGTTATGAATGCAATTTCAGACAATCCGGGTCTGGCTGTTATTTTTGACGCCGAAAAACTGGACTACATTTCCAGTGCCGGTCTTCGCGTTATGCTTAAGGCTCACAAAACAACAAAGGGGTCTTTAAGCGTAATCAATGTTTCAAGAGATGTATATGATATTTTTGAGACCACGGGTTTTACAGATATTCTTGATATTCAGAAAGCCTACAGACAAATGTCAATTGATGGATGCGAAGTAGTAGGAGAAGGATTTATCGGAACAGTGTACAGGACTGATCCGGAAACAATTGTGAAGGTTTATAAGTGCGATAATCCGGTTCCGAAAATCAAGAACGAGCAGAAGATGGCAAAGCTTGCTTTAGTCAGTGGCATACCAACAGCCATTTCATATGACATTGTAAAGGTGGGAGACAGCTACGGATCTGTTTTCGAACTTTTCAATTCCAGCACCTTAAATGACATCGTTAAAAATAACGAGAAGCCTTTCGAGGAAGTTGTAGAGCAGTATGCAAAACTTATTAAGGAAGTACATGAGACTGAACTTGATAATGATGAGATACCTTCAGCAAAAGGTATATTTGAAGGGTATGTGAAGTTGCAGGAAGAATATATCGGCAAGGAAAACGCAGATAGAATTCTTAAATTCATTGATACAATTCCTGACAGCAAAGGCGCAATTCACAGCGACCTTCAGATGAAGAACGTAATGATTGTGGACGGCGAAATGATGCTCATCGACATGGACGGTTTATCCACCGGCGATCCGGTATACGACCTCCAGGCATTGTATGTAACATACAAAATGTTTAAGGAAGACGAGCCAGACAACACCATGAATTTCCTTGGTCTTTCAGCAGAAATCTGCGACCAGGTCTGGGACAGGGTTTTCGCATTATATTATGCAGATAAAAACGAGGAAGAGAAGGCAGTAATTTTCGACAAACTTTATCTTTTAGCCTGTGTAAGATTCATGAATTTGGTCACCAATTCAGCCCTTAAAGAAGGCGAACTTGGACACACCAGAATTATGCACACAAAAGAACACATTGAAGATATACTTGATAAACTAGGTTTTTAAAGGAGGTATGGTATGGAAAGCGTTTACAAGTTTTTAAAGGACGCAGGTACTTATTATCTTGCAACAGTGGACGGCGATCAGCCAAGGGTAAGACCTTTTGGCACAATCAATCTGTTTGATGGAAAATTATACATTCAGACAGGAAAAGTAAAAGAAGTATCAAAGCAGATTCATGCTAATCCAAAGGCAGAGATATGTGCATTCTTAAATGGCGACTGGCTTAGAATCCAGTGTGAACTTGTTGAAGATGACAACCTTGCAGCAAGAGAGGATATGCTTAATAACTATCCTGAATTAAAGGCAATGTATAAGGCAGATGATGGAAATACAGAAGTATTCTACTTAAAGAATGCCAAGGCAACATTCTCATCATTCACCAAGGCTCCTGAGGTAGTTGAATTCTAAATGGACGAAGAAAAACGTAAACAAATAACGTATCTTATTATTGAATTTTCAGCCTTCATGATGATGCTTGTTCTTGCAATGCTCTTTTCATATTTTGGAGGAGAAGGCTTCACCAAATATCTGCCACTTTTATTCGGACTTACGGCAGCAGCAGTTGTAATACTTGCAGCTGTCTCAATAGAAAAAATCATCCGCATAAACAAAGAGGCAAAGGTGATGGCAGCTAAAGAGCCATCAAATCCGGAAGAA
>DGTK01000016.1:24789-33412 GCA_002393735.1 Lachnospiraceae bacterium UBA4338
CAAACAAGAGAGACAGAAGCAGCATCGTATCATCCGTAAGCGGAGAGATAGTTCCAACTGTTTTAATCTACACACTTGGAACTGGTTACTACAGGGTGGCAGATGGCGATGAGGGCGCAGTGGAAAAGAATATGTACCCACGCCTTAAGGCAGCATGGCTGGAAGCTTTGGAGACATTCGATAAAACTCACGTCAGTGATTTCTATGACGAAAACATGGAATTCTCAGTGGCAAGATATGAAGAATTTTGCTATGGCGATTACGCAAGACAGTGTACTGACAGCGTAAAGAAATATATCAAAGAAAAAATTAACAAAGCACCATACAGAATAAATGCATATGATGATGCCACAGTGGAAATCGTGGCAGACAAAGAAGATTTATATACACTCTATACCGACGAAATCAGAGATGATATAGAGAAGTGGATTAAAGACCGTGGTAAAAAATACGTATCCGGAAAATATGAAATGGATATGGATTGTTTGCTGAAGGTTGTTTATAAAGGGCGAGAGTGATAGGGAACTAGTACTTGCCATAACCGGCAGTGCTCCAATGTGGATTCCACTAACTATCGGCATTAGTGCAGCAGTTATTATGGTGATTTTGTTTATAGTTGGATTTGTGTTGGATTTGAAGGATCAATAGGTGTAAAAAACTCCTGCCTTACAGTGGAGAAGTTTAACCAATTAGAGAACTGATTATTTCAGTTCTCTTTTTTGGTAGGAAAAAGTAGGAAAAAGTGGCATAAAGTAGTATAAAGTAGTACCGCTGGAAGTATTGTGAAATGTACATTTAGATGGTATTGTAAAAATAGAAAAAGCAAATTATAGAATACATATTGTCTTACAATTTGTATTGTGTTATATTGATTATAAGAAAGGCTTTATATGAGATTTGAATGGGACGATGCCAAGGAAAAGAAGAATATAATAAAGCATGGCATTGATTTTGAAACAGCTGCGAGAATATTTGCAGATCCTTACAGAATAGAATATTTAGATATTAAACATTCTGTGAATGAAGAACGCTATATTACAATTGGGGAAATACATGACAAATTGTTTGTTATAACTGTGGTATATACAGAAAGAGAAGATTCAATCAGAATAATCTCTGCAAGAAAAGCAACACTCAAAGAAAGGGAGGCTTATTATGGTAGTACGTAAAGATATAGATATTAACAAACCATTATCGGATGATGAAAAGAAGATGCTTGAAAGAGCAGATAAAATGCCTATTGTTTATGATGAAGACTCTCCTGAATTAACACCGGAGCAATTGACAGAATTTCGTCGTGTATCTGAAATGCGTAATAATGAAAGAAGAAAACAGACGGTAACGTTAAGATTATCGCCAAGTGCGTTATCAAAAGCCAAGTCTTTGGGTAAAGGATATACATCGGTTTTGGCAAGAATACTCGAAGAAGCATTAAAAGATAATGATATGATTAAAAGGTGTTTATAAAATATTGTAAAAATTTAAACCAGGCATTGCCTGGTTTTTCGTTACTTATGTTTTATTTGAATGAACTTTTTGACTTATTATAACATTGACTTGTATTTAGGGTAATCCTCTTTTGGTACATTTAATATGTCCATAGCTTCTTCTGCAGTTTTTTCCAGATTACTCATAATTCCCTTTATGGAATTTAATATGGCTTCTATTTTACCCTCTGTAACACCATCATGATAAGCAGTTATTTCTGGAAATTCGATTACTTTACCACCCATAATATCACCTACTTCCTGCTGAACAACCTTGTGTTTCATTGTAATCTTGAATAAAACACTATGTGTTAGCCTAATTATAACACGACATGTTTGAGCGGACAATATGCCGTTTTTTTGATACTCGTCAAGTTTGTTAATAATATCTGTATATAGCTTTTTTAATGATTCTATTCTGCTTTTGTCAGCATTGATAGTTTTTAAGTCGTTCTCATAATTGAAAATATAAAATGGAAATTGACAGAATATATATTTAAAATTAATATATATGTAGCAGTGAACCCTACTGTGAGTGGGAACGATAAAAGCAGTGAACCATACTGCGAGTGGGAACGATAAAAGTGGTGAATCCTACCATTAAGTGGAAACTATCAGTGGCTGTACGTTAGTGCAGCCCTTTTTTTGTGCATATATAACATAATATAGTGTTCCTTTCGTTGTTCTTATATGTTCTATTTTTGCAGTTATTTGCAAAACTGATTAATTGCCGGTTTTTATAATGAAATTACAGAAGTTCAAAAAAAGCCGCAGGAGGTAATAAGATTGTAAGGCACTGAACTCAAGATAGTAAATCAATATTAGAATCAGCACAGAACATTTAAAGGAGGAAAAAACAATGAGTGATTTTAAGGAACAGATTATTGAAGACATTAGGGCATATCAGGAGGATCATCCGTATATTGCAAACATCGAAAAAGATGAGTGGGCATTTAATTACTGGATATTAGACAAGTTATTTTATGAAGAGAGTGAATTAATTGAGGAAAAAATAATTGATTATCACGATATGGGAATAGATGCTTATGAGATATATGAAGATACTAAAGAGATATATCTTATTCAGAATAAGTTTTATTCAGATTCAACCAGTATTACCGCTGAGTATGTAAAGAATGATTTCTTAATAAGAGGAATAACTGCTTTAGAAAACGGTACTTATAAAAAGTCCGAAGAATTACAGGCTTTCTTTACTAAGTATAAGAACAACAGTGATTTTGTAGTATATTTACAGCTGTTCGTTACAAATAATAACAGAAACAAAGAAGCAGAAGATTATGTGAAAAAGTTTAATGTGGATCATCCGCATTATCAGGCTAAAATCTTCTACTTGAAGGATATCGAAGAAAGATACTATGGAGAAATCAAACAGGTTAAAAAGAATATTACTGTTAAAGTGGAAAGCGTTAATAAAGGAACGATTTTAAATATTAATACAGAAAGTTATAAACTTGCCAATGTTATCAATGCTAGATATGTATTCACACCGGTAGTATCTGTATATCGTTTGTTCCGCGACTCAATTGAAAAAGGATATCCTATATTTGATATGAATATCAGGGAGTACCTAGGTAATAAGGGAGTTAATAAAAATATTTATTTAACACTCTTAGATCCTGAAGAAAGAATTAATTTCTTTTATTATAATAATGGTATAACGATAATTTGTGATAAAATGCATAAGTTTGAAACACATCCGTCAAACAATAACATCAGTGCGTCTTTTGAAATTGATAATCCTCAAATTGTAAATGGCTGTCAGACTGTAAATTCCATTTATGAAGCCCTGAACAATCTTGATCCATGTGAACTGGAAGAACAATATAAAGATACATTTGTTATGCTGAAGATACTTGAAATTGATCGTGATAATCAGGATGAAGATATTCTGTATCGTAATATTGTTAAGTATAACAATTCACAAAATTCAATTGATGAGAAAACTTTTGTAGCAAATTCCAGCGAGTTTAGAAGAATTCAAATTGAATTTGAGAAGAAGGGATTTTTACTGCTTATCAAACAATCCGATAAAAATAAGTTTACTGAAAAATACAAAACGATAACAGAAC
This sequence comes from Lachnospiraceae bacterium UBA4338, assembly GCA_002393735.1. Lineage (GTDB taxonomy): Bacteria > Bacillota > Clostridia > Lachnospirales > Lachnospiraceae > UBA3766. The sequence goes on from DGTK01000016.1 coordinate 28,367, forward strand.
TTAAGAAATTAAATACAGGCAAAAGAATTAAGTTTGGCCTTGATGAAATGAAGAAGGTTTCAGATGTATTCATTCCACTTGAAAAACTTCTTCAAATAATAAATGCCTTTGTTATGGGTGGCCAAACGGCATATAAGAATAAAAAAGAGATGCTTGCGTTTAATAGTCTTGAGTATAATGCGGCGGTGAATTTTATCAAGGAGACTACAATTGAGGTGTTGCTGGAATTATATCTTCTTTATATGAAAGCTGAGAAGGTCAAGAAAGATAATATAGAAAACAGATATCCGATTCCATACTATTTGATTGACGGATTTGCCAAATATGAGTGTCTTGGCAGAGATAAGAATAAAATATGTGAAGCATTAGAAGATTCTGAAAAAATAGAAAGAGTTATTAAACTCTACTCTGCGGTCACAAAGGCTTATACAAAAGAATACTATAACAGAAATCAAATAGATTATAACAAAATGATTAAACGTTCTATTGATTATGATATGTTTGATTCCCAAAGAGATACTTTGGATTCTGTAATATAACAATATTTAAGGAGAAAACACTAAGTTAAGGCTTGGTGTTTTCTCTTTATAGCAGAAGAAAAGGATGATATACTGATATATATTTGTTTGTATGGAGGGATTTATGAGTCTTAAGATAGAATATCGTGATGAGAAGAATTATAATATGTCTGATTATGAATATCATATTACATTTCAGTCAGGAGCAGACGGGAAGTACTATATGATCTGTATGGATGGATGCTGGAGTTTCGATTATGAGAATCTCTATCATTATTTAGATGAGAAGGAAAAAGAAAGTGAAGGCTATAAACCTGAAGATGAGGTTTATACAATAAATGATGGTGAGATATTCTCTGCAATGTCCCGTATAATTTATAAAGTGCATATAAGGGATATGCAATATGTATCATTTATGTGTTTAATGTCAGTAAATGACGATAAGATTGGTGCCGTCGTGGATGCGCTAGCTGATCAACTGCATATTCTTGATTATGATGATGATATTTATTTGGACATATTTAAATGCAGCGAGGGTAATAACTGGAGCCGATATTTAAGAGGCCCGGAGAAAAGTCTTGACGAACTATATGAAGATTATCTGGAGTCATGGGTTGAAGAGTGGCCTGATTATCCTGAAGATGAGGATGATGTGTCAGATAATGAGATGGAAGAGGGATTTGAAGAGGCCCTTGAGATAGTGGAGAATGCAAGGAAAGCTAGCTACAGATTCTCTAATATTTTGAATGATAAAATAGAAGAAAGAGCTCGTCAAAATACTGATAGAAAGAATTATAAAGATGATAAAAGATATGAAGGGGCTGTTACAAACTGGAAGCGTGATTTTAACAAGATGATTCGCCTGGATACCGGAATAAACGATAGTAAACTAAGCAGAATTAAAAATGGTGAATGCCTAAGGAAAAATAGAAAAGTGGTAATTTATATGGCTTATATGTTGGAGATGACTAGGGAGGAGACCACTGAGTTGTTACTGTCGGCAAATCTTTGCTATAAACCTGAGGACGAAGGAGAGAAAAGGATACTGGAACTTATATGTAAGAAAATATATAAGAGCAATGAAAGACAATACAAGATGCAGATGCAAAAATGGGATTGCTACGAAATATGTAATGCTGCAGGATTCATTGTAGAGTAAACTCAAAACATAATTTAATTATTTTTTCAAAAGACCTAACTTTGCAGTTTTTTGCAAATGTAGGTCTTTTATTTTTCATAAAATATAGACATAACAAATGAAAAGGAGGTGGGAAAAATGAGACCTACATATATTGATGAATCAAGTGATGGAAGAAAGGAGATGACCTTGAGGTCGAAACTTCTGACGGATAGGCAGCTTATCTTGGATGGTGAGATTAATGATGAGATGGTAATGGCTTTTGTTGAGGAACTGTTATTCTTGCAAAAGTCGATGGGGCCGGTTGATATCATTATAAACAGCTCCGGAGGGTCAGTGAGTGCAGGACTTGTGATTTACGATTTGATTCAGTCGCTGGATGGGAAGATGGAAATCAACATGTACTGCGCAGGGATGGCAGCATCCATGGCAGCAGTTATTCTGGCAGGCGGGCAGAAAGGAAGGAGGTTTATACTGCCGCACAGTAAGTGCATGATTCATGAGCCCTTAATGCAAGGAGGACCGGGAGGGTCTGCAACCAGTATTAAGAAGACAGCGGATTCAATTATGGAGACCAGGGCATTAACTAATGGGATTCTAGCCAAGCATACTGGAAAAAGCCTTGAAGAAATTGATGAAGCAACTTCATTTGATAATTATATGAATGCCCAAGAGGCTATAGAGTTTGGTTTATGTGATGAAATTAAGAGTTTATTTTAGGAGGTAAGAAAAATGGATAGATTTGAAAGAGTTAATATTGAATTTCATAAGATGAGTGCCAGAGAAAAGAGGCAGTTTGTCAAGATGCTTAAGGTAGGCGGATTCGTGGCAGAGAGTGCAATTGAACAACTTTCTCCGGAGTATAACAGATGTATGGTGAAACTGATGCTTCAACTTGTAGAGGTTGATGAGAATTTTATTGATAAACTGGCAGTTCTTCAGTATATCATACAGCACATGCATATGGATTACAGAAGATATATCATGCCTGAGTATGGAAGGGTTTATCCGGGATGTCAGAGAGTTATAGGAAGTAGCGAGAAGAACGGTTTTTTCGCTTGGTATATTATTAGAACCATTGACCTGCTCTACGGAGAGATGAGGGAGCATTATACAGAAACCAAAAAACATATGAATGAGGCAGGACAACTTAGCTCTAATGTTAAAGAGGTAATTAATAATCTTTCGCCTGTTGAATTTATTATATATGCAATTCAAAACCAAATGTGTATTTACTGCAATTCCGATAAACAAAGTATCGCTGAGTACATGTTTGGATGCGAAAAGTTTATTGATGCCGTTAATAATAATTTAAGCAGGCTTGTATATGAGAAACTTCCGCTTGCGGAGAATAATGGCGGATGTAATACAGGAATTGTTAAGGAGGTGTGATTATGTTTAGAGGATTAGTAAGTGATGTTACTCTTCATGAAGATTTAATGCCACTTGCAGATAAACTGGTGGTATATAAGGATTCTACGATAACCGGCGTGAATAAGAATACGATTGTAGTAGGTTCTACTGGATGTGGCAAAACCACATCCATCACAGAACCGGATCTCCTTCATAACTTCCATCACTCAGAGGTAGTTCCCGTGTCGAAGCAGCTTATTGTTAAAAAGTATATTAAAGAAATGAGAAAAAGAGGATTTAAGGTTGAAGTCATTAACTATCTCAATGCAGATGAAGGCACTGTTGGTTATGACCCTATGGATTACGTGAATTCCGCTGAGGATGCAATTGAACTGGCGTCTCAGTTTATGGCTTCGGAATATAATAATAAGCAGGATCCTTTCTGGGACAATACTGCGGAAAGTGTTATTGCAGCCATAATAATGCTGGTAAAGATTAATGCTGATTATGCAAAAGTTAAACCAAAGTTTGAGGATGTGATTGCTCTTATCCAGAAATTCAAATATGAGAGAGTATCTGCAGCTAATTCCGACGCAGATATATTCAGAGTTAATATTATGTATATGTTTGAAGAGGCTGAGAATGTTATGCCAGATAATTCAGCTATGGAGATGATATCATCAGTTGCTGAACTTCCTGAGCGTACTGCCATGTGTGTATATACGACGATTAAGTCTGCGGTAGATAAGGTTTTATCAGAAAATATTCAGCGAATGGTTTCCATGGAGAAAAAGATTGATTTTGAAAGACTGGGTGATGAGAAGACGATTCTCTTTGTGGTAACGAATCCATTTAATACTACATGTGGAAAGTTCAATAATATTATGTATTCGCAGATGTTCAGGTGCTTATTTGAAAAAGCAGAGAAGAGTGATGAAGGACATCTGGATGTGCCGGTACACGTAATATGCGATGATTTTGCGTGCAGTGGTAAAATACAGAACTTTGAAAACTATATCAGTATATTCCGCCAGGCTGGAATAAGTGTGACAATTCTTCTGCAGAGCGAGTCTCAACTAACATCACTATATGACCAGCATGCTGCCACTACTATACTGAATAATTCAGATACTTATGTTTTTATGGGCTCTATGGATGATGCAACCGTACGAAGTATCTCTAAGAAGGTAAATATGCCTTATGACAAGGTGATGCATATGCCCCTTGAGCACGTAATTGTTATAAGGCGAGGGACGGAACCTTATGTCGGCAGAAGATATCAGTTATATGATGACCCAATGTATGTAAACATGAACAAGAGAAGGAGGTAATGAAAATGAAGATTAGAATTATGTATGAGGTAACTTATCGTGAAACTATGAAGGATCAGAAGGAGGTAGACTTCTATGAGACAGAACTTACGGATGTGGAACTTTGTAGGATCCTGAAGACAGTTGTGAGTAGAAAACAAAGCGATATTTCTAAGGTTTCTGACGTAATGGATATAGCAGACAGAATTGAGAATGAGATTCGTGACTGTTATGCTTATCCACCGGATTTACAGACTAAAGAGAATCTGACAGTACAATATGCGGCTTTAGACGATGCGGCTGGCAAGGTTAGATTAATATAAAGTATGAAAAAGATCGAGTTTTGGCTCGGTCTTTTTTTGTGTCCTCTTTTTGGTACTCATACTGTGATAACGTATATATATCACAAACGAAAACGTTTGTCATAGTTAAACTCCTTTCATGTATTTGAGGGTTACACCACTCATCCTGAGTTACTTGTTGTTTGTTCATCTGTTTACCTTTCTTTGTGCTTTAAAAATAAGGATGAGTGGTGTAGAGACTCTCATTTAAATGTCGCCTGTAAAGTGACATATAAGATAAGCAATTATTATATACTCCTCTTAACAAATGGAAATGTCAGGAAAGTGGAGGTACGAGATATGATTAGAATATGTCCAAGATGTGGTAGTAAAAACATAGCAAGATATTTATACGGCTACCCTTTATTTGATGAAAAACTGATAGC
>DGTK01000016.1:33521-209087 GCA_002393735.1 Lachnospiraceae bacterium UBA4338
ATAGATGGGGAGTGGGTATTCAGCAAAGGTTATGCATACTGCAATGACTGCAAAAAAGATATAGACACTCCGGCTATTGTGTTTAATAAGAAAAAGGGATGCTGGGAGTTCTATAAGGATATTGTTAAGGAGATAAGGTTTAGTACTTATGGATATTTAAGCGGATATAAAGAGTATGTCATTAAAAGAGATGATGGCAAAATCCCCGCCTATGAGTGGGATCAAATCATGGATAAACTATATTCGAGAATCCATATCCATGAATGGAAAAATAAATATACCGATGAAGAATTAATTATTTTAGATGGTGAGGAGTGGAAGGTTGAATTAATTCTTGATGGCAGAAGAAAAAGAACTTATCGTGGAGAGAATATGTATCCGCCACACTGGAGAATGTTTGTGAAGATATTTAGTGATTTGAAGAAATAAAGCGGAGGTGACAATTATGAGCGATAATTACTATTTATTAGATGATAGAGATATGAATCCTGACATTGATGTTGAAGATATTCTTAAAAACATACCTGTACCAAGCTGGTATGATGGATATTTAAATCTTACTAAAGAAATGTTAAAAATTTCATGTAAAAATAACCAGAATGGAAATGTGCTTGTATCTCCATTCTCAATGTATATGGTTCTTGGCATGGCACTTGATGCTGCTGATGGCAAAACCCAGAAAGAAATCAAAGGTCTGTTTCAAAAGGGATATTCAATTACGCGTATCAATGAAATTAACCAGATGTTACAAAGAGATTTCTGCAAACAAATGAAGGCTGGCAAAGTTACTTCTTCCAATGCTTTATGTGTTAAGAATGATTATGCTAAATATATCCTTGATAGCTACAAGGAAGTGATTACGAAATACTATGGAGCTGAAATTTTTGAGATAGAAGGAAACTCTCCTGATCCAATCAATGCCTGGGTAGAAAATAAAACAGATGGCATGATTCCGGAAATAATGGATGAGATTTTAGATGACTGGAAATTAAGCCTTTTAAATGCGGTTTCGTTTAATGCTAAATGGAGGGTTCCATATGACGAAGATAATATTATTGTTGAAGAAGAAGTTTTCAATAATATCGATGGAACTGAATCGGAAGTTACAATGCTGGAAAGTGTCGAATATGAATATTTAGAGGATAAGGATTTTACCGGTTTTGCAAAGCCGTATAAGTGTGATAAATATGAACTTATGTGCCTTCTTCCCAAAAAAAATAAGCCTATAAACAGCAAAATGCTTGATGAAATAGATTTTGCATCATACTATAAGAGTCTTGAAGTATGTTATGAAGTATATGCATCCATGCCAGAATTTGAGTGTATGTCCGATGTTAAATTAAAAGACATGTGTGAAGAAATGGGTATGAAAACTCTATTCACACCAAAAGCAAATCTTGGAAATATGTCAGCAGAAAATCCTAACCCATTTATGGTAGATTCGATTATTCAAAAGGCATACATAAAAGTTGACCGTGCTGGCACCAAAGCAGCTGCTGTTACTATGATTGATTGTGTAGACGGATGCGCAGACGATAATGATATGCAAAGATACGTTACCCTTAACAGACCTTTTATCTATGCTATTATGAATAAGCAGTATGGTCTGCCGATTATGGTGGGTGTAGTAAATAAATTATGATAAAAATATAATTTGTATGTTAGAGATAAAAAGTATATAAAATCTTTGATATTTCGTGAAAAAAACAAAGCCATTGTAGTATAATTATATGGGGAGATTGGGTTATGGAAATGCATCTTATAAAATGTTGACAATTAAAAGCATAGGACCGGAAGTTCCTATGCTTTTTCTGGTTAAATGAAAGATAAAGAGGAAAACATAAATTTATGAAAACAGGCGAGCGTTGTTTGTATAAAAACAATTTTGAAAACTTTATAAAAGAAGATAATATGTCGATATTCGGAACTATTAGCAGTAACTTCCATGGTGAAAATCCGTCTACATCAAGAAATGCCTGGGAAGGTGAAATTGAGGTGATGAAAGATGTATTATCTCAGTTTACAGATAAGAACGGTGAGATTGTTTTTGAATATGAAATTCCAAGACTTGGTAAACGAATCGATGTTGTTCTTTTATATAAAGGAATCGTATTTTGCATAGAGTTTAAAGTTGGAGAAAAGCATAAACTTGAAACAAACGTTGATCAGGTTTTGGACTATGCTCTTGATTTGAATAATTTTCATAAACTAAGTGAAAATAAGGTTATCGCACCGATACTTGTTCCGACAGAGTATGGTGAAAAATCAAGTGAAGTTTTCAAATCGCCATACAGTGATAATGTTATAAATCCTCTTATTGCTGGAAAAAATGGATTATATGATGTAATTTGCATGGTTCTAGATGCATATCCTAATGAAACTCCTATTGATAGTAATTGGGTTATCAGTCATTACGCTCCGACTCCAACAATTATTGAAGCCGCAAAAACGTTATATGTAAATCATACTGTTGAAGATATAACAAGACATGAGGCAGATGAAGTATATACTGATAAAACAATAAAATATATTCTTGATGTTATTAAAGATAGTAAAGAAAATGGCAAGAAAAGTATATGTTTTGTAACAGGTGTTCCTGGTGCAGGAAAAACATTGGTAGGCCTGGAAGTTGCTATAAAACAAACTTATCAAGATAACGAAGAACCAGTGAAAGATGAAGGAGCGGTATATTTGTCTGGTAATGGACCATTGGTTGCAGTATTAACAGAAGCGCTGGCTCAAGATAATGTAAAAAAGTGCGAGGAATTATATAAAAAGAAAAAAATTACTGATGCTAGACGTGAAGTAAGCAAATCCATTCAAATGATTCATAGATATCGAGATAACATGCTTAAAAAAATAAAAAATCCAGTAGAGAATGGCAAACTTGAAATAGACCCAGAGAAGGCTATGAAACTTGAAAGCGCTGGATATGGCGAAGTTGAACATGTTGCAATTTTTGATGAGGCTCAGAGGTCCTGGACTCATAAACGTTTGGCTGATTATCTTAAAAGAGGGGGAACATATGGTAATAAGTTGAAAGTTCCTAATTTCCCGATGTCCGAAGCTGCTTTCCTAATATGGTCATTAGATCAAAGAGAAGATTGGGCAACCATAGTGTGTCTTGTTGGAGGAGGTCAGGAGATTAATACTGGTGAGGCAGGAATATCTGAATGGATATATGCTCTTAACACGATGTTTTCGCACTGGGAAGTTCATATTTCCTCAAAATTAACAGATGCAGAGTATGCTGAAGGTAGAGTTAACGAACTATTAAAGGATAATAATAAAGCGATTTATAATGACGACTTGCATCTTGCTGTGTCGCTTAGATCTTTTAGAGCTGAAAAACTGTCGGCATTTGTTCACGCTTTGCTTACTTTTGATAAAAAAGCATATGATATTTATGCAGAAATTAAAGATAAATATCCAATTTATTTGACAAGAGATATGGATAAAGCGAGAACATGGCTTCGAGAAAAAGTAGGAGACTCATCTATGAGGTCTGGTGTTCTTGTTACTAAGGAGTCGGCAAGATTCAAACCACTAGCAACTCATATTTTGCCATCTGGGGATGATAATGCAGTACACTGGTTCCTTGATGATAAGGATAATACCAGGTCATCAAATTTTCTAGAAGATGCAGCAACGGAGATTCAGGTTCAAGGACTCGAGCTTGATTATACATGTCTTCTCTGGGATGCCGACATGAGATATGAGAATGGTACTTGGCACTTCTATCGGTTTAATGGCCAGACAAAGTGGGTTGAACAATCTAAAGAGTCAGAAACACAAGTAGAACTTCGTAAATATATGCTGAATGCATATCGTGTGCTGTTGACACGTGCACGAGCAGGTATGGTTATATGTATACCTGAGGGAAACAATAATAAAACGCCGGCTGGTTTCTGGGAAGATAAAACACGTTTGCCTGAATATTATGATGGTACATATAATTATCTCAAAAGTCTAGGTATTGAAGAACTTATTTAATTTATAGAATCTAGAGAGGTGTTATATGAAAACAGTAAGAGTTGTGGCTGCAGTTATATGTGACTCATTAGATAATAAATCTAAAGTGTTTGCAACTGCGCGTGGACATGGTGAATATAAAGGGAAGTGGGAATTTCCAGGTGGGAAAATAGAAGAAGGCGAAACCCCACAAGGGGCACTCAAGAGAGAAATAAAAGAGGAGCTAAACGTTCTGATTGATGTAAGCGAGTTAATTGATACAATAGAGTATGATTATCCGGATTTCCATTTATCTATGAATTGCTATTGGTGTGAGATCAAATCTGGAACAATTGAATTAATAGAAGCAGAAAGCGCCAAGTGGCTGACTAAAGAAGAACTATATTTGGTTGACTGGTTGCCTGCAGATATAATATTAATAGATAAAATTAGAGATAAGATATGAAAGAAAAGACCAGGCGTTGCCTGGTTTTTTCTTTCATAATAGAAAAAGTTGACAAATATCCGTAAACTTGGTAAAATTCAAATAATCTGTAAACTTGGTAAAAAAGGAGATTTAACATGACTAATGAAGAAATATTAAAAGCAGCACAAAGCGAAAAAAGGAGTAACGGAGAATATGAAAGTAAGATACAGTCCAGAGCTGATCTGCTAGCTAATCTAGTAGCACTTATACTTGTCGGAATAATGTTTTTTGTAGAGTATTTACTATTTAGAAAAGTTGATTATGGCAAAGCAACTATTATCTTTGTTATTTCATTTGTATCAGATTTATACGCAGGTATCAAACTTAATAATAAGAGAAAGATAGTAGTTGGATTAATAATGATGGTTCCATTTTTGATATCGTTAACTTTATATATAGGAGCACTTTTTTAATGAATTCACATTTACAACTTAAAAATAGAATAAAAGAACTAAGAAAGAAGAAAGGATATTCACAGTCAAAACTTGCCGAATTGTCTGGTACAACTCAAAATACAATTAGTTCACTGGAAACAGGACAATATTCACCATCTGCATACTTATCAGGATTAATTTGCATTGCTTTAGATTGTAGTTGGGAAGAGTGTTTTTATTATGAGCTAGATGGAGAATAAGAAAATGTATGACATTATCAAGCAATATTCAGAAAATGAAAATGAAAACGGATTACTTCTCGTAGATATGCCTACTGGGTCAGGTAAGACATATTCTGCTATTGATTTTATTTATAAATCTTGTCTTGGCCCTGCTAATCAAGACAGAAAGTATATTTTTGTTACGACTTTGAAGAAGAATCTTCCATACGCAGATTTAATGAAAAAATTTGAATTAGATGGTCACATAGAATTATTTAAGGAAAAAGTTTTAGTAATTGATTCTAATATGGATAGCGTCATTAACGGATGGTCTTCAGAAGTTGAAAAATCCATTCCGTATGAAATTAAAAAGACGGATGAATATAAAGTATTTGAATCAAATCTTAATTTTGTAAAGAAACAGAGAGAAGAAAAGAGTTCTGTACTTCGTGAATTTTTATCAGATATTGAATCCAATTTGAGAGAAAAATCTGAACCGAAGTTTCGAAGAATGATTTCTGAATTGCTTGGAAAAGAATATACGACAGTTGAAAAGAAAATAATGGCGATTAAGACCAATTCAAAGTGGCAATGGATTGGTAAATTATATCCTGCGGTTTTCACAAAGGATCGTCAGATTCTGTTTATGAGTATGGATAAATTCTTAAGCAGAAATACAACAATTGTTGAGCCTTCATATATGTTTTACAACTCGGACGTGATCAAAAATGCTGTTATTTTCATCGATGAATTTGACGCAACAAAAGATACAATTCTTAAAAACATCATTGAAAATGGACTCAGAGACAGGGTAAATTATGTCGAACTGTTTAAAGATATTTATTCTGCACTACAAACAGATTCCTTCCCTAGAATTTTGACTACTCCTTCAAAAGAAAGACAGGAAGGAAAGTATAAATCACAGTCATTGGAATCAGTAATTGATGGAATTAGAGATAAGGCAGATTACATATACTCGTTCTATAACCTTAGATACAAACACAGAACTTCCGGAGACCTTGCAGATGATTATAAGAATTATCTTTTCCAGGATCATCAGTTTCACGCGATTTTAAATGCTAACAATTCTTATATCACGATGTTCAGTGATGAGGAACAGCGTATTAATACGATTGGATTTTCTCCGAATAAACCTAACCGTGACAGTAATGCCATTCAGACTATGTTAGGACAACTGAGAGGCTTTATAGCTTACTTCCAGGGCGCAGTTAATATTCTGTCAATTAATTATATGCAACTGAAGAATGAAAACAGGATAGACGGTGAAGATGTCTTTACTATGGAAGCAGCAATCCGCTCTGTGTTGGATTTATTTAGATTAAATGACTATAGCATTGATTATTTGACAGGGCAGATTATGATGTCGGCACATAAGGTTAAAGGAGATATTGAACCGGCAGATTTTGATTTGTCTTTTTATGAAAATGGTTTCCGTTATTATGCTTTTGAGAATAACACTGAGCACGATATGCAGTCACAGATAATGATGTTTTCATTCCAAACAACCCCGGAAAAAATTCTAATGCGTTTTTGTGAGAAGGCAAAAGTGATAGGCATTTCTGCAACGGCGACTGTCCCTTCTGTGATTGGGAATTATGATATAGATTATTTGAAAAATAAGATGCAGAAGGTTTATGTCGAATTAACTGACGATGAAAGGAATCGACTTTCTGAATCATTTAACGAGCAACAAAAAGGTTATGAAAATATAAATATCCATACGGAACTTTTAGGCAACTGCGATGAGTATTCTTGGAAATCTTGGTCAAGCATTTTTAGAACTGATGAAATTTCAAAGAAGATTTACGAGAGAATACAAAGATTGTTTGGTGAGGGAGAAGATAAGACTGATTATTTTAAGAAAAGATATCTTCGTATTGCTCAGGCATTTAAACAATTTGCTCAACATGATGATATATATTCGTTTCTCTGTGTGCTGAATAAGCATCCGAAGTCAAAAGATCGTTATCTTGATAAAGAGGTTTTGTTTGAAATATTTGACTATGTTGCCAGAGAAAAGGGTTGGAACGGATATGATAACCAAAATATGATTGTATTCCTGGATGGATCAGAATATGAGGATAAGAAAAATAATCTTATTGAAAGGTTGTCTCGTGGAGAAAAACTATTTGTTATTTCTGTTTATCAGACAATCGGTGCAGGACAGAATCTTCAATATCCGGTGCCAGATTTTTTGAAAGGTAGTATTGTTAAGATAAATGATCGTGAGCTAAAAGATGAAAAAGACTTTGATGCTATCTATCTTGATAAGCCTACAAATTTAATTGTTCCGTTAAGTGAAAATATGGAAGAATCAGAATTTGTAAAATATCTTTTTCAAATGGAATTTTTGCAGGAGAGTTCTGAAATATCAGCTCGCGATGCAGTTAAGAATATTCGAAAAGCGTTTAAAACTCTGATGACGGCTCATAAGAATGAAGAGGCCTACGCAAATATTTATAAAAAGAAAAGTGTTGTACTACTAAGTACAAGATATATTATTCAGGCCATAGGAAGAATTTGTCGTACTAATCAGAAGAACAAAAATATCTATATATTTGCAGATGATAGTATTGCTGAAAATATAGATGTATCTGTATTAGACGGCAGAATATATAATCCTGAATTTGTTGCCCTTGTTGATAAGATTCGAGAGCACGGAACGAAAGAGCCGGAGACCATGTCGCTTGAAGATAAAGCATCTTTGATCTCAGTTCGAGTTAACAAAGAGATTAAGAATATGCTTAACAATGACTGGACGGAAGCAAAGGTTAATAAGTGGAAAGAACTTAGAAATCTTGTTTTGAAGTATCCGACTGCGTCTGAAAAAGATGCTGCCAGAAACTTCATATTCAAGAATTTTTACATAAAATTACTTGAGAAAAACAATCAGTATTATTATTCCCAAGAGGAAGATTATAATAATGTTTCTGTATCATTCTCAATGGATAGAGAACATACGAAGAAAGTATCACAAGAAGGGACTAAGATAAATGATATGCTTCGCATTCCTGGTGTAAAGGAATTGTTTGAAGAAAACGGATGGGCTACATCTTTTGAAGCAAATGATTATATTATGTCTCCGCCATTATGGAATAATATATACAAAGGTGCATTAGGTGAGGTAGTAGGAAAGTACCTTTTGGAAAAACAGTTTGATGTTGGTGTTTCTGAGATTGAAGATCCTGATCTATTTGAGTTATTTGACTATGAAATTAAAGGACGATCAATGTATGTTGACTTTAAAAACTGGCATGAAGGCATGACAGAAAACAGAAATTCGGCATTGAAGAAGGTTGCTGAAAAGGCAAAGAAGTGTAATAGCAAATGCGTAGCTATTATAAACATTTATGCCGAGAAACGATGGGATGTACAGGAAACAGATATTGATGAAGTGCATATTGTATTAGTTCCTCGTTTAGTGGGTGATGTAAACGGAAATATTATGCTCGATAAGAAGGCTGTAGAGGTCCTTAAGAGGTGTTTTGATGAGTACAAGCATTAAAGTGAATGAACTAAAATATAATATAGATCGAGATGCTCTTAGCAGGATATATGATTTCTTTACAATTGAGACGAGCGAAAAATATATTAAACAGGGAAGTTATATTCTGGACGCATCAGCTTTGTGCAATGATGTTAAGTCTATTAAATTTGAAACCGGCAAAAAGGTCCTTTTCATGATGAAGAAGGATTCGGAGAATAGGGAAAAAATAAAAACTCTCTTTAAAGAAATCTCAGATGGAGATAATTATTTCTTCCAGCAGACAAAGATTAATGAAATTGCTGATTATCTTTTAATTCAGCTTCTTTTGAATGCTTTGGGTTCGTATGAATCAGATTTCCTTAAGTTTAATAACCTGACCGGTCACCTGTACTGTTTTCATCCTAATTGGATTAAGAGGGGAAAAGAAAAAAAAGACAGTGTAATTTGGAAAGTTCCTTGTTTGGAAATAGCTGTAACCAAAGATTTATATATAAAACTGTTAGTTCGTACTTTTACGTCTTCCAGACTTAGAAACAAAATTACTTTCAAGAAAAGAAAATATGAGGAATACCCTAAATATGTTTTTGCAGCAAATAATACGCTGTGCAGAAGACTTAAGGACGATAATACAGATTGCTTTATTATGCGTCAGGTTGATGGAGTAAAGTCTGAGATTACCTTTTTGAATATTCAAAGCAAGGAAAAGTTTGATCAGTCAAAAATGGGAGTGCTTAATAATGTAATCCAATATTTCAATGAAAAATATCAGGGAATGTGCAATATTGGATTTGAAGAAAAGCAAGTTGAGCACAGGTTAGATTATTCAAAAGCTATGCAAAATGAAAATATCAAAAGAATAAGGGAGATTCTTTCGCAAAAGGAGATTCATATTGTGGATATGGTCGGCGATAATTATTCTCCGGAGTTTTGTAAAGATATAAAAAAACTACTTTCTGAAAAATACGATGTAGAAGCAACTATAGGTAAGAGAATCAATAAAGATGGTCTTAATATTCTTGTTATTCATAATGCGGAATATTATGAAGATGCAGAAGATCCTCATGACAAGGTCTATGAAGGAACTGCCATACAGCATGTAACTTTAGAGGATTTTGCCGAAAATAGTGATTTTGCTATTTCGACTATAGTTCACGAGATAATTATTAAAGAAGACTTAAAAGATAATAAGATCTCGCTATTTGATTGGAGTCAAACTGGTATTGAAGAACCGGTATCTTTTGGAGTTGAAGCTCGAATTAATGAGGTGAACCGATACTTTTTTATGAAGGTTGCCTCCAATGGCTCTTTCGAAATAAAAGAACAGGAATTTACAATATTTGAATATAATGAATATATAGAATTGTGTAATATTTTTGAAAGTGCCAATACAAGCTTGGAAATAGTCAAAGGCGTTATTCGGTATGAAGATGGGAGTATTGCTATTATAAAAGATACTGGATTATTTACAATTCCTGAAATAGATTCTATTAACGAACTTTTAGAGTGTGGAGATAACAAACTTCGTGGTAAAGAAAGAAGAGAAGAATTACTTTCATCTTGCCTTGATATAAAATCATATAGAGAAAAGAACGCCGATTATTATTTTGTTGGAACAATCGGTGAAGGAATGCGTCCAGGTATTCAAAGAGCTTCAGTAGTTAGGAAGATAGAGGGGATAGATGATTCAAACATTGGATTTGATAAATTGATTTCACTAATGAATGTATCATTTGTAATAAATGGGCAATTAACTGTGATTCCATTTCCTTTTAAATATTTAAGAGAGTATATAGCAAAAATGAGTAACTGATGGTCCTATATATTAATGCTTTTTAGTATATTAATGATAAATGTGCTCTATTTAATATATTTGTACAACAGTATGGTTATTTCAACATGATTTCGTATAAGACATTTATATACTATATCAATAATATGATGTTATAATTATAATGCGTATATTTATAGTGTGTCTGTAGAAAAAAGATTATAAAATTTTCTCTTTAACATGAGAGATAGGTCTTTGTGGTATGATTTTGACAGTGTGTATATTAGGAGAAATATGATGTTAGAGTCGAGTTCTATAACAACTACAAATAATCTAATTATCCAAGGTGATTACTATAACAAATTAGATATTGAAGGATTTTCGCAGATGATGAAAGATCCGTCTTATTGTTATAAGTTTTATTGGCTCGAAGCAATTGTTAAGCTTATCTCTCAAAATGTTGCTGAAGCCACATTTGATGAAGTAATAAATGAGATGATTTGTAATGCTTGGTATTCTGTGAGAGAATTTCATGTTCATTTAAGTGGTATGCAGCGTGGAAAAGTAAGTGATGGACTAGAACGTGCTGTTCTTGAACTATCAGAATTAAGTAACTTGTCATCTGATGCATCTAAAGTTGAGATTAAGAACGCAATTATGCAGTATGATGATAGACTTCGTAAATCAAAAGAACAGCTTACTAACATGGTTCCATATCGTGCGCTTGCGGGCTTCTTCAAGAGAGATAGTATACCAGTTAACTGGAATAGCATAAACGCAATTTCTGAATATATTCTGAGGGTTAATCGTGAAACTGTTTTATTACCATATACTCTTGGTCCATCTAGTAAACTTAAGAAAGAAATATATTTTAATCCTGCGTGGATGGCAATGATCCAGGATAATACTGTCTCTATTCTTGGATGGATTCAGTATGAAAAGATTAAGTGGCTTCAAAATAATAACCCAGAGCTTCCTGGACTAGTTTATAAACTTGCTCCTATGGATGAAAAGATGCGTAAGTTAAGCAAAGTTCATGATTTATGGGAAGGTGTACTTGATGTAGCAAAAGTCATGGACGTATTTAATGATAAGCCTATTATATCTAATGAATATGATGTGGATCATTTTATTCCTTGGTCATTTGTTATGAATGATGAATTATGGAATCTTTCGCCGATGGACAGTAGTCTGAATTCTGCGAAGAGCAATAATTTGCCAAAGTGGGAACCGTTCTTTGACCGCTTTGTTCAGAATCAATATACGCTTTATATATGCATTCATGATTATGAAGGGATTCACAGACTGTTCGAAAAATGTTATAGAGATAATCTTCACTCTATTTGGGCTTCGCAGGAACTATATATAAGAGGTAATAGCAAAGAAGAATTCTACAATATACTGAGAAAGAATATGCAACCTGTATATGATTCTGCAAGACGACAGGGATACGAATTTTGGAAAAGGGAGTCTGTAAATGGATAGACGTATCGACTCAGTTGAATACTATAATAACAATGCTGAAGAATTCTATAATGGTTCAATTAATGCAGATATGTCTTTAAGTCGTGAAAGATTTCTTAAATATATTCCTGATGGTGGAAGAATTCTTGACGCAGGATGCGGAAGCGGAAGAGATAGTAAAGCCTTTATACAGTTAGGATATTCGGTTATAGCTTTTGATGCATCAAGAGAAATGTGCAAGATGGCATCTGAATTAATTGGTCAGGAAGTATGGCAGATGCGATTTGATGAGATGTCATTTGATGACGAGTTTGATGGCATTTGGGCGTGTGCTTCTTTATTGCATGTTCCTCAAAATGAAATGCAGAGTGTACTTGCAAAAATTAAGAAGGCATTGATACATAATGGAGTATTATATGCATCATTCAAATATGGTGAAGGTGAAATAGAACGAAATGATAGAGTCTTTACAAATTATACTGAAGATAGTGTTAAGGCACTATTAGAAGATGCAGGTTTTGAAATAAAGGAATGTGAGCTTTCGCATGATAGTCGCCCAGGTAGAGAAAATGAAATGTGGGTGAATGTTATAGGAATTAATCGTTTTTGAAAGAAGGTATAGTACTATGTTTTATAGTTTGCTATTAGCATATGGTTCGCAGTATGGACAGTTATCGGCGGATTTTGATGGCTTTGTTGATGCTATTGTTGCTATGTTGGCTGGTATGACGATATTGTCTATAATAGCAATTTGTTCACCATTTATTGTTATTGCTGTTGATTTGATTATTCGTGTAGTAGTAGGATGTATTACTGCAGATATTGCGAAAGAAAAAGGATATAATGCTTTTGGATTTTTCTTGTATAGTTTTGCAATTTGGCCAATTGGTTTAGGCGTGGCAATTCTGGCGCAACCAAAGGAAAAACCTAAAGTGGTTGTAGGACCAACGCCACAGCAAATTATGAATGGTAAAATAGCTTATTATGAGCAATTATATAGAGAAGGGAAAATAACGGAAATTGAGTTTTATAGAAAAAAGGATGAAATACTGATGCAACAATATATTTAAATATTTGTTAAAAAAGTTGCGCAAGTCCCGAAAAAAAGATTTGTACTGTGGTAACATATATTTAGTTGATAGTTAAGTTTGTTTGCCATATTTTTCATAATTTTTATCCTTTCTGTTTTTGGTTTATGAGTTTGCAGGGAAGATCAGGTGAGAGCCTGGTCTTTTCTGTTTGGGGGCGGAGATTTTGCATGAGTTTGAAAAGTCGCTTGTGGGGCGACCGAGGGCGTGGATAAATATACTACTATGTTTTTGTAAGCAAGAAAAACTGATGCGTTGCAAGGGATACAAGTATTTTGTTTTGTGCAGAGAGAAATGGGAGGTGATGAGATATGGGAAGTGGTCGTGAATTAAAATGTCCTAAATGTGAATATAATTTTTGGGAACGCTTTGGCGTTGGGATGCTATTTCCAAGGAAATACGCAAGGACTGTTCAGGATGCAAGAGAAGGTAAATTGGGAGAGGAAATACAGACATTTTTTGCAGAACACGAAGAAGGAGCGATTCGGGCATCCTATGTAACATTATGCTGCGATAAATGTGGTGCTTTAAAAACAGGGCAAGATCTTACAATGTTTGTGCCGAAGGATAATAAAACGGTGCAATCTGAGCATGGCAGATGGTCAGTTGCAGCTTCGTTTGAAGGGGCGCGGTATGTAGATGATATGGATCTTGATGAATTTTACAACGAGTATATGAAGTACCCGCATAAATGTGATGAATGCGGAGGCAGTATGCATATTGTAAAAGGGAGAGAATCTTTGAAATGTCCTAAATGTAGGACGAAGTTGGAAGTGGCAGGTTTTATAAATTGGGATTAGTGACGGTGCGTTTTATTTAGGAGGACAGAGATATGAGTGATAACAGATATGAAGAAAATAAGTATATTGTAATGGCGGCGGAGGCTTTCAGGCAGGACAGGTCCAGGGAGAATTTGTTTAGGATGCTGGATGTGCTATTGCAAAGGATGCTGGATGAGGGTGAGGCGCCGATGGCCATGGTGGATGTGAATCATTCCTTTGATTTGTTTGAATTGGCTGATGCGAAGGTGGGGGATTCCTTTACGCTTAAAGAGGGGGCCAGGCTTAGGATTGATACGGTTAGTAATGAGCCGGGTGTGGAGTGGATTCCGTTATATACGGATGAAGATGAAATAAATAAAATGCCGACGGCGAATATACATATCAATATGTCGATTTATGATATTCTGACGAGTGGACTTAGGAGTGAGAGAGCAAGTGGGATTGTGATTAATCCTTTTGGTTTGGCGCTTACGGTGCCGAAGGATATTCTTGAGATTGTGGTGAAGAGGTATGAGGAGATGAAGAGTGAATGATTTTTATTCGTCATTTTTACTAATGGCGTGAGGCCAGTGTTTATGGGGGTTTTGAGAGTTCGGAGTGTGGAAAATATGGAATTTATTATACAATACTACCAAAGTTTTTGTTTTTAGGGGATTGGTATTGAAATTGGATTTTGGTGTGGTATAGTAGGGTTAAGTGTACTAGTGAGCGATTTTGTGAAAGGTGATTATTTTTGATATTTGATAGGAGACTCTAAGAAAAGAAAACTATAAGAAAAGACATTCGGTATGCCTTGTTTAATAATAGTTTTTTTGAAAGGAGTTTTTATATTGAACAACAAGAATTATGAAGATCTGACTTTTTCGGATGATTTTATGTTTGGTAAAGTTACCGAGGATAAGGAGATTAGTCGTGGTTTGTTAAAATGTCTTCTCCAAAGAGAAATAGGAGAATTGGAGGAGATTCAAAACGAAAAACGTTATCAAGAGGCGTGTGATGGAAAGGGAATCCGTCTGGATTTATATTCCAGGGACAAAGATAATGTTTATGATGCAGAAATGCAAAATAAAAACAATCTAAGTGTTGAGCAATTAGAACTGCCAAAGAGGTCTCATTATTATCATGCGATGATTGCTAATGATCAACTTAATAAAGGCGATGATTACAGTTTGCTTGGCAACAGTAATATTATTTTTATCTGCACATTTGATCCTTTTGGCTTAGGCGAAGCATGGTATCATTTCAGCATGAAAGAGGAAAAGAACAATTCATTAGAATTGAATGATGGAGTTCATTCGTACTTCTTTAATGCGACGTATTTAGGGGACGACATTCCTGATGGCATACGAAATTTGTATAGGTATTTACAGACGGAAGAAGTGTCAGATGAGTTGACGATGAAGATCGATGCTGCAGTAAATAGAACCAGAATGAATTCAATATGGAGGTCTAGTTATATGAAAGAAAAAATAGCCTTGCAAGATGAACATAAAGCGGGCCGGATAGAGGGAAGAGAAGAAGGCGTAATTAGTACTCTGCTGGATCTTGTTAAGGATGGAAGTATTTCGAAAGAGTTGGCTGCGCAAAAGGCGAACAAGAGTGTTGAAGAAATTGAAGACCTCATGAGAGAAAAGGCATAACGTTATATATTCTGGAAGAAGATTTCAATATACCAATGACAACTGAGGTTGAGAAAGGGGTGAATGATATGTGTAATTTAGGTGAAGGAATATATGAAAATGGATTAAGTGCTGGAATTGCTGAAGGGACTGTGAAAGGCAAGATAGAAGGAAGAGAAGATTTTAGAAAAGCATTTGATGATTTGCGTGCTGAAGCATTAAAAAACGGAGAGTTATCTCTTGATGAGATTAATGAAGAAATCTATGAGGTGAGATTAAGACATCAAGAAGAAAAAGCATTATAAACTTGGTTTGCGTAGCTAAATCATACTGAATGTTTGTATCAATTGAATGATGGGAAAGACTGGGTGTGAGCCTGGTCTTTTTTGTTTTGGGACGGAGATTTTGCATAATATGTTATAATGTATTTACCTGTTATCAGGCGTAAAAACCTTCGTCATTTTTACTAGTGGCGCGAAGCCAGTGTTTGCAAGGGGTTGAGAGTTCTGGAGTGATGAAAATGGGGGATTTATTATACAATACTACCAAAGTTTTATTATTTGTGGGTTTGATATTGAAGAATAATTCTGGTGTGGTATAGTAGGGTTAAATATAAACGAATGATATGATTGTATTAGTTGTTTTTGGCATTACTATTGAAATGGATTATTAAGGCAAAGTGTTTTTTAATCTTACTTTAGGAGGGTAATGTGGAAAATAACTACATTTTAAATAATAATTATGCTGAGATTCAACAGAATAATAGCATAATTCAGTATGACAGTACGGTTAAGAAAGTACTGTCCACTAGAATTTATCTGGCAGAGATTCTTAAAGATGTTGTGCCTGAATATGCGAATGTTTCTAGAAGTGAAATTATGCAGTCATGTTTTGATGGCGAGATTCAAATTGGACCTTTGGTTGATGATGTGAAGATTACCGGTCAAAGGAATGAAGATGATTCGCCGAATGAAGGTAGTGTCAGATATGATATCAAGTTTACTTCAATTGTTCCTGGAATTAATAATAAAATACGATTGATTATTAATCTTGAGGCGCAGAAAAGTGATAAGTTGTCATATCCATTAGTAAAACGTGGTAATTATTATACGGCCAGAATGATATCGTCTCAGAAGAATACGGTATTTGTTAATAATCACTATGAGGATATATGTAAGGTTTATTCCATTTGGATTGTGATGAATTCGGACAAAGATGCCAATACAGTTGTGCGATATCATATGCATAAGGATGATGTAGTTGGTAATCCGTCTGAATGCGTTGACAATTATGATCTTCAGAATATAATTGTAATTAAATTAGGGGATGCCGACGATATTTCATGTGAAGAAAATGCAGATATTCTTAAGTTTCTGGATGTGCTGCTGTCAATGAGCATGGGAGTAGATGATAAGATACGGATTTTGGAAGAAGATTTCAATATACCAATGACAACTGAGGTTGAGAAAGGGGTAAATGATATGTGTAATTTAGGTGAAGGAATATATGAAAATGGATTAAGTGCTGGAATTGAGAAAGGCATTGAGAAAGGCATTGAGAAAGGCAGAGAGGAAGGCAGAGAAGAGGGCAGAATTAATATGCTGCTTGATATTGTTAAAGATGGACTGATTTCTGTTGCTGATGCTGCTAAAAAAGCCGGTATGAGCCTGGATGAGTTTGAGTATATAATGAAAAAGCAAATGTAAAAAAGTTTGTATGTAAAGACTGGGTGTGAGCCTGGTCTTTTTTGGACAGGGATTTAAGAAAAAATGGAGGGGTTAAACTATGGAATACAGAAAATATGGTGAAACTTATTATGTTCGTATGGACAGGGGAGATGAGGTTGTTTCGACTCTGTTAGATATCTGTAAGAAAGAAGGGATTCGTTCGGCGTGCTATTCCGGGATAGGTGGATGCAGTGATGTGGAGATGCAGGTCTTTATTCCGGAGAAGAAAGAGTTTGAGACTACGAAAGTGGAAGGAATGCTTGAACTGGTGTCTCTTATGGGAGATGTTGTATGTGATGATGAAGGAAAACTCTGCCATCATACCCATGCAATGTTTGCATATAAAGAAGGCGATGAGCACAAGGTTATTGCCGGACACATGAAGTCCACCACGGTTCTTTATACGGCTGAAATCGAGCTTCGCCCTGTTAAGGGAGGAGTCATTAGCAAGCAGTTTGATCCTGAGACAGGCACAGGTTTCTGGAAGTTTTGATAAATGTCGCCTCGCAGGTGACCGAATAACCGGGATTATGAAGTATGATTGATTTATCAAAATAACCTGGGAGGTGAAGTTTATGAAAGGTGCAATTTATGGAGATATTATTGGAAGCAGATTTGAGTTTGACAGAGGACCCTGGAGTAAGGAGTTTGAACTTTTTACTAATAAGTGTTCTTTTACGGATGATTCTGTTATGAGCGTTGCAGTGGCTGAGGCACTGATGAATGCAGGGATTGATGGTGATGAGGCTAAAGTTACTTCTGAGTGCGTTAAGGCTATGCAGAAATGGGGAAGATTATATCCTAATGCCGGATATGGCGGACGTTTCAGATACTGGCTGATTGAAAAATCCCCGAAGCCGTACAACAGCTGGGGCAATGGTTCTGCCATGAGAGTCTCTCCTGTGGGATGGGCTTATGATTCTTTAGAGAGAACGATGGAAGTTGCAGGATGGACTGCTGAGGTTACGCATAATCATCCGGAAGGAATAAAGGGGGCCAGGTGTACAGCGGCTGTTATGTTCTTAGCACGCAGTGGTAAGAGTAAAGAGGAGATTAAGGAATATGTAATCTCTACATTTGGATATGACTTATCCACTACTGTAGCTGAATACAGTGCCAATCATCGTCATGATGAATCCTGCATGGATACGCTTCCTAAAGCGCTGGTTGCTTTCTTTGAAGGGGTTTCCTATGAGGATGTTATTCGTAATGCCATATCCATGGGTGGAGATACCGATACAATTGCGGCTATAGCCGGGGCTATGGCGGATGCGATGTATGGAATTCCTGAGTGGATTGAGAGTGAAGGCGATAAATATGTGGGCGGGGATTTGGCCCAGGTGTTAGGGAAGTTTGCTGATTTTATAAAAAAATAAAACTGGGATGTGTTGGTGCCGGAAATTGTGTTATAATGAATTACAGGTTTAGCGAAGGAGGTATGACATGCAGAGTTTGGAATTGATACATGGTTCATGCGTCGAGCAGGATGTTGATGCTGTTGTTAATGCAGCTAACGGATTTCTGGCAGCAGGTACGGGGATATGTGGTGTTATTTTTGACAAGGCCGGTGAGGATGAACTTACCGAGGCTTGTGATAAGATTGATAAGCCGGTTGAAGATGGACAGGCAGTTATTACCCCATCTTTTGGTATAAAGAATGTTAAGGCGATTATTCATGCGGTTGGACCGGATTTCGGGTTTACGCCGGAGGCTTTTGATAAGCTTTTTGATGCATATTATAATTCACTTTCGGTTCTTAAGGAGAATGGATATCACAGCATTGCTTTTCCGCTTATTTCAGCAGGTGTATTCGGAATTGGGCTTGATAATCCGGTTGCTGTTTCTACGGAGCATTGCGTGAAGGCTTACAAGCAGTTTGTGAAGGATAATCCTGATTATGAACTTAAGGTAATTCTTTGTGCGTATACTGCGCATGAGTATGAAAGTGCGAATCCGGAGTTTGAGAAGGATTATGAGGGTTAAAACCTACGCAATAGCAGGGTTATGAATTGTGTATGAATTATAACAGAGAATGGGAAATGGCTAAGAATAATCTGGTGATGAATGTGGTGAATCTGGGATTTCCGGAGGAACTGGGAGAGGAGATTGCCAGGCAGCTTGGGAGTCCGAAGGCCATGGAGAGAATGAGGGCGTATCTTTATAATGTAAAGCCTAAGAGTGTGGAACTTGTTATTGATGAGATGCTTGCCATTATGAGCGACATTGAGAGATGGAAGGATAAGAAGTTGAGCGAAGAGGCTAATGCGGCATATAATGATGTGCTTAACCATGGGTTCGGCGAGGAAGAAGAGTAAAGCAGTTCGTGAATCCGGCAAAGATGAAGAAGCAGGGATTCGGCGAGGAAGAATAGTCATAAAAAGTTCATAAAAATATAAGTTTAAAGGCAGTTTTTACTGCCTTTTTTATGTTATAATCGGGGTGTATGGGGTTATCATATTTGTTTGTTGCACATTTGTTAACATTAATGGGGTAAAGTTAAGGCAGATGTTGATAAATATTCGTTGTGTTTAGGAGGATTTAGATATGCCAAAGAAATCAAAACTTACAGCAAATAATGTATTGGAAACCTACGGATGGGTAGCGCCTATTCTTGAAGAAGAGGGTGGTTTTTACGGAACCAGGGAAGATTATTCCAGGGAAGTGGGGGCTGATTTTGCCCGTATTCTTAAGGAAAATTTAGGCTTTGATTTAGAAGCTGATTCCGAGGATGTTAACAGAAGAATCATCTTTACTACTGAAAAAGGTAAAATGGCGCTGGATAAATATCTTGAGGATATGAGTGATGCCAATGCCATGCCGGATTCTCCACAGAAGGTGCAGAAGATCGAGAAGGCTGCCAAGGATATGATCAATATCCTTTATGAGATGCTGGCTAAAGGAAGATTCGTATTTATTCCGCTTGGCGAGACAGATCCAAGACAGCTTAGATTTGATGCCAAGAACAAGAAATTCGCTGTATCTGTTCCTCTTAATTCCATAGACATAAATGAACTTAATAATAAATTTATTCCAAGAGACGAAAAGGGTAATGTTATCTCCTATGAAGTTAAGGAGAATATTAAGCTTGATGAGCCTAAGCCTGTAACGATGAGTATGCCACAGCCACCAGATGAGGTAAAGCCTTTTACCATGGTGCATCCAAGTACAATGGAGCCATTCTGGAAGGAGCCTCCTAAGTTCAGACCATATCCTACCGAACCTAAGGATATGCTTAAGGAAAAGCCACGTGATCAGTGGGTTAAGGAAGAGTATGAAAGACTTAAGAAGGAGGCGAATTTCGCAGAGCCTCAGTATATCTTTGATATTCCGAAAGAGCCTGTTTTTCTGATTAAGCCTCCAAAGGAAGTTAAGTTTCCTGGAGCGAAGAAGACTGGTCTGGTTAAGCCGGAGAAACCTGCAGAACAGGCTGAATATGAAAGAATCATAGATGAACTTGATAAGGATTATTCTGAAGAGCCGGATTTCCCTGAAGGATTCTATCAGATGAGTCCTAAGCCGGCACCTTTATTTGAGGTGACAGAGCCTGTTTTAGATGAGCCTGTAGCGCCGGATGAACCACAGTATCAGGCACTTCATGATGAGCCTAAGTTTAAGTATATGTTTGAACCTACATTTATGATTGAGGTACCTGAGTGGCATCCTACAATGGAAAGACCTGTGGAACCTAAGCCGCCGGTTATGCCAAAATATCCTAAGAAGCCTGTGCTTAGAAAGAAACCTGATAATCCACCTGTGGAGCCAAGTATGGCTTACAGATTCTTCCACTGGGGTGCAATGAGCAGATATAATCAGGCCAAAGCTGATTATGACAAGAACCTTGCCAACTGGGAAGAAGAGAGAAAAGATTACCAGCAGATGCTTAGCACATATGAGATGGTTGTTGAAGTTGTTAATCAGCAGGCTAAGGAAGCTCTTGAAAAGTATAATAGCCAGATGAAAGTTTATGTTGACCAAATGACCGAATATAACAATCAGCTGGAACAGTACAAAAGTCAGGTAGAGGACTTAGATGCAATTAATACAAAGAACTATGAAGACTACGTAATTGCCAAGAAATCATATGACCAGCAAAGAGAAGAATTAGGCGCTGAGTATGATGCTGAATTACAGCGTTTTAATGAAAGACATGCAAAATGGGAGCAGGAAAATGCTGAGATCATTCAGGCTAACAAGGCGCTTAAAGAACAGTACTTAAACAGCCCTGAATATAAGAAATATGAAGTAAAGGCTAAATGGTACAATGATAATATCAAGCCATATGAACTTGATCACAATAAGATTGAAGAAGTAAAGAAAAAACATGCCGACAAGTATAAAGAAGACCTTAAGAAACTTGAGGAACTTAAGGAAGCGCATAAGGCATATGAAGAAGAATTGAAACCTGGAAAGAAACTTTTTGAGGAACAGATTAGAATTCTTCATGGCGACGAGCCTGATTACGAGCAGAAGAAAGATGGCTACATGGCTGATTATATTGCACGTAATGAGCAGGAGAATATTAAGTACAAAGAAAAATTAAAAACATATAATACAAATAAGAATATTCTTCTTGACAGAAAGACAGTACTTGCAATGGACCCTACCCGTCTTCAGTATGTAAAGGACTTGGATGAATATGAACTGAATAACGAGAAGGTTCAAATTGATAAGTACATTAAAGACCAGTATGACAATGAAGTTAATAAAGTTGAGATGAATGTAGTAGAAGAAAAGGAGCCAACAAAAGAAGAGCAGGAAAAGATAAACAAAGAACTTGATAAGGCTATTATGCAAGGCAATATTAATGCTACATCTAATCTGGTTACTTTCCAGGATGATGAAAATGGTAATACAGTAAAGAAGTATTATTCTGATGAGCTTAGGAAAGAATATGAAAAACTTTACGGTGATGAGGATGCAGAAGAGGATTATGATCTGGTTGAAAATCGTATGAACTATACATTCGTGGACGATGATTTCGCAGATCTGATTGAAATTACCAGGTTTGAAGAACAGCAGATTAAGTATCATCAGTATCTGAAAGACTTAAAGAAGTTTGAAAGGATGGAGAAACGCCACGAGCAGAAGCATAAAGAGTGGGAAGAAGAGATAAAGAGAATCCAGCATAATAATGAGAATTATAATGCGATGTACAAGCAGTATGAAAACCATCTTAATGATCTTTATAAGAAGGCTTCTGATAATATTGATATTAAGGTTAAGGAAAACAATACTGAAATTTTGAACTATCCTGATAAAGTTAAAGAGTGGGAAAGAGACAGAATTCAGTATAACCAGTCGGTATATAATGCAAAGATTGATTATAACAGCAGAACACTTAAGTGGTTCTATTATAGAGAGGAATATGAAGAGAAAGAGAAACTTCATAATTCTCAGGTAAAGAAATATGCAGTAGATCTGGAAAATTATCAGAAGGATATTAAGACATATACCAAACTTCAGGAGGATTACAATCTTAAATTAAACAAATACAAAGAAGACCTTGTGAAGTATAAGCAGATTGAACTTGAGAATGATGCAAACTTAAAAGAGTACAACAATAAGAAGGATGAATATGTACAGAAAGTCTGCCAGGATCCAAAACTCAGGGATTATTATGAGAATAAGGCCAGCTATTTAAACGGTGACGTTAAGTGGGCGCATGAACTTCAGACCAGCAATAAAGTCTCCAGGTGGAGAGGCAAGTTGAGTGATGACAAGAAACTTGATAGTTACTATAGCAGACATGAGAGAATAATTGCTGAATATGACAAGTTTAAGAAGAAAGCCAATGCGGTTACCAGGATTGATGAGAATCAGCAGAAGTTGTATGAAGAGCATCTGTCTGAAAAGAAGAAGTATTCCAAATATACAACTGCTGCAAAGCCGTTGTTCAAACTTATCAGATTATATTATACTCAGATTAAGGATGAGATTGATAAGGTAAATACTTTCACTGAGAAGAAATATGCCGAACTTGCATCAATGATGATGTATATTGAAGTAGTGGAGAAACATATTCAGAAAGAATATGACTTATGCAACAATAAGGCTGATTTTGATCCTCATGAATATATGAAGTATTTAGAACAGGAAAATATGACCAAATCAATCAAGGCTATTCGTGAAGATCCTGTATTTAAGCAGGCGATAAAGAGTAATCAGGACTGGGCAGTAGATTATAGAGACATGAATGATAAGACAGCTATTAAGCGTCAGAAACTCTTCCTTATGGATGAGGACTATAAGTTTAAGAAGATATTTGAAACTGCTCATGAGAAAAACAAAACTGTTGCCAAGAATCCAATTTTCCGCGGTTATTTAGGACCACTTGATATGGTTTTAAAGAAACAGCATGAAGATGCGATTAAGAAGCCGCAGCCAAAGGGTGCAAATTTAAACAATAACAATAATGCTAAAAAATTAGTCAGGAAGTAATCTGAAATAGTTAAAAATCTTTAATAAAAATAAGGGACGAGCTACTGTCTAATGTGGCGCGTCCCCTTATTTTATGATATAATGGGGGTAGCATTATAAAGGAGATTTGCTTTAAGTGGAAACAATTAGTAAAAGCAGAAAAAGACAGGCGATTTTTGTAGGATATATGTATCTCTTCCTTATGATTATTGCGGGAATACTTGTAAGAATTAAGGGTTCAGATAATATCTATCCTACTTATCTTATAAATATAGGCGTGGACCTGACAGGCATGCTTGTAGGCTATGTGCTTTATGTATGCTGTCTTGTGGATGTTGGTAAGACCGGTGCCAATCACAAGAACCTGCTGTATCTTATTAATGTTACCTATTTCGGTCTTTTTACAGATCTTGTTGCATGGCTTGTGGATGCAGATCCTTCCTATCGCCTTGTTAATATTATTGATAATACTTTCTATTACATGTGCATGCCGGCAGGATGTTATTATTTCTATCGTTATGTTTCAGGTGTGGTTAAGAGTGAAGATAAGGTAGAAAGCGTATTCAGTAAGATAATTCATTTTGGATTTTTCGTTGCCATTGCAATGAGAATTATTAATATTTTTACGGGCGTGTATTTTACGGTAGATGCTAATGGTGTTTATTCAAGAAGCGCTTTGTATCCTGTCTCGATGATATATCTGTTTGCTACTACAGTAGCATCAATTATTCTAATTATTAATCACAGAAAACAGTTTCAGACTTATCAGATAATTGTACTGCTTCTCTATGTTTTAGCGCCAACCCTGGCGGCTATATTCACCATTGGTGTGTATGGAATCTCCATAAGCTATGGCGTGGTTATGTGTGTGCTTTTACTGATGTACTGTCTTATTAATATTGAGCAGAGTAAGTCGAAGGCCATTGCAGACAGAGACCTTGATATGGCAGCAGCGATTCAGCACAGTATGCTGCCCCATATTTTTCCGGCGTTCCCTGAAAGAGATGAATTTTCTTTACATGCTTCAATGAATCCGGCGAAGGAAGTAGGCGGTGACTTCTACGATTTCTTCCTTATTGATGAGGATCATCTTTGCATGGTAATTGCGGATGTATCCGGTAAGGGTGTGCCTGCATCATTATTTATGATGATATCAAAAACAATCCTTCAGAGTATTGCAATCCTTGGTGTATCTCCGGCGAATGCCCTGGAGAGAACCAATAATGCCATCTGTGCGAACAACCAGGTGGAGATGTTTGTAACTGTATGGATAGGTGTACTTGATATCAAGACCGGTATTATTACTGCATCCAATGCAGGACATGAGTATCCGGTAATTAAGGAGAAGGACAGCGACTGGAAGCTCATTAAGGATAAACATGGAATAGCAGTTGGTGCAATTGAAGGCGCTAAATATAAGGAATATGAGATTAAGATGGAGCCTGGCTCAAAGCTCTTTGTATATACTGACGGTGTGCCGGAGGCAACCAATGAAGAGAAGAACATGTTTGGTACAGCCAATATGGTTGATGCATTAAATGCCAATAAGGACAAGGCTCCTGCAGAGATTCTTCAGGGTGTGAAGGAAGCGGTTGATGCTTTTGTTAAGTCTGCTCCTCAGTTTGATGATTTGACCATGCTTTGCATTGAATATAAGGGGGCATCAAATGTTCAGTAATACACTTGGAAGACATCTGCATGAGTATGTGAGGGATTACTGTGTCTTTGATTTAGAGACAACGGGAACAGATCCAAATAGGAATATGATTACCGAGATAGGGGCGATTCGTGTGCTTGGAGGAGAGATTGATGCTGAGTTTAGTCAGCTGGTAAATCCTGGAATTCCGATTCCTCCATATATTACCGAGATTACCGGAATTAATGATGAGATGGTTGCTGATGCGCCGCCTGTTGGAGAAGCTTTGGAGATGTTCATGGATTTTGCCGGAGATCTTCCACTTGTAGGTCATAATATAATTCAGTTTGATCTTAAATACATATACCGCTTTGCAAGAGAGTGTCACAATAAGACCATAGGTAATGATTATATTGATACACTGCCTCTTGCCAACACCAGACTGCCTGCCTTGTCACATCACAGACTGGGTGACCTGGCAACTCATTATGGAGTAGAGGTTGTTGATGCCCACAGAGCTCTTGGTGACTGCCGAATGAATCAGGTGGTATATGAAAGATTAATGCAGGAGAATGTGCATCGCACCGATGATGTAAGGGCTGAAGAGATATGCCCACAGTGCGGTAAGGCCATGAAGATAAGAAACGGAAAGTTTGGTGAATTCTGGGGATGTACAGGATATCCTCTTTGTAAGTTTACCAAGAATCTGACAAGAGTATAAAAAAGTTTATTATCGTGTTTTTAGGGTAGCAATCGATGCTGTTTAGGAAGAAAATAAAACAGGAAGAATATGATAAAGAAAGACTCATTCCCGTCATAAAGGCAAGCATCTGTAATGGCGAGAGGGTGGCAGGTTTTAAGGATATTCATACGGGAGTATTCGAAGATGTCATGTTACTTAAAACTGATGCGGACCTTGAGACATTCAGAAAGCGTTTTGGAATAGATGGCGATATTGAGACTATATACTAAAAAATATTAAGGAGACAGGTTATGGTTAAGCATGTAATACTATGGGTACTTAAAGAAGAATTGACAGGTGATGAGAAGGAGAAGGTGAAGGCCGGAATTAAGGAGGGACTGGAAGGTCTTAAAGGACAGATTCCGGGACTTATTGATATAAGCGTTAATATTAATCCTCTTCCAAGTTCAAACTGTGATGTAATGCTTGATTCAACTTTTGAAGATGAAGAAGCGCTTAAAGGGTATGCTGTTAATCCTAAGCACGTAGCTGTAGCAGATGGTAAGGTCAGACCTTATACTGCCAGCAGGGTGTGTATGGATACAGAGGTATAAAAATTTGTGTTTGTGGTTATAACCACAAAGAAGGGAGAAATGGTATGACATTTAATGACGTTTTAGAAAAAGTAAGAGGCCTTGCAGCAAAGGCAGATGTTTCAAATGTGGATTTTCTTGCAGTGCAGGTTAATATCACAGGTAAGAGCAATGGTGTATTCTATGTAGAAGTAAAGGACCACAAAATCAGCGTTGAGCCTTACGAATACAATGACCGTAACTGTGCACTTACCATCAGCCTTGCTGATTTCAACAAACTTATTGATGGAAAACTCGACCCTGTTGTTGCATTTACAATGGGTAAACTTAAAGTTGACGGTGATGTTGGAAAGGCTCTGGAATTCGCTAAATTAGTTAAATAATAATTTGGTGAATACAATAATATGTTTCGTTCGGAGGCTTTGTTATGATTTCGTTTCTTGTTGCTTTACTTGTACTTTTAGCAGGATTCTTCCTGTATGGTAAACTGACAGAAAAGGTTTTTGGACCAGATGACAGAAAGACACCTGCAATTGAAATCAATGATGGTGTTGACTGCGTACCAATGAAGACGTGGAAGGCTGTGCTTATACAGCTGCTTAATATAGCAGGTACAGGCCCTATCTTCGGAGCATTAATGGGAGCATGCTTTGGCCCGGTAGTTTTCTTATGGATTGTTTTTGGTTCCATTTTGGGAGGCGCTGTACATGATTATATGAGTGGCATGATATCCTGCCGAAATAAGGGTGCATCCATAGCAGAATTATCAGGTATATATTTGGGTAAGCCTGCACTTTATATAATGAGAATATTCTCAATACTTTTACTGCTCCTTACAGGTACTGTATTCGTTACAAGTCCTGCATCCCTTATAGCTAATCTTACACCTTCATTTTTATCAAACGGATTCTGGATTGTGGTAATTCTTATTTATTATGTGCTTGCCACACTGCTTCCAATTGATAAGGTGATTGGTAAATTATATCCGATATTCGGAGTAATTCTGATTGTTATGGCAGTAAGCATCGGCGGTGCAATGTTCGTAATTCCAAAGTATCACATTCCGGAACTTGTACTTGCAGACCTTCATCCTGATAATCTGCCGATATGGCCGTTTATGTTTATTACAGTTGCGTGCGGCGCCATCTCAGGCTTTCATGCAACCCAGTCTCCAATGATTGCCAAGTGCATCACATCGGAGAAGGAAGGTCATACTGTATTCTACGGAGCAATGATAATTGAGTCCGTGATTGCACTTGTATGGGCAGCAGCCGGAGTTGCATTCTATGGTGGCACACAGATGCTTAATGATGCCTTAACTCTTGCAGGTCAGTCAGGTGTCGTTTACGAGATTAGTAAGACAATGCTTGGCAACGTAGGTGGTGTTCTTGCAGTTATCGGCGTAGTTGTATGTCCTATCACATCAGGTGATACAGCATTTAGAAGCGCAAGACTTATTCTTGCTGAGTGGACCAAACTTGATCAGAAGAAGATTGTTAACAGACTGATTATTACAATACCTCTTCTTGGAATCGGAGCCGTACTTACACAGCTTGATTTCAATGTACTCTGGAGATATTTCTCGTGGAGTAATCAGACTCTTGCGATGATATCCTTATGGGTGGCAACAGCTTATCTTATTAAAGAGGGTAAGAAGTGGAAATCACTCATTACAGCTCTGCCGGCAACATTTATGTCGGCTGTATCACTTACCTATATTATGATGGCCAAGGAAGGACTTAAGTTATCAAAAACCATTTCATATCCTGCCGGATTAATATTTGCTCTTACACTCTTTGTGATATATGTGGTGATGAGCATAAAGAAGATAAAACAGAAATAAAGAAAACATAAATAAAAGAAGGAGAGAGTTCCGGTTAAGGTTCTCTCTCCTTATTTGCGTAATATCGTCATCCCCATAACGATATGATACACACACAGGTATATTTTAATTATCTAATCCCATTGCTTCTCTTGTCTTCATCTCAAGCTCGGCATCGCTTATGATGGTAATACGTCCATTGTCATATTCACTCTGAACCCATTCATAAATCTTCTGAACCACATCTGACTTCTTATCAACAGGATTTAAGCCCTTGCCCTTTAAATATCCGTTAACCCAGTATGCAACGCCTGCCATACCTGATGTGGATGTAACTGATACCTTAGGCGGTCTGTTAAGAATGGTCTCTGTATCGAAGATGTTATAAATCTCATGATCCTTGAGCATACCGTCTGCATGAATACCTGCTCTTGTTAAGTTGAAATTTGCTCCAACAAATGGTGTCATTGGAGGAATCTCATAACCTGTTTCCTTAGAGATATATTCTGCAATCTCAGTAATCTTCTGAGTATTCATTCCATTTAAGTGGCCCCTTAGTGATGCGTATTCAAAAATCATCGCCTCCAAAGGCACATTACCGGTTCTCTCACCGATACCAAGAAGTGAACAGTTAACTGCTGATGCACCGTACATCCAGGCTGTGGTTGCATTAACTACTCCCTTGTAGAAATCGTTATGACCATGCCACTCAAGCATCTCTGACGGTACATCGGCATAATGCTGAAGACCATAGATAATACCGGATACGCTTCTTGGAAGTGCAGCTCCGGGATACGGTACGCCGAAGCCCATGGTATCGCAGGCACGGATTTTGATAGGGACTCCTGACTGCTGGCTCATCTCTGTAAGAGCCTGAGCAAATGGAATAACGAAGCCGTAGAAGTCTGCTCTTGTAATATCTTCAAAATGACATCTCGGTTTAAGTCCCGCTTCGATGCAGTCGGACACAATGCCTAAATATTTATCCAAAGCCTGCTGTCTGTTAAGTCCCATCTTATTGAAGATGTGATAGTCAGAGCAGCTTACCAGGATACCTGTCTCCTTAACGCCGATGGAACGAACAAGTTCGAAGTCCTTCTTGGATGCTCTTATCCAGGTGGTTATCTCCGGGAATTTATATCCAAGTTCCATACACTGTTCAAGAGCCTTACGGTCTTTCTCGGAATAAACGAAGAATTCAGTCTGACGAATCATGCCATTCGGGCCGCCAAGTTCATGGAGCAGTTTATAGATGTGAACCATCTGCTCTGTAGTATACGGAGCTCTTGACTGCTGGCCGTCTCTGAAGGAAGTATCTGTAATGAAGATATCCTCCGGCATGTTCTCAGGAACCTTACGATAGTTAAAAGCAATCTTTGGAGTCTCTACATATGGGAACATCTCGCGAAATAATTCCGGATGCTCCACATTCTGAAGCTGGTAATTATATGGATCCTGCTCCAGTTTGTAGGTCTTATTGCTTAATTTAATACCTTTATTAACATGCGTATTCATTTTGTGTCTCCTTATTTTTCAATAACATATCTATAATATACCTATTTTAAGCCATTTGCAATTGACAATATTAATAAAGATATAATGCATCCGGGGGCTATGTATGGTATAATTAATAATTAGCGAGGTGAGATTATGGGCGAGAATTTAACCAAATCTGATATTGATAAAATAAATGAAGAGATAGAATATCGTAAATATACCTTAAGACCGAAACTTCTTGAGAGTCTTAAAGAAGCAAGGGCGCAGGGTGATTTGTCTGAGAATTTCGAATATTATGTGGCCAAGAGAGATAATAACCGTAATAACAGCCGTATAAGATATCTGGAAAAAATGATCACCACGGCCAATATTATTGAGGATACGTCCAAAGATGATGAGGTTGGCATTAATACTTCCGTGACTCTTTTCTTTGAGGAAGACAATATGGAAGAGACTGTAAGAATTGTTACGGGTATAAGAAGCGACAGCCTGAATGGTCTTGCAAGTATAGAGTCTCCCCTTGGCAAGGCACTGATGGGGCATAAAGAGGGAGACAGAGTCAGCATTAAGGTTAATGATAATTACAGTTATTATGTGGTTATTAAGAAGATAGAGAAGAATGTGGATGATTCGGGTGACCACATCGCATCATATTAGTTAAGGAAAGATTAATGAAACTTAGTATTATTGTACCTGTTT
Source organism: Lachnospiraceae bacterium UBA4338 (assembly GCA_002393735.1). GTDB lineage: Bacteria > Bacillota > Clostridia > Lachnospirales > Lachnospiraceae > UBA3766. The sequence goes on from DGTK01000016.1 coordinate 63,857, forward strand.
ATAACATGGCAGGTGATGATAAGTTACAATTTTGCATGGATTCCCTTATTAATCAGACACTTAAGGATTATGAGATTATTGCGGTGGATGACGCATCTACGGATAATTCACTTGATATTCTTAATGAATATAAGGCTAAATTCCCGAACCTTGTCAGGGTGATAGAAAGTAAGGTTAATAAGCATCAGGGCGGAGCCAGAAATGCCGGCATGAAGGAAGCCAAAGGGGAATGGATAGGCTTTCTTGATTCTGATGACTGGGTAAGTCCGGATTATTATGAGACGCTGATTAAAAAAGGGGAAGAGACCGGGGCTGATGTCGTAGGATGTAAATATAATCTCGTTAAGGAGCATACCTATGAAATTGGAGAGGTTGTTGAATGTAATTCCCCTGACCAGTGCGGAGTGATGAATAAGGAGAGAAGAAAGAATCTTCTTCGTAATGCAGGCTCCATGGTTATTAAGGTCTACAGGGCCAGTCTTATAAGGGAGAATAATTTAAGTTTCCCGGAGGGGATTTTTTACGAGGATAACTGTGCATCGCCTGTGTGGTGTATGTATTATAAGCATTTTGAGTATGTGGACAGGCCCATGTACTATTATTACCAGCACGATGTGTCCACGGTTCATACCATAACTGAGCAAAGGTGCAGGGACAGGCTGGTGGCCGGAGAAACCATGCTTAAGGAGATGAAGGAACGGGGATTCTTCGAAGAATATAAGGATGAGATAGAGAATATTTTTACTATCACCTATTATACCAATACGGTTTTCTCGTATATGAGAATGAAGAAGGGGCGGAAGTATTCTTTTATTAAGCATATCAGGGAAACGATGGTAAGGGAGTTTCCGAATTTCAGGGATAATCCTTATTATGGGAAATATATGGATGATGAACAGAAGAAATATACGGATTTGTTTATGAAGAATTCATTTATTTTTTACGTTAAATATATGCTTTTGTGGGCATACAGGGATATAAAATAGGTTTGTTATACTTTTGTTGTACTTTGGGTGTTATAGTTAGAACAACAAGTGGTTAAGACTGTGTAGAAAGGAAGTAATAAACATGAGCGTTTTTTTGACAGATGAAGAGGATGATAAGTACGGAAAACGAATAAATATTGATACAGATGGGGAAATTCGTGCTACCGGAAATGATTTGAGCGACAAAATCAAGAAAGCTGTTGAAGCCAGATTAGAGGAAGAGAAGAAAAAATATCCTGATATGGCTGATGATCTGGTAATTGCAGATCCTGAGATGGAATATCCTACAGGTATGTTCGCTGCATGGCTTATTTCTGAAAAGAAGATGAGCCCTGAAGCTGCTTTCATGGTTCTTAAAGATTCTGAGAATTATGAAGCACTGGCTGATGAATATGCTAAGTTTATTGCTGATAGCAGTGTTTTAGCTGACGATTTCCATAGCACGGTTATCAGTGCCAAGCCGGGAGCCATTGCAAAGATATTGAAGGATGCCAATGAGGCTTTGGAAAATTATAAAATTCCTGTTTTTGATGTATATGATTTGAAGCAGGGTAGGGATGCTGTAATAAGTGTGAAAGGTGTTTCATATCTTGCGCGGGAGATTGAGAATCATTCTAAAAGAATTAATCAGAGCCCTTATCAATTTAAGGCAATACATTCGACAATAGAGGATAACTATATGGCTTATGAATTGTCTAAGGGCGAAACTTCTGCTCTCAATACATTCTGTGGAGAAATAATTCCTGATAATAAAAAGAAGGATAAGACAGAAGAAATTAAAAAAGTGCAGGAAAAAAAGAGACATCAGGCGTATGAACTTAATAGTATATTTCAAGCTATCTATGACCCGGATTTTTCATATTCACCACTTCGTCTGCTGGTACTTCGTGAGAAAATTAAGGATTTCATGGGTAAAACAATAACAGAAGCAGATCCTGACAATACTAAGTTTGAGGATGAAATTAAAAAAAGAGCTAATGATATTTCTGAAACAACAGCTATGAAAAATGTTTCGGAAGCTCGTATGCTGAACAGACTTCTTGGTAATAAAGATGATGAAATTGATGAAATAGTTTCCGTTAAGGGCGCTGTCAAAATCTCCATAGCCAAGCAGAAAAATAAGTCTCAGAAGAAGCTGGATGCGGAGAAAAGGAAAAATGTAGATAAAAGCGGTACTATCGAACGATTTAAGGGAATGAAAGAAAGACAGGCTAAGTCTTTGGATCATGATTTTAAATTAAGAGCTGAGATTTATGGTGAAGATGTACAGAAAGAAATTCACAAGGTTGATCAGAACAATAAACACTATGATAATCTGAAGAAGATAGCCGATGCAATTAATGTTATCAACTTAAATATCCAAGCTCTTAATACTACTGTTAAATATAATTTTCAGGATATTGAACTGGGCGATTTAAAGCCGACATTTATTTATGGAAATAATGTAGATGGAACATATGTAGTTGAAGATTACTATGAGCAACTTGTAAATAATAATAATAGTATTAAAGCAGCCATTGATGCCATTAAGGCAGATGAGGATTATGACAAACTTCCTCAGAATATCAAGGATATCGTAGCTGTATCTGAACAGATATACAGATTTGATAATCATTTCTATGACTGGATTGAAGAGATGCCGCTTCATCTTACCAGCGTTGATGAAGCCAAGAAAAAATATACTGATGTCTATGGCTTTGTTAAGAGCGACGGTAAGAAAATTGAAGAGCAGATTAATACTGCCAAGAATGCACAGGGCAATACTTATAACATGTCAGTACTTAAGAATATTCTTGATGAGAATGATATTGTTAATAACATTGACGTGGATAATCACAAAGAAATCTTCAATGATGCTGATTTAGTTGGTAATGCAAATAATATTAATAATGAGACAGTTAATGTTAAGAATTATATTGAAGAATTACAGGATGGCGTAGACTTACATACCAATAATATGACATTCGATGATTTTGCAAAATTACTTGCATTAAGAACCATTGCAGATGCAAAGCGTAATTCATTCCGTGGTGGTTCACTCAACAAGGATGTGAACAGGGAAGAATTAAATAAAATGATAGATGAGTTCAAGAACGAGCCATCTGTTAAAACAGCCTTCCAGTATGCCAAGGTTAATCCTAAGAGATGGGAATCACTTAACAAGGCATTTAAGACAGGCCATGGTGGTGGAGTTGAGGATTATTACAAGACAACTCTTAAGGTTGCAGACTTCGAAGATATTCCTCAGAGCGATACATTCGCAAGATTCAGACCAACTGTAAAAGAGAAGATTGAATTTATGCAGGATCTTGTTAAGAATGGTTCAGAAAGATTAACAAGTGCAGTAACAGGTATTATTGTATGCCGTAATATTGCAGGCGCTGAAAGAGATAAAAAAGGCAAGCTTGATTTTGTAATGAGCGGTGACTTCATTAAGAAGGCTGTAGAGCAGGAAAAGATTCTTAAAGAGCATAAAGCTTTCAATGGTATGATTCGTGAGATTGATCGTAAACAGCTTAAGGATCTTATTACAACAGGCCATGGCGGTGCCATGTCAGAACTTGTAAGACAGACGTCTGAACAGGCATTTATGAGAGGTGAGAAAGAAGTTCATTCAGTATTATGGTATAATACTATTGATGGTATGATTGACAGAATCAATGCCCAGTTTGCTGAAATTAAAAATGATGTTCAGGATATCGCAGATAATTTACCTGCTGTTGGCGAGGATGAGGTTGATGAACTTGAGCGTCAGAATGCACTTGTCGAGGATGAGATTGATGAACTTGAACGTCAGAATGCACTTGGCGATGATTTCGTATACGATGTTGAAGACCTTAAGCCGGATGTAAATATTGCAATGAAGAGAAATGTTGCAAGAGCAGTAGTTGTCAGCAAGATGAAGGAAGAGAAGAAGAATGCCAGCAGAGATGAATATGCTTCAGATTTCTCTGACAGTGATTTCGTCAAACGTGTTGACAAGCTTATGGATTCACCTGAGTTCGGAACTGTATATGCTCAGATGATGAAGGTTGAGAATCAGGTTGATCCTATGACTGTTGAAAATATTAATAATAAATATCATGAAGTAAGACAGCAGATGGGACTTGAGGCGAAGCCAAAGGCTAAGCAGAACGAGCCTGAGAAGCAGGTTGAGAATAAGGCACCGGCAATGAACTAGGTGAAGTTTAAGAAAAAGGACGAAACCAGATGGCTTCGTCCTTTTTTGTTATTCATAGAAATCTATTTTTGTACTTCCTGAAGAGGCCTGAATATCGATGGTCTTGTCAGCGCCATTATCCTTCACGTATTCATTAGATTTCTTTTCATCATTAATCTTAACTGAACCTGAAGATATATCAAATTTATAATTATAATCTGATTCCTTGCCCTGGATATAAAGTGTTGTTGAACCGCTATCTGTTGAAGATGTAAAATTTCCAATAACACACTCGTTGTAATTTGTGCTCCCACTGGATGCTTCGGCATTAACCTCATCAATGGTGCTTCCATCCACTTTTAATGAACCACTGTCTCTCTTTGTCGCAAACTTTGTAATATCGCAGGAATCAAGTGTCTGGCTTCCGCTGCTGGAATCCAGTGAAACCTCTTCAGCATTTACATTAATGAGCTTAATGCTTCCGGAATCTTTCTGAATCTTAAGGCTGTCAAAATCAGCGTCTGTAATAGTTGTTGAACCTGAATCTGAATCAATTACCACGATGCCTGAGCCTGCGCAGTCGGTGATTTTGGTAGAGCCTGATGATGATTCGATATTTCCTTCGATTGCAATGTCTGATACTTCGATGCTTCCTGAATCCGACTTAACAACGAGGTTGAGAAAATCAGCGTCCTTAACTCTTATTTCAATATAATTCTGATATTCTTCGTTATCGCCTATGTTCATTGTGAAGAATGTGCCGTTATCAGGATATTTTGATGTAACGGTTAATGTACCATTTTCGTTTGTAACGGTTGGTTCGGCCTTTTTGTCGATTCTGTAATATACCTGGTTTTCGTCTGCTTTTTTAATGCAAAGTTTTGCTGAATCAACATCAACATTAAGAGAATCAAAAGTTTCAACATCAACAGTATTTTCGACCATTTCCTTTGTTGATGAAGTGAGTTTGTTATTTATAACTTCGAATGAGAAATTATCAGTTCCGCCAAGGGCTTTGCCGATGAACAGAATGCCTACTCCGATTACGATTAATACAGCGCATATTATTGCGGTGATTCCTAATACTTTATTCATTTATTCAGGCCTCCTTTTTCTTTCCGATTATTGCTTTGCAAATAAGTATGATAAGTTTAATAAACAGCTCTGCTAAGAAGATGGTGATTATAAGAAGTAATGCACCAACTGCTGCAATTATAAGTCCTATGCCCAGGGCAACCAGTTTGGTTCCAAAGCCCGGAAGCATGAATGATAATACTGAGCATATTATTCCGGCTGCAATTACAGCCAATGCAGATAGTCCGAGACTAAGCAGTACCACTGTTATTGTAAGGACAAGTGTGAAGACAATTGTCAGCAGTGCGATTGCGATTGGCAATGTTACAGGTGAAGAGCAGATGATCAGTATTGTAAGCCATACGATTTTAGCTGTGCTCTTTGCGCCTTTCTCTGAGTCGTGCTTGTCAATCGTCTTCTCAGCACATTCTGAAATGATGTTCTTGGCGATGTCCTTTGGCTTGCCAAGTCTTATGCTGATGTCTTCGTTCTCTGCGAAGTTCATGTCGTCGATGTATTCTGAGTAATAGTTAAGTGCATCGTCTCTGTCTTCTTTTGGAAGGTATTTAAGTTGCTTTTCCAAAGCTTTAAGAAATTCTGTTTTATTCATTGGATGCACCTCCTAATAATTTGTCGATGTTATTCTTGTAAACTTCCCATTCTGCTTTGTAGAAGTCTAACTGTTTCTTTCCGTCTTCAGTAATTGAATAGTATCTTCTGTTCCGTCCTTCAAATGGCTGATCATATGTTGTCAGTAAACCGGATTTCTGTAATCTTCTAAGTACCGGGTAAAGTGTTGACTCTGAAATGTCCACAACTTCCTGAACCTTCTGCGTTAATGTGTAACCGTATGTATCGCCGGCTGCCACAACGCCTATAACACATGCATCCAATAAAGGAGCTGTAAGCTGATAAGTCATATGTGTTACCTCCTGTGCAATATTGTTTTCATGATGATATTATATGACGTATAATATTGTTTGTCAACACAATATTGTAAAAAATTTTTGTGGTATAATGAGCGAAGAGGAGACGCGCTATGAAAAAATCACTCATATATATAATGATAATTTTAATTTTGAGCTTAAGTTTTGCAGGCTGTAAGAAAGAGGATCCGGTGGACACCGAAGAGGATAAGGAAGTTATTGTGCTTTATCTGGGAAGTGATGAGACCGGTGAGAACGGTGATGCGGGCGCTGGGACTGAGGGCGTGACGGATGGTAATGAGGCGGATGATGGTCTTGTGACCGGAAGCGTGTTAGAAGGTGATACGGCAGGTGCAGCAGATTCAGCAGGTGAGTCCGGTGCAGCAGATGTGAACGGAGCGGCTGTGAGCGGTGATACACTATTTGACACAATTACATTATATGCATCTGACAGGGTAAATGTGCGTACAGGTCCTGGAACAGAATATGATAAGGTAGATGTTGTTGCAAAGAGAACAGCAGTATCTGTTATAGGAGAAAATGGAGAGTGGTATAAAGTTTCTCTTAATGGAGGAGAATATTATATAAAGAAAGAATATCTTGTGACAGAAGATAAACTTCCATCAGGATATCTGATTGTTATAGATCCGGGTCATCAGGGTAAAGGAAATAGTGAGAAGGAGCCAATAGGTCCGGGTTCATCAGAGATGAAACCTAAGGTATCATCCGGTACATCGGGTGCAACTTCAGGTCTTGCTGAATATGAGCTTACCTTAATGGTATCCCTTAAACTACAGCAGGAACTTGAAGACAGGGGATACGAAGTAATAATGGTTCGTACAACACATGATGTAAATATAAGTAATTCTGAAAGAGCAGCCATTGCGAATGATGCAGGAGCTGATGCTTTTATAAGAATTCATGCTAATGGTTCTGAGAATACATCAACCAACGGGGCCATGACGATATGCCAGACATCGTCCAATCCATATAATGCGGATCTGTACAGCCAGAGTAAAGCACTCTCAACTGATGTGCTTGATGAACTTGTTGCATCCACGGGCTGCAACAGGCAGTATGTGTGGGAGACAGATACCATGAGTGGTATCAACTGGTGCCGCACTCCGGTAACAATTGTTGAGATGGGATATATGAGTAATCCGACAGAAGATGCCAATATGGCAACAGAAGATTATCAATGGAAGATTGCCAAAGGAATTGCAGATGGAATAGATAAATATTTCGATAAATAATTTATGAAAAAATATAAAAAATTAACGATAAACGATAAAAAATTGTTGACAAACGTTTTTTGCTGTTGTAATATAATGACATAGCAAGAGAAAAACGTCCGTGGCCAGGGCGGATTTCAAAGGCTTAGAGAACGGACCACGGCCGGGCCGGTTCTCAAACAAAACGCAAAGCGCGGAGCAAAAAGCCCAAGCGATTTGCAAAACAGAAACTAAACTAATAATTGATTGTAAATAAAAGGAGTTAATCATGAACGAAGAGAATATTAAATTAGCAAAAGTTAAAAAGAGTTGTAAAGCATTAAGAATCGTAACAAGAATAGTAGCAATCGCATGTATCGTAGGTTGTGTAATGGCAATGGTCGGCGGAATTGCAATCATGTTAACTGGACAGAAATTCGACGATGCAATGATGAAGGCAATGGAAACAGGTGATAAAGTGGTTATAACCACAGAAGGTGTTACCACAGCAGATGACATCGCAAATAACGGAAAGACAGATGTAGTTGTAACAGAAGCAGACCTTATCCCTACTAATATGGAAGCTAACAATGCATATGTAAAGTTTGGTGACCTGGATCCTCACAAGATTATGGACATGGAAGTTGAGTCCAGCATCCCTGCACTTAATGACTATATGCAGACACATAAGTTCAGCATGGTATATGGCATTTACTGCACAGGCGTTGGCATCCTCATTGGTTTACTTGCAGTAGTTATGAGCTTACTTGCATCAACATTCGCATTCATCGAGAAGGCTGACACTCCATTCGATAAGAAAGTTCAGAAGAAAGTTCTTATCTCAATGATCGTACTTAGCGTAACATTATTCTTCACAGCAGGTACAGGTTTCGCAGTAATCTGTGGCCTCTTAACATGGGCAGTTTATACCATCCTTGACTATGGTCTTACACTTCAGACCCAGGTTGATGAGACTTTATAAGGAGGTGCGCTATGGGACAGATTATATTAAGACTTGACCGTGTAATGGCGGACCGCAAAATCTCACTTAACGATTTATCGGAAGCAGTTGGCGTATCCAACGTAAATCTTTCCAAAATGAAAAATGGCAAAATCTCCGCCATCCGCTTCTCGACCTTAGAAGCCATCTGCGAGGCACTTGACTGTCAGCCGGGTGACATTTTGGAATATGAAAAATGACTAAGTAGAAAAAATAACGTAAAAAAACAGGAAATATAAGGAAAAGCCACTCTCAAACCTGCGAGGCTCTTGCAGATAATGGGGGTGGCTTTTTCTATGCGGATTATATTATAATACAGATTAATACTGTTAACAAGAATATATAAGGCAGAAACGGAAAATATATGAGTACAAAAGATCGAATAATCCAGGCACTGGAAAAAGCCAAAGGTGAATATATTTCGGGAGAAAAACTTGCCGGTGATCTTGCAGTGTCCAGAAATGCAGTCTGGAAAGCAGTTAATGATTTAAAGAAGCAGGGATATGCCATTGATTCAGTTAAGAACAGAGGCTATATGCTCTCGGAAACTTCCGATATTATCAGCAGTGCAGGTATAGAACTCTGCCTTCGTGATATGAAAGTAAAGGCAGATGTAAGTAAAATTCTTGATAATCTTTTTGTATATGACAATATTGATTCAACCAATACTCAGGCCAAGAGAGAAATAGTTTTCGATGGTTTTGATGTACCACATAAGACTACAATTGTTGCCAGAGTTCAAACTGCCGGCAAGGGACACAGCGGCAGGAATTTTGACTCGCCTAATGGTGGGATTTATTTAAGTATGATTCTGACTCCTTCCGAACTGGTGACCAAAGAGCCGGTTAATCAGGCGGTATCAGGGATGGTTATTGATGTGGTGGAGAGCCTTTACGATGTGAAGGCGGTTAAGAAGGAGAATAATTCTCTTTATGTGGGAAATCAGAAATTCTGCGGTATGCTGACTGAGGCGTTGTCTGATCTGGAGACGGGAGTATATTCAAGATTTATTGTGGGTATTGGAATCAGAGCTGATATCCTTGAAAAACTAAAGGATAATGTGCCTTCAAAGAATCAGGTGATTGCGGCATTAATTGCGAGATTTGCAGAACTTTAGTCACAGGTTGACTATTTTGAATAGTCAACCATAAAATCGGCACAGGTTGACAAACAAACCTCTTCATTGTATAACATTATGTGGTTAATACAAGGAAGAGGTTTTTATTATGAATTATATTTTTACAATCGCATTACTGTTATATCTGGTTGTTTTTATCTTTATCGGTATTCTCGATATCAGAAATATCAATTCTTTCACAGATTATTCCGTTGCAGGAAAAAAACAGAATTCCCTGTCAGTTGTAATGACGCTTCTTGCCACAGTTATAGGTGCTTCCACCACTATTGGTATTACAACAACAGTTTATAATATTGGTTTCCCCGGAATCTGGTGGCTGGCATTTGGTGCTGTGGGGCTGATACTACAATCGGTATTTTTGTCTAAGAAGGTTAGGGATATCGGCGCAGATACGCTGCCTGATCTGGCAGGAAGAATTGTTGGAAGACCTGCGGAAGTTATTATATCATTGATTATCGTTATATCATGGGTTGGCGTTATTGCAGGGCAGCTGGTCGCAATGAATTCTCTCATTACCTTTGCCCTTGGAAAAAGCAGCACCCTCATCTTCGTAATCACATCCATTATCGTAATTGCATATACTGCTATCGGCGGACAGATGTCAGTTGTTAAGACGGACAAGGTTCAGCTGGTGATCATACTTCTTGGCGTAACAATCTGCATGGGATATCTTTATTTAACAAGAGGCGATAACAACGGCGCAATTATGCAGAATATCGAACTTCTTAATGAGAATTATAAAGTTTCCAATCTCTTTACGCAGTTTTTTGTAATTGGCGGAGTATATTTCCTGGGACCTGATATCATGTCCAGAAATTTCATTGCCAAAGACAGTAAGTCTGCGAAGAATTCCGCCTGGATAGCAGGTGTGGTTTTGCTTGTTTTCTCAGTAATGATTACATTAATTGGTATGTGGATTAAATATAATGTTACTCCTGAAGAAATGGGTGACATGGGTGCACTTATGTATGCCATCTCCATTATGCCTAAGTGGGTGGCAGTTCTGCTGATATTCGGACTTCTTTCCGCAATTCTTTCATCAACAGATACCTGCATCATCAACGCATCCACAATCTTCGTTAAGGACATCTTAAAGAAGGAAAGCGTAAAAGGCGTAAGAATTACAGTTATTGTTATTGGTATTCTCGCCCTCCTTCTGGCTGTACTGGGACAGGGTGACATCATGAGTCTTCTGACCGGCGCTTACAGCATATATACGCCGGGGGTTATTTTTCCGCTTATGATTGCAATTTTTGCATATAAAAAGCGCGGCATCAATTTAGGACTCTGGGTTACAGCTGTTATTGCAGGCGGACTCTTCGGAATTATGGGAACATATTTCGGAAATGTCCTTACAAATCTTGGTATTCCGGCAATAATCATGAATTATCTTACCCTGATTGGTATGGGCATATCCCTTATTCTTTCGCTTATTTCAGTTAACTGGAAGGAGGTAAAATAATGACCACGGATGTACTTAAATTAGCTGAAGAAATTATGGACGGTTACAGAATTTCAAAAGATGATGATTTAAGTTTTCTTAAAAGTACAGACCTTGACAAACTTAGCGAAGGCGCAGATAAATTAAGAAAACATTTTTCAGGAGACAGAGTTGATTTATGCTCAATAATCTCAGCGAAGAATGGTGCCTGCTCAGAAGACTGCAAGTACTGCGCTCAGTCTGCTCACAATCATACAGGATGCGAAGTTTATGATCTTCTTAAATATGATGATATATATGCACTTGCTTCCTCCAATGAGAAGGCAGGAGTGGACAGGTTTGCAATTGTAATTTCAGGGCATGGTCCTTCAGATGAAGATTTTGAAAGAATTATAGAGATATTTAAAAGATTAAGGGCTGAGCTTAAGATTAATCTTTGTGCATCTTTAGGCTTTCTTACACAGGAGCAGTTTGACAGGCTCTATGAGGCGGGCGTAAGGAATTATCACAATAATATCGAGACGTCGCCAAAGTACTTTAAGAAGATTTGTACGACTCATACTTTTGAGGACAAGAATGCGAATATTAAGAGAGCGAAGAAGGCCGGTCTTAATGTGTGCTCCGGCGGAATCATCGGTATGGGTGAGACTATGGATGACAGAATCGATATGGCGTTTGCGCTTTCTGAACTTGAGATTAAATCAATTCCGATTAATACCTTAATTCCGATTCCGGGAACCCCGCTTGAGAATCTTTCAAGGCTGACAAATGATGAGATATTAAGGACGATTGCGATATTTAAATATATAAATCCTGAAGCCGACATTCGTCTTGCGGCAGGCAGAAAACTCATCGAGGGTAACGGTGAGGCGGCATTCAGGGGAGGAGCCAGCGCTACCATTACAGGGGATATGCTGACAACTTCCGGTTCCACAATTAAGAGCGATCGTGAGATGCTTAAGAAGATGGGAAGAGAAGTTAGAGCATAGCACTAAGCGGCGCAAAAAGAGCATGTAAAAAAGCCATCCAGCATTTGGATGGCTTCTTCCTTGCGTTAAACAATTCCTTAATTAAATGCATTAACCTGCTCACGAAGATTTGCAGAAATCTCTTTAAGTTCTGCAGCCTTGCTCTGAAGCTCATTAATGAGAGTAACCTGTGTTGCGGTAACTTCCTTGGCACGTCCAACGTGGCTGATACAACCGTCTGTATTTTCCTCAACAACGCTGAATGCAGTCTCAACATCATGCTTACTCTGATAGAAGGTATTCATGGTCTGACTTAAGTTGTCATTGGTCTCACCAATCTGCTCAATGCTTGACTGAATATCTTCGAATACCTGAATGATTTCATTACTGTACTGCTTGTTATCCTCGAAGTTCTTCGCTGAACTGTCGATGGCTTCAACTGTGGCTTCAATGTGCTTGTTGATATTCTCAATAAGATGAGCAATATCTGTTGTAGCCATTGCAGTCTGTTCTGAAAGAGAACGAATCTCATCAGCAACAACTGCGAATCCCTTACCGGCTTCGCCTGCTCTTGCAGCCTCGATTGAAGCATTGAGGGCTAAGAGGTTAGTCTGGGATGAAATACCATCGATGGTGGATACGATTTCATTAATCTGGTTGGCAGCCTTCTCAAGATTCTTAACATCTTCAAAAATCTGCTGAATGGAATCTGCAGATGCCTGAGCACTGTCTGCCAGTGAACCCGCAGTGGAAGAGGATGCCTGAATCTGCTCTCTTGTGTCATTAAGTTTAGAACGCATATTCTCGAATTCCTGGCCTACCATATCAATGTCCTTGCCGAAGGTATTCATTCTGTCCTTGCCACCGGCAACATTTCTTGACTGAACATCCATGTTACCAACGATTTCTTCCATCTGATTATTAAGAGCCGTGGTACCATCAGATACATTATTGGCAAATGTCTGAAGATTATCGGAATAATTCTTAATCTGGTCAGCCGATGAATTACTGTATTCAAGCAGCATATTCAGCTTTTCCATAAGTTCGTTGAAGCCCTGTGAAAGCTGCCTGATTTCCCTTGTACCCTTAACTGAAACCTTATTACTGAAATCGCCAGAAGATATTCTTCTTGAAAGCACTGTAATAGGTCTTGCTATATTGGATGCGGAAATTGCGGAAATAACAATACCTGCAATAATCGCTATGGCAAAAGCAATGCCGAGTCTTAATATCACCTTATTCATATTCTTTGTAAGAATATGTGTTGATACTGCTTCAATAGCATACCAGTCGCAGACTTTAACAGGTGATATATAGAAACGTCTTGATTCATTATCATAGTCATTAATGGTTACAGGATCTCCGGATTCAATGTTGGCGGAAAGTTCTGCATAAGGACTGTCAGGAAGGTCTGTCAAAGCGATAGGATCTTCTTCATAACTGTAATCCTCATTAGGATGAGTGATAACACCCTGGTCAGCATCAATCAAAAAGCCGTAACTGTTTTCAGGTGTTTCTGCTTCTCCAACAATAACGCCTAACTCATCCACGAAAATATCCATTGCAAGGCAGCCGGCGAACTTGCCGCTCTTGTCATAACAGCCTGTTGATACTGTTACAACAAGTCTGCCTGTGTCGGAATCCTTGTAAGGACTTGTATAATGGATGTCTCTGTTGCCTTCGCAAATCTGATAATATCCCCTGGTTCTGAAATCATCAGACGGGTCAGGTATATATCCGGTACCGGAACTCATTTTGTTCTCGGTACTTATAAAATACAGGTCGTAGATTTCATCCTTGTAATTATAATTTTCAACATAATCGGTAAGGTAAGAAATAAGATAGTCCTGATCGTAATTACCTACAATATCAATAGCCTGTGACTGTGAAAGCACATCATCGCCCTTAACAGAAAGCCATGTATTCAGCTCTTCTGCAAGATTGGATGCGGCCTTGGTATACTCGTCATCAAACTGGACGCGCATACTTCTTGATACCGTAAAGTAAGTAACAAAACCGGAAAGAATAATACAAACCATAACCACTGCAGTAGTCATGGTGATGATTTTGCCACGAATTCCGCGCATATGTAACCCTCCTTTAACACACATTAAAGATATCTTAATAATATCAAAAATCACTTAAAAATTAAACTAAAAAATAAATATAAACCATTTGCATTTATTAGGTAAACCCATCTTATTGACTAAAAATGTCTATAATTATATAATTTTAAGTACTATTGTATTATATTGGAGGTCGGTTATATGTCGAAGTTTCTTGAGAAACATAAATTTCCGTTTTTATCTGCAATTTCCCTTTTAATGATTTTAATTATTGGAACTGCTCGTTTTTTGGGTTTTACTTTTCCAGGTACAATCTGGGCTCTCGTTCCGCCTTTCGTGGCAATTCTCTTAGCTCTTATTACCAAGGAAGTTTATTCATCTTTATTTATAGGTGTTGCCCTTGGCGCAATTATGGCAGCTAACTGTAATTTTACGGGTACCATTGATGTGCTTACTGAGGACGCTTTCATTGCCGCAGTTACGGATAATGCAGGTATCCTGGTATTCCTTGTACTCCTTGGAATCGTGGTAGCCCTTGTTAATAAGTCCGGCGCATCACGTGCATTTGGTACCTGGGCTGAGAAACATATTAAGACAAGAACCGGTGCGATGCTGGCGACTTTTGCCCTCGGTGTTTTTATCTTCATCGACGATTATTTTAACTGCCTTACAGTTGGTTCCGTTATGGCGCCTGTTACTGATGCCAAGAAGATTTCAAGAGTTAAACTTGCATACTTAATCGATGCAACCGCTGCGCCTGTATGTATGATTGCTCCTGTATCATCCTGGGCAGCAGCAGTTTCAGGCTGCGTTGAAAGCGAGACATATACAGGTTTCGAACTTTTCGTAAGAGCCATTCCATATAACTTTTATTCAATTCTTACTCTGGTATTTATCGTTACCATTGCAATCCTTGGATATGATTATGGCAAAATGTCCGACTTCGAGATTAAGGCTCAGACAAAAGGTGACTTAGGTATTCTTGATGTTTCCATGGAAGATGAGAAAAAGGAAAGAGAACTTGAGGAGAATGGACCTGCAAATCCACCTAAGGGCAAAATCTACGACCTCATTATTCCTATTGTACTTTTGATTGTTATTTGTATTCTTGCGCTTATCAGAAATGGTTCAATTGCCTTAGGAGGAGGCGTTGGCATAGCTGAAGCTTTATCTAAGACAGATGCTTATGTTGGTCTTCCTTGGGGAACCTTCCTTGCTCTGGTAATAATTATTTTTTATCTCGTATTAAGAAAGGTTGTAACCTTTGATGAAGCAATGGAGTGTGTTCCAAAAGGCTTCATCGCAATGGTTCCGGCCATTACAATTTTAGTTCTTGCTACAGCACTTAAGAACATGACAAACGGAGCACTGGATGCCAAGACCTTTGTTGAAATTACAATGAAGGGTGCAGGACATCTGCAGTGGGCACTCCCGGCGATTATTTTTGCGGTTGCATGTGTTATTTCTTTTGCAACAGGCACATCCTGGGGAACATTTGGTATCTTAATACCTATCGTATCCGTTGTATTCCCTGAGACATCAAGCCTGTATTTCGTTGGTATTTCTGCATGTCTTGCAGGTGCCATCTGTGGCGACCACTGCTCACCTATATCAGATACAACAATCATGTCATCTGCGGGTGCTCACTGTAATCACTTAGACCATGTGTCTACCCAGTTCCCATATGCAGTATCGGTTGCAGGTATATCCTTTATCTGCTACTTCCTTGCCGGTTTCCTGGATAAGATTAATCTTACATGGCTATCAATTCCAATTGGAATTATTCTTACCGTTGGATTCTTGATTTTAATGAAATTCGCAACTGTTAAAAAACAGGATAAATAAAAGTGGGAGAGGTTATGTCTAAAAGGGACAAAATAAAACAGAGAGTATTTCAGATTATCCAGATTGGTAATAATTCAGATATTCCAAGCAGGTATTTTGACATATTTATAGTTTTTGTTATTTTCATTAATCTTTTTGTTGTTTTCTTTGAAACCTTCGATGAGTCAGCACCTTTTCATACCCTGCTTTTTGTGATTGAGGCCATCACTATCGGAGTTTTCACCATCGAATATATTTTAAGATTATGGACTGCGGATGTGGCATATCCCGATATGCCGAAGTGGAAGGCGATTGGTAAATTCGCATTTTCCTTCTATGGAGCGGTGGACCTTTTAACCCTGCTTCCGTTTTATTGTCCGTTTTTCTTTCCGGAAGGAGCAATTGCTTTCAAGATTCTGAGAGTAGTTCGTATCTTCCGTCTTTTCCAGGTTAACAGCACATCGGATGCTTTTAATGTTATTACTGAAGTGCTTAAGGAAAAAAGCAGCCAGCTTTTATCTTCTTTTGTAATGATAATTATTCTTATATTCGGTGCATCTCTTACTATGTACGGCGTGGAGCATCCGGCGCAGCCTGAGGCTTTTCCTAATGCCTTCTCAGGTATCTGGTGGGCAACTTCCACAATCCTTACCATAGGGTACGGGGATGTTTATCCTGTAACTTTGGCAGGACGGTTTATCGGTATGCTAATCGGCTTTCTCGGTGTAGGACTTGTGGCAATACCAACAGCTATTATTTCCGCCGGATTCGTGGAGAGATACACAAGATTAAGAGAGGAAGCCCTGTCCGGGGAGACCAAGGCCCTTCGCTACGTGACCTCAGTTGTAGGACACGGTCATTCTTTCGTTGGTAAGAAAGTCAGTGAACTTGCACTTCCGCCACAACTTAGGATTGTGGTAATTGTCAGAGGGGGCAATGAGATGGGAGTTACGCCTAAGACTGTTATTAAACAGGATGATGTGCTTCTTTTGGTATCTTCCAATTCAGAAGAGCAAAAAGACGTGAAAATATATGAGATTATCATCAAGGCCAATCACGAATGGAACGGTATGCGAATCGGAGATCTGGATATATCCAGACGTGACAGCATAATC
Organism: Lachnospiraceae bacterium UBA4338; assembly: GCA_002393735.1. Lineage (GTDB taxonomy): Bacteria > Bacillota > Clostridia > Lachnospirales > Lachnospiraceae > UBA3766. Next base: position 80,766 of record DGTK01000016.1, read on the forward strand.
ATGATAATGCGTGACGACAGGAATATCATTCCGGATGGAGATACCATCATTAAGGAAGGGGATATTCTCATTATGTATTCTCAGAAAAATGATGACAAGAGGAATGTTTTGGATGTACACTGATAGTGTAGTAAATATTAATTTTAGGAGGAATTAAAATGGCAGACGTAAGACCTGAAAGTATGGAACGTATCAGCACAAAGGAACTGGCCGATGCTTTTATCGAAGAGCAGATCGCGGCAATCAAGGCACAGGTAGGTGACAAGAAAGTACTTCTTGCCCTTTCCGGTGGCGTTGACTCATCAGTAGTTGCAGCCCTTCTCATTAAGGCTATTGGCAAGCAGTTAGTATGTGTTCATGTTAATCATGGACTTCTTCGTAAGGGTGAGCCTGAGCAGGTTATCGAAGTATTTCGTAACCAGATGGATGCTAACCTTATCTACGTTGATGCAACAGATAGATTTCTTGATAAACTTGCAGGAGTTGAAGAACCTGAAAGAAAGCGCAAAATCATCGGTGAGGAATTCATTCGTGTATTCGAAGAAGAAGCTCGTAAGTTAGATGATGTAGATTTCCTTGCACAGGGTACTATTTATCCTGATATCTTAGAGTCAGGTCCTGTAAAAGCACATCACAATGTTGGCGGACTTCCTGAAGACATTCATTTTGAAGGTCTTGTTGAGCCAATCAAGTTATTATTCAAAGATGAAGTACGTGTAGTAGGTGACGCACTTGGTCTCCCGGCTAATATGGTATATCGTCAGCCATTCCCGGGCCCTGGTCTTGGCGTAAGATGTACAGGCGCAATCACAAGAGAAAGACTTGCACTTGTAAGAGAGTCAGATGCAATCTTAAGAGAAGAATTCGATAAGGCAGGTCTTGCAGGAAAAGTATGGCAGTACTTCACCATTGTTCCTGACTGCAAGTCAGTTGGTGTTAAGCACAACATGAGAGTTGTTGAGAACTTTGTTGTTATCCGCGCGGTTAATACCAAGGATGCAATGACAGCCACCATCGAGCCTATCCCTTATGAAGTACTTAATCGCATAGTAGACAGAATCATCACAGAAGTACCTGGCATTAACAGAGTCTTATATGATTTGACTCCGAAGCCGTCAGGTACAATAGAGTGGGAATAGACGATTGATTGTGGGAATCCGCTTAAACAGTGGGTTCCCTTTTTTAGTGGTTGCAAAATGGTTGCAATTATTTTGCATTCACTCTTTTAAAAATTTTAAGCCGGATAAAAACACCGGAGCGTGATAGTCTGTCAGTTCTTGAATATAAGGCACAAATGCGTAAGCAGGAGATACAGAAACTGGAAACTCAGGAAAAAGAATTAAGAGGTACTCTTCGTAATCTTCAGAGTCTTATTAAGCAGGCAGAAGAAAAGTTGGAAGAAGCAAAGAAAGAAACTGCAAGAATTATCGAATCTGCAAAAGTGAAAGCAAATGAGGGGCTTGAGAAGATTAATATTCGCCTTGGCTTGATTCCAAAGAAAGATATCGAAAAAAAACGGAGAGAACTTGTTGGTTATTATAAGGCGTGTGAGCCATATCTGAATAATGACATGAGGATTGCAATCAGAAAAGAAGATGTTAAAGGCTTTGGTGCTTTAGTAAGTCGATTGACGGCATCTAATCCTGATGGTACGGTTGCAAGAAGAGATCCAGGTTGGGAAGAACTGTTTGATTTTGAAATCAAGTTTGAGGAATATCTGGAAATGAAAAATAAAAATGTGAAGGCGGAAGATATTATCAAAGAGTTAGAGCAGCCTAAACGTGTCAGTATGCGGAAAAGACAATTCCAATTTATCGTTAACTACAAAAAGTACTTTAAAGATCGTTGTTATTGTGATACAATAGAACAAATGTTTGGCGTTGGAAACGGGATTTATTCTTGCGATAACAAGAATAAATCTTGATATAGAAGACGCTGTGGCATATAATGTATTGTGTGACGGCGGAAGCACAATATATTGAGAATAGAAAGATAAAAAATGAGTATAAGTTATAAGAAACTGTGGAAATTAATGATAGATAAGGAAATGATGAAAAAAGATCTCCAAAGAGAAGCTGGCATAAGTTGGGCGTCAGTTACAAAGATGTCAAAGGGAGAAGTTGTCGGAACGGAAATCTTGATGAAAGTATGCAAGACGCTCCATTGCGATATTGGAGATATTGTTGAATTTATTGAAGATGATAATACAGAAAATAATGATTAAGGGTGTGAATATATGAGTGTACTTGAGTATGTAAGAAGCCAAACAAAAGAGTTTTTGGAAAGTATGCCAAAGAGTGTAAGGAAAAAGAAGGGACAATTTTTTACATCATTGGAAACCGCAATGTTCATGGCAGAAATGTTTGATTTTTCAAATTGTGGAGACGAAGTTTCAGTTTTGGATCCAGGTGCTGGAACAGGTATTCTTACTGCTGCATTTGTAGATAGGGTGTTTAAAGAGAATCCTAATATAAGGATTACAATAACATGCTATGAAACGGATACAGAAGTATTGCCTGTTTTAAAGAATAATTTGGAACACTTAAAGAACACGTTTAAGGATAGCCTAAACTATAGAATAATAGAGGAAGACTATATTCTGTCACAGAGCAATGATTTTCAGGAAAATCTTTTGGCGTCAAAAAATCCTGAAAAATATGATTATGTAATTGGCAATCCACCATATTTAAGAGTTATGAGAGACAATCCATCTGCTATAGCAATGCCTAAAGTTGTACATGGTGCGCCCAATCTGTATTTTTTATTTGCTTCAATGTCATTGTTTAACTTAAAAAATGATGCGGAGATGGTCTATATTATTCCTCGTAGTTGGACATCAGGTGCATATTTCAAAGCGTTTCGTGAGTATTTTTTGAATGAGGGAAAAATAGAGAGTATTCATTTGTTTGTAAGCCGAGACAAGGTTTTTAATGCTGAGCAAGTACTTCAGGAAACCATGATAATAAAAGTGAGGAAGACAGCAAAAAAACCGGATAATGTATTGATTACATCTACGGATAGTAGCTCTGATTTTGAAAATATAACTAAATTAAGAGTTCCATATGATGCAGTTGTTGCGGGAGATGAATTATATGTATACCTTCCGACAAATGAGACTGATATTAATGTTATAAAGAAAATAAACATGTATCATTCAACAATGCCGGACGAAGGTTTGAAAATGAAGACCGGAATTGTTGTCGATTTTCGCCAATGGGAAGAGTTGAGGAAGGAACCAGGGAAAAACACATTACCACTTTTTTATAGTCAGCATATTCGGGATGGTAGAGTTAATCATCAGCCATCAGGGAAAGAATATGATTGGATTATTGATGAGAAGCCTGGGTTGATACAGAAGAATAAGAATTATGTTTTTATAAAGAGATTTACAGCGAAGGAAGAACATCGCAGATTACAGTGTGGAGTATATTCACCATCAGATTTTGAAGAATATGAATACATAGGAACTCAAAATAAGATTAATTTTGTAGACAAAGTAGATGGCGGAGAAATGGATACTAAGACGACATATGGTATATATGCATTGTTGAATTCAACGCTATTTGATATGTACTACAGAATTTTAAATGGAAGTACACAGGTAAATAGTACAGAAATAAACAATATTCCTGTACCGCCGGTGGATTTGATTAAAGAAATTGGAGAACAAGTTTTAATTTCCAAAGATTTGTCTACAGATAATTGTGATCGTATTATTTCGGAGGTGGCATATGCCTAAAATAGATGAAGCAAAGAAATTTCTAGAAAACATAGGTATGCCAAAGGCGCAGCAGTCTGATATCTGTGCGTTAAGTTTATTGGCAATGGCGGGAATTAAGCCTAATGACGAGTGGAAAGATGCTTCGAATGAATGGATTCGTATTCATGACATTATAGCTTTTGTAAATAAGTATTATAAAACTACTTACGCGGAAAATAGTCGAGAAACTTTCCGCAAACAAGCTATGCATAGATTTAGGACAGCAGCGTTGATTGAAGATAACGGTATGGCTACAAATAGCCCAAATTATCGTTATAGAATTACGGAAGAAACATTAAAAGTACTACGGGCTATTGATTCACCTTATGATGAGAAAGCAGTAAAACGATTCTTGTTGTATCATGAGAAACTAGTTGATATGTATGCTTCAAAAAGGAAGATGACAATGATGCCGGTAAAAATCAACGGTGCAGATTTTCAGTTTTCTGCTGGGAAACACAATGAATTGCAGAAGGCGATTATTGAGGAATTTGCTCCTAGATTTGCTCCAAATGCAGAGTGCCTTTATGTGGGGGATACGATTGCCAAAGATTTAGTAAAGAATGTTGATAAACTGAAAGATTTAGGCTTTGAGATTACTTTACATGATAAGATGCCGGATATTGTTTTATACAGGGAAGATACAAATTGGATTTATTTTGTGGAGTCTGTTACTTCCGTCGGCCCAATGGATCCAAAGAGGATACTTGAGATTTCTGAAATGACAAAAAATGTTTCAGCAGGAAAGATATTTGTTACGGCATTCTTGGATTTTGCAACATACAAGAAATTTGCAGATTCACTGGCATGGGAAACAGAAGTATGGATTGCAGATATGCCCGATCATATGATTCATCTTAATGGTGACAGATTTATGGGACCGAGATAGGAGAAAAAATGGGACTGAAGGAAGAAATTGCTGAGAAGAGAAAAGAAATAGTTGTAGAGTCTTACGGAGCAAATTGATTACGAAAAAGCTAGAAAGTATTGGAACAAACTGAAACAGAGACTAAAAGAAGAGGGCAGTCAGTTGGTGACAAATTGTCACCAGTTGAAAAAGACAGCGCAGGATGGAAGAAAATGTTGGAATAAACTAAAACAGAGACTTAAAGAAGAGGGCAGTCAGTTGGTTACAAATTGTAACCAACTGAAAATGAGATCTCCGAAGGATGGAAAATGATATAGTACTGATGTAGCAAATACAGAGCAATTGCTCCGTATTATCCAATCTATTCCGTCCAAAAGCAAGATTTAGTTACAGGTCTCATTGAAACTATAAATGACAAAAGCGATGATCAAGAAGGGGAATGAATAAACTAAGAAGGTGCTATATTGCATAGGGGGGATATTATGCTTAATCTTGACATGCATGGAAGAACAGTTCTTATTACAGGCTCAGCAGGGCAGCTTGGAAGAGTGATGGCTCTTAAGTTCGCCGAATGTAATGCGGATGTGATTGTTCATTATCATAAAAATGCCGCAAAAGCAGCAGAACTGGTAAAAACCATTGAGGCAATGGGTAGAAAAGCCTATATGGTTCAGGCGGATATAACAGACCAGGGCAGTGTTCAAAGAATGAAGGAAGAGATTTCTTCCAATTTTACAATGCCTGACATTATAGTGGACAACGCAGTCATCCAGTATGAATGGAAGGAACTGCTGGAACAGGATATCGAAGATTATTACAGTCAGTTTGAATCCTGCGTTATGCAGACTGTATATATGGCGAAGGCTTTCCTTCCTCATATGAAAGAACAAAAGTGGGGAAGAGTTGTATGCATTAATACGGAATGCGCATATATGGCGGAGGAACGTAACAGTGCCTACACTTCGGCAAAGCGAGGCTTGGATGGTATTGTCCGCGTACTTGCCAAGGAGGTTGGCGAGTATGGAATCACCGTTAATCAGGTGGCTCCTGGCTGGACTATAAGCGAGAAGGAAAGACTTACGGGAGTAGAGTCTCATCCTGAGTATGAGGCTACGGTTCCGCTAAGAAGACGTGGTACGGATGAAGAAATAGCTCACATGGTTGTTTTCTTATCATCCGATCTGGCATCTTTTACAACAGGCGCTTATATACCTGTAAGTGGCGGCAGGGTTATGCCGGGAATCTAAAATCTTAAGAAATAAGAAGTCCCCTCTTTGTCTGATAATGTAGCAAGGAGGGGATTTGTACATTTGAAACAAGTCATTGCTTTGATAATTTGCTGATGTATGCAGTGACACGATTAATCAAATTCTTGTCAGCGTTCTTGCATGTTTTTATTATCTCAAATAATTCCGGATCTTCAAATTTAGATATAGTATAGGTAACAGGATGAGGGTCGTCAGACTGATTGGTTAGGTACTCTACAGATGTATTCAGGTTTTTCGCAATAACAGTTAATGTTTGGAGTGACGGAGTTCTAGAACCTGCTTCATATCTTAAATATGCGGGCTGAGAAAGTTGCATTCTTTTAGCGGCTTCCATTTTGGTGATGCCCAGTTTTTCTCTGCATTCTATTAATCTGGCTGTGTTCAGTGAGATGCTCATGTAATATAACTCCTTTGGAATAATCAAATGACTGTAGAAATGTGTCTTGATTATACCATTGGAATATGTTATCATCAATATACCGTTGGTATATAATTGGCGGTATGGTGGAAGGTTATTATGAATAATCTTCCAAATGAAATATGTATCTTGACATTATAGAATATGCAGTTTATGATTTTAATACATCCATAGGGTGTGATTGGTTTCCTTGCCAAGCGAAATGGGAACTTTATCAGATGGGATACCTACCATATAAAATAAATGGGAACTTTATCAGATGGGAACCCTACCATATAAAACAAATGGGAGTTATAAAAGACGGGAACCCTACCGGCAAAGAAGGAATATTACGGGCTGCATCTTCTGACGCAGCCCGTTATTTTTTTAGGAATTTTATGAAGAAACTTGATTTATACTATATTGATTTAAAATATATAAGAGATTTGTCTCGTGTTGATGATAACGTGATGTCTATATCGCCTCAGAGAGGAAAGCAGAATCGTCCGTTTGTGGGGGTTATAGTTCTTATAAACGGTCGTAATTATTGTGTTCCGCTCACATCTCCTAAAGATAAATTCAAGAATAAGAAGAGTCAGGTGGATTTTATAAAGATTTTTGATGAGAATCGAAGAGATGATAATGGCCAATATAAGTTGATAGGGGTACTTAATATCAACAATATGATTCCAGTTAACGCATATTTTATTAAAAAGGTGGACATTGCAGTTAATGGTGATGACAAACCAGATATTGTGGCTAAAAAGCGGCTTATGCAAAAACAGATAAAGTGGTGTAGAAAGCATGTTGACACAATCGAAAATCGTGCTAATAAGGTTTACGATATGGTAATTCATCATCCTGATAAAAACCAGAATCTTGTTAAAAGAAGTTCTAAGTTCTATGAACTTGAAAAGATGCTTGATAAGATTATGAAGAAGGATTAAAAAGATAACTCTATCATATTTGATTAAGAATCTAAAATCTTTCTAAAAGAATTTGCTTTTTGTGGAAAATGGTTTTTTCTCCTGATATAATGAACAAAATTATGGAGGAACGAATATGGGTATTGCACCGATTAGCGGATTTGGCTACACACCATATGTATATAATACCAATACAGTCAGCAAGGCTTCGCTTGGATCAGTTAACAAGATCCCTGATGATGTATTGTCATCCAAGGTTGGATATGAATCTTCTGAACAGGAGAATATTAATCCACTTAAGATGGGCGAGACCAGGAATCTGGGGGATGTTATTATGTCCCAGATGAGTATGGGATATCTTAATGCGGCAAGAGTGCTTAAGAGCCCGGAGGAGATGCTTGGGGAATAAGGGAATATAGCAGTTGGATATTAATGTTTTGTATAAGGCGTGTTAATTGACACGTCTTTTGATTTGGTATAAAATACGTATATGCGAATTCGGACCGCAACCAGACAGATTCTTGTGTTTTTTGGTAGTGATAAAAAGATAATTGTTACTAATGCATTCTGCAAGAGAAGTAGAAAACTTACGGTGATTGAAAAGAAAAGAGCGATTGATTGCAGAGCAGATTATTATACAATGCATGAGGAGAAATAGTATGAAAACCACATTTGATGAGTTTATAACAGATAATCCCAACCAAAAAGAACAATTTGATAAGGAGTATGAAGAGTTCCTTCTTTCTGAATTTATTATTCAAAAGATGGAAGAAGAAAACAATGAAACTAAATAGATATTAGAGGTTAAAAGATGATTATTAGTGAACGTATTTTTATGATAATGGAAGAAAAGGGCCTTTCACAGATTGAGTTTGCAAGAAAGACAGGAATATCTCAGAGCACCATTAGTGACTGGAAACGTAAGAAGACTAATCCGGCGTCAGATAAGATCATGGTTATATGCGAAGCGCTGGGCGTATCGCCGTATGACTTGCTTCAGGATACAACTGGCAGAGGTAAAGAAATAGAGTACCGTGTGGTAACTCCGGGTACAGATAATTATGATATTCTTGAAAGAATTGAAAACCTCGATCCAAAGCAAAAAGAGAGACTGATAGGATATCTTAGTGCACTTGAATAAAACGAAATAAAGAGTTGTTAAGTCTATTTTGAGACAGGCAGGCATTGATCAATAGAAAGAAGGAATTTGTAATGAATTATATTTATCCAGCAATTTTTTATCCTGAAGAAGATGGACGATATTCGGTTATTATTCCGGATTTAAATGATCTGGCGACATATGGAGATAACCTTGCAGATGCATTTGCGATGGCAATGGAGGCTTGCGGTCAGTATTTGTTTACTTCATTACGTGAAGGTGAAAATATTCCTGAACCTACACCTTTGGAAAATGTGCAAAAAGATGATGAAAAAGCACTTGTTAATATGGTATGCGTGAATTTGGGATCATAAAAAAATATTAAATGAAAGAATATGATAGTTTATTGACACCGCTATACTATTTTATAGTGGTGTTTTTTTGTTACAAAATAGTCGGTTTTCGTGATTTTATGTTGACGTAATTGCTTGCATAAGTGTATGATGTTAGTACTTATACTTGGCGAAAAATTAAATTTTTCTAAAAAAAATAAAAAATAAGTATAAAGTTCGCCTCTTAGTTAGCCGATAGAATCTATAAGGTTTACTATGCCCTTTGTGATATAGTCTAAACTTATTGCGAGTTATTGGTTTTAAATATATAGAATGTGTATTAGTGGATGTTTAAGCGGGTTTGAATTGGAAGGAGAACAGCATGAACAAAGGATTGAAAAAGGTATTGTCTTACACTTTGATTACCACAATGGTGGCTTCAATGGCGTTGACTGGTTTTGGTGGGGGTGCCAGGACTGTAAATGCGGCAGGGGAAAGTTATATTACTTCTGAACCGAGTGATTCGGCTAGTTTGGTTAACTTTAGCACTATATTAGGGCGTGCTGTGGATTTTGGTATTACAGCAGACACATATCATCAGACAGCTCATTCGGAAACAAATATGGCAGTAAAAAAATATGAAAATGTAGGAAACAATAATGATCCAGATTTATGTGGAGTAGAATCTCTGCCATATATAATAGGTGATATAACTGTAGGTAAATTGGCTATAGATAAGACGTTTAGAGGACCTGATGCGAATGATCCTCAAGATATGATATTAAATATTGAAACAAATCCTGATGTTTATCTTAATTCGATAACACAAAATGCAATGGATGTCGGAGCTCAAGGTTCTATATCTGAAGGCTTTATTGACTTTAGAAATACTGATGGTGGTAAAGCAAGTGAACCTGACACCAGTGGAACATATGCTGGCTATTATTCTTATGGAAAATTTCATGTATCCTTTAGAAGTGTTGCAAAAGAAAATATTGAAAATAATGTAGGGTTAATGATTAAACATACTCAAGATGAGTCTGCAAAATTAGCCGGTACAGAAAAATGGCAGGATTTAGCGACAGTTTCTTTTGATAATGTAAAAACTAATATTGATATTACACAGTATGAAACAGATAAGGGTATTACAAGTTCTAGTAACTATTTATTAGACTTAAGTGGATATGGAAGCAAAGTTGTTTATGTGGCAGTTCCAACGAATAGTTATTTGTATTCTGCATTGGGAACTACAAATAGCCTTAGCATAAGTAAAGATCCTGGAACAATTGTTGTATTTAATGTACCAGGAACAACCGTAAAAATAGTGAGCTTTAATGTAAACGGTTTAAATTCAAAACAAGATGATAGTGGACATGCTACTCAAAATAATACCGACATTGATTCTAATATTTGTCAGACTATTGTATGGAATTTATATCAAGCGGAGAGCGCTGAGTTGTGGACTGTTGCTGGCACCATCCTAATGCCACAAGAGAATTCAAATGTTACAATCGGAGGTTCTTCTGCAGGATGGATTGCTTCTGCGGGTAAAGTGACTAGCGATGCAGAGTTCCATTATATTTATCGTGGTAGAAGTCAAACAGTAAGTTCAAACGCAAATGGAGCCATTCATTTTGCAGCGCGTAAGGATATTTATTCTTCTGTTGATGCAAATGGTAAGCCTATTGAAAGAAATGATATACAAGTAGGTGCTGGTGATTTCACTTTTGAATTATATGAGACACTTGCTGATTATGACATTAGTGGAAAAGCTCCTATTTCAACCGCGACCAATGATAGTCACTCTAAAATTATTTTTTCTGATTTAGAATTTGGAGCAGATAAGGACAATTTGGGAGATCACTATTATGTTATTAAGGAAAAGGATGCAGGTCAAAAAGTAAATGGTATTACTATTAATGATGGTGAAATACATATAAAACTTACAGCATATGAGGATACGCTGAAAGATTTAAATAATGATCCTATATATGATGAAAACAACAATCCAATTAAAGTAGTATTGTTTAATGTTGAAAAATGGCATTATTTAACAAGTGATCCAGCAAGTTTATTTAAACAAACAAGTAGTCCAGATAAAGTATCGAGCAATGAGTATACATTAGGTGGTATTTACAACCAATATATGGAAGGTGGAAGTTTAACAATCACCAAAACTATAGATGGGGATTTGGCGTATGCTGATCAGAATACAAACTTTACAGTTGCATTAACAGGTGTGAATAGTGACAGTACTCCTCTGAGTGGAACATATACTGCAACTGGATTATTAAGTGGTGACAGCGTGACATTTGATGCATCTGGCGAGGCTACCGTTACTATTAGACATGGCGGAAGCATTACTATAAATAACTTGCCGGCAGGTGCCAAAGTGACAGTTGCTGAAACAAATATCCCTTCATATTTTGCATTTAACTCAACTAGTAGTTCTTCAAATTTAAGTCCAACAATTTCGGAGGGTGCGAATAGTACGGTTGATCTTGTCAATACATACTCTGTTCCGGAGGATGGTTGTCTAAAATTGACAAAAACTATAGCTGGAATAGATACAATACCTAATGGATATACAATAACATTTACGATTTCAAAACCTGATGCATCGACTATTCAAAAGGTTTGGCCGAATGATTTCAATGTTGATGAAACAGGAAAGAGTGGTTATGTTGAGTTATCAGGTTTGAAATATGGACAATATTCAGTTTCTGAAAGTGTTACTCCTACTAATCCGGGAATAACTGGATATGCCTTAGCAGTTTCTGGTACAACTTCAGTTTATGTTGGTTCTTCGAATAAGAGTGCAGCTACTGCAGCTCAATTAAGTCTTACAAATACATACACACGTCTTGAAACAGTAACTGTGCAGAAGGTTGTTAATGGACCAACACTTCCGAATGGATTTAAGATTACAAATAGTTATAATAATACTGAGTTTACGGTTGATAATGCTAATCCTGGTGAAGATGGAACAACTGCACATCCATACACATGGACTATTGCAAATGTTCCAAGTGGAACTTCGATAACATTTACTGAATCTGGATATGACAGAGCCGGTTATAGTGAAAAGATATATAACAATACAACAACTACTACAAGCCAGTATGAAGTGGCAGGCGGTGCTCAGACTGTTACAGTAAGCAGTACTGCAGCAAACCTTTGTACTTTCTATAATGTTTATACAAGAGATACTGTAGAACTTACAGCCACAAAAGTTTGGGATGACAATAATAATGCAGATGGAAAAAGACCTAACGATCTTGTAATGACATTGTCTGATGGAACAACTAATGTAGGGAATGTTACTTTAAATAACGCAAATAGTTGGACAGGAAGTTTGGTTGTTCCTGAATGCGATGAAAATGGTAATCCAATAACATATACATGGACAGAGGCAAATGTTCCTAATTATGCACTTACAAGTACATCAACAACAGGAAATACAACAACGTTTACTAATGTTTATCCAATTCCTGGATATGCAACATTTAATATAAGTAAGGTGTTTAGTATTCCAACAGGATATACAGGCAATGCCTTTGATGGAAAGAAATTCTCTGTGCAGATTCATGATCCAGTAGATCCTGCAAATCCTAATGCTGTACTAAAATATTATGATGCAAATGGTACTATAGTTTCACCTACAGCTCCTGCATCGAGAATTGAAATATCAGGTACTCCTGTAGCAATTAAACTGCCAATTGGTGGAACATATGTTGTAGAAGAAATTGATTCTGCAGTTTCTGGTTTTACATGTGAAACTACATATACTGTCGGTTCTGCAAATACGCAGACTCTTGATTTTAGTTCTATGACTGCAAGTGCTGATACTGATGACGTAACAGTTACTAATACATATACAGGTATTGGTAGCCTTCAGGTTACAAAGAAATTAGATACAACAGGTGATACACCTACATCAACAGATTCGTTTACTATTAATGTATCTTTTGATACAGCAGGTAAATATACAGTTGAACAACATATAGATGCTGGTGTTACCTCATCCCCTGTTGATTTCGAAGCAAATACAGTACAGTCATTTACACTTGCAAAGGACGAATACTTCCAAATCAGCAATATTCCGGCCGGTGTTGGATATACAGTTACTGAGGGAACTTTACCGACTGATTATACACTGACATCAATCACAGATAATGGTACTGGAACAATTGCTCAAGGAACAACAAAAGCAATTGTAGTTCTCAATAAATACACAGCTCCGGCGCAACAGCCGACAACAGGTTATTTGGATATTAAGAAAGTACTGGGAGCAAATTCTCCTGCAGAAGCAAGCAACAAGGATTATTCATTTACCATAACTCAGACCGTTGGTTCAGGTTTTACAACAGAGAACTTTACTATTAAGGCAGGTGCAACTAAGAGTTATACAAGTATTCCTTTTGGTACATATACAATAACAGAGGATACCAATGCTGCAAAAATAGATGGATATTCTTTGGTTGCTGAGAACAGTGGTAGTACAATTGAAGTAACAAGTGCAAATACAGATACTAATCATGCAACATTTACAGTTACTAATACATATACACAGAATCAGCCAACACCGGCATCGACAGATGTAGTAATCAGTAAGAGAGAAGAGGGTAAGACCGAAGAATTGGCTAATGCAAGTCTGAAACTCACTAAGGATGGTGTAACTGCTCCGTTATCAACCTGGCCTTCCGGTTCATCTCCTGTAACAATTAATTCTTTAGGTGTAGGAACATATACTCTTACTGAGGTGGCAGCACCGGATGGCTACAAAACAGCTTCTCCGATATCATTTACCATTGAAGACGACGGAAACGGCAACCTTGTAGTTAAGAGAGACGGACAGGTTATTACAGATAAAACAATTATTATGTATGATTCCAAACTGCCGACTAAGGAAGTAAGTTTCAGCAAAGTTGATGCATATAACTCAGGTGAAATTGCGGGAGCTGAACTTACTCTTTACAAATATGTAGGCGGAGTACAGAGTACAGTTACCAATTGGACATCATCCGAAACAGAAGTATATAAGTTCACTATCGGTGCTGGTGATTATGGTATTGAAGAGACAGTAGCACCTAGTGGATATGAAAAGGCAAGTTCATTGGTTAGATTTACATTAACTTTTGATGCTAATGGAAATGCAGCAATTGTTGTATCCAAGGGCCCTGGTGTATATGATGCAACTAATGATGTAATTAAGATTAAGGATGATCCAATCAGAGTAACCGGTAAACTCTCAGTACATGTTGAAGAGAAGAAGACAGGCAGACCTGTACCGGATGCAGAAGTTGAGGTTACTGGTCCGGATGGAACAACAACAACTTATAAGACAAACGGAAATGGTGAAATTGTTGATGTGAATGGCAATACACCTATCGATGTACCGGCAGGCAAGTATAAGGTTACAGTTAAGAAAGTTCCTGCAGGATATGAAGTTGAGACGGGTCAGACTGCTGAGGTAGAGGTTCCTGAGAATAAAGAAGGAAGACATATTGCCAAGATTGTCTCATCAACCGGTGGACTTAAGATCAAAGTACTGGAAGAAGGTACCAACAGAGAAGTACCGGATGCAACAGTAGTAGTTGAGGCACCTGAAGGAGTTAAGTTCCCGGATGGCTCAACCAAGATTACTGCAGTAACAGATAAGAATGGTAATATTACAACTTATACAGGCGCTGATGGAAAGACTTATGATCTGACTTCAGGATTAACTCCTGGTGATTATAAGATTACAGTTACCAAGGTTCCTGCAGGTTATCAGGTTACCACAGGTGAGACCAAGACTAAGAAAGTAGTCAAGGATGAAGTGGCAGAGCATGTGGCTTTAATAGCAACATCTTCAAGTGTTAAACCGGCTCCTGCTCCTGCTCCTGCACCGGCAGCAACCCCTGCAGCAACACCTGCAACACCAACCGGTTCAATAACTAACAGTATTAATGTTAAGACCGGTGATGATATGAATGTTTATCCTGCATTAATTGCAATGGCACTTTCACTTATAACAGGTGTGTCAGTGGTAGCATTCAGAAGAAAAAGAGAAACTAAATAATCTGCATAAAAAATTATAGCAACGAATACCGCTTGTAAGATTTAAATTACAGGCGGTATTTTATTGTACATTATTTGATTTTTATGTGTTATTGCTGATATAATAAAATGTGTATTTTTCTTAGGAGGAGATTGTCATAATGAGTCGTGTATTTATTCTTTTTAACAACCTGGCCAACAACGGAAAGGGCGGTGAACAGGCAAAGAAAGTGGAGGAATATCTTCAGGGGGAGTATGTTTACGAAGATATTACCAAGATTGAAGATGTGAAGGCATATTTGTCAGGTCTTGAGGCTGATGACGAAGTTGTCGTATGTGGTGGCGATGGCACCATATCAAGATTTGCCAATGATACTTCGGACCTGGAATTCAGGAATCCAATTTATTATTATCCATGTGGAAGCGGCAATGATTTTTACAGAGAAATTGGTAATCTGGAGAATCCGATTCCGGTAAGAGTTGAGCAGTATATAAAGAATCTTCCGACTGTGGAAGTTAAGGGCAAGACTTACACTTTCTTAAACGGCGTCGGCTATGGCATTGACGGTTATTGCTGCGAGGTTGGTGACCAGTTAAGAGAGAAGGGCGAGAAGGATATTAATTATGCTTCCATAGCAATTAAAGGACTTCTTTTCCACTATAAGGCAACAAATGCCAAAGTTACGGTGGATGGCAAGGAATATAATTTTAAGAAAGTTTGGATTGCTCCAACCATGAATGGTAAATATTACGGTGGCGGCATGATTCCTGCTCCGAATCAGAAGAGAATGGCTGATGACAAAATTATCTCCGTTATGATATTCGGAGGATGGGGAAGACTTAGGACGCTTATGGCATTCCCGGGGATTTTTAAGGGAGAGCATGTAAAAAAGAAATGCGTAACAGTAATTGAAGGAAAGAATATTAAGGTTGAATTTGACGGACCAAGACCTCTTCAGATTGATGGAGAGACTATACTTGATGTAACTTCTTACGAAGCAAAGGTGTAATGGGGAATGCTCCTTAAGTTTGGAGGCAGGAATGAGTAAGGTTAAAAAACAAAATCGAAAAAGATTCAAAGCCTTTAGAAGAAATAATGGCTGGATAGGCATTATCTTTCTTGCGCTTGCATATCTGGGAATGGTAATAATTGTATTTGCATTTACTGATATTATGTCTCAGTATGTAATGAATGCCAAATTGGTAGCAGAGGTAGAGCGTGTCGCTGAGATAGTTGAAATATATAATAATTCTGAAATGCCGATGGAAGAGGCGCTTGAACTTTTGGGACCTAATGGAGAGAGTTACGTAATAACTGATTCCAGAGGCGGAGTAATATATGAATATGGTGAGAATACATTAAGTCATAAACTTCTTGCGGTTAAAGAAGCTTATGGAATTAAATACCGACTCTATGCCGATTCAAAAGAAGATTATATATTCTTAAATGATGATCATGAACTGGAAATAGATCCAAGGAAGGTTGCTGATAATCTTACGAGTGGGGAATTACTGGTTAATGATATGACATTCACGGAGTTCTCACTGACGGATGAAAGCGAGTATCTTCCGGAAGATATAGATTCCACTTTGGATATTGATACTGCCAAGATGATCAATTTCCCTATCTGGGTGGCAATCGGAATTAATAACAACTCCCAGAGATTTGTGGCAAAATGCTATGTAAGTTATAACCTTAGGGATATGTTCCTTGCCGGTGGTTTTGCAATGGTTGTATTACTTGGCGGTGGAATTCTTTTCATTGTACTTGTAGTCAACTTTGTAATAAGCATTCACAGACAGCACAATACCATGAAACTTTTCTTTACGGACATCATTACCAGAGAGAAAAACTGGATGTGGTTTTTGTATAAAGGCGAGCCGCTTGTTAAGAGAAAGTATAAGAATACTTATGCCGTTGTTAATCTGGTATTTGTCAAATATCGTACCTTCTGTGTATGCCATTCGGTAGATGAAGGCGAACTGATGCTTCGAAGAGTATATAATCTCATTGAAGCAAGTATTGGAAAGAAGGAATTAGTTTCCCACTGTACACCTTCGCATTTTGCACTTTTGTTAAATGCAGATGACAAGCAGGAACTTGATAACCGTCTTAAGGTTTTAATTAACAGACTTAAGAGTATTGATGAAGAGCATGATTTTAACTTCCAGATTGGTGTTGATTTCATCGAAGTTAAAAAGAATGACAAGGGCAAAATCACCAGGCGCAGATTCGTGGACCTTACCGCAGAATATAATAATGCATGTGCGGCAAGAAGCTCTCTTGAGGATACTGAGGCGTCGGGAATCGCCTATTTTGACGATGAGTTAGTTCAGGAGCAGAAGTGGAAAGATCTGGTTCAGGAGAATCAGCGCCAGGCTCTTGAGAAAGAAGAATTCGTTGTTTACTATCAGCCTAAGTATAATCCTAGAACCAAAAAACTTACAGGTGCTGAGGCTTTAATCAGATGGGATTCTCCAGTGCTTGGATTCATTTCTCCGGGAAGGTTTATTCCGATTTTTGAAGCAAATGGTTTTATTAAGGAAATCGACCACTACATGGTAAGCCATGTGGCAAGAGATCAGAAGAGATGGAAAGATATGGGACTTGATATTGTGCCTGTATCCGTTAATATTTCAAGAGCGCATTTCATTGAAGACGACCTTGCTGAGCAGATAAGAGATATGGTTGATGCAGCAGGTGCTGACAGAAAATTCATTGAGATTGAGCTTACAGAGAGTGCGTTCTTTGACGATAAGAAAGCACTGATTAAGACAATTACAACTCTTAAGGAATATGGCTTTATGGTTTCCATGGATGACTTCGGTGCAGGTTATTCATCCCTTAATTCTCTTAAGGATATGCCGCTTGATGTACTTAAGATTGATGCTGATTTCTTCAGGGGTGATCAAAGCGATGACAGAGGTAAAAAGGTTATTACAGAGACCATTAATCTTGCAAGAAGTCTTGAAATGCTCACAGTTGCTGAAGGCGTTGAGGATGCAGAACAGGTTGAGTTACTTGCTGATTTGAAATGTGACATGATACAGGGTTATTTCTTTGATGAGCCTATGCCGGGTAATCAGTATGAAATCAGAATGGAACTTGGCGAGAGTATTGATAAAGAAGAACTTAAGAAGTATGAAGAGGAGCGAATGAAGAAAGCAGGGCAGGCTATGGGCGCTTCCGAAACGCAGGGAACTTTGCAGGCAGCGCAGACTGCACAGACTGCACAGACAACGCAGGCTTCACAGACAGAAGGGGAAATAAGTTGAGTTGGGATTTAATTAAAGACTTACTTGAAAATAAAATAATTCTGGCCATTGTGTATCTGGCTATCGGTTATATTTTAATCAAAATCATCGACTTTATAGCCGGTAAATACAAGAAGAAACGTGGTACAAATATTAAGGCTTCTTTCACCAAGAGTGTCATTCAGGCTTTAATTACAATAGTTGTTTTGTTTAAGATAGCCAGCATGTCAGAGTTCATGCAGAATTTCTCGAATACAATTCTCATGTCATCTTCACTTATTGTGGTAATTCTCGGTTTTGTATTCCAGGAAGGCCTTAGTAATATTGTGCATGGTTTTATCATTACCATATTTAAGCCATTTGAAGTGGGTGACAGAATTCAGATTAGTGCAGGTGGTGAGACCATTACAGGCTATGTTAAAAATATGACCTTAAGACATACCACCATAGCAAATATTGCAGATAATGCTGAATGTATTATTCCTAACTCGGTCTTGGATAATAGTACAATCAGAAACCTGACAATGCAGGATTCCCAGAACAGATACCCTCTTACCGTTTCCATATCCTATGAACAGGCGGCAGATGAGGAGAAACTTAATCTGGCCCAGGATCTGTTAAGAGAAGAGATACTTGCAAACCCTCGTACTATTGACAAAAGACCTGATAAGAGTAAGCCATTATTTGTTAATGTGGCACTTAATCCAAGTACTGTTGATCTTACATGTTTTCTTGAGACCAACACTCCCGAGGATAACTACTTCGCATGTTCAGAGGTAAGACAGGCACTTCTTAAGAGATTTGCAGAGAATGGAATCAGCTTTGCATATAATCATCTTGATGTTACACTGATGCAGCAGGAGAGAAAAGATGAGATAGTAGAGGAAATGATGGAAAAGGCACAGGCTGCGGATGAAGAAATCGAAGTAACTGAAACTGACAAATAAAATCGGATTTGATATGTGATTATAAGCAGATGAATTCATAATGAGTTTATCTGCTTTTTCTTTTAATCTTTCTTGTGAAAAGCACAGATATGAATTATAATGATTATGTGGTTATAACAACGAAACATTAATTAAGGAGGTTATGTTATGGATGTTAAAGAATTAAAGAAACTGGCGCTTTTTGAAGGTATGACTGACAAGGAAGCAGAGGAGGCTGTAAAGGCTCTTAATATTACCAGGAAGTCAGTTAAGAAGGGCAAACTTGTTATTAAGCAGGGTGCTGCTCCTAAGGAGATTTTTATAATATTAAATGGAAGCGCTATTGTTGTAAGTACTGATGCCTGGGGTAATGATCATGTATTAAGCCTTCTATCTAAGGGCGATATCGCAGGCAGTTCATATGCTTTATTTACAGATGAAGTGGCTCCTGCAAGTGTTGAAGCAACAACTAATGTTGATGTTATTTCAATCAATGCTTATGTACTTATGAAACCATCTAAGGCTTCATGGCAGACCAAACTTCTTATTGCAATGCTTGAGGCTGTTGCAACAGACAGCAACAAACTTCTTACTACAAATATTCTTACATCACCAAAGAGTGCAAGAGAGCGTATTATGATTTATCTTACAATCTCTTCTGAGCAGGCTGGTGATTCTGAATTCCTGATTCCTTTTGACAGACAGGAAATGGCTGACTACCTTGACCTTGAAAGAACTGCTCTTTCCAAGGAACTCGGAAGAATGAAAGATGAAGGACTTATCGACTACAGAAAGAATTATTTTAAAATCATTAAATAATCTATGGATATAAATAAATCAATATATTCAAATATGGATTTTGATCCATTATATTTAGCAGATGAAATCCGGGAAGGATTCTATATCTCAACCATGATGAAGAGATACTGGGCCTGTCAGCTTCGCGTGCTGGCGGAGATTGACAAGATATGTGTTCGCCACAATATCCCGTGGTATGCAGATAATGGAACCCTTCTTGGTGCTATACGTCACAAGGGTTATATTCCATGGGATGATGACCTTGATATCTGTATGCTTCGTGATGACTGGATCAGGTTCTTCGAAGTGGCGGGGGATGAACTTCCTGATAAGTATTATGTTTTAAGTCTTCAAAAAGAAGAAGAATATGAGCAGATGCTTGGAAGAATTACAAATGGCAATAAAGTGTCATATGGCGAGGTTCATTTAAAAGAATTCTATAACTGCCCTTATACTGTGGGGGTGGATATTTTTCCATTGGATGCTTTAGCTGATGATGAAGAAGAGGAAGAGGCAAGGCGCTCTAAACTCCTTGATATCGCTGCGGCCATGACATATATTAATTCCGGGCTTGAGAAAAGTGATGAGGCCAGGGAAGTAATCAGGAAGATAGAAAAAGACAATCATGTGTCTTTGGAATATAAAAGGAATCTTAAAAGAGAATTGCTGCTTTTAAGTGAAAAGTTATATAGCCTTTATCCGACCAAGGATGCCAGGTATGTCTCTTTGATGCCTTATTGGGTATCGCATCATAATCATAAATACGAGAAGGATTTGTATGATAACCGTGTGCTGGTGCCTTTTGAGAATACGCAGATTTATGTGCCGGCCAGATTCGAAGAGGTACTTAAGGTAGAATATGGTGATTATATGCGAATTGTTAAGGGCGGCGGTGTTCATGAGTATCCTGTTTATAAGGACCAGGAGGCCATGCTTAAAGAGCATATAGAAACCAACCCTTACAGATATACTTTCCCGGATGCATCGGAGGTTACGGCGCCAAGGAAAGGCGATATAAAAACGCAGATTCGTACACTTACCGGAACGCTTGATAAGACGCAGAAGTTACTTAATGTGATAATTCAAAGCGGGAATGTTGAGACACTGAGGCAGGCTTTGGAAGGCTGCCAGTCACTTGCCATAGCCCTTGGTAATCTTATTGAGAATTACATGGTGGGTACGGATATAATTCCAAAATTAGAGGATTACTGCGAGAAGATATTTATCTGTCACAGCGAGCCGTCTGTAGAGACTTTGGGCATGGTGACAGGTCTTGGTGATTCGATTATTGGATTTATTGAAGATTTTCTCGTTAATAAGAAAGAGGACATACTCTTTATTCTTTGCAGGCATGAGTGGTGGGATAATGCGCTTAAAATGTATTATTCTTATGTGGCGGATGGAAGTAAGAATGTATATGTGATGTGTGCGCCATACAAACTTGATGAGATTAACAGCGGAACTGTGGAAGGTGAGAACGTAAGGTGCGACAGCGCATATCTGCCTTCTGATGTTAATGTGGTGACGCTGGAAGAATATAATTATGCTGAGCGTTATCCGGAGACCATTATTGTACAAAATCCTTATGATCAGTTTAATTTAAGTTACAATATTCAGGATTATTATTGTACAAATAATCTTAAGAATTATACATCGAAACTTATTTATTTATCACCGGATGGCATTGAGCCGCCAGTGGATGATAAGGATAAGGCTATTGCGGCATTGGAGGTTTTAATTGAGGAGCCTGCCAATGTATATGCAGATGAGATACTGGTGGATTCTGAGGGCATGGGTAAGCTCTATGTAGATACGCTAAGTGAACTTTCAGGATTGTCAAAAGAATTCTGGGAGAATAAAGTCAGGGTATGTGAACCGCTGAATAAGGGCGGTGTGGTTAAGAATGGACCGAAGGTACTGCTCTTTGAAGTTAATATTGCAATTTTACTTAAAGAGGGTATGAAGGCTGTTCAGAAAATTGAGGATGCTCTAAAGATAATGGATGCCGGTGACAGCATTGTATGTATATTTAAGTTATCAAGTGACGTGAAGGAACTTGAGATTATTGATAAAAGGTTATTCGATGCTTTGTCAGATGTTCTTGAAAAATATGGACTTGATATAAATGTTGCCATAGCCACGGAAATAGATTACAGACAAGTGGATGCATATTATGGCACCACCGGCTATTCGGCTCACATGATAAGGAACCTTAAGAAGCCGGTGATGATAATGAATGTTGATATTTGATTATTCATATAATGAAAAAATAGCATTCAGCAGATGAGGGTGTCTGATAACAAAATGTACCTCCGGAGCATTGGACTTGGATATTACCACAGTTCGTGCTCCGTATCTTGTTATTGAGATATTTTTAAAATACAGATTTTTATTGTTCGGAAGAACCTCAGGTTTCTGGCCGTTTTCATCTAAAAGGGCCTGTGTTTCTTTTATAATTAATTCTTCATATGCTTTTTTATCCTCTTCAAAAAAAATATCCATAAGAGGAAGGGCTTTGGCAAAGAGGGCCTGTCGTCTTTTTAGGGCACCTTTCAGTTCTTCTTTGCCGGAACTTAAGCAAAAAAAGGCTGTGGACAAATCTTTATTCGTACATTCTCCGATTAAACATACCTCTCCCGATAATCTGAATAAATGCTGATAATCACTTTCCGGTTCTGTTTCCAGATAGTAAGGAGTAATTAAACCTGTCATGTATAAAGGAATCCAGCTTTCCAAACCTATCATCATTTCATGGAAAGGCCGGTTTAGGTCGTGAATGATATTAAGTCTCAGCCCTTTCTTTAGCATCATGGCAAGCCCCATCATCCAGCTGCGTGAGAATTTAGGATCCGCAGCCGGCTCTTCCATGGGTAGATTGGAATATTCCCATACATCCTCCGTAGATGACGATAAAACGGTTTTCCGAAGGAAAGTCAATTCGGCCTGTTTCATTCCTTCCAGACCATAATACTGCTTACCGCCGGAGGGCTTAATGGGAGATGTAATGGTTTTGACTTTATCAAAATGAACTCTCTTCATATAATCATTTAAGTCGAATTCATCCAGTTTTGTCAGAAAATTCCGTACAGCTTCCCGGTTACTTCCTGCTCCTTTTCCCTCATTATGTGGTATTGACCGGCTGAGTAAATACCCATATATTGCGTTGCTCCTTTGTTTGGTATCTTCGAGTTCCTCCGTCGAAACTGAGATAAGAGTAGCAAGTGCGTCCTTTAATTGCACGCTCCTACATACTTCCGCAGCATAGTCGCTTATGTTACGGGTAAATGAATCGTAATCAGCAGGAATTCTTTCAGTTGACAAAACTCTTGAGATAAAAGAAGGGTCGTAACCTGTTTTCTGAGCCAGCTGAAGGTTGCTGATATTAAGGACTTTAGCAAGAAGTGATAGTCTTGATGCATATAAATCCTTATTTACGCCGGAAATAGGAAGAGCCCTGGTAAATGCGGTTTTGATATCCTCGTATGTAAGGGGCTCGCCTTTACCGGATTTATTCTTAGAAAGGGCAACGAGACCCTGAATCAGGTTCTCTAACTCCTGGCTTTCTGCATCAGGAGTACGAGCTCCTGAACGATATCTGCTAAGTGTAGCATCAGACAACTGGCTGATTTCAGCAAGTTCTCTTGATGTACATGGGATTTCATCCATATATTGCTTTAGTAAGTTATGAAATTTCATTAAAAAATATTCTCCTTTGGGGAATAACTAAGACTCTTACAGTAATTATATTTATTATTATATAAATAACCTAATTTTTCCCGTCTAGTCAATGCCAAGATGGAAAATGGGCAGCGTTAGGTGCGTGGAAAGTACTATAATTGTAGGTAGTTTGTATAATATCAAGCAGATTATTGCTGTGAAAGGAGATATTGATGAAAAGAAGATTAAGGAAAATCATGAGCATAGCTCTTGCAATGCTTATGACAATTGGTATGATGCCAATGACAGCGGTGGCTAGTGAGCCAGGTGGTGGTGATCCAGAACAAGGTGGTGGAGGCCAGACATTTGATGTTGACTTTGGCGCAACTGGATCATGGACTGTTAACAATGTTAATGTTACAGCAAGTATGGGTGGTCAGGCTGTGAATGATGTTGTATATGGTATGACAGCAGATCAAGAGATTACTTTGACAGGTTTTAATCCGGATACAATGGAAGTTAGGGTTACTGAGTTTGGTGGCAATAATCCGGAAAATCCATTCTGGACTACTCTTTCAGTAGATGAAAATGGTGTAACTAAGATTGCAAATCGTCAAAATGATGGTGGGATCCCGAATAATTTGGTTTTTTCAGTAGAAAAAAAAGGCGGTGGCCAAGGCGGACAGCCTGGTCCTAGAACCGATGCTGCAGTTAGATTAGCAGGAACTGATATCAACGGTTCATGGAGTTGGAATGGTACTCCAATGGTTGATGATTATAATGGAGCAACATCCTTTGATTTTAATGAAACATGGAAAGGTACTCCGGATGACAGAGGTGAGTACAGAGGTGGAATTAATGTAAATATTATCCCGGCTGATCAGCAGTGGACAGACAGCTGGTATATGGGATATAGTAATATTGGTGAAGATGGATTAATTCATTTCCCTCCTTTGGATGGTGTTGAACCTGGACAAGGTGACAGAAAAATTATTGTAGCGACTCAATGGAGTGAGACAATTGATAAGATTATAATAAATGAAATAGATTATTCAGGTTCAATAACAAGGGAAAGTGATGGAGTAGAAGAGTATTTCAAACACTTTGGTAGTCAGATGATTTATTCTGAAATTACTGTTCCTGCTGCTGCTTTGGATAATGGTGTTGAACTTTATGACATTAAAGTAGCAGTAAGACCAATAACAAGAGATGAGTGTTTTGTAGGTAACTTCCGTTGGTCAAGCGATGAAAAGATGAGTGAATCAGATACATATGTTGGCAACGCGATAATGGAACTTCAGAGCATTACTTTTGATGGCAAGACTTATACAGATATTGCTAAATGCCCATGGGTAGGTGATTATAGTCCTAATCATCTGGATTATAGTACCGGTGCATATATGGGTGATATGTTTGTTCCTGCCGGTGCAGAAGTTACTATGAAGATTACTCCTTATCAGGGATATCAGGTACAGTCATTTAAACTTTCAGGTGGACAGTTTACAGCTGAAGATGAACCGGGTGTGTTCACTTTTACAGTTGGTAAAGGTAACTTCCATCTTGGTGGAAAAACAATCAAAGTAGAAGATAAGGTAGAGGCGACTGCAACAAGCGTATCTGATGTTAAGGCTACTATTACTGCAGGTGGCGATTATGCCGCAGGTTCTGCAAACTTAAGCATTTCAAATGCATCTCCTTCAGATGATAAGAAGTCAGAGTTTGCCACTGCAGCTGGTGAGCAAGAAGTAGATCTCATTGGTGGTGAGAACGCATATCTTGCTATTGACCTTGAACAGGTTATTTATAAGGCAAATAGTGCAGAGGATCCTAATAAGGAAAATGAAACCTGGACGCAGGATATTCATGATCTTGGTAATGGATATTCAGATGTAACAATGAAGTTTGGTAATGATGTTGATGTAAGTACAGTAGTACTTCTCCATAACATTGGTGATGGTGAGGACTTCGAGACAATCAGACCAATCAGTTATGATGAAGCTAATCATACAGCAACATTCAGAATTAAGAGCTTTTCAACATTTGCTATTGCTAAGGCGCATACAAAGACAACTCCTGTAACACCTAGCGATACAAACACAAATACTAATGGTGGCGGCTCAGGTGCTCCTGCAGCAACAACTGTAGATACAGTACCTAAGACAGCTGAATCATTCCCGATGGCATTGCTTATTATCCTTTCAATAGCATCCCTCGGAACAATGACAACAGTTGTTGTTAAGAGACGCAGGATGTAGTAATAATTGTTTATTTAAATTATATTGGGGCACCGATTATCGGTGCCCCTTATTTTTTTATGGGGATGGTTGGTTATTTTCTTGAAGTGGCTTGAAGTTTGTTTGAAGTGAACTTGAAGTTGACTTTGAAGTGAACTTGAAGTGAAATTGAAGTACTTCAAAGAAAGAAGGTGAAAGTATGTATTTAGAAGAACTTATTGGTGAAACAAATCTCGAGAATAGAGAACTTGAGTGTAAAGGTATTTTGAATCGTGAAAATACTTTGGGGTGGCTTAAAACAATTGCAGGATTCGCTAATGCAGGCGGCGGGGATTTGTACATAGGTGTTGAGGATAAAACAAATAAGTTAATTGGACTTGAAAGAAAGGATGCAGATAACGAAAGAAATTATTTTAAAAATCAGGTTAATGAGCATCTGGTTCCAAGACCACAGATGAATATTTCATTTATTTCATATAAAGTCAGAAACAAAGAAAGATATATTATTAAAGTAAGTGTTGAGGAATCAGCAGTAAAACCTGTAATCCTAAAGTATGATGGAGTGCCATCCATATTTATGAGAAGAGATGGATTTACTAACGGTGCAACTTATGAAGAAATAATAGAGATGAGTATAAAAAGCAAAAACACTCAGTATGATATTCTGACTTCAGAGGTAAAATACGATGAGAATAATATCACTAAACTCAGGGATTTTGCCAAAGAACATTTTGGAAAAGAATTAAAAGAAAAAGCACTTCGTTCCATGGGATTTATGAATGAGGAAGGTTATCTTCTTAATGGAGCTGTACTTTTTACAGATGATTATAGTGGTAAAAAAACGGAAGTATTGTGCTCGTTTTTCTCGGGCTTTAATAAGGGAAGCGAACGTATTATAACTGTAAATAAGTTTAACGGAAATATTACAGACACAATTCGATTTATCATGGACTTTGTTAATCAAAGAATGAATCATTCGATGATTAAAACAGATAACGAAAGAATAAATATTGATTCATTCCCACAAAGAGCATTATTTGAGGGCGTGATAAATGCGGTGGCGCATAGAGATTATTATTTAGACGGAACACAGATTCAAATCGATTTATTTAAAGATAGATTGGAAATATCATCTCCAGGAGGTTTTTATCGAGGTGAGAAAATAGGAAAAACTTATGATTTATCAGGTGTTATTTCTAAAAGAAGAAATGAATTGATATCTAATGTTCTGGTTGCATGTAATGTTATGGAAGCATCCGGAACCGGATTTGATAAGATAATGGAAGAATATGCTGATTCTGATGAAACCCATAAGCCATACATTTATTCAACTTCTGATCATTTTACGCTTGTTCTTCCTGATCTTACATATTCAAAGGGCATTGAAGATGACGGATTGGTTTCGATTATTTTTGCTCCTATTCCTAATGGAACGGAACACGATGAAAAAATATTGTCGTATTGTTATTTTCGCGCACACAAGGCTTCAGAAATAGCGCAATTTCTGGGTATAAGTGATTCGTCATATTTGCGAAAACAAGTTTTGGGTAATCTTGAAAAGAATGGATATATTATTTCAAGTAAACTTTCAAGAGCAGTTTATTACAAAACCAATACAGATTTGGTTAAACTGGATTAATTATATTTCTGTTATGCCATTGCCGAAGCGGTAAATAAATTACTCATATGTTGGGGCGTGTGAAAAAACGAAAGTTTTTTTCATACGTCTTTTTATTGCCTAAATTTATAAAATTTTTTCTTTTCATATGACCGCTTTGATATTATAATAGAAAAGGTTTTTGTGACACGCTAGCGTGTTAAAGCGAGGTAAGTAAAGGGCGGATATTTTACCATAAGTATATATAGCAGTAGAAACGGAGGAAGTAGTATGTCTAATTGCGTAGTTGTAGGTATTAACTGGGGTGATGAAGGTAAGGGAAGAATGGTTGACCTTCTTTCATCAGACAAAGATGTAGTTGTTCGTTACCAGGGTGGTGGTAATGCAGGACATACAGTAATTAATGAGAAGGGTAAATTTGCTCTTCATTTACTGCCGTCGGGTATTTTTCGTGATGGTGTTGTAAATATTTTAGGTAACGGTGTAGCGTTAGACCCTGAGAACCTGCTTAATGAGATTAATTCTGTAAGAGCACAGGGCGTTGATATTACTCCGGATAACTTAAAGATTAGCGATAGGGCATCCCTCCTTCTTCCTTGGCACAGAGAATTAGACGAGCTTGAGGAGTTAAGACTTGCTGATAAGAAGTTTGGTTCAACCAAGCAGGGTATTGCTCCTTTCTATTCAGATAAATATCAGAAGAAGACTATCCTTGCAGGTGAGCTTCTTCATAATCCTAAATTAAAAGAGCATATTGCAGATCTTTTAGAGTGGAAGAATCTTACAATTACCAGAGTATATGGCGCTGAGGCCATTACAATGGAAGAGATTGATAAGTGGTTAAATGATTACTGCGAGCAGATTAAGCCGTTTATCTGCGATACAGGTGCTTTCCTGGCTAATGCGCAGAAGAGTGGCAAGAGCATTATGTTTGAGGCTCAGCTTGGTTCACTCAGAGACCTTGATTATGGTATTCATCCATATACAACATCATCCAACACACTGGCTTCATATGCGCCTATCGGTTCAGGATTCCCGGGTGCTAAATTAGATGAGATTATCGGTGTTGTTAAGGCTTATTCAACATGCGTAGGTGAAGGCCCATTCGTTGGCGAGATGGATGGAGATGAGGCTACCAAGCTTCGTGAAGCAGGTGGCGAGTATGGTGCCAAGACAGGCAGACCAAGAAGGGTTGCTCCTATTGATATTGTTGCAACAAAGTACGGTACAAGAGTGCAGGCTGCAACATGCATCGCATTAACAAAGATGGATGTTCTCTCATATATGGACAAGATTCCTGTAATTGTTAAGTATGATGTTAACGGCGAGGAAACTGATGAGTTCCCGTTCCCATCACTCCTCAACGATGCGAAGGCTGTTGTGACATATATGGATGGCTGGAAGACTGATATTTCGGGTTGCCGCAAGTGGGAAGAACTTCCTAAGGCAGCACAGGATTATGTGCTCTATATCGAGAAGGCTATTGAATGCCCAATCAAATATGTATCTGTTGGTCCTGAGAGAGACAGCATTATAATTAGATAATTTTTCGCCCAGCCCTTTCACGGCGTCCAAAACTACTCTCCCGAAGCTCAGTGGTGCGAGTCACCAAATCGCTTCGGCAGAGCATTTTGTCCTTGTGCGGGCTGGTTTAATAGAAAGAGGAAAAATACGTGGAAGAAAAAATATTGATTCTGAATTTTGGCGGTCAGTATGATCAGCTTATCGCCAGAAGAGTCAGGGAATGCAATGTATATTCGGAAGTTAAGCCTTATGACATGTCCTTAGAGGAGATTAAGGCTTTTAACCCTATAGGTATCATCTTCACTGGTGGTCCGGACAGCGTATATAAGGAGAATTCATATCATCCGGCGGAGGGGATTTTTGAACTGGGTATTCCAATTCTTGGTATCTGCTATGGCTGCCAGCTTATAGCATATCATCTTGGTGGAAGCGTTGTTCCCGCTGAAGAAGATACTGCAAGAGAGTATGGCAGAACGGAAACCAATATTAATCCCAACTGTCCTATCTTTGACGGTATCGATTCTAAAATCGTCACCTGGATGAGCCACGGTGATTATATGCAGAAGATTCCGCAGGGCTTTGTTATTGCAGCAACATCACAGGCATGTCCCAATGTAGCCATCAGTAATGAAAGGCTTAATATATATGGTGTGCAGTTCCATCCGGAGGTTAATCATACCGAGTTTGGTACGAAGATGATTCGCAACTTTTTATATAAGGTATGCGGCGCCACCGGTTCCTGGACTATGGCTGGATTCATGCAGGACAGTATTGAAGCCATTAGAGAAAAAGTTGGAGAAGGCAAGGTGCTTCTTGCGCTTTCCGGCGGTGTGGATTCATCGGTACTTGCAGCTCTTCTTGCCAAGGCAATCGGAAGACAGCTTACCTGTGTATTCGTAGACCATGGTCTTATGCGTCTTAATGAAGGCGACGAGGTTGAAGAAGCCTTCAGAAACTGGGATATTAATTTAATCAGAATAAATGCAGAGAAGAGATTCCTGGAAAAACTTGCAGGAGTCACAGACCCTGAAACTAAGCGTAAAATTATCGGCGAAGAATTCATCAGAGTCTTTGAAGAAGTCGGCAAGCAGATTGGTTCTGTAGATTATCTTGCCCAGGGGACTATATATCCTGACGTTATTGAATCCGGTAAAGGCAATGCTGATGTAATTAAGAGCCACCACAACGTGGGCGGACTTCCTGATTACGTGGATTTTAAGGAGATTATCGAGCCACTCAGGCTTCTTTTTAAGGATGAAGTAAGAGGTCTTGGACGTGAACTTGGACTTTCCTCTGTGCTTGTAGACAGACAGCCGTTCCCGGGTCCCGGTCTTGCCATTAGAATCATTGGTGAAATCACCAAGGAGAAACTGGACTTACTTAGAAAAGCAGATTACATATTCAGGGAAGAGATTGAGAAGGCCGGCATTAGAAATGATATGAATCAGTATTTTGCCGTGCTTACCAATCTTCGCTCTGTGGGCGTTATGGGCGACGGCAGAACCTACGATTATGCCATTGCACTAAGAAGCGTAGTAACATCAGATTTCATGACCGCAGAATTTGCCCGTATCCCATACGAGGTTCTGGATATTGTATCAAGAAGAATAGTTAACGAAGTCCCTAATGTCAACAGAATCCTCTATGATATTACCTCCAAACCTCCGGCAACTGTGGAATATGAGTGATAACGAGCCAAGCTCGGATTAATGCACAGAAAAATAAGTATTATGTTTTAGTATTACAACATACATTTAGATTAAGTGACTGAAGGAGAAGGATTATGTGCGGAATAATCGGATATGCAGGAGAAACAAGTGCAGTACCAATATTGCTTGATGGCCTTGAGGCGCTGGAGTACAGAGGCTATGATTCAGCCGGGGTTGCTGTGGTATCCCCTGACGGTAAATTGCAGTTTTCCAAGTCCAAGGGACGTCTTAAAGTGCTGCGTGAACATCTTGCTAATCAGGAGCCTTTAGTTGGTAATATCGGTATAGGACATACCAGATGGGCAACTCACGGAGAACCTAATGATGTTAATTCCCATCCTCATATAGGTAATAAGAATAAAATCGCCGTTGTGCATAACGGTATCATTGAGAACTACATGGAAATCAGAGCCTACCTCGAGAAGAAGGGTGTTGAGTTCGTATCAGAGACAGATACTGAGGTTATTGCACAGCTTATAGAATATTACTATTTTAAGGATTATGATCTTCTGGGTTCAGTATATAAGACACTTCACAGATTAAGAGGTGCTTATGCCATTGGAGTATTATGTGCAGATTATCCCGGAAGAATGATTGCGGCAAGAAAAGATGCACCGCTTCTTATCGGTTATGGGGATAAATGTAATTTTATTGCATCGGATGTTACAGCCCTTCTTAAGCATACCAGGACTGTATCATATATGAATGATGATGAGGTTGCAGTAATAACACCTTACAAAATCACCTTCTTTGACGGAGACAGAGGCGTTATAGAGAAAGAAAAGACTGAAGTTGAGTGGGATGTATCTTCTGCGGAAAAGGGCGGATATGCACACTTTATGCTCAAAGAGATTATGGAACAGCCGGAAGCTGTACGTAAGACCATCAGTCCAAGAATCAAAGATAACAGAATTTTCTTTGAGGAGTTGGCCGGTAAAGAGGAACTTCTTAAGGGAATTAACAAGATTTATATGATAGCCTGCGGTAGTGCTTATCATGTAGGTATGGTTGGCAAATATATAATTGAGAAACTTGCAAGAATACCGGTGGAAGCAGCTTTGGCATCGGAATTCAGATATGCATCCCCACTTGTGGATGAGCATACTCTTATTATTGTTATAAGCCAGTCCGGAGAGACACTGGATTCCATGGCGGCTTTAAGAGAAGCCAAGAGACTGGGAGCCAGAGTATTATCAATTGTTAATGTAATCGGCAGTTCCATCGCAAGAGAATCCGATGAAGTTATATATACCATGGCAGGACCTGAAATAGCAGTTGCCACTACCAAGGCATATAATACCCAGCTTATCATTCTTACAATGTTCGGATATTATCTGGCTGATTTAATCGGTGCAGTTTCCAAAGAAGAATATGATGAGTTCTTATCGGAACTTGGCAAACTTCCCGAACAGATGCAGAAACTTCTGGATTCGGCTGATGTCTGCCAGCAGGCGGCATCTAAATATTTTAACCGTAACAGCGTATTCTTCATTGGAAGGAACTTAGACTATGCTCTTTGCCTGGAGGGGTCGCTTAAATTAAAGGAGATTTCCTATATTCACAGTGAGTCTTATGCGGCAGGTGAACTTAAGCACGGTACCATATCTCTTATTGAACCTGGTACACTGGTTGTTGCCATGACCACATATGCGCCTCTTCTTGAAAAGACGGTTTCCAATATAGTTGAGGTACAATCCAGAGGGGCTGAGGTCATATCGGTTGTCAGTGAAAGTGATAAGGATAAGATGAATACGTCTTATGAGAACACTTTCGTGGTGCCGGATTCCCATCCATTCCTTAAGCCTAACTTAAGCGTTATTCCGCTTCAGTTATTCGCTTATTATGTTGCATTAAACAGAGGCTGTGATATAGATAAACCTCGTAATCTGGCCAAGTCGGTTACCGTAGAGTAATAACCGGCTATAAGTTATATGTATTTGATTTGATGTATTATAGATTTTATAATAAACCTGATCTTGAAAAAGAAATGGTGATAATATGAACAAAAGAATTCAGAAAATTACATTTTCAGGTTTAGCCATTGCTCTTATATTTTTATCCATCAGATTTACGGAAGTACCAATTCCATTTGGATATGTACATATAGGTAATGGTTTAATCTTTTTGTTTGGAAGTCTCTTAGATCCGTTTTCAGCCTTTGTGGTTGCGGCAGCAGGTGGAGCACTTGCAGATATTACATCCGGTTTCCCGGCATGGGTTGTTCCAACAATTATTACCAAAGGACTGATGGGATGGGTAGTTGCATATCTTCCGACCAGAAAAGAAGGAAGTTCCAAATGGGTGCTTTTTGGTGCATCCATGATAGGTGCGGTAATTAATGCGGCAGGGTATTTTCTAGCAGGCATACTTCTTTATGGAGGAGTAGTGGCATCTGCAGTACAGATTCCTTTCCTGCTTGCTGAAGGCTTTGTGGGAGTTCTGGTTTTCTACGTATTATATCTTGCAATCAAGCCATTTAAGAAGAGGCTGCCTGTATTTAATAAATAAATTAACAAATTTAATATATTTCGTTGACATTATTTCAAAATAAGTTTATAATTCAAAGCGTTAAAGTATTAAAGTGAATTCGAAAGATTTAACTAAAAGGAACACAAAATGAAGAAGTTAATAACAAAAGCAAATGAATACTTTTATTTTTACTTCGACTTTAGCCGCTTTTATTTTGGGGGCTATTATTTTGGTGCTAATGAAAGTTAAGTCTGAGAGTTATGTTGTGGCTCTTGGATACAGAGCCGAAAAGAAATAATGATTACGTATTTGTTAGTAAGCTCTGTTGTTATGACAGAGCTTTTTTATGCGCGAAGAGGGTGCAAGTGCAGATTCGCTTGGAAGAATATGTAACAGCAAAATAGACCGTGCACACTTGTGTGCTAAGGTATAATTTGCTGTTACATATTGCATGCGATAGCATGCCAATCTGGATTTGCACCTAACGTACATCGAGTAGGGAACCTACTCGATTGCGAGAGGGTGCAAGTGCAGCCTGTTTAAGGAGGTTTTATAATGAACTGGATTAATGAAGCAAATGTGCTTATTGTAGGTTTGGGACTTATGGGTGGAAGTTATGCCATGGGTCTTCGTAAACTGGGTTTTAGGGTAACTGCAATTGATACCAATGAATCCTCAATTATTTACGCCAAGGAAAACGGAATCATTGATGAAGGAAGTACCAAGGCAAGTCCGGATATGATTAATGCTGCGGACGCGGTGATTTTTGCCCTGTATCCTACTACCTTTAAGAAATGGATTGTAGAGAATCAGAAACATTTCAAGTCCGGAATATTTATTACAGATGTTACAGGTGTGAAGAAGGATGTGGTTTATGAGATTCAGTCTGTATTAAGAGATGATGTGGAATTCATTGCATCACATCCGATGGCAGGCAGGGAAACATCCGGCGTTGAGCATAGCGATAATAAGATGTTTATCGGAGCAAACTACATTATTACACCGACTGATAAAAATACTGCAGAAGGAATCAAGTGGTGTGGTGAACTGGGAAGACTCCTGGGGGTTGGCAATATATCAGTGCTTTCTCCGGAAGAACATGATGAGATGATAGGTTTTGTATCACAGCTTACTCACGTAATTGCGGTATCATTAATGACATGTTCGGATAATGTACATCTTAAGGATTATACAGGAGACTCCTTCAGGGATTTAACCAGAATTGCAAATATTAACGATAAGATGTGGAGTGAACTGTTCCTTATGAATAAGGATATTCTGATGAAGGAAATCGATGTTTTTGTGAATGAAATGAATAGCATTAAACAGATGCTTGAAGATAATGACAGAGAAGGACTTCGGGAAAAGATGAGACTTAGTACTCAAAGAAGAAGTCTGTTCAACAAGAAAGGTTAAGGTGCAAAGATGGATAGTAATGATTTAAATTCCATAAATGAAGATGTCGAAGAAAATGAACTTTTGACAGCCAGATCTGAGATTAATGAAGTTGATGAGAAGATGGCGGAACTCTTTGTAAAGAGAATGGATGCGGTATACCGAATTGCTGAATATAAGAAACATCGGGGACTCCCGGTTGTGGATGAAAGAAGAGACAAGGAAGTAATTGCAAGGAATCTTAATTTTATAAAAGAGCCGAAACTTCAGCCTTTCTATGCGGAATTTATGTATAACAATATAAATGTTTCCAAGAAATACCAAAAGGGTATCGTGGAAGGCATGAAAGTAGCTTATTGCGGAATTAAGGGTGCTTTTGCATATATTGCGGCGAAGAGAATTTTTCCGACGGCTGATTTGGTTTCTTATCCGGATTTCCAGAGTGCATATGATTCGGTTGAAAGAGGCGAATCGGAATGTGCAGTGCTTCCGCTTGAGAACAGTTACGCGGGTGAGGTGGGTAGCGTAACAGACATGATGTTTGCCGGTTCATTATATGTAAATGCTCTTTATACATATGAGATTAATCAGTGCTTAATGGGAACACAGGATGCCACAAAGGAAGATATTAAGAGTGTATATT
This sequence comes from Lachnospiraceae bacterium UBA4338, assembly GCA_002393735.1. Taxonomy (GTDB): domain Bacteria; phylum Bacillota; class Clostridia; order Lachnospirales; family Lachnospiraceae; genus UBA3766. The sequence goes on from DGTK01000016.1 coordinate 115,686, forward strand.
CTCATCCTCAGGCGCTTGATCAGTGCCAGGTTTATATTACGAAGCACGGATACAGTATTAAGCAGGCAGTAAATACTGCTGTGGCTGCCAAGTCAGTTGCAGATGATAATGACAAAACAGTTGCTGCCATTGCAAGTGAGGAAGCAGCTGAATTATATGGCCTTAAAATCTTAGAGAAGAATATTAATGAGAGCAATAAGAACAGCACAAGATTCGCGGTACTTTCAAGAAGCCCGATGCCTCAGGATGAAAGTAATAAGTATAATCATATAATGCTGATGTTTACAGTTAAGAATGAGGCCGGTGCTCTGGCGAAGGCCATGAATGTTCTGGGTGCTTATGGATATAACATGAGCGCTGTAAGATCAAGACCACTTAAGTCTCTGCCGTGGCAGTATTACTTCTATATCGAAGCAAGTGGTGACGGAACTTTGGGAAATGAAAAGAAAATGCTTAATGCTTTGTCGGCAACCTGCGACAGACTTAAACTGCTTGGCAGGGTTGAATGGAATGAACAGTAAACTTTGTAAATATGGAGGAAAATAAAAATGGATATGGATTTCGAAAGAAAACTGGCAATACCTATGGAGGTTAAGGAGATGTATCCTCTTAATGGTCAGATTGCCGAGATAGTTGAAAAGAAGATTGCTGAAGTTAAAAGCATAATTGCAGGGGAATCAGATAAACTTCTTATGGTTATAGGACCTTGTTCAGCAGATAATGAGGACAGCGTTATTGATTATATTTCAAGACTAATTCCTGTACAGGAGAAGATTAAGGACAAGATTATGATTGTTCCAAGAATCTATACAAATAAGCCAAGAACAACAGGTGCTGGATACAAGGGACTTGTTCATCAGCCGGATCCAAGCAAGAAACCTGACTTATTTAAGGGTATTATAGCCACAAGAGAATTACATATGAGAGCAGTTCAGGAGACAGGTTTTGCATGTGCAGATGAAATGTTATACCCTGAGAATCATAAGTATCTTGATGACCTTCTTGCATATGTGGCAGTTGGTGCAAGATCAGTTGAGAACCAGCAGCACAGACTTACAGCATCAGGTCTTGGTATTGCCTGCGGTATGAAGAATCCAACAAGTGGTGATAATTCAGTTATGCTTAATGCAATTATGGCCGCACAGAATCCACATACATTTATATATAGAGGATGGGAAGTACACAGCCATGGCAACCCATATGCTCATGCAATACTTCGTGGTTATACCAACAAACATGGTGAGAATCAGCCGAACTACCACTATGAAGAATTAATCACACTCTGTAATCAGTATGATGAGAGAGGCCTTGAGATGCCTGCAATTGTTGTGGATACAAATCACTCCAATTCAAATAAGAATCCATTTGAACAGCCAAGAATCATCAAGGAAGTTCTTCACTCATGCAGACATAATGAAACAGTTAAGAAGCACATTAAAGGCTTCATGGTTGAAAGTTATATTGAAGACGGATGCCAGAAGATTGGCGAAGGCGTATATGGTAAGTCAATTACTGACCCATGTCTTGGATGGGAAAAAACCGAGAAGATGTTGTACGAAATTGCAGATTTGTTATAATTAATATAAGGCGTAGATATGATGCTACGCCTTAGGTTTTGTTAAAGAGGTGAATAATGAGAGAAACAGTTATATCACGTACATCAAAAGGAGATGTGGAGATAATTATAGACAAAGGAATAGACACAGGCGCTGAGATACTTAAGAAACATAAACCATGTCATGTGCTTATAGTAAGTGATGACTCAGTCTACGCTCTTTATGGAGATAAGACAAAGACAAGTTTGGAAGCAGCCGGATTTATGGTTGATACTTTTGTATTTCCACATGGTGAGGAAAGTAAGAATATTGATACTTTAAATTCCATTTTGGAATATGCTGCGTCTAAGGAAATGTCCAGAACTGATTTATTCGTGGCACTTGGCGGCGGCGTGGTAGGTGATATAACAGGTTTTGCTTCTGCAGTATTCTTAAGAGGAGTTGATTATGTACAGGTGCCAACTACAGTACTGGCAGCAGTTGATTCTTCAGTTGGCGGCAAGACAGCAGTTGATCTTAATGCCGGTAAGAATTTAATCGGGGCTTTTCACCAGCCGCTTGAAGTGCTTCTTGATGTGGATGTATTTGATACTCTTCCGGATGAGATTTTCACAGAAGGACTGGCAGAAGCAATTAAGTACGGAATGATAAAAGATAAAAAATTATATGATCTTTTTAAGGATAATGACATAGACTCACTTGATATGATACCTGTATGCAAAAGATGCATAGAGATAAAGGCCGATGTGGTTGAAAAAGATGAGTTTGATAATGGTGAGAGAAGACTGCTTAACTTTGGTCATACTCCGGGGCATGCAGTTGAGATTTTAAGTAAGTTCGGTATATCACATGGACATGCGGTAGCAATAGGCATGGTTATAATGACAAGACTTTCTGAAAGAACCGGTGAAATCCCTCAGGGCTCAACAGATGAATTTATTGAAGTGCTTAAGAAATATAATCTTCCTACAGAATGTGGTTATAACAACAAAGAACTGACAGCTCACAGCAAGGTTGATAAGAAGAGAAAAGGTTCAAAGATAGGACTTGTAATGCTTCACAGTATAGGCAAAGCCTATGTGAAGGAAACAAATGTGGATGATATAGAACGTCTCTATGCAATTGGACTTAATATGTAGGTTTATATGAAAGTTAAGGTAACAGGAACAATTACAAATCCATATGCTATAGCAATAAGTTCCAAAAGCTATGTGCACAGAATGCTCATTGGCGCGGCGCTGTCTGGCGGTAAGAGCGTACTTAAGAGCAATATTATTTCCAAGGACATGAGGGCAACCATGGAATGCCTTAATAATCTTGGCGCTGATATAGAGATAACTGATGAAGGCTTTGAGATTAAAAGAGGCGTCCAAAAATGTGATAAAGTTTCAATAGACTGTAATGAAAGCGGCTCGACTTTAAGATTTATGATTCCGCTGGTTTCATATCTTTGTAATGAGACAACCATCACAGGAAAAGGAAAACTTCCTGAAAGACCTAACGGAGCGCTGACAGATACATTAAGGCGTAACGGAGCAGTTATTGATTCAGACTTTCTGCCGATGAATATAAGTGGAAAACTCTCATCAGGAACATATGAGATAGCAGGTAATATTTCATCACAGTACATAACAGGATTATTACTGACTCTGCCGCTGTTAGATGGAGATTCAAAGATTGTGCTTACATCAGATTTACAGAGTAAGCCATATGTCGATATAACGATTGAGGTTTTAAAACTTTTTGGAATAAAGGTTAAAGAGAAAGATTACGGATACGAGATTCCGGGAAATCAGTCATATAATGCTCCTTCAGTAATGGAGGCAGAAGGTGACTGGTCCAATGGCGCTTATCTTTTATCAATGGGCGCTGTATGTGGAGAAATAAAGGTAAGTAATCTTAATGGCAGCAGTATTCAGGGCGACAGAGAAATAGTTAATATTCTTAAAGGTTACGGTTTAGAGGTACAATCTCTTTCAAATGAAACTTTAGTAAAACAAAGAGACTGGAAATCGGTAGACCAGGATGTAATGCAGATTCCAGACCTTCTGCCAGCGATAGCTGTTTTAGCTTTAAAGGGAAATGAGGATTCAATATTCAGAAATGTATCAAGACTCAGAATTAAAGAGTCTGACAGAATAGAGTCTGTAAGCAGGATAATAAATGCTTTTGGCGGCGTCGCAAAGAGTATTAAAAATGGCGATGAAGAAGATTTGGTTGTAAGTCCTGTAAAGAGTGATGAGAATTCAGAAGTAGAAATAGATTCATATAACGATCACCGCATAGTTATGGCTGCAGTGATTGCGCATCTTGCAACAGGCAGGGATGTAATAATAAATGGTTTTGAAGCAGTTGATAAGTCATATCCTTCATTTATGCAAGTTTGCAGAGATATGGGAATGACATTGGAAGTGTTTGATTAAGGAAAGGTAGAAATATGTCTTTTATTCTTGGTAACAATGTGAAGATGGAAGTTACAGGCGCATCTCACGCTCCTAAGATTACTGTTAAATTATGCGGTATTCCAAAGGGTGTGAATATTGATATGTTTGAGATTGAAGAACTTCTCTTAAGACGCGCCGGCGGTAATGCAACATATACAACAAAGAGGAAAGAAACAGACAAGCCTGTTATTGTGGCAGGTATTGTAGACGGTGTTACGAACGGTAATCCTATTGAGGCTGAGTTCATTAATTCCAATCAAAGAAGTCAGGATTATAATAATCTTAAGTTTGTACCACGTCCTTCACATGCAGACTATGCAGCATATATCAAGTATAAGGGTGATATTGACTTAGCAGGCGGCGGATTCTTCTCAGGAAGAATGACTCTTCCAATGTGCTTTGCGGGTGCGATATGCAGACAGATGCTTGAAGAAAAAGGCATCTTAATTGGAGCACATATTGCATCAGCAGGTAATATTGAAGATGACAGATACGACCCGGTAGATGCTGACCTTGAAATAAATGCAGACTGCAATCTTCCAGTGCTAAATAAAGAGCAGGGAGAAAAAATGGAAGAACTCATGATTAAAACCGCCGAGGAAGGAGATTCCATCGGAGGAGTAATCGAGTGCAAAATCACCGGCCTTCCAACAGGTCTTGGCGATCCGATATATGACAGCGTTGAAAGTAAACTTTCCTATGGCATGTTTGGAATACCCGCAGTTAAGGGAATAGAATTCGGCGCAGGTTTTGACATAACAAAACATTACGGAAGTGAAATGAATGACTCTTTTAAACTGGATGGAGAAAATGTGGTTACAACCACGAATAATTCCGGCGGCATTCAGGGCGGATTAACTAATGGTATGCCGGTTGTATTCAGAGTTGCAATCAAACCTACACCATCCATATATAAAGAACAGCGTTCTGTTGATCTGGTAAGTAAGGAAGAAGTTCCTCTGCAGATTAAAGGAAGACATGACAGCTGCATAGTTCCAAGAGCAGTGCCTTGCGTGGAGGCTATGGCTGCATTAATTATGTATGATATACTGCTTGATGAGCAGAATAATTTATAAATCAGGTGTGAGATGAGTAAATATTTTTTAATAGGGGAAAAACTCGGACATTCTTTTTCAGTTGTATTACATCAGTCTTTTGGTAATCAGGGATATTATCTTAAGGAGATTCCAAAAAATGAAATTGATGATTTCTTTAAGGAGGCTGATTACGACGGTATTAATGTAACAATTCCATATAAGGAAGTTGCAATGAAATACTGTATTCCAAATGAAACATCAAAGACAATTGGATGCGTAAATACCCTGGTAAAAAAAGACGGTCAGGTATATGGATATAATACCGACTATTTTGGATTTATGTATATGACAGTTGATGCAGGCATAGAGATGCTTGGAAAAAGAGTACTGGTACTTGGAAGCGGAGGAACTTCCAAGACAGCGACCTATTCCTGTGGGGCCATGGGCGCCAAAGAGGTTATAATAATGTCCAGGTCAGGCAAGAGTTTTGATATGGATATTACAATGCCGATTATCAGTGCTACCTATGAAGAAGCCTATAAGTACCTGGATGTGGATATTATTGTTAACACAACACCGGTTGGAATGTATCCTAATAATCAGGCAATGCCAATTGATATAAATAAATTCACAAACCTTAGCGGTGTAATAGATGTTATTTATAATCCACTTAATACCAGGATGATTCTTGAAGCAAAGAAGAAGGGTATCCCTTCAGTGTCCGGACTTGCCATGCTGGTGGCTCAGGCTTATTATGCAGAGGAACTGTTCTTTGGCAGGGAAATAATTCTTGGCAATAAGGAAATAAATGATAAAATAAAGAAAGTATATGAAGTAGTTAAAAAAGATAAAGAAAACTTTGTTTTAATCGGTATGCCGGGAAGCGGCAAAAGCACCATCTCCGAAGCCATGAGTACATACCTTGGAAGAGAGGTTTTAGATACTGATGATTTATTTACCAAAAACTTTGGAATCACTCCGGGTGAGTGTATAACAAAGGAAGGTGAACCGGCATTTCGTGACAAGGAAGCTGAGATAATCAGGAGAGTATCTGCCAATACAGGCGTGATTATTTCTACAGGTGGCGGCGCTGTCACAAGAAGAGAGAATATTGACAATCTTTGTGGGAATGGTGTTTTTATTTACCTTAAGAGACCGCTTGAAAAACTCTCGACTGAAGGCAGACCTTTATCTCAGAAGATGGGCGTTGACACCATATATAACAACAGAAAAATCATATATGAATCAATTGCAGACATAACAGTGGATGTGGATGATGATCCGGATGTAACAATGCAAAGGCTTATGGAACAGGTTGAGTAGACGGGTATTAAATTGGAGGGATTATGGCAGGTCAGAGTTCGAAACTTAAGATTCTGTATCTTATGAAGATTTTTATGGAACTTACAGATGAAGAGCATTATATTACCATGAGTGATATTATGTATGAACTGGAGAATTATGATATAGAATGCGAAAGAAAAAGTATTTACAGGGACATTGATGCTTTGATAGAGTATGGCCTCGATATAGAGAAGGTTCAGAAGGACAAGACCTGTTATTATTATCTTTCGACCAGAGAATTTGAGCTTGCCGAGGTAAAACTTTTAGTGGATGCAGTTCAGTCTGAAAGATTCATTACTCAGAGAAAGTCAAATGCTCTCATTAAAAAGATAATGGGTCTTACATCTTCAGAGAATGCTTCGGCCCTGCAGCGTCAGGTCTATGTTAATAACAGAATAAAGACTGATAATGAAAGCGTATTATATTTAACTGATACCATATATAATGCAATTTCTTCGAATAAGCAGATCAGTTTTAAATACTTCAGATATGATGTTGAAAAGAAAAAAGAGATACGTAACAATGGCGAGCCTTATGTGGTAAGCCCTTGGGCTGTGTCCTTTGTGGAAGATAATTATTATCTGGTGGCTTATTCAAATGAACTTGGCATCAGACATTTCAGAGTTGACAAGATGCTTAACTGCAATATCCTTGATGCTTCGCGTGAAGGAAAGGAAATATTTGCCAAGTTTGATGTGGCAGATTATACCAGGAAGAGATTTAAGATGTTTGATGGCGTAGTTCGCTCTGTATCTCTTAAGTGTAAAAACAGTTTCGCCAATGTAATAGTAGATACTTTCGGAAAAGATACGATGATGGTACCTGATGGGGACGGGTATTTTACGGCTCATGTTGATGTGGCCATAAGTCACCAGTTTATTGGCTGGGTATTCTCAATGGACGATAATATTGTGATTACGGGACCTGAAGAGGTGGTGAATGAGGCAGCAGCCATGGTTAAGGCTTTAGGAAAACTATATAAAAAGAAATAAATATATGCTTTATATTTTTCTCCTTAGATGTTATGATGCTTATAGCAAATATGCGGTAAGAAAGGAGAAAAGATTATGGCAATTGTTAATGCAACAGAGAATGATTTTGACAAAGAAGTGCTTCAGTATGACAAGCCGGTATTAGTTGATTTCTGGGCTCCATGGTGTGGACCTTGCAGGAATTTCGGCAAGATCTGCGAAGATATTGATGCAGATGCATCCGTTAATCTTAAGATTGTTAAGGTTAATGTGGATGACGAGATGGACCTTGCAACAAAGTTTGATGTTTCGGGTATTCCGGCGATTTTCTTATTCAATAAGGGTGAGATTGCCGAGAGATGGATGGGAGTTACTCCTAAGAATGTTATTGTAGAAGCACTTGGTAAATTAAATTAGTCAGAATCAAAGTATATATATCGGGGAACAGAGGGAATTACAAATTTTAAAAGGTGATATAAAAAGAGATGGTTTCTTAAGGGAATCATCTCTTCTTATGTGAAGACAATGGAAAAATCAAGTAAAACAGAAATTAAATCAGCGCTGATTCTATTTATTACCGCAGTAGTCTGGGGCTGCGCCTTCGTGGCTCAGAGTGTTGGCGGGGAACTGGTGGGACCGTATACCTATAATTTCATCAGATATTTAATTGGTGGTCTGGTATTGATTCCGGTTATTATATTCAGGGATAAAAAATCTATTTCCCACAAGCCGGTAACTAAAAAGGAGAAGAAGGATCTGCTTACGGCCGGTTTAATATGCGGAATTATTCTTTGCGTTGCAACCAATCTTCAGCAGGTGTCTTTTACCCTGGGTTCAACTGCAGGTAATGCGGGATTTCTTACGGCATGCTATATTATTATTGTTCCGATTATTGGAATTTTCTTTCATAAAAAAGTTGGAATTAATATTGTAATAAGTGTAATTATTGCGGTTGTCGGTCTGTATCTTTTGTGTATTGACGGACCGCTTAAGTTTAATGCTGCTGATACCTGTCTGCTTTTATGCGCTCTTGCATTTTCATTTCATATAATTACAATTGATAATTTTGGAAACAGGGTGGATGGTGTCAGGTTGTCATCCATGCAGTTTTTTATTGCAGGTCTACTTAGTTTTATACCAATGATTGTATGGGATATGCATATGGATATAACTTTAGTGTTTGGAATTGGAAGATTTTTTGTGGATTACCACAGCCTGATTCCGATTCTCTATGGTGGTATTATGAGCTGCGGCGTGGCATATACCTGCCAGATAATAGGACAAAAAGGCTTGAATCCTTCCGTGGCTTCCCTTATTATGAGTTTAGAGTCGGTTTTCAGTGTGCTGGCAGGTCTGGTCATTCTGGGTGAATTACTTACACTTAAAGAGACTATAGGCTGTCTGCTTTTGTTTGCAGCAGTTGTGCTGGCTCAAATTAATATATTTAAGAAAAAGGAGACAAAATGAAATTTCTTGTAACAGGTGTTCTTGGACAACTGGGATTTGATGTTATGAATGAATTAGCCAAAAGAGGCTATGAAGCATATGGCTCAGATATTGCGCCTGAGTTCAGAAAACAGGAAGGCGATTATGCCATTAATTCCATGCCTTATGTGCAGATGGATATAACTGATAAGGATTCAGTGAATAAAATAATTAAAGAGATTAAGCCTGACCATATTATTCACTGCGCAGCGTGGACTGCGGTTGATGCTGCAGAAGATGAAGAGAATAAGCCTAAGGTTATGGCTGTCAATGTAAATGGATGTGAGAATATAGCGAAGGCAGCCAAGGACATTGATGCTGTAATGACATATATCAGTACTGACTATGTATTCTCAGGACAGGGTGAAAAACCTTGGGATCCTGACTGCAAGGATTATGCTCCGCTTAATGTTTACGGAGAGTCCAAGTATCTGGGTGAGAAGGCTGTCAGCGAGAATACAGACAAGTATTTTATTGTTCGTATAGCCTGGGTATTCGGACTTAATGGAAATAATTTCATTAAGACAATGGTTAAAGTAGGCAAGAGTCATCCGGAAGTAAGAGTTGTATGTGACCAGATTGGAACACCTACCTATACCTTCGATCTTGCAAGACTTCTGGTGGATATGAATGAGACCGAAAAGTATGGATATTATCATGCAACCAATTCAGAGGTTGAAGGCGATGGTGAATATACAGCCGAAGGATGCAAGACCGGTTTTATTTCCTGGTATGATTTTACCAAAGAGATCTACAGACAGGCCGGTATGGATACAAAGGTTATCCCGGTAACCACGGAAGAATACGGTTTATCTAAGGCTGCCAGACCAAGAAACAGCAGACTTGATAAAAGTAAGCTGACAAAAGCCGGATTTACGCCACTTCCGACCTGGCAGGATGCTCTGAGAAGATATCTGGAAATTATGGGTTAATATGTGATATAATGGTCGTAGTTTTTTTGTTTTAGTAAAGGAGGAAAAAATGAACGTTATTAAAAGATTATTTCGTGTGTGGGCTTCTCTTGGAGTAGCAGGCATTTGCTTATTGGTTTTTGCAGGTCCTAAGGCTGTTGGCATGATTATGCCGGCTAAGGATGTATATGCTCAGATTGATGAACTTAAGGGCAACAATCACGTTAAGGGCGAGCTCTATTCAATTATGGATTATTATGTTACATATTCAGAAGATAACAGGGAAACTTCGAGAGTATATGCTGTAGCTGTTCTCGGACAGCAGGGTGATGATCTCTATATTGATAAGATTATCTCTCTTGAAAAGAAGGCCGGGGATTTTAACGGTGCTGAAGCTTGTGCAGATAACTTCATCGCTTGGTGGAATTATGAAATATCCGATGATCAGTTAATGGCCAAGACAGTACCTGTTGAAGGTACACTTGTTAAACTTAACAAGGAAAGAATGGACTATCTTACACAGTATCTTAAATCATGTGATTATACAGATGCAGAAATCCAGGAAATGGTTGTACCATATGCAATCAGAGAGACTTCTTTCGGAGCACAGTTTGGTATGACAATTCTTGGTCTTATTATGGCTGTAATTGGTATACCGGGTACAATTGTAAGCTTGGTATTTAAGTCTAAATAATAATTATATTTGCCAGAAAGGTTTAGCGATGGACAACAATCAGGAAAGAGAAATCAATCTCATAAGTTTATGTTTTAGAATACTGCTTAAGTGGCGCTGGATTATTCTGAGTGCTATTATTTGCGCCGTTTTGGCAGGGGGCTATAAGTATTATAAGGATTATATGACTTATACCAATATGACTGAAGAGGCCGCTTCATTTGAAACAACAAAGGTGGAAGCAACTAATTCTCAGATTCAATATGTCCAGGATGCTATTGAATACAGACTGAACCGTATTGAAATTCTTCAGAAGGATTTAGATAAACTTCAGAAGTATCTTGATGAGCGTCATGCAGTAATAGACAACATGCCACTTATGGATGTTGAATATATGGATGTTCCATATTATTACATTACATTTAAGCTTGATATGCCGGTTGAAGAGACAGTTAGTGATTATGATGAATATGTTTATCTTTCTGCCAATACCAGAGCATTATATACTAACTATATTATGTCTCAGGATGGCTGGGATGCCATTGCAAAGAAGAGTGGCATAGAGGATACATCATATTTCAGATATATGATTAATGCCGCTGCTCCTACAAATAATGATATTATTTATATTTATGTATATGATTTAAATCAGGCTGACGCAGCCAAGGTTGCAGAGGCAACCGTTGAAGTAATTAATGACAGGGCAAAAGATCTTAAATCAAAAGGTTCATCAGATATTGATGTTACATATGTTGATACAATTACCGGTGTAGGCAGATGTGACAGCGTTAAGGATGTTCAGGACAGACTTAAGAGAGAACTTACTGATGCACATAATCAGGCAGATGGTATTGTTAATACAATTAATACTTTCTATACCAATATAGCTGATCTTAACAAGCAGCTCGATACACTGGGCGATCCTGTTGAAATTACTGAAGGAGTTCAGAAGCCATCAGTTTCCAAGAAATATGTTGCTATTGGTTTAATTCTTGGTATCTTCCTGGTAGCAGGTATTGAAGCTCTTAAGGTGGTACTTAGTAACAGAATTCAGGAAAAGGAAGATGTGGAGACACTTTACAATCAGTATTACTATGGTAATATCTGCAGTGCTGAAGGTTCCAAGAAATTCCTGGGATTTGTTGATAATGCAATTTTGAAACTTAAAAATGGTGGAAAGAATATGTCTTCTTATCCGGTTCAGATTTCGGTAGTTGCCAACGGAATCAAGTTAAGCTGCAAGAAGAATGAACTTAAGAACCTGGTAATCACAGGTACATCTGATGCAGTACTTGATGGTGACAGCGTTAAAACAATTAAGGAGCAGCTTGAGGCTGACGGAATTAGTGTAAACGTTGTTAAGAATATCTGTATTAATACAGACGCCATGAATGCCTGTGAAGAGGCAGGTAATGTGGTTTTAATTGAGGGTGTTGGTAAGTCTTACTACAAAGATGTAGAAGAGGAAATCAGCAAGGCTCAGGCCTACAATATTAAGATACTCGGTATCGTGAGTGTAGAGTAATTTATTTGAAAGAAAAATTTAAAAAGGGCTCCCGCGCCTTCGGCGCGGGGGCCCTTTGAATTGGTAGAGGTTTGCTCCCACGCCTTCGGCGCGGGGGCCCTTTGATGTTTGTGGGGGCAGCCTCCTCCGCCTTCGGCGAGGGGATGGCTGGGTTAGAGGGGCATCCGTTTGCAGGGGGAAGGCGTAAAAAACCACACCGTGAGGTGTGGTTTTTGCTTTAATATTTATTTTATTTAACTAAGACTAAACAGTACAGAAGGGAGAATCCGATTCCCAGAAGTGCTCCGGCAATTACCTGAGTAGGGGTATGACCAACAAACTCTTTTAACTTCTTCTCCATAATAACTGCATCATATTCGTGGGTAAGGAGTTCTACAATGTCATTTAAGACCTGAGCCTGTATCCCGGTTTCTCTTCTTACTCCCATGGCGTCGTACATAACTATCAGGGAGAAGACTCCTGCTATGGCGAAGAGGGGTGAACTTATTCCCTCATTGATTATAACCGCCGTGGTGAGGGCACATACCGTTGCAGAGTGGCTGCTGGGCATTCCGCCACTTCCCACAAGTCTTTCGAACTTAAATTCCTTGTTCAAAAAGAAATGCAGGATAGTTTTAATTATCTGTGCAATCAGCCAGCTTAAAAAAGAGGCGGCAACTATTTCGTTTCTTGCAAGTGTTAGAATTATATCAGACATACTATCCCCTCATCTATTATTCTCGACTACTTATTATAACAATCCTTTATATTTTTTGCAACCGGGTAAGGCGGGAATTAAACCGATTAAAAGCCTGTATTTTGGGGCATATATTTTTGACGGAACATATAAATAGTGGTATAATTATTAATAACTATGCATAAATGCAGAAGAGGATATGTTAATGGATTTTGATGTAAGTATTATTATGCCTGTGCATAATGCAAAAAGATTTATAGATGATACCTTAAAAAGCCTGGACAGACAGACTTATCAGAATTATGAACTTATCATGATTGAGAATAATTCTGATGATGGAAGTTATGAGCATATATGCGAGATTGCAAAGAACAGAGAGAATACTACGGTTTTGCGTATTAATGAGACAGGCGCAGCTCCGGCAAGGAATGCAGGTATTAATGCTGCAAAGGGACGTTTTATAGCATTTATGGATGCTGATGACAGATGGGATAATACGAAGCTTGAGAGACAGCGTAATTTCATGTTGGAAAAAGATATCGCTTTTTCATATGGCGGTTATCGTCTTGGGGATGAGAACTGTAATCCTACAGGAAAGGATGTTGAGGTCCCTGATGTTATTGATTATAAGCACGCCCTTAGGAATACGACGATTTTTACATCTACTGTTATGGTGGATACAACCAAGATCGAGAAGCCTAATATCGTATTTCCTAAGATTGAAAGTGAAGATACGGCGCTTTGGTGGAATCTTCTTAAGCTTACCAATGCTTATTCCTTCGGCGGTGTATATGTAACATACAGAATTAGTGGTAAATCCTTATCTTCAAGCAAAATCAAAGCCGTGAAGAGAATATGGAATTTATATAGAAATAATGAACGCTTTGGCGTAATAAAAAGCAGTTTTCTTTTTGTAACCTGGGCTGTTAATGCAGTTATAAGAAGAAGCGGCAGCCAGAGAAAGGCAGAATAAAGGATAAATGAAACATTTTGAGTCAATTAAGAGAATAACAGTATTGCAGCTTGCCGGCGTAGGCATTCTGGCTAATATCATTGCTTATGCCTATGTATGGTACAAGTATTATATATTTGATGTTCAGGTTGTATTCTGGAGAAGAGGTAACTGGGTAGTTGTAGGTATTTACGCTATTTTAATTATGTTCTTTATGATGACATATGGCGGTAACAAGATAGGCTATCTCAAACCTTTTGAAGTCTTTCTGTCCCAGGTACTTGCCATACTGGCTTCCAATTTAATTACATATCTGCAGTTATCTGTAATGGTTGTATGGTTTGCCAATATTAAGCCAATTGGACTTATGACGCTGGCGCAGATACTCTTTGCGCTTTTCTGGGTATATTTATCCAATTTTATATATCGTAATGTATTCCCTCCAAGAATGCTGCTTCTGATTCATGGAGACCATGATACTGAGGATATTAAGAGAAAGTTTGATTCAAGAAAAGACAGATATGTTATTTCCGAACAGATTAATATTAATGCAGGAATTAAAGTAATTGAAGATAAAATCCTTGAAAGATTTGATGGTGTTATCCTTTGGGATCTGGATATGACTGACCGTAACGAACTTATTAAATACTGCTACGGAAAGTCCATAAGAGTTTATCTTATGCCAAAGATTCCTGATGTAATCATTATGGGCGCTGATCGAATGAATCTTTTTGATTCACAGATTCTGCTTACCCGTGAATATGCAATGACAATTGAACAGAGATTTATTAAAAGATTAATAGATATTGTCTGCTCGTTCCTGTTAATTATAATTACATCACCTATTATGCTTTTAACCGCCATCATTGTTAAATTATATGATGGTGGTCCTGTATTCTATAAGCAGGTGAGACTTACAAAGAATAATAAGGAATTTAAGATTATTAAGTTCCGTTCCATGAGGGTGGATGCCGAGAAAGTTGGCGGTGCTCAGCTTGCCAAGAAGGATGATAAGAGAATCACTCCAATTGGTAAATTTATTAGAGCGGTTCGAATTGATGAACTTCCACAGTTGTTTAATATTCTTAAAGGTGATATGACCTTTATTGGACCAAGACCGGAGAGACCGGAGATAGCTGCCAAGTATATTGAAGAGATGCCGGAGTTTGCTTACAGAACAAAAGTTAAAGCCGGACTGGCAGGTTATGCTCAGGTTTATGGAAAATATAATACGACTCCGTACGATAAGTTAAAACTGGATTTAACTTATATTGAGAATTACACAACCTGGCTGGATATTAAGCTTATGCTTCTTACATTAAAAGTGCTTTTCCTGCCAGACAGTACAGAAGGAATAGAGGAAGGACAGACTACAGCAAGCAAGTCTTCCAAGGGAAACTAAAGGTTAATCCGAAGGGGTATAGTGATGAACAAAGAAGAGATTAATTCAAGGTTGATGCTCCTGACAATATTAAAGGGGTGGAGATTTCTTTTATATGGATTGCTTTTCGGGGCGATGATTTTTTCCGCTGTCTATTATCTTTCCATTCATAATTTTAATGGTGGGGAAGATTATGAATCCAGGGGAATGATATTAATTGATTATGCCGATGACGTGGAAAAAGCCGGCATATATATCAATGAACTCACCTGGAGTAATCTTGCCAGTAGCGATCTTGTATACGATAAAGTAGTTCTTGAAACAGATTCTCATCTTCTTAAGGATGAATTAAGAGATAAGGTAACAGTGCTTCTTGAGTCGGATATTCGTGTTCTGGTAATTAAGGTTAAGGACAAGGACCCGAAGTTTGCACAGAGTCTGTGTCAGGCATATCTTGATGCTTTTATAGAACTTCAGTATGAATTTGAGGATGTGGATAGTCTTAGAATAATTGATGATGCTGAAGTTGGTAAATCCCAGGCTCCGGACAAGAAGATTCTTAATGTAACAATACTTGGAGCCATTATTGGAGTGCTTGTGGCGCTGGGAGGCATTATCCTTTATTTTATTTTTGATGATACAGTCAAAGTTCCACATACAATCAGTGCAGAATTTGATGTTAAATGCCTTGGAACGCTGATAAAAGACTTAAGCAAAGTGAACTTCAAAGCAGATAATATCTATATTGATATGCCATTTAATGTTAAGAGAATGGTAACTTTTGAAATGGCTATTCTTAAGGATAACATGAGAAGCGTATTTGATACGGGCAAGAAGATAAGACTTGTGGATTTGGACAGACCTAAGGCTAATTCGTATGGCGTGGATGTTCTTAATCTTGTCAGGAAGGAATTATTTATAGATTACAGACATAAGTCAGACAGAGGCGAAGCTGAAAATATGGATGCGGTTTACGAAAAGGATGAGATTATTATCTATTCCGAAAGTGTAATCGACAATCCGGTTTGCTTTAATGAGATTACTGAGGATGAAATAGTAATTCTTATGGTTAAGGCTTCATCAACTTCCAAGGCTTATATCCATACAATGCTTGATCATCTCAAAGGACTTAATGTGGATGTAGCGGGAATTATTCTTTATGATGCAGATAACTGGCTTTTAAGCAGTCTTTTCTTCCCAAAGAAGAAAGCGGGAGAATACTAGAAGGGGCGGATATGCAGGTTCAGCTTTTGGTTGCTGCTTTGGAGGCGGACACGAAGTTACTTACGAATAAACTGAATATTGGTTCTGACTGCGTCATTGTTAATCAGTGTAATGAAGAAAAAAAGGAAGTAACAGAGCATAAGGGATACAGACTTACTCTGATAAGTGACACTGACAGAGGCGTAGGCCGTAATCGTAATCTTGCTATTGATAACAGATATACTGACAGCGACATAGTTTTATTTGGCGATGAAGATATTACCTATGAAGATGGTTATGCAGACAGAATCATCAAAGCCTTTGAGACTAATCCAAAGGCGGACATTATTTTATTTAATGTCAGGGTATGTGATGAAAGACGTACTTACTGGAATGAGGGAGTAAAGAAATTAAGTTTTTATAACGTAGGCAGGTATCCGGCATACAGTATAGCCATTAGAAATTCAAGCCTTACCAAAAGCAAAATAAGATACAGCATTTTATTTGGCGGAGGCGCCAAATACAGTAACGGTGAAGATTCAGTATTCCTGATGGAGGCATATAAAAAAGGACTTAAAATATATACCTCTCCTGAAGTCATAGGAGAAGAAGAGAAAAGAGAATCCACATGGTTTAAGGGATATAATGAAAAATTCTTTTTTGACAGAGGTGTACTTTTCGCATTCCTTTACGGACCATGGGCTAATGTATGGGCACTTAGATTTGTCCTGACAAAAAAGGAAATGTTTAAGGATGGTCAGATTAGTCGTAAGTCAGCCTATAAGCTTATTAAGGATGGCATAAAGCAGGGTAAGGCAGAGAGGGATAAGTAGTGCTCGTTTATTTAAGCTTAACAATTATTACCATAGCACTGGCAGTCTTTGTTAACAAAGAAGATGTTAAGCTGGGACAGTCCAAAGCAAAGGCAAGAGATCTTGTTTTCCTTGCATGGATATTTACAGCACTTGTTGTCATATCTGCCGGAAGAATTGCAATTGGCATAGATTACTGGGATTATACTGAAGTTTTCAGCCTCATTATGCAGGGAAGAGAAGTATCAACAGAACCTGTATTTAATGCCTTTGTCAAAATCTGCTACTTCCTTTTTGGCTTTGGGAATTATAAATCCATATTTATCATATTCTCCTTTGTGACTATATTTTTCTTTTTAAAGGGAATATATGATCAAAGCGGCGATTTTGCCTGGTCGTTTATGTTATTTATGGCCTTTGGATATTATTTTTCCTCATTTAATACCATAAGATATTATTTCGCACTTGCCATATGTTTTTATGCAATTAAATTCCTGATTAAGAAGGATTATGCAATATTTGTAATAAGCGTGCTTCTGGCGGCAACCATGCATAAAGCGCTGCTTAGTGTGTTGATTTTATATCCCCTTGGGATGATTAAATATAAGAAGTGGTCCATTCCGGTTGTGGGTTTGGCAGTAGCGAGCCTTTTTGTGCTTCAGGGTTTCTACAGAAGAATAATATTTATGTTTTATCCTTTCTATGAGGGTTCGTCATATGACGTGGTGGATATATCATATACTAATATTGCAAGATGTGTTGCAGTGCTGATTCTGGGACTTATTGTTTATAAGTGGGCAATAAAGGACAACGAAGCCAATAAGGTTTATTTTAAGTTGAATATTGTGGCTTTGATTATATACACCTGCTGTAATTTTGTGCCGAATGTTTCAAGAATAGGTACAATGTTGACCATATTCCAGATTATTCTTATTCCGAATCTTATTAAGGCAGTTAAGATTAAGCCAATAAGAATATGTCTTTATGTAGGTACGGTTTTGGCGGCAGCAGTTTATTATTATTTATTTATGAAGACAGCCGCTGACCCGAATGTGGCGATACTTCCGTATGAAAGTTGGATATTTTAATGAAATTCAGTATTATCACAGTTACATATAATGCAGGAGATCTTCTCGGTGAGACCATCAAAAATATTCTTAGTCAGACTTATGAAAATATAGAAGTTGTGATTAAGGACGGACGTTCTACGGACCATTCCCTTAAGAATGTGCCCATAAGCGAGAAGGTTGTCTTAAGAATAGATGATGATAAGGGCATTTATGACGCCATGAATCAGGCGGTTTCCATGGCAAAAGGCGACTATGTTATCTTTATGAATGCCGGCGACAGATTCTATGATAATGATGTGCTTCAAAAAGTGAGTGATGCTATAGATGCGAATCCCGGAAGAGGAATATATTACGGCGACACCTATTTCAGACCATCAAAGTCGGTAGTAAGTATGCCATCCAAAATCACTCCCGGAATATGTTACAGACATATTCCCTGCCACCAGTCATGTGTATTTGCAAGGAGTTTGTATGAGGACGGGGGTTTTGACCTGGAGTACCAAATCAGGGCCGATTATGAATTTTTTTTGCGAAACTACTTCGTGAAAAAGATTAATCCGTGTTACTTAAATACGGTAATAGCGGACTATGAAGGCGGCGGATATTCAGCAACACATCTTGAGCAGGATGCAAAGGAACACAAGATAATTACGGAGAAATATTTTACCAAAGGTCAGCTCTTTGGACAGAAAATGTTTGCAATATTTACTCTTCAGTCCCTTCGTAAGAAACTGGCTTATGATGATAAATATAAAGAATCATATGACAAAATGAAGAAGATGATTCAGAAATAATGGATAAAAAAATGAGAGTACTGTGGGTATGTAACCGTCCGGTTGCATCGGTGTCAAAAGATAATAATAAATCCATAACCAATAAAGAAGGATGGCTGGATACTCTTTTTGAAATGCTGGATAATAATTCAGAAATAGAAATGGGATTGTGCCATGCAGATGAGGGGGCTGAGAATAATTATGCGTCCGGGTCTGTAAAGGTTTATACGGTTAGAGAAAATTATAATAATCTTCATGTTTATGAGGACAGATTAGAGAGCAGATTTAAGGAAATATATGAGGATTTCAGGCCTGATATTGTGCATATATTCGGAACGGAATATCCTCATACATTAGGCGCTGTTAAGGCTATCGAAAATAAGGATAAAGTACTTATTTCACTTCAGGGAATCTGCGAGAAATGTGCAGAGCATTATCTGGATTTTCTGCCGAAGAGTGCAATTAATCATCTTACATTAAGAGATGTGCTTAAGGGAGATACTTTAAAGAAGCAAAAGAAACATTTCATGGGCAGGGCCGAAAATGAAAAGAAGGCTTTGAAAGAGGCCATGAATGTTACAGGCAGAACTGAGTTTGACAGGGAATATTCTAAAGAAATAAATAAGGATGCCAGATATTTTTATCTGGGAGAAACCCTTAGAAATGTATTCTACCAGGGTGATGTATGGAATGAAGAAAATATTGATAAGCATGTGATTTATTTTAGTCAGGGTAATTATCCGATTAAGGGACTTCATGTAATGCTTGAAGCGCTTAATGAGGTGGTTAAGGTTTATCCGGATACCGTGCTTAAGGTTGGCGGCGATATAATTACCGGAGGAACTTTAAAGAAGAATCTGTTAATTGGTGCCTATGGCAGTTATATAAAGAAATATATAAAGAAGAATAATCTTGGCGGTAATGTGGAATTTACAGGTAATATTCCGGCAGATAAGGTTAAGGAGAATCTCCTTTCTTCTTCAGTTTTTGTTTCTGCGTCCGTTATAGAGAATTCACCTAACAGCGTGGCTGAAGCCATGATACTTGGGGTTCCTGTTATCTCTTCCTGTGTTGGAGGAGTTCCAAGCATAATGATGAAAGATGTGGACGGCAGATTTTTCGATAGCGGTGATAAGGATATGCTCGCTGAGGAGATAACTGATTTATTTAAAAAGAAAGATTTAGGTCACGTTAAGGATATGATTGTTAATGCCAGAAACAGGGCAGCAGGCGATCACAACAGCCAGACCAATTATGAAACTTTGCTTGATATATATAAGGAGATTGACTCTTAAATGACATTAACCTTTGTGTCCAATTATATTAATCATCATCAGCTTCCAGTAGCTGAATATATGTATGATAAATTAGGCGATGGTTATCATTTCATACAGACAGAGGAAGTGGAAGAAGAGAGAGTTTCACTTGGATGGCAGGCAGATTTCAATCTTCCATATCTGGTCAAGTCCTATGAAGATGAGGACAGGGCAAGAAAGCTGATTGCAAACAGCGACATAGTTTTAATGGATGACTGTGTATCGGAAGATTATATAAATGACAGAATTGAAGCAGGTAAAATCGTAATCAGACTTGCTGAAAGATGTTATAAAGAAGGTCAGTGGAAAGCCATAAGTCCAAGAGGCCTTATATATAAAAATAAGGTTCATACCAAAAGAGCGGACAAGCCTGTTTACCTTCTGTGTGAAGGCGGCTATGTGGCTGATGATTATGAAATATTCAAAGCCTACAGAGGTAAGAGATATAAGTGGGGATATTTTCCTGAGTTCAGGGAATGTACCTATGACAAAGATGACAGTAAGTTTAATATACTCTGGGCCGGAAGACTGATAGACTGGAAGCATCCGGAGATAGCGATAAAGGGTGCTAAGTATCTTAAGGAAAAGTGCGTTGATTTCAGTCTTGATATTGTTGGAACAGGTAACTTGGGCGATTCTTTAAAAAAAATGGTCAGGGAACTTGGACTTGAAGATAAGGTGACATTTTCAGGAAGCCTCCCTTATAAAGAAGTTAGGGAAAGAATGCTTAAAAGCCAGATTTTACTATGCACAAGCGACTATGAAGAAGGCTGGGGAGCTGTTATAAATGAAGGACTTAATTCAAGATGCGCAGTGCTGGCAAGCCATGCAATGGGCGCGACTCCATATCTTATTAAGCATGAGAAAAACGGCCTTGTATTTAAGAGTGAAGATCAGAATGATTTTAATGATAAATTATATGCCCTGGCGACGGATGCAAATTATAGAAGAGCATTAAGCGATGAGGGATATAATACCATTGCAAGTCTCTGGAATGCGAATGTTGCAGCTGAGAGGTTACTTGATTTCGCCAAAGGGCTTATGAATGGAGAAATAAAAGAATATGAAGATGGGCCAATGAGTGTGGCCGAAGCCATACATCAAAATAAGATGTACGACCATCTTGTAAATAAGGGATAAAAAGTTGAAAAAGATTTTAAATAAAATTTTTATATTGCTTGATAAGAAGCAGAAACGATTCATGATTGTCCTTGTGATAATGATGTTAATCGGAGCGATTCTTGAGGCCTGCTCAGTGGCTGTAATTATTCCGGTTATTAATATCATTATTGATAAGGATGCAATCGAGAGCAGCCGTATAATGTCCAGGGTTTTTGAACTATCGCATATTTCGGATGTGAAGGTTTTTGCTGTTCTTGTAATGGTGCTGCTTATTCTTATGTTCGTTATAAAGAATATCTATCTCTATATTCAGCAGAAGGTTCTTTATAATTACATTTATACCAATCAGTTCTCTACATCTGAGAGAATGATGCGTAATTATATCAGGAGAAATTATGAATATTTCCTGACTGCTGATACTGCTGTTATTCAAAGAACAATCACATCAGATGTTAATAATATGTATGCGCTTATACTCTCACTTCTTACGCTGGTTTCAGAGGTGATAGTTTTTATTGCGCTTGCTGTATTCCTTCTTTTTACAGACTGGAGAATGACAGCTTTTGTTGCGACTCTTCTTGCAGTAACACTTCTTGTTATCAAGATTGTTATTAAGCCTATGATGTATAAGGCAGGCAAGGATAATCAGGATTATTACAGCTCATTATTTAAGTGGATAAATGAAAGTGTTACCGGTATCAAGGATATCAAAATCGGCGGCCGCGAGCGCTTTTTCGTAAATGAATATATAAGATATGGTACGGGCTATGTTGATGCTGTACAAAAATATACGCTTTACAGTAATGTGCCAAGACTGATAATCGAAGTTGTATGTATTTCAGGTATGGTTTTATATTTTATTTTCCTGTATCTTACAGGTCAGAATTCAGAAGCCATATTAAGCGTGCTCGGCGCTGTTGGTGTAGCTCTTGCAAGACTTATGCCATGTGCCAACAGAATTAATAATCAGCTTAATAATATTGCATATTTTGAGCCATTTTTAATGGGTGTATCTGACAACCTTCAGGATGAAATAAGTGGTGAGAATACAGACCTTTCTGTGATTGATATTCCTAAGGAAAAACTGGAAATCAAAAATGGAATTGAACTTAAGAATATCTGCTATAAGTATCCTGAAACCAGCAAATATATATTACAGGATGCTTCGATAGAAGTTAAGGTTGGAGAAGCTATTGGTATTGTTGGAACAACCGGAGCCGGTAAGTCCACAATTGTGGATGTTATGCTGGGACTTCTTCATCCTGAAAAAGGACAGGTCCTTGCTGATGGAAAAGATGTTTTGACTAAAGAAAACTATCGTAAATATCTTAAGAATATTGGTTATATTCCTCAGAACATTTTTATGCTTGATGATACGATAAAACATAATATTGCATTTGGTGTTCCTGATGATGAAATAGATGAAAAGAGACTTTGGGAAGTAATCAAAGAAGCCCAGCTGGAGGATTTTATCAAAGGAAGAGAAGATGGACTCGATGCCAATATAGGCGAAAGAGGTATTCAGATTTCCGGCGGACAGAGACAGAGAATCGGTATTGCAAGGGCATTATATGATGATCCGGAAGTGCTGGTACTTGATGAGGCTACATCGGCCCTTGATGGTGAAACAGAGAAGGCTGTCATGGAATCCATTAATATTCTTCATGGAAAGAAGACCCTGGTTATCATAGCTCACAGATTACAAACCATAGAAAAATGCGACCACGTTTACAGAATTGAAAACGGGGTAGCAACCAAGGAGAGATAAACAGCAATGTTTCTTAGTGTTATAGTTCCGTTATATAAAGAAAAAGAGATAAGTACCAGATTCTGTCTTGATTCACTTATTAATCAGACCTTTGATGATATGGAAATCATTATAGTTGATGATAAGGCGGATGAGAATAATCTTAAACTGATTGAAGAATATAAGGGTAAATGCAATAAAATAAAGGTTATAAATAATGAAGCCCATCTGGGACTGGGCTCTTCATGGAACAGAGCACTCTTTAAAGTTATGGGCGAGTATGTGGCATTTATTAATCCAAAGGATTATCTGGATACTAAGTATTATGAACTGATGGCAAATGTGGTTAAAACCACGAAATCGGATGTATCTGGTTCAGATAATATTCTGGTTTATGAATATGGATCTAAAAAAGGTGAAGAAGAAAAACTTCATTATAATGACCAGAGCGGCGAACTTGATGATGAGAAGAAAGCGGATCTTATAATTAAGCCGGGATACTTAGGATGCAAGATTATAAGTAAGTCGCTTCTTGATGAAAATGGTTTATGGGCGCCTGATTTTATCAGTTCACCGGATGTATGTTTAAATCCTCTGGTACTTATGTGCGCCAAGTCTTTTGCATATGTTCCAGATGCAAAGGCATATACCTACAAAGAGTCAGGTGAAAGCCCGGAGGAAGTATATACAAAGTGTGACGACAGGATGACTGCCATGACATATTTCATAGAGGAATGTGTGAAAAGAGAATTCTTTGGTGATTTCCTTGATGAGATAGAATACAGATATACGGAAGATATGTTTATTAAGAACCTTTTCACATATATGAGTAAGGTTCCAAAGGAAATGAGAAAGCCGGAATTCAGCGAAGATTTACATGACGGTATAACATATACCTTCCCTGAATTTATGAATAATCCATATTATGAGATATATGACGATGAGAGTATAAGGGAACTGGCGGGGATTTTTATAGAAAGTCCCAAGAAGTTTAATAAAGTTTTTTCCAAAATATTACAAAGGCAGCAGTAATTGGAGGGATTATGGAAAAGTGTTCAGTAATTGTACCTTGCTATAATGAAGAGGATGCGCTTCCTTTCTTCTATGAGGAAATGAATAAAGTGGCAGCATCGATGCAGGATAAATTGGAATTTGAATATATATTTGTGGATGATGGAAGTGTGGATGGAACCATTAATATAATCAGGTCTTTTGCCAAAGAGGATGAGAGAGTTCACTATATTTCTTTCAGCCGTAACTTTGGTAAGGAGGCTGCTATCTATGCAGGTCTTAAGAAGGCTGTTGGGGATTATGCAGTTATGATGGATGCAGATCTTCAGGATCCGCCGACGCTCCTTCCTGAGATGTATGAGGCGGTAAAAAATGAAGGTTATGACTGCGCTGCAACAAGAAGAGTTACGCGTAAGGGTGAGCCGTGGCTTCGTTCAATATTCGCAAGATTATTCTATAAGATTATGAACAAAATGGCCGACCTTAATATGGTAGATGGAGCCAGGGATTTTCGCTTCATGAAGAGAAATATGGTTGATGCCATCTGTGATATGGGAGAATATAACAGATTCTCCAAAGGTATATTTGGCTGGGTTGGTTTTAAGACCAAATGGTTAAAGTATGAGAATGTTAAGAGGGTTGCAGGAAAGACAAAGTGGTCATTCTGGAAACTGTTCAGATATTCAATAGAAGGTATTGTGGCATTCTCCACAGCGCCACTTGTGTGGACATCATTGATCGGACTGCTGTTTTTCTTTATTGCGGTTGCGCTTTTGATTTTTGTATTTATAAGAGCGCTCCTTTATGGCGATCCGGTAGATGGCTGGCCGTCAACAATATGTATTATTACATTCTTTGCCAGCGTACAGCTTTTCTGTAATGGAATTATTGGAATTTATATTTCCAAGGCTTATCTGGAACTTAAAAACAGACCAATTTTTATCGTAAGAGATGAGGCGTAATGGATTATATTCTTGAGAAGTTAAAGAAAAAAAGCATATATGTACCATTTTTTACGGTGCTGATTCTTGGACTTGTGACACATATGTATATGTTTGTTAATAAGTTCCCTAATTCAGATGCACTGACATCATTTTATTTTGATCAGAACATGGTAACATCCGGAAGGTTCTTCTTGGGCACGGTTTGTTCAATATCATCTTTTTATGATTTGAACTGGATTAATGGTATATTATCCCTTCTTTACTTAAGCCTTTGCGCTATGATGTTAATTAAACTTCTGGATGTGAAAGGGACTTTTAATTATATACTTATTTCGGCTTTGCTGGTAACATTTCCGGCGCTTACGGCAACATTCGCCTATCTTTATACGGCAGATGGTTATATGATAGGATTGCTGCTGTCAATCGTATGCGTATATGTCAGCAGGAAATATAAATTTGGATTTATTATTGGCGGTATACTTTTAAGCCTTTCAATGGGTATATATCAGGCTTATCTCAGCTTTGCAGTTGTATTATGCATAATTATAATTATTAATATGCTTATGCTGGGTGAGGAAATCAAAAAAGTATTCTTTATGGGACTTAAGTTCGTAGGGATGGGCGTTATCGGAGGAGTACTCTATAAGATTATTCTTACGATATGCCTTAAGGTGCAGCATAAGGAACTTGATACATATCAGGGCATTAATACCATGGGTTCATTAAGCCTTAAGACGCTGCCTAATACAATAATTAATATGTATGCGGATTTTGCTGCATTTACCCTTAAAGGAAAAGTACTTTTCAGGGAAGGCTTCAGCGCTTCGGTATGGCTGCTTGTTGTGATAGCATTTATTGCACTGGCTTTAATTATTATTATAAATGCCAAGACTTATAAGAAGCCACTTAATATACTGGCAATAATTGTGATGCTTGCAATTGTTCCATTTGGAAATAATATTATTTTTCTGTTCTCAGAGCGCATTGAATATCACCTGCTTATGAGAATGCAGTGGGTATTATATTTTATCTGGGCAGTAGTGCTCGCAGATATGGTAGTAGATAAAACAGACCTTAAAAATATTGAACTAAAAAAAGAGAGAAGCAGTAAAAATGCCATAGTATTTTTCTTTACAGTGCTTACGGCTGTATCGCTTTGCTTTTACATATATGGCAATATTGTGGTGGCAAATATCTGCTACTATAATATGAATGAATCATATGAAAAAACATATGGATATCTTGTAAGACTTATAGACAGAATGGAGCAGACTGAAGGCTATTATCCGGGAATGAAAGTTGCCATGGTTGGTGTGGTAAGTAAGGAAAGTTATCCTGAAACCAATATTACTCTGGATATTACAGGTAATATCAGGGGAACCAATCAGACCATTATTCCTTACAAGGCTGAGATGTATGCTAACTTTATGTCTCACTATATGAATTATGAACTTAATTTTTTAGAGGGTGAGGAACTCGAAGAGGTTTATTATTCCGATGAATATCAGGAACTTGAGAGTTTCCCATCAGTTAATTCAATGCGTGTAGTAAATGATACTTTATATATTAAACTTGAGTAGGAGTTATTATGAGTTTATTATCAGTAGTTATTCCTTCTTATAACGAGGAAGGAAATATTAAACGTACAAGTGAAGTTATTTCCGGCATCCTGGAGAATGCATCAATTAATTATGAACTTATCTTTGTAAGTGATGGTTCAAAGGATGGAACCTATGCCGCAATATGCGAACAGGCCAAGGCAAATCCTAAGGTGAAGGGAATAGAGTTCAGCCGTAACTTTGGTAAAGAGGCGGCGATTTTTGCAGGGCTTGGTCAGGCTAAGGGAGATGTTGTTGCAGTACTTGACTGCGATCTTCAGCATCCCGCAGAAAAACTGGTGGACATGTATAAACTCTGGGAAGAGGGCTATGAGGTTATTGAAGGAGTTAAGTCCAAAAGAGGAAAAGAGGGACTTATTCATAAAATGTTCGTTGGCATCTTCTATGGCATTATGTCTTCACTTATGAAGATTGATATGAATTCCACATCGGATTATAAGATGCTCGATCGTAAGGTTGTGGATGTACTTCTTGGGCTTAAGGAGAAGAATACTTTCTTCAGGGCGCTTACTTTCTGGGCAGGATTCAAGAGCATCAGGCTTGAATATGAAGTTCAGGACAGAAAAATAGGAAAGAGTAAATGGAGTTTTGCGGGACTTTGCAGATATGCAATCAGTAATACCACATCCTTTACTACGGTTCCTCTTAAACTTGTAAGTACACTTGGATGGACATCAATTCTCTGCTCAATTATCGTGGGAGTTGATACCTTGTATAATTTCTTCTCCGGCAAGGCAGCAGATGGTTTTACTACAGTAATTCTTCTTCTCCTTTTAATTGGCGGATGCATTATGATAAGTCTTGGAATTATTGGTCATTATATTGGCAGAATATATGAAGAGGTCAAAGGCAGACCTACATATATAATCAGTAACCGAACAGATAACATGTAAGGAAATTCAGATGGCAGCAGTTAAGAAAAGACAATCGAATATTGAGCTTCTTCGAATTGTAACCATGATGATGATAATTATGCTTCATCTTCTTGATAAGGGTGAGGTGCTCCCATGGTTTGGTGATATGCATACCTTTAATGACTATTTCAGCTGGTATGTTGAAGCATTATGTATCATAGCTGTTAATGTATATGTATTTATAAGCGGATATTTCTTGCTTGACAGTAAGTTTACTTTTAAGAAACTGTTTTTCATTGTGGCGCAGGTGTGGTTTTATTCTGTTGCTCTTTTCCTTTTCTTTTATTTTACCGGAGGAATTCCGTCGACGGATATTAACATTTACGCACTTATTATGATGTTCCTGCCGGTACTTGATAATCACTATTGGTTTGCTACAACTTATGTGCTTCTGTTTCTTGTTTTCCCTTTCCTTAATGTTTTGGTTAAGGGAATGAATGAGAAGAGGCATAGAACATTATTAATAGTTCTTCTTATTGTATTCAGTTTATGGGTATCAGTACTTCCTGAAACCTTTCCAATAGTTGATAAGAGCGGAATGGATTTGCCGTGGTTTATAGTGCTTTATTTTATTGCATCCTACATAAGGTTATACCCTGATAAACTAAAAGGAAAAGCGTGGGTATATTTACTGACATATGCTTTGGTTTCTGCTGTTCCTCTTCTTTATGCAAGATTTTTAGTAGGAATTAATAACCATTTTGGAAAACTTGGAGAATACAGTAGAATGTGGTACCAGTATAATGCTATACCGGTGGTCATAATGAGCATATTGTTCTTCATATTTTTCCTTAAAATTAACATAAAGAATAAGGTGATATGCAACATTATAAATTTTGTTGCCAGAGCAACATTTGGTGTGTACTTAATTCATGAGCATTTATATGTCAGATACAGATGGACGTCATATTTTGATCCTAAAAAATACTTTGATAAACCTTACTGGATACTAAGAGCAATAGGCATAGTTATTTTAATGTTTGTGGTTTGTGCATCAATCGATATAATTAGAATTTATTTATTTAAGTTATTATTTGATAATCCATTATGCAATAAGTTATGGAGTAAGTTTGGTAAAATAGAAGATAAAATAAATGGACAGGATTAAGGAATTTGTAGAAAAAAAAGGTGTGAGAAATACCTTATATATAGCAGGACTTGTGATTCTGATGGTGCTTGTCTTCCTTCATGTAAATGTAGGAGTTGAGGTTTCAGATACAGGATATTCTCTTGCTAATTTTGTTAAGTTTTTCTCTGACAGCGGAACCTGGGTGCTGGCAACTTTTCTTGCTAATTTCACAGGTGCTGTTTTGACAAGACTTCCTTTTGGTTCTACCATGCTGGGAATGCAGATTTATTCCCATCTTATGCTGGCTGTTTTCGCTGCAGCATTATACTTTTATCTTCCTAAGATTATAAGCAGGACTTCAACGTTCCTGGGACTTGTTATGGCAGTCTGCCTTACCTGGTGTCCTAAGGTAATTCTTTATAATTATCTTACTTATTATCTTTTTACAATTGCAGCCATACTTATATTTGAAGCATATAAGCAGAAAAAAGACATATTGTTATTTATTGCAGGAATCGTTCTTTCACTTAGTGTTTTTGTAAGATTCCCAAATATCTGCGAATGTCTGCTTATTGTTCCTGTTATATATAATGCAGTTTTAGGAAAAGATAAGTTTAAAGACATAATGCGCAGAATCGGCCTCAGCCTTGGCGGATTTTTCCTGGGGGCTGTTATAATAAGCGCTATTATAATGATTATTTACGGACCATCATCCTATGTAGATATGATAGGCTCACTCTTTGGAATGCAAAGTACAGATTCAAGCTATTCCATGAGAGGAATGATTGAAAGTATTGTAAGATTCTATGTGGAAACACTGCTTGAACTTGGTGGCCTTTTAGTGGCAACTGTTGTGATGGCTTTTGTATATAATCTTGTTGGAAAAAATAAGTACGTAAGATATTTATGCTCATCACTCTGGGTATGCGTAATATGCGGATATTTATTATATGCATATAAGTCCGGATTCTTCTGGAGAAATTATAATGACTTAACAGCGGTCAGAACCCTGGCTACATTTCTTGTAATCTGTTCAGTAATTGTATATGTAATCATATTCTTTTCAAAGAAGGCAGATAATGAGATAAAAAGTCTTGCCATGATAATGCTGATTATTATTATTGTTACACCGCTTGGAAGTAATAATGCATTATATCCTGTGTATAATAATCTGTTTTTGATAACTCCTTTTGACTGTTATTTACTGATACAGTCACTGGGCAAAAAAGATGCGACTCATTACATAGTCAATATTATGTGCGTTATTGTATTTGGGCTTTTGATGCTTCAGTCAGTGCTTTTTGGCATTGACTATACATTTAAGTGTGATGGTTATGTAGAAGAACTTGAAGCAGGATTTGACAAGGGCATTCTTAAGGGAATGTGTACAAACAGAAGTAATAAGGAAAGCCTTGAAGGCATTATGGATTATATAGATGAGGGAGAGTATGAAGGAAGGCAGGCAATCTGCTATGGTAATATTCCGGCCCTTAATTATTACATAGGTGTGGAATGTCCGCTTAGCAGCAGCTGGCCTGATCTTAATACGGTGCTGACCTATGAAATGATGAAAGATGAAATAGAAAATCTGGATGAAAAACCGATGCTTATTTATACTGCAGCAGAGGAAGAACTTATATTAAATGGTCAGGAACTTACAGATAAAGAGACATATCTTAAAGAATATATGAATGATAATGAATATATTAAAGTTTATAATAATGATGAATATGTAATTTATGATATAATAGAAAAAACAGAATGGAGACTAAAATGATTAACTTTAACGTACCACCTTATACAGGTAAAGAACTTAAGTATATTGAGGATGCTGTAGTAAGGCAGAAAATCTGCGGCGACGGACAGTACACACATAAGTGTAATGAGTGGATAGAGAAAAAGACCGGAACAACAAAGGCCTTACTTACCACTTCATGTACTCATGCAACAGAACTTGCGGCAATCCTTGCTGATATTAAAGAAGGTGATGAGGTAATAATGCCATCATATACTTTCGTATCTACAGCAAATGCTTTTGTACTCAGAGGCGCAAAAGTAGTATTTGTGGATATCAGACCAGATACCATGAATATTGATGAGAATCTCATTGAAGATGCAATAACTGATAAGACCAAGGCAATTGTTCCTGTTCATTATGCTGGTGTTGCATGTGAGATGGATACAATTAATGAGATTGCCAGGAAGCATAATCTTATTGTTATAGAAGATGCAGCTCAGGGCATCATGTCAACTTATAAGGGTAAGGCTTTGGGTGCTCTTTCAGATTACGGCTGCTATTCATTCCATGAGACCAAGAACTTCTCAATGGGTGAAGGCGGAGCAATTCTTATTAAGGATGAAGCCAAGGCTGAAGAAGCTGAAATTATCAGGGAAAAGGGTACCAACAGAGCCAAGTTTTTCCGTGGTCAGGTAGATAAATATACCTGGGTTGAGATGGGTTCATCATATCTTCCAAGTGACATGAATGCAGCTTATCTTTACGCACAGCTTGAGATGGCAGATGAGATTACAAATGACAGATTAAATAGCTGGAATCATTATTATAAGGAATTTGAAGACCTTGAAAACAAAGGAAGAATTCAAAGACCATTCATTCCTGAAAACTGTACTCATAATGCGCATATGTTTTATCTTAAAGCAAAAGATCTTGAGGAGAGAACAAAACTTATTGCTTTCCTTAAGGCTAATGAAATATTATCTGTATTCCATTATATTCCTCTTCACTCTGCACCTGCCGGAGCAGTTTATTCAAGATTTCATGGTGAAGATAAATATACTACCAAAGAAAGTGAAAGACTTGTCAGACTTCCAATGTATTATGGCTTAAAGGAAGATCAGGTAAGTTATATTATCGATAAGGTTAAGGAATTCTATCAGAATAATTAAAACTTAAGGTTGGACTATAGTGAGTAAGTCATTAAAGAACAATTTAATAGGACTTGGCATTGGCTTAGGGTTGGCATTGGCTTATATATTCGTATTAAGCCACTGCTTTGAATTTGTATACGCATCTAATGATGATGTTTTACTTAAAGCCATAGCCAATGGCAGCATAACCGGCTTTCCGGATGGACACCTGATATATATCATGTATCCACTGGGAGGCTTTCTTGCTTTTTTATATAACTTAAATTCAAACGTTGCATGGTTTGATATTATGCTTAATGTATTCAGAGTTTTAAGTTATATTCTTATCATTACCAAGGCAGCTAATCTTAGAAATAAAATAACAGACAAGCTTATTGTGGGAATTAGTTTTATTCTTCTGTTTGCTGCCGTAGATATGTCAAATGCGGTTATGGTGCAGTATTCTGTGGTAAGTGCTCTATTGGCAGGAACAGCGCTTTTCTATCTTGCATCCTTTAATGACGATTATGCTTCTGAGAAGATTTTATATATTTCAGATGTGTCAGTTATAATAATTACCCTGATTCTGTCAATGCTCCTTCGCAAGGAAGTGATGGCACTTGCAATGCCCCTTGGCATTATGATTGTTGCAGTAAGAATTGCACATATGCACAGGGATAAAGACAATGATCACAAGAAAAATATAAGGGCCGGCTGGGTTTCATTTCTTGCAGGCATTCTGCTTTTTGCCATATGTGTCCTTATACACATAAGCGCATACAGTTCGGCTGAGTGGAGAGAGTTTAATAAGTATAATTCTCTAAGGACGGATATTTTTGACTATTATGAGTTTGAAAATATTAATCTGGCAGCCTATGAAGATAAGTTAAATGAAATAGGCATAGAAAGTGGCGATTATCATGCACTTGGACGATACAATATCGCCCTTATGGATAATCTTGATCTTAATAATATTTCGGCTTTAAGAGATATTGCCCACCAGGATTATGTTCAAAGAAGGCAGAATTACAGCGTAATCAAGGAAACGATTTACGGCGTGGCAAAGGAATTCATTCAGCCAAAGGCATATCCGGTAACTCTGCTTCTGGCAATAGTTATGGTACTTAGCATTATACTTTTGTCTTATCACAGGAAAGAAGCCGCTTTCAAAATCGCCGTCCTTTCCATCATATACATGCTTCTTGTTATGGCATATTTTATCTATGTTGGAAGGTGGCCACAAAGAGTTTCTTTTGGATTATATTTCATGATAATGATGACTCTTCTTGGTGTGGTATTAAGGTTTGTTCCGTCTTCTGCCAAAAAGATGGGCAGATATGATATTGCTGTATATGGGTTGGAACTTATCGGTTTATTATTTATAACAGGTTTTTCCTACAGGGACACAGTAATAAATCATAAGGACATAACCGCAGATATTGCAAAGTGGCAGTGTGTTAACGATTATTGCAATTTAAATGA
This sequence comes from Lachnospiraceae bacterium UBA4338, assembly GCA_002393735.1. Taxonomy (GTDB): domain Bacteria; phylum Bacillota; class Clostridia; order Lachnospirales; family Lachnospiraceae; genus UBA3766. The sequence goes on from DGTK01000016.1 coordinate 148,591, forward strand.
TAACAATATATATTATGTAGAGACCACGTCCATCAGGACTTTTAAGGAATATAGCGGCAATCCGGACGTAATGGAAGCAAATAATGTTATCAGACTTGGCGTGTGGACATATGGAGGCCCTCTGTTCAGGGATTATTTAGGTTCAAGAGGTCTTGATGATGTGCATGAAGATATCTACAGGGATAATGTATATGTAATTACAGATGGAAGCCTTAATGAAGATTTCCTTAATGGAGTATATCCAGAGGCAAAGGTGGAAATATGTGATACAATAATGATGCCGGATGGCAGCAGCTGGAATGTATTTGATGTAAGAAAATAAAAGAGGTTATATGAATAAACTTATTGAAGATGATGTTATTTATCTTAGAAATATAGAGGATGCGGATACATCTATGGTTGTTTCGTGGAGAAACAGCGAAGGCGTGCGTTCTCATTTTATCTATCAGAAAGAACTTACTGAAGATGACCACAGGAACTGGCTTGAGACCAATGTATATACACATAAATGCGAGCAGTGCATTATATGCATTAAGTCGTCTGCAATAGACAGTGGTCTTGTTGAGGCAAATCCGGAAGTGCTTGAATATCTTTCCAATGAAACGGATGGAGATGAGGGCTATCCTGTTGGTTCTGTATATATAAGAGACATTGACAGGAATCACCGAAAAGGTGAATATGGAATCTTTATTGGTGAAGGAGATTTCAGGGGAGCCGGCATAGGCAGCAGGGCATGTAAGCTTATGTGTGAGTATGCTTTTAAGAGTCTTGATCTTCATAAACTGATGCTGAGAGTTCATGCTGATAATGAGAGGGCAATTAAGAGTTATGCCAGGGCAGGTTTTGAAAAAGAAGCATATTTAAAAGATGATGTTTTTGTAAATGGCAAATATACAGATATAGTATTGATGGGACTTATAAATCCTACGGAGGTAAATAATGGCTGAGACTAAAGATATATCTTTTGTTATTCCATGTTACAGGTCTGAACAGACCATAGGTAGTGTGGTGGCAGAGATTAATACAGTTATGACAGAAGTGGTTAAGAAGACATACGAGATTATTCTGGTTAATGATTCTTCCCCTGATAATACTTTTGAAACCATTCGTTCACTGGCTGATAACAGCGACAATATTATTGGTATTAATCTGGCCAAAAATTTCGGTCAGCATGCAGCGCTTATGGCAGGAATGAGAACTTCAAGGGGTGATATCGTTGTCTGCCTTGATGACGACGGACAGACGCCTGCAAATGAGGTATATAAGCTTCTGGATAAACTGGATGAAGGATATGATGTTTGTTATGCTTCATACGGTCATAAACAACATAATGGATTCAGGAATTTTGGCAGCAAGGTTAATGAACTTATGACCAGAATAATGCTGGGTAAACCGAAGGAATTATATATATCAAGTTATTTTGCCGCTAAGAGATTTATTGTGGATGACATGTTAAGATATGAACAGCCTTATGCATATGTAATCGGTCTTGTATTAAGGGCAACCAGAAATATTGCTAATGTGCCGGTTAATCACAGAGCAAGGGAAATAGGTAATTCCGGATATACTTTAAAGAAACTTTTGGGCCTTTGGTTTAACGGTTTTACAGCATTCTCCATTAAGCCTCTTAGAATTGCCACATTTATAGGTGGATTAACAGCCTGCACAGGATTCTTATATGGATTATATACAATCATTAAAAAACTTATTTTGATGGATTCAGTTCAGGCAGGATACTCGGCAACAATGTCAGTTCTTGTTTTCGTAGGCGGAATGATAATGCTTATGCTGGGTATGATTGGTGAATATGTGGGAAGAATGTATATCTGTATGAATAATTCTCCTCAGTATGTAATAAAAGAAGTTGTTGGTGCGAAGAATAAGTTAGCCTGACAATTAGGTAAGGTTGGTTTACAAATATTGGATTTGTGATATAATTTAAGTATCTGTGATAATAGATATATTGGGGTTATTATTTTTAGTAATCAGGGGTTATAAATGAGAAAAGTCATCGGCTATTTTGTGAGCGAGCTGACTAATCTGTGCGCGACAGAAAAGCTTAATTCTATAATTGAACATGCTAAAAAATATGACATGCAGGTCGTAAGTATTTACCTTGGCTTTGATTGGGGCATAGCTTCCGAGAAGTGGAAGTTTATGTTCTTTGAGAAACTTAAAGGCAGTACTTTTGATGCATTTATTATTGATGCAGAACAGTTATCTTATTTTGATAATATCCAGAAAATAATTGAAGATTATTGCGAAAAGCCTTGCATATGCATTGACGGATACTATCCGGGGTGCAGCTCAGTTTATTATGATGATGAGAAGGCTCTTATTACTGCGCTTGAAAGAATGTATGAAAAAAAGGGCGCAAGAAAGTTTGGTCTTGTTGCAACCATAGACGATCCAAAACTTTCAAGATTGAGTGATATCTATGGGGATTTCTTAGAGAGTCATAATATTGAAAGAAATCCTGAATATGATATCTTTGGCAAGTTCTCCAAGGGCCAGGAAATGTATAAACTGGATCCTCTTTTTAAGGGAGAACTTGATGTGGTTATCACCATAGATGAAAGATGCGGATACTGGATTAGGGACCTTCTGGATGAACATTGCCCTAAGGATGGTAAAAGGGCAGTTGTATGTGGTCTTAATGGCTGTGCTGATTACTATTACTATGAAAATGATGATGTCTATTATACATTTTTCAGAGATTCCAACAGGCTGGCTGAAGAGTGTATAAATATGCTTTTAAAACTTTTTGAGGATCCTACTCAGAAATTGTTTACCAAACTGGATTATATTCCTTGTGATGAAGCTAAGGCTTCTGCCAGACAGCCACTTGAAGAAGTGTCTCATGAACTTTATGTATCTAATGAAACAAATGTTGCATATGACAAGAGACAGTTTAAGATGATTGAGAATATGTTTAAGACAGAAGAAGGCGAGATGGGGGATGTTATTACCGAATATCTTCCTAAACACTCAATGCTTGTTTTCAAGGAGGCTTTTGTTAATAACATATTTGAGGCTGATCTTGATATCCCTGGAGATAATAGTTATTACGTAATAGCTGACAGAACGGCTCTTAATCTTCAGAAAAAGATGGTTAATACTGATGATTTAAGGAAGTATCTGCTTGAAAAAGCAACTGTGGATATGGCAGTTAATATCCTTCCGCTTTATTATTTGAATTCCTATTATGGATTCTTTTTATATGCAGATTATGTAAATGGCAGACAATTGCAGCTTCTTGAAAGATTTGCAATGAGTATTGCTTCATATATTGGATTCTATATTTACAACAAGAAACTGCAGTTTGCCAATATGCAGCTTTCAACAGCCAATAAGGGTATGCGTCAGCTTCAGGTACGTGATGCCATGACAGGTATGTATAATAACCGTGGCTTTGTTAATGAACTTAATAATCTTAAGGAACACTGCCTGATTACAGGTGAGAATATAACACTTATCTGCCTTGATTTAGACAGACTTAAGAATATTAATGAGATATATGGTCACTCGGAAGGGGACGTTGCCATTCAGAATCTTGCAAGAATCATTACTGATTCAATCTCTTCCGAAGACAAGTGCGCAAGACTTGGCAGTGATGAATTTGTTATAGCAATTCACAGTATGACTGATGGTGAAAGAGCAGCAGATAATGTTATTTCTGCCATTAAAACAAGAGTGGATAATTATAATGTTATTTCAGGCAAGGACTATTCACTGGTTGTAAACTTTAATTCATATATGGTGATTCCTTATGAAGATACTGTAATGAGTGATGCGCTGGATTCGGCATTAAGTTCCAAGAGAATCAACAAACTTAATAAGAGAAGAGCTTTACCGAGTGAAACTGAAGAAAATGGTGAAATGGTTGATCCGCTTGAAGCAATTAAGGTTAAGGATATTATTGACGGCAATAAGTTCAGATATGCATTCCAGCCTATTGTTGATGCCAAGAGTGGAAAGATTTATGCATATGAAGCATTAATGAGGTCTGATACCAAAGATCCGATTATGCCGGCAGTTATTCTTAAATACGCTACCAAAGAGAATCGTCTTTATGACATTGAAAGAGCTACATTCTTTAATGTGCTTGAAAATGTTAAGACCAAAGCCAGTCAGTTTAAAGACCGTAAGGTATTTCTTAATTCAATTCCTGGCTTCCAGATTGACCAGGTTGACTATGATAAGCTTAGGATGACTTATCGTGATGAGTTTAAGAATGTTGTTGTGGAAATTACTGAACAGAATGAACTTATGGATGATGACCTTGATCTTATGCTCCAAAGAAGTACCGAGGATGGTTTCGGACTGGCAGTAGATGATTATGGCTGCGGTTATTCCAATACTGCAAGTCTGCTTCGTTATCTTCCTAACTGTGTAAAGATTGACCGTATGCTTATTTCGGAGATTCAGGAAGACCCGAGAAAGCAGCATTTTGTAAAGAGCATCATTGATTTTGCCCATGATAATAATTTCCTGGCTCTGGCTGAAGGCGTGGAGACGGCTGAAGAATTAAGAGCGGTTATATATATGAATGTAGACCTTATCCAGGGTTATTATACAGCCAGACCTTCATTTGATATCATTGATGAGATTCCGGAGAAGATTAAGGATGAAATCATAAGATTTAACAGCGGTCAGAGCGGTAAGGCATTCAAGAAGACTTATATAGCATCCAAAGAGAGTGAACTTTCATTAACTCATCTTGCGGTTGCCAATTATACAGGTATTATTATTGCCAACAGTGAACTTACAATTGCCGGCAATCCTGATTTCCCAGCAGCATTAAGACTTATGCTTAAGGATCACTCCAAGTGTGTACTGACTCTTAATAATGTTAAAATTGAATCCGATGGTGAGAAACCATGTCTGGATTTAGGAGAGAATACCAGTCTTGTCCTGAAACTTGAAGGAAATAATGTCTTCACAGGCGGTGGAATAAGAGTTCCTGCATCTTCATCAATTCACATTATAGGAGAAGGCAACCTGCAGATTAACAACAGCAGCCAGAACCACTATGGTATCGGTTCGGGCTTAAAAGAAACCTTTGGCAAAATCACCTCCGACATGTCCGGTGAACTTACTGTAAATGTTGAGGGAGAATCCGGTATATGCGTAGGTGGTGGAATTGCAGAAAGCGGCAGTCTGATTGCGCTTAAGGGTGGAAGACTTCGCTTCAACTGTAATACAATTAACGGAATTGGTGTTGGTTCTGTAAATGGAAATGTAAATATTGATATTAGCTATTGTGATATAGGTGTAGATGTTAATTCCACAAATGGTATTGGAATTGGAAGCGTTAATTCGAACGCAGATGTTAAGATGTCTTATCTTAAGGCAGTTGTGGAACTTACCGGCAGCATTCTTAACGGATTAGGAACCAAGTCGGGCGGAGATTTTAAATTAAGTATTATTTCCGCCAATGTCAGAGTCCATATAGACGGACAAAAGGTTGTTTATATGGGTAGTATATCAGGTGGTGCAAAAGTTTATGGAGAAAGTTCGAGAATTGAACTTAATGGATCAGGTTCTGAAGTTGTGGGCATTGGCTCTCTTGAGTCCAAGGGTGAGATTAAATTCATGAAGGTAGGATTCTACTATTCACTCGTTTCAGACAATGCAGTACTGCTTGGCGCCGAAGACAAGAATGTTTCAATTGATGGCGGTGGCATAGAAATGCTTGAAAAAATAGCGAATCTCTGAAACTAACGGTAATCCGCCTTAATCATTGTAAGACCCATGGCCGGAGCTGTTGCTCCGGCTTTTTTACGGTCTTTATCCTGCAATAATTCAAGCATATTTTCAGGGCTTCTTTTATGGTAGCCAACTTCCAGTAAAGTTCCTGTAAGTATTCTGACCATGTGCTGCAAAAAGCCGCTTCCGTGATATGTAAAATATATATAATTTCCTTTTTCTTCAATATTAATCATATCCACGTTTCTGACAGTTGATTTTTTCATTTTTGGATTGGAACAAAATGCCTTAAAATCATGCTCCCCAACAAGATAGGATGCAGCCTTTTTCATGGCATCAACATCCGGTTTTTCATCAAGTAAATATAAATATTTTCTGTCAAAAACCGGCTTTGGAGGATATACATAACAGGTATAAAGATAGGTTTTGCCTGTTGCATTATAACGGCTGTGGAATCTGTCCCCTGCAATCTGAACCTGATTTATTGAAATATCGATTGGAAGATAGTGATTCATGTAATCCATGATTTCTTCAGGTGTCATTGTGGTATTTAAAAAAGCATTGGCAGTCATTTCCTTAGCGTGAACCCCTGCATCAGTTCTGCCTGCGCCAATAACTTCCACTTCTTCGTTAGTCATTGCTGAGAGTACATTCTCTAATTTACCCTGAATTGTCATATCAGTATTAGGCTGATGTTCCCAGCCATAGTATCTTGAACCGTCATAACTTATTTTGAATCTGTAGTTAGTTTTCATATTCTTCCTTAGCCTAATATATAGATTATTTGCGAAAATTACTTTACCATCCGAATATAATGGGTTAAAATAATTATAAAGTTTGTGAAGGCATGAGGTCAAGGAAGACATGCCTTACTTTTTGCGCAATGAAGGGTAGTTATGAAAATAATCACACTATGTGAGGACAGAGTTCCACACAGTAGTAATCTAAAAGTAGAAAGAGGCATGTCTCTTTATATTGAGGCGGATGGTTTCAGACTATTATTCGATACAGGTTCGAGCGGTCTTTTCATGGAGAATGCAAAGATGCTTGGTGTTCCGCTTGATAAGGTGGATGGTGTTATAATAAGTCATGGTCATTATGATCACGCCAATGGACTTGTACCTTATAAGAAGGAATATCCGGAAGTGCCTTTTTATATTCATAAAGATGCTTTGGAAACATATCTTCATTATTATCCGAAAGGATATAAGTTTAAGTATGCCGGAGCCGTTATTCCAAGAGATTCATATTCAAAGATAAGCATTGATCCTGCAATTAAAGATCTTCCAAAGAAAGTCATAGTGGAAGGAAATGTATGTCTTTTTAACGGCATAAGAGAAAAAGGAGACAAACTCTGGGCAGGTGATGGAACTTTAACCATCAGGAAACTTGATGCTGATAATTATATAAATATAATTACCGATTTAGGTGGCAGTTATAAGAGAAATAAAAAGAACGAAGGTCTGGTTAGACTAATAAGCGACAATGTAGATGTCGACAAGGACCTGACAGTTAATGAGAATACCGGACTTGGCGTATTCCCTGAGGATGTTAAGGTAGAAACCAGGGAGGATGATTTTAGCCACGAGATGGCCTTAAGTGTGTGTGAAAATGGTGTCAGGGCTTTAATAGTTGGCTGCTCGCATAATGGCATAGTAAATACCCTTAAAAGATATAAAAGCATATATGCCTGCTATCCTAATATTGTTGTAGGTGGTTTTCATTTAAGCAATGATTTTACCACAAAGGAAGATATTGAGGAAATAAGGGAAATTGGAGAATTCCTAAAGAGCACCGGGGCGCTTGTTTACACAGGCCACTGCACCACAAGATCAGTAACAAAGGAACTTAAGAAGGTTTGTGGTGAAATGGTGAAGGAGTTCAGCCTTGGGCAGATAATAATGGTTCCGGGGAAATCATTTTGGAGAATAAATCAGTAAATATTCAATCAGTAAATATAAAGATAAACAGAGGACGAAACAATGTTAAATGACAAAACAATTCTTGTAACAGGCGGCACAGGCAGTTTTGGTAAGGCTTTTACCAAATATGTATTAACTCATTATAATCCTAAGAAGATTATTATTTATTCACGTGATGAGTTTAAACAGTTTAATATGGCCAATGATTTTAAGGAATATAAGGATAAACTCAGATTCTTCATTGGTGATGTCAGGGATTATTCAAGATTATTAAGAGCTTTTGACGGAGTTGATTATGTGGTGCATGCTGCTGCAATGAAGCAGGTTCCTGCATGTGAATATAACCCAAATGAGGCTATTAAGACCAACATTAACGGTGCTACAAATATTATTGAGGCAGCGCTTGACAGAGGTGTAAAAAAGGTTGTAGCCCTTTCAACAGACAAGGCAGTAAATCCGGTTAACCTTTATGGTGGTACAAAGCTTGTTTCAGATAAACTTTTTATTGCAGCCAATGCTTACGCAGGTGCCAAGGAAACATGCTTCTCCATAGTAAGATATGGTAATGTTGCAGGAAGCCGTGGTTCTGTTATTCCATTCTTTAAGAATCTGATTGATAAAGGTGAGACTTCACTGCCTATAACTGATCCCCGAATGACAAGATTCTGGATCAGTCTTGATGAAGGCGTGGCTCTGGTTATTAAGGCTTTGGAAGAATCCAAGGGTGGCGAGACATTTATTTCCAAAATCCCTTCATTCAAAATCACCGACCTTGCAGAAGCAATGCTTCCTGGATGTGATAAGCCTAATGTAGGTATTCGTGAAGGTGAAAAACTTCATGAGATTATGATTACAGTGGAAGATTCCATGTTTACCTATGAATATGACAAGCATTATATTGTTTATCCGCAGATGGTATGGGATGAAAAGAAGAGAGCTATCCCTACAGGCAGGAAAGTGGAGGATGGATTCTCATATTCATCAGGTAATAATACAGAGTGGTTAAGCGTAGAAGATATCAGGGCATTACTTAAAGAGATGGGGATGTAATAATGGATGAGATTGCAGTTCTTATTCCTTGCTACAATGAAGAGAAGACCATAGGCAAGGTGGTGGAAGATGCAAAGAAGAATCTTCCTAATGCAATTATATATGTATATGATAATAATTCATCTGACAAAACGGTGGAAATTGCCAGGGCAGCAGGTGCTGTTGTCAGGTTTGAACATCGCCAGGGTAAAGGTAATGTTATCAGAACCATGTTCAGGGAAATAGATGCCAAGTGCTATCTGATGATAGATGGTGATGACACTTATCCTCTTGAGGAAGCGCCAAAACTGGTTGACGCTGTGCTTAATGAGAATTATGACATGGTTGTCGGAGACAGGCTCTCGTCAACCTATTACAAAGAGAATAAGAGGCCTTTCCACAATTTTGGCAATTCTCTTATGCAGCATTCGATTAATGCTCTTTTTGACTGCGATATTAAGGATATAATGACAGGATACAGGGCTTTTGGCTATGGTTTTGCCAAAACATTTCCTATTTTGTCAAAGGGTTTTGAAATAGAAACTGAAATGACCATATTTGCAGTAACCAACAATATGGCTGTTAAGAATGTGGTTATTGAATATAGGGATAGACCCGACGGGTCAATTAGTAAATTAAACACTTATTCTGATGGTTTTAAGGTAATTAAGACCATGATTAAGTTATATAAGAATTATAAGCCTTTTGGATTTTTCTTTATACTTGGATTTGTTCTTATGGCCATTGCCATAGGATTCTTCGTACCTGTACTTATTGATTATCTTGAGACAGGTCTGGTTGCCAAGTTCCCAACACTTATTGTCTGTGGATTTGTTGGGTTGTCGGCTGTCCATTCCTTCTTTGCCGGCTTGATTATGTCAGATATCAATATTCAGGACAGAAGAACTTACGAATTTAGAAGAAATCTTATTCAGCGAGATCTGAATCAGGATCAGAAATAGAATCTGCCTCGTTATCTGAGGCAGATTCTGATTCTTCCATGTTTTCATCTGAAACAGGCTCTGAATCTGTTTCATTATCAGAGTTTAAATCATTTTCTGAATCTAAATTTTCACTGTTAATTGAAGAATTAAAGAATGTAATTATATTATCAGCAATCTGATCTCTTATTTCTTTGTTTGGAATTATTCCGTCTTTAAGCAGCATCTTTTCAGCATTTTCTGATGACAGCTTAACTCCATAATAATTATCGATATATGAAGTGGAGCCTTCGTAGTATTCTGCGTCATTGGTAACCACGCAGCCGTCCCTTAAAGCAGTTAAACCATTAGGAAGTGTACGGTCTGCCAAAACTGTGGTTTCGGAATCGTGGGCTTTGCCATTCTCGTCATAATAAATGCAGTATGTTGGCGAAACAACTACAACCTGAAGGTATGGATAGTGAACCAGGAGCATATTTGTTAAGCCCTGATAGAATGAATACATCATACTCTTAAATTCAGTATCATTTTCGTCATAGAATGTATTGCCTTCAGTATAATCATGAGCGTCATAATAAACAATAAGATAATCAAGTTTATCCATATCCACGCTTTTAAGCGTATCAAGACCTGACTGATAAAACTCTTTATTTACGCTCTCAGGAAGTTCACCCATGGCTTCATCCATGTTGGCAAAATCTCCGAATGAAAGAGCATAGCATATCCAGAACATATCAAAATAATCAGATGAATCTTTGAAATCCGCCGGAGTATGACTTGTTATTTGAGTGCCGGGGAAAGCTGCAACTGAAACTTCACCATCTAATTTCTTGGAAAGTTTGTGAGCAATACTTTCGCCGTCCTTGCTGTAAGCAAGAGTATCATTGCCTATTACAAGTATGGAATTTATGCCATCATCATCGGATTCGCGGCGAATAAGTGATGTTGGGTAAAGACCATAATAGTTCTCTACTTCCGTCATATTTTCATCATTTACATACTTTTCATCAATAAGTATCTCAGTATATGTATTATCCCATCTTATAAGGGCATGTACTACCAGAACTACTGCAATTATAAGTATGAATGCTATTATAAATGGAATTATTCTTGACCATCTTGGTTTTCTTACTAATTTCTTAGCCATTTGCGCCACCTTTTATGATTTTTAAGTGTGTTTTAATATGGATATTCTATCATAGGGTAAAATTTGTGTCAAAATGCCCAAAAAAAAGTGGTTTTAAGCCATATATATAGTAGATTGTCCCTTTACCATATACAAAATAGGTGTTATAATATTATAGACTTTGACTGCAATTATGAAGAACGAGCAGAGGAAAGGAAAGAAAGTATGAATTATGATGTTAATGAATTGGAAATGATCGATTTAGATAATACTGCAAATCTAAATCCTGATGACATTGCTGATTCAGCGAAGGAAAGTGAAAATGTTTCAGATAATGAAGCATATTTAAGTGAAACACCGGCAAGTACCAATCTTGACGAGACACAGGTTATACCTACTCCTATAGCACCTGTTGAACCGGATATGATGGATATTCTTGGTATCGACAAGAGTGTTAATATAGATGCTCCTCATGATATGGATGCTACTGATGCAACGGTTATGGTTGATGCTGAAGAAGTAAACAGAATGGTGGCTGAGGCTCAGGCTGAAGCTGATAATTCAGAATTGGATGATGAGGTCGAGGCTGAGGCTGAAGAAACTGAAGCAGAAGAGGCAGAAAGCGATTCGGAAGAAACTGAAAACGATTCAGAAGAGGCTGAAGCAGAAGAAAGTGATGAAGCATCAGAAGAAACTGATTCAGAAACAAATGAAGAAATAGATGATACAGAAGATGGTGAAGAAATCTCCGAGGAAGAAATGAAAGAACTGGGAGATTTGGAATATCACAACGAAGAGAAGCCGGTTAATAAAAAACCGGGTAAAACAGGCGGCAAGAAAAAAGGTGGTTTCTTCGGTAAACTTTCCTGGACTGATTATGTTATTGGAGCTGTTGCACTTATAGTGCTTATACTTGGAGTAGCAATAATTTCAATCACAGCAGGCAAGGCTGCAACTATCAAGGAACTCGGTGATTTTGCCGTTGTTGGCAGCAAACTTACATCCATCAGAAGTCTTGGTGATAATACAATCGATGCTTTGGTAGATAATGTTAAGGCAGAGACACTTGAGAAAAAGAGACTTGAAGAAGAGGCTGCAAAGGCTCTTGAGGAAGAAGAAAAAGAGGAAGAAGAGGAAGAAGAAGAGGAAGACGAAGAAGCAGTAAATGTTAAAGTCAGCTTCACCTCTGTCGAGAAGGACCTTAAGATTAAGTTTACAAATGAGAAGACAGGTAAGTTAATCACAGGCGTTGAATTCGTAGTTAATGTTGTTGATCCAAAGGGTAAGGAACTTACCTGGAAGGATACTGATAAAGACGGTATTATTTATGAGAAAGACCTTGTAGAAGGTGAATATAAGGTGACAATTGAAGATGTAGAAGATTATACTTTCCCGGCTACATCTACCAAAGTTAAAGTTAAGGGCAAGATTGTATATCAGGCAATCAATGTCATGGATGAGATTAAGTCAGCCAATGAAGTTAACGAGGCTGTGGAAGATACTGCGGCAGGTGCAGTTGATACAGGTGCGGTTGTTTCGGATACTGTAGCCAAGTATGACGATAACACAGACCTTGTTAAGACAAATCCTGATTCAGATGTAGCATATACAAAGGTTGATATTTCGGCTATAAAGGCTCCTGGGACTGCAGCTCCTGCAACCAGAGCGATTTCAAGAGGAACAAGTTTGTCACCTAAGACACTTGGTAAGTTTTATGCGATGAATATGTCAAATACATCTCAGGAGGGTGAACAACAACCTGCAACTGACACAGTTGCTGTTACAGGAGTAAGTCTGGATCAAACATCTGTTACCCTTGATGTAAATGGAACAACTACTCTTGTTGCAACATTTTTCCCGGCGAATGCAACAGATAAAGGTGTTTCATGGACTACGAGTGAAGGGGGCGTGGCTACTGTAGATGGTGGTTCTGTTAAGGCGATTGCTCCTGGAGATGCAACAATTACTGTTACGACAGCTGACGGTGGTTATACGGCAAGCTGTTCAGTTCATGTTAATCCGATTCCGATTACTGGTGTGACTATTTCTGCCGGAACATTAAGTGTGGAGGCCGGCAAAACAGCTACTTTGACAGCAAATGTAAATAACGATACAACTTTGGATAAGGGGATTACATGGACATCAAATAATGAAGGTGTTGCTAAAGTTGCCGGAGGAACGGTAACAGGTGTGGCTGAAGGTACAGCGATTATTACTGCCACGTCAGTTGGCGATGCGTCCAAAAGTGCTTCGTGCACAGTAACGGTAACTAAAGTGGTTGCAGCGGTAACCGGCGTAAGTGTTAATCCGACTTCCGTATCTTTAGAACCGGGCAAGAGTGCCAGCGTTGTGGCACAGGTTACTCCTGATAATGCCACAAACAAAAGCGTATCATGGTCAAGCAGTAACCCAGCAGCAGCAACAGTTGATGGAAACGGTAAGATTACAGCAGTTGCGGTAGGAGAAGCAATAATTACAGCTACAACAGCAGATGGTGGTAAGACATCAACATGCAAAGTTACAGTTACACAGAATGTTGCTCTTGCGCTTAAGGAGGCAACAGCATCTGTAGCGGTTAGTGGTAAATATCAGATTGTACCTATAGTAACTGGTACAACAAATACAGCAGTAACATATGCAACTTCAAATGATAAGGTTGCAACAGTAGATGCAAGTGGTGTTGTAACAGGTGTTGCTGCAGGTGAAGCAACAATTACTGTTACATCAGCAGCTGATACAACAAAGACACAAACAGTTAAGGTTTCAGTTATTAATGATCCTAAACTTGATAAAACAACTCCACTTTTAGATTCTAAAGGTAATCAGGTTTATGTCAAAGAAAATGGCAAATACAGAGAAGCCAAATCTGCTGATTATTATACATTTAAAGAATTCTACATTAAGCTTGCTCATAACTACAGAGGCTGGCAGACAATAGATGGTAAGAGATATTACTATGTTGAAGGCCAGGGCGGAATCGGTGTTCCGGTAACAGGTGAGCAGATTATTGGCGGTACAAAGTGGAACTTCGCCAGCGATGGTAGTCTTGCAATGAACAGTACACTTGGTATTGATGTAAGTAAGTGGAATGGTAACATCGACTGGAATGCAGTTCGTAATTCAGGCGTTACATTTGTAATTATCAGATGCGGTTACAGAGGTTCATCAACCGGTGCTCTTATTAAAGACCAGAAGTTTGACAGCTATATTGCCGGTGCTGAGGCAGCAGGCCTTAATATAGGTTTGTATGTATTCTCTCAGGCTATTACCGAAAGAGAGGCAGTTGAAGAAGCATCAATGGCAGTATCTCTTGCCAGCGGGCACAGAATCTCATTGCCTATCTTTATTGATACTGAAAAGGCAAGTAACGGCAGAGCAAACGGACTTAGCGCAGGTGAGAGAACACAAATCATGAAAGCGTTCTGTGAGACAGTTAAGAGTTCAGGTTATACACCTGGTATTTATGCTTCAAAGAGCTGGTTTGAGAATCAGCTTAATATGGGCGAACTTAATCAGTACAGAATCTGGCTTGCTCAGTATGCTTCACAGGCTACATACGGTGGTAAGTATGATATGTGGCAGTATACCTCAAAGGGTTCTGTAAGCGGTATCAGTGGCAATGTTGATATGAATATTAATCTGTTAGGATATTAATATGTCAGTAATAATTAAGGTTTTATTATGCATTCTGTGGATGGTTATCATCCCGGGATGCATAGGATGCCTGCCAACTAAATTAATGCATAAGAAGTATCATACCTTAGGGTTCGTACTGCTTAATGGATATATATGTATGTTTGGCATTTTTCAGATGCTGTATTTTCCGACGGCTCTGAAGTGGAAGGATAGTGCGTATTTTTATAAATACGTGCCCCTTCTTTTTGTGATTTTAGGGTTTGTATCATTAGCCTTAAGTTTTAAGAAACTAAAACAATTTTTTCATATAAGGGTACCTTACAAAAATATATTTTTCTATATCGTTTTGGTGATGATTGCCTTCATGATTTATAAGAGAGTCACGCTCGGAGTAAACGATCCGGATGATTCTTATTATATGGGTATAGCAATGGCAGATGCTGCTACAGATGGTGCTTTTTATTTTCATAGTGCATTTACCGGTGGAGACATAATGTTCCAGTACAGATATGGATATATGGGACTTATTACATTTTATTCCATGATGCAGCGTCTTACCGGAATCAGCGCATCGGTTGTGGCGCATATCCCTATGGCAATAATGGTTTTTCTGGCTCACTATTATGTGATATATGAGATTGGCAAAATCCTGTTTGATAAATTGCCTGTTAAAGTTGTTAAAAGCAAAGAAGATAAAGAAGATAAAGAAGAAACAGAAGTAGCAAAAGGTGCAGAAGAGAAAAAGAAAGATAATAAATGGCATCCGGATAAGGAAAGCGCAGTTTATTTGTTTACTGCAATGGTTGCTTTTCTGGATCTGTTTTATAATGTTTCAGTTTATACATCTCAGACATTCCTTTTTGTAAGAACATGGCATGGTAAATCCATATTTGCCAATGTAATTGTTCCATATGTTTTACTTTTGATGATTATTCTTGCAAGTGAGAATCAGGATGTGGGGCTTAAGAAATTTCCAAATCTTGGATATTATATAATTACAGGATTTCTTGTATTTGTAAGTCTTATGACAGGATCGACCGGTATGATACTAGGACCACTTTTTATTGGTCTTAGTGCTCTTGTAACAGCCATAGGCAATAAGAAGCCTGGTATATTTGTATATACCTTACTATATATGATACCAGCGATGATGATGATAATCAGAATTGGGCTTATATTGTTGTCGGCAAAGGGAATAATTTTTGGATAAGAACGGATTTAAGCGGCATGCCTACAATTAAAATATTAACTGAATATGGTGGCAACTGTACCCTGCTTCTTTATTACATACTTTGTGTAATATATCTTTTTGTAAGAGAGAAGAACAAGGCGATAAAAGTGGCTCTTTCTGTTTTAAGTATTATAGTGCTCGTGCTTTTTGCCATGCCTTTTGTATACGAAATACTGGCGGTAAAACTATCTGAGACAGATGGATATTACAGAATGTTATGGCTTCTTCCGACATCCATTGTTTCTGCATATGCAACCATTAAAATAGCAATGGAATTGCCACATAAATATGCTTCATATGGCCTTATAATTATTATGCTTATCTGTTTTGCCATAGGCGGGAACATTGTTTATCATTCCCCTTTCTTTGTGAAGGCAGAAAATGTATATCAGGTGCCGGATGCAGTAGTGGATATATGTGATTATATTACAGAGGATAATCCTGTGGTTGTGGCAACATTTCCGATGGAACTGTGTCCGTATGTAAGACAGTACACTGCCAATGTTTTACAGACATATGGGTATGATGAATTAAGAAGAGGTTTATCTGATTCGGAGGATTTTGTGAAAGAAATGACCGAGGGGAATCCCAATCTTGAGATTCTTACCTTTGGTACAAGATATCACGGCTCACAGTTTGTTATTCTTCATTCAAGTGTTAAACCTGTGGGTAAGATGGAAGATTATGATTATTATCTTCTGACAACAATAGACGGTTATAATGTATATATAGACGGACAGAGTCCATTATATAAAGAAAAATACGAATCAGTATTTAAGGAGGATTAAAAATTGAAGACTTATTTGGTAACAGGCGGCGCTGGTTTTATTGGTTCTAATTTTATTCATTATATGTTTGAAAAATATGATAATGATATAAGAATTATTAATGTGGACGCTCTTACGTATGCAGGTAATCTTGAGAATCTTAAGGGGGTTGACACAAGAGATAATTATACTTTTGTAAAGGCAGATATCACAGACAAGGATGCGATAGAGAAGATTTTTGCTGAAAATGATATTGATTATGTAGTTCATTTTGCTGCAGAAAGCCACGTAGACAGAAGTATTAAGAATCCTGAAGTTTTCGTAAGCACAAATGTTTATGGAACAGCAGTTATGCTTAACAGTGCAATGAAGGCATGGAGCTTGGAGGATGGAACTTTCAGGGAAGGAAAGAAGTTCTTACATGTTTCAACAGATGAGGTATATGGTTCATTATCAGAGCCTGGAACTTACTTTTATGAGACTACTCCTTACAGCCCACATTCACCTTATTCAGCAAGTAAGGCAAGTTCAGATATGCTGGTAAAAGCATATATGGATACTTATAAGTTCCCTGCAAATATTACCAACTGCTCAAATAATTACGGACCTTATCAGTTCCCTGAGAAACTGATTCCACTTGTAATTAATAATGCGTTAAACGGAAAGAAACTTCCTGTTTATGGCGATGGTAAGAATGTTCGTGACTGGTTATATGTAAGAGATCACGCTAAGGCAATTGATATGGTTATCAACAAAGGAAGACTCTTTGAGACATATAATGTTGGTGGTCATAATGAAAAGCAGAATATAGAGATAGTAACAATTATCATTGATACATTACTTGAGATGCTTGATGATAATGATCCCAGAAAGGCAAATATTTCCAGAGATTTAATAACATATGTAGAAGACAGAAAGGGACATGACAGAAGATATGCCATAGCTCCTGATAAGATTAAATCAGAAATTGGCTGGGAGCCTGAAACAATGTTTGCTGAAGGTATCAAACTTACGATTAAATGGTACTTTGAACATGAAGACTGGATGAAGAATGTAACAAGCGGTGATTATCAGAAATACTACGAAGATATGTATGCTGGTAAGTAATTGAATTAAGATTAAGGAGATTTAAGATGAAGGGAATTATTCTTGCAGGTGGCAGTGGAACAAGATTATATCCACTTACAAAAGCTATATCAAAACAGATTATGCCGGTATATGACAAACCGATGATTTATTATCCTCTGTCAATTCTTATGCTTTCAGGAATCAGAGAAGTACTAATTATTTCCACACCAAGAGATTTGCCTGTATTTAAGGAATTATTTGGTGACGGTTCTTCACTTGGAATGAAGTTTGAATATGCTGTTCAGGAGACTCCGAGAGGACTTGCTGATGCTTTTATCATTGGTGATAAGTTTATCGGAGATGACAGCGTTGCTTTAATTCTTGGTGATAATATTTTCTATGGCCAGAGCTTCTCGAAGGTATTACTTCAGACAAGAGAAAGAGTTGAGAAGGAAGGCGGAGCAACCATATTCGGTTATTATGTAAGAGACGCAAGAGAATATGGTGTTGTTGAATTCGATGAAAATGGTAAGGCAATAAGCATTGAAGAAAAGCCTGAGAATCCTAAGAGTAATTATGCTGTTCCGGGGCTTTATTTCTATGACAACAAGGTTGTTGAAATTGCCAAGAATGTTAAGCCTTCAGCAAGAGGTGAAATAGAAATTACAAGTATTAATAACGAATACTTAAGTAATCAGGAATTATTTGTTCAAACTTTGGGCAGAGGTTTTGCATGGCTTGATACAGGTAATCATGATGCGCTTTTGGATGCTTCTGATTTCGTGGCAGCATTCCAGAAACGTCAGGGATTATATATTTCATGTATTGAAGAGATAGCATATAAGAGAGGCTTCATTGATAAAGAACAGTTATTAAAACTTGCAGAGCCTTTAATGAAGACTGCATATGGTAAGTATTTAACAGACGTTGCAAACGGTCTATAAAATATGAGTAAAAGTATTAAAGTATTAATTGTCATAACCTTGATTGCAGCAGTTGTTGTAATTGCTGTGGCTTTTGTTTCAGCTTCGATGGCTGAAAATAAACCTGGTGGTGAAAATGGTCAGTCAGCTCAGAATGAGCCTTCGCAAAATGTTACTCAGACCACCGAAAACGTGGTTTCAACCACGAAAGATTTTTTGAATGATAAAGACTTTCTTGATGCTGAACAGCCATTTCAGGGTGTGGAAAGAGATGATAGCAGAACCAAATTATCACTTCTTGCCACATCAGTATCAAGGGATTTAAGAGTTATAGTAACGGACAGCCGTGGTAAGGCAGTGCCGGGAGAAAAATTCTCAATTACAATTGCCGGAGTTGGAACATATTCAGACAATGATGAAGATGGAATTATCTATGTGGCAGGTCTTAGAAGCGGCCAGGTTAAAGTAACTCTTAATGAAATTGAAGGTTATGAATGTGATGATACACTGGATGTAACCATCAGTGAAAAAATCGAATATACTGCGTTGTCAGATGTTTCATATCTCATTAAAACCGAAGCCGATATTGATGCCATGGCAGAAGATACCGGAATCAGAGACACAGAGGTGGATGAGAGTGCTTATTCCAAACTGTTAACGGATTATCGTGATGAAGGAAAGGTTGCGGTACCTGGAATAGATGTATCGAAATGGAATAAGACAATAGACTGGAATAAAGTTGCCAAAAGCGGTGTAAAGTTTGTAATTATCAGATGCGGTTACAGAGGCTCCAAAACCGGCGCCCTGGTAGAAGATCCGTATTTTGTCCAGAATATTGAAGGAGCCAAAGCAGCGGGACTGGAAGTAGGCCTTTATTTCTTTACTCAGGCTGTTGACGAGAAAGAAGCAATTGAAGAAGCAAGCGCCTGTCTTACGCTTCTTGGAGACAGAGAACTTGATCTTCCGATTTTTATAGATACGGAAGGGTCTGGTGGAAGAGCAGACAGTATAGACAATGCAACCAGAACAGCAGTATGTCAGGCTTTCTGTAAAACCATTCAGGATGCCGGATTTGATTCAGGTATATATGCCAGCAGAAACTGGTTCTATACCAAATTAAATGATGCATCACTTATGACATATAACAGATGGCTTGCAGAATATACCAAAACTCCACAGTATACAGGCAGATTTGTTATGTGGCAGTATACATCCAAAGGTTCCATTGATGGAATCGAAGGAAATGTGGACTTGAATTTATATTTCCAGAAAGAAGAATAGAAAGTACCTTAGGGTAATAATAAAAATGGCAGAGACTAAGAAGAAATCCAAATATAATAATTCTACAATGAAGCTTATATTTAAACTGGCGCGCAATGATTTTAAGAAAAGATATGCCGGTTCAATTATGGGAAGTATGTGGGCTTTTGTTCAGCCGGTAGTTACTGTTGCAATGTACTATCTGGTCTTTGGTCTTATATTCCCATCAAGAGCACTCCTGGCAGCAAGCGGAGTGGAGGCTCCTTATGTAGTATGGCTTACAGCAGGTCTGGTACCATGGTTTTTCTTCTCAGAAGCAATTGGCAATGGTACATCATCCCTGCTTGAATACAGTTACCTGGTTAAAAAAGTAGTATTTAAAATCGACATACTGCCGATTATTAAAGTGTTGGCGGCGTCTTTTATACATATATTCTTTTTATTCGTTCTAATAATTTTATACTTATGCTATGGTTTTAAGCCATCATTATATCTGATACAGCTTGTTTATTACAGTTTATGTATGTTTGTGCTTACCCTGGCAATCAGTTATGCAACTTCTGCAGTTGTAGTATTCTTTAGAGATTTAACCCAGATTATTAATATTGTGCTTCAGCTTGGTATGTGGGGAACACCTATATTATGGGAACTTGGAAGCATAAGCGAGAAATACAGATTATTTTTTAAACTTAATCCGGTATTTTATATTGTTAACGGATACAGGGACAGCTTATTTAATAATAAGTTTTTCTGGCAGGATCCGTTGTATACATTGTATTTCTGGGGACTTACCCTGGTACTGTTTTTAATCGGTTTTGGTATCTTTAAGAAACTGCGTCCGCATTTCGCAGATGTATTATAGGAGGCGTGGATGGCTGAAGAAATCATAAAAGTTGAAAATGTCAGCAAGGTATACAAACTCTATCCAAGAGCAGTGGACAGAGTGGTGGATACTTTTCATCTTATGCCTTGGAAAAAATATGAAAGTCATGCTGCATTAAATGATGTAAGTTTTACCGTTAATAAAGGCGAGACTGTAGGTATAATCGGAACCAATGGTTCAGGTAAATCTACCATGCTTAAGATTATTACAGGAGTATTATCTCCTACATCAGGAAATATAAGTGTTAATGGCCGTATCTCTGCTCTTTTGGAACTTGGTGCAGGTTTCAATATGGAATATACAGGTATTGAGAATATATATCTTAATGGAACCATGATAGGTTTTACCGAAGAAGAGATTGATGAGAAAATGGATGATATTCTTAGCTTCGCTGATATCGGACAGTTTGTATATCAGCCGGTTAAGACTTATTCATCAGGTATGTTTGTAAGACTTGCTTTTGCGGTGGCTATTAATATAGATCCGGAGATTCTTATAGTTGATGAGGCACTTTCTGTAGGCGATGTATTCTTTCAGTCCAAGTGTTATAAAAAGTTTGAAGAATTTAAAGCAAGCGGAAAAACAATTCTTTTTGTAAGCCATGATTTAAGCAGTATATCCAAGTACTGTGACAGAGTAATTCTTCTTAATCAGGGTGATAAGTTAGGAGAAGGCTCTCCTAAGGAAATGATAGATGTATATAAACAGGTACTGGTAGGTCAGTATAATGCCAACGCTTCCAAGGCTGATATTACTCAGGCCAATAAGAGAGTGGAAGAGGCATTTAAGCTTGGAGTTAATCCTGATACTTTGGAATATGGTTCAAAGAAAGCAGGAATAGTTAATTGCAGAATCCTGGATGCCAACGGTGTTGAGACTAATGCAATTATTAAGGGCACTGATTTTACCATAGAGATGGATGTGGATATTTATGAAGATGTTCCATCACCGATATTCGCTTATTCTTTTAAGAATATCAGAGGTACAGAGATTACAGGTACCAATACAATGTTTGAAAAGGCATTCTCTGATCCGTTAAAAGCGGGAGACAAACGGGCGATTAAGTTTACTCAGAATATGTCACTGCAGGGTGGAGAATATCTTTTATCTTTGGGACTTACAGGTTACGAAGAAGGGGAGTTTACGGTATATCACAGATTATATGATGTAATAAATATTACGGTTATATCTGATAAAAATACTGTAGGATATTATGACATGAATTCAAAAATCACTATTGGGGTTAGATGATGACTGATAAAATTGGGAATGTTACAATCGATTACACTTATTATTCCGGACAGGATTTATATTCTGACGGAGATATAGAAGATGTATTATATGAAGCTGTCAGAGACGAAAAGACTGACTTAAGAAAGGTTTATGAGGAAGGTGCCAGCTGGCCGCTTCTTTATCACTTAAGTTCATACAGACAGAATATTGTTTCCTGGATTCCGATGACAAAAAAGGACAAGGTACTGGAAGTTGGTTCAGGATGCGGTGCAATTACAGGGGCGCTGGCTCAGAGTGCAGGTCAGGTGGACTGCATTGAACTTTCCAAGAAAAGAAGTTTAATTAACGCGCATCGTAATCGAAAGTTTAATAATGTTTGCATTAATGTTGGTAATTTTAAGGACATTGAAGAGCATATCGATAAGAAGTATGATTTCATTTATT
Organism: Lachnospiraceae bacterium UBA4338; assembly: GCA_002393735.1. GTDB lineage: Bacteria > Bacillota > Clostridia > Lachnospirales > Lachnospiraceae > UBA3766. The sequence goes on from DGTK01000016.1 coordinate 170,763, forward strand.
TAATTGGTGTTCTTGAATATTCAAAGTCATATATAGGCGGGGAAAATCCTTATGTGGATTTTCTTAATATCCTTAAGAAACATCTGGCGCCTAACGGAAGAATTGTTATTGCAATTGAGAATAAGATGGGACTTAAATATTTTGCAGGTGCGAAGGAAGATCATGTTTCAAGATTCTTCACATCCATAGAAGGATATAAGGGTATTGAATCTGTTGAGACTATGACAAAAGAAGGCCTTAGGAAGATTTGCAGGAAGGCCGGATTTAAGAAAGTTAATTTCTATTATCCTTATCCTGATTATAAGTTTCCTAGTGTGATTTATTCAGATAAGAGAATGCCTGCAGTGGGAGAGTTGAATGACAATATCAGAAATTTCGACAATGACAGACTGGTATTGTTTAATGAGACAGATGCTTTTAATGAAATAATTAAGGACGGGTATTTTGATATATTCAGTAATTCCTATCTCCTTATTCTTGGTGAGGATGTAAATGTAATTTACAGTAAGTATTCAAATGAATCAAGACAGGATTTATATGCAATACGTACTTCAATTACAGAAGATATAGTTGATAAGAAGATTGTAAAAAAAGTGGTTAAAACCACATTAGGTCCAACCAATGCACATATTAATGATATCAATATAGCTTATGAAGGCTTAAAGAGAAGATATTATAATTACGATGTGGAAATCCAGAAATGTAATTTCAATGGTTTCAGTGTGGATCTGGAATATGCTGAAGGTACAACCTTAGATACTATTTTGGATGAGTGCATCAGAAATAATGATAAAGAAAAATTCCTTAAGCTTTTTGACAGATATAAAAAACTGGTTGACTACAACAAGGAAGCCAAGGTTTGGGATATTGATTTGATATTTTCAAATATCCTTGTGGATGGAAACAGATGGACTATTATAGATTATGAATGGACATATCTTGATATAGACTGTCCTGTAGATATAGTTAACAGGGCTTTATATTATTTCCTTGTAAGAAATGATTCCAGACGTGAAATTCTAAAGTGGGATCTGGGAGTTGATTACATATTCAGGGAAAAAGAAATTGCCGCTTATGAAACTCAGTTCCAGCAAAGCATAGTTGGAGAGACAAAAACTCTTTCAGATATGGTTGATGCTATCGGATACAGGAGATTATATACGGAAGATATTATGGATGCCTGCGCTTTAAGGGCTCCACAGATTCAGATTTATTATGATGATGGAGCCGGGTATAAGGAGGAGACTTCCTGCTTTGTTCCGGCAACAATTAAAGATGATATAGTTACTTTTAAGATAAAGGTTAATTCAGGAACCAAAAACTTAAGAATTGACCCGGGCTTTGGTCCATGTTCAGTTGATATTTTAAGTATTACATCAAGAGAGAGAAATCTTACTGAAGATATACATTATACCTTAAGAGGTTTTAATGGTAAGAGAAGAGGTAAGTCCATGCTCTTTAAGGGCCAGGACCCTCATTTTGGAATTAAGGTTTCCGGATGGAACCTTAAGGATGATGATGTTCTGGATGTGGCAATTATGTATTATCCGATTAATGAAGGAGCGCTTAAATGGGTATAAGGTCCTTTATAAGAGGCATAAAAGAAGAGAAAAGAATTGCCCGGGAAAAGGCTGAAATTAAGACTAAAGTAATTGAGGAAGAACAGACAAGGCTGAATGTTTTAAAACAGGCAGGTATAGTTGATAATACTCATGTGATTAATACTCGGACTGATGATTATGATGTGTTTTTGTCTGAATGTCTGGATGGAGATGTATATATTTTTACATCTGAAGATGGAGAGGCTTCTGTGGATTTAAATCTCTATGTGGCCAACATATTTGTTAATAGTCCTAAAGCGGATGCACTTATGATAACAGAGGATGTGGATTATTACAGGACCTATTACAAGCCTGCATTTGCCCCGGAATCCATCCTGGAATACTTTTATCCGGGAAACATATGGGCATTAAGAGGAAAGGCTGTTAAAAAGGCTTCTGAAATTCATAAGGAATATATATCATCTTTGAATAATAATGATAAATATGTTTTTGTTACCGCAGCGACCATCCTTGACGGAAATGCGGACAGTATACTAAGCGATGATATCAGTCTTTATCATATGCCCCTTAAGGCAGGTGATAAGAAATGCCCTAAGGTCATCGGTGGAGATGAATATAAAAGAATAATCGCTCCGCTGATTGAGAATACAGACAGATGGATTATGGAAGATAAGTTTAATCCCCTTATTTCTGTAATTATTCCCTCAAAGGATAATCCGGATATGCTTAAAGAGTGTATCGAATCCATTAAGAAGGACAGCTATAAAGATGTGGAAATAGTGGTTGTCGATAACGGAAGCTCAGAGGAGAATAAAGATATAATCACAAAACTGTCCGAGAGCCTTGGGTTTAAATATATATATGAGAAGAAAGATTTTAACTATTCATATATGAACAATAAAGGAATCAGGGCATCAAAGGGAGAGATAATTCTTCTTTTAAATGATGATGTAACCTTAGTTTCTGATTCCTTGGAAGAGATGGCTTCAATGGCAATGAACTCATATATAGGAGCTGTTGGATGTAAGTTGTTATATCCCGGAACCAATAGAGTACAGCATATAGGTGTTGCCAATGAGGCGGGAGGCGCATTCCATAAAGCACTGGGCCTGGGTGAAGATGATGTACCATATGGGGGCGCTGTATATAATCAGAATGTAATTGCGGTTACGGGAGCCTGCCTTATGGCAAGAAGGTCAGTGCTTGACAGCGTGAATCTTCTGGATGAAGGTCTTCCGGTTGCATATAACGATGTGGATCTTTGTTTTAAAATATATGAAAAAGGTTATCGAAATATAGTATTAAATGATATATATATGTATCATCATGAATCGGTGTCCAGAGGAACAGATGTAATGGATGAGGAGAAACTTAAGAGACTAGCCAAGGAAAGAGAATATCTTCAGAATAAGCATCTCACAATAGGCGGCAGTGACCCGTATTACAGGAGAGACAACAGATAAATGAGCGAAAGAGATCTGGAATTCTATAAAAGAGAATATGACAGGGTTCTTACTGAGAATCACAGACTGGAAACCGAACTGGAATTATCGGAATACAGAAGAACATCTGCTGAGGAGAATCTGGCAAGAATAAAAAACAGTATTGCGTGGAAATTAACCAAGCCTGTAAGAGCTGTGAGAGTTGCTTTTATCAGAATGGCATATTATAAGACTCCAAAGAATCTTGCCAAGAAGATTATCTATAAAAAAAGACTTGAAAAAGCCTATGTACTTCTTGGAACAGAATCTTTTCCAAATGAAGAAGAAGGAGAGAAGCAGAGAAATACAAAGTTTGATAAAATGCCTCTTATTTCCATTCTTGTTCCTTTATATAATACGCCTGAGAAATTCCTTCGGGAGATGATTGAATCGGTTTTGGTGCAGACATATGGTAATTTTGAATTATGTCTTGCTGACGGTTCTGATGAAGACCATTCTTTCGTGGGTGACATCTGTAAGGATTATGCTTCAAAAGATAAAAGGGTTGTTTATAAAAAACTTGAAAAGAATGAAGGTATAAGTGGTAATACAAACAGATGTGTTGAATTATCGACGGGTGAATATATAGGATTATTTGATCATGACGATATTCTTCATCCAAGTGCTCTTTATGAATATGTTAAAGTGATTAATGAGCAGAATGCTGATTATATATACTGTGATGAAATTACATTTGAAGGCGATAGCATTAATGATATGATTACCCTTCATTTCAAGCCTGATTATGCCATTGATACTTTAAGGGCTAATAATTATATTTGCCATTTTAGTGTATTTAAAAGAAGTCTTCTTAAGGAAACAGAACTGTTCCGTAAAGAGTATGATGGAAGTCAGGATCATGATATGATTTTAAGACTAACATCTCTTGCCGAGAATGTTGTGCATGTTCCAAAGATTCTTTATTACTGGCGCTCTCATCCGGGTTCAGTTGCATCTGATATCAGTGCAAAATATTACGCAATTGATGCGGCTAAGAGAGCAGTACAGAATCATCTGGAAAGTTATGGAATATATAATACCATAATCAGCAGTACCAGGGCTTTCCCAACAATATTCAAGCTTGATTATGAAATCCTTGAAAAGAAGAAAGTATCTGTTATCATTCCAAACAAGGATAATGTGGAAATGCTTTCAAAGTGCCTAGAAGCACTTAAGAAGCAGACATATGAGAATGTTGAAATTATTATTGCTGAGAATAACAGCGTAAAGGATGAAACATTCAAGTATTATGAGCAGTTAAAGAGTGAAGGCATAAAGGTAATAAAGTACGACGGGGATTTTAACTTTTCTGCTATAAATAATATGGCAGTCAGGGAAGCAGCCGGAGATTACTTATTACTCCTTAACAACGATGTGGTTATAACCACGGATAAATTTATTGAAGAACTGCTTATGTATGCCCAGAGAAAAGACGTGGGAGCAGTTGGATGTAAGTTGTTATTCCCGAATGGAACCATTCAGCATGGCGGAATAATAATTGGACTTGGAGCAGACAGAATAGCAGGACATATTCATTATGGAATGCAGGGTGATTATATAGGATATATGGGCAGACTGTGTTATGCACAGAATATGTCAGCAGTTACTGCGGCAGCCATGATGGTAAGTAAGGATAAATATCTTGAAGTCGGTGGTATGGACGAAGAACTTGCGGTTGCCTATAATGATGTGGATTTCTGTCTTAAATTAAGGGAAAAAGGATATCTTAACATCTTTACTCCATTTGCCGAGGCTACACATTATGAAAGTGCATCCAGGGATTCGTATGAGAAAGATGCAGCGGGTGAGCGCTTTAAGAATGAGTGCCAGCACTTTAAGGACAGGTGGCAGGAAGTAATAGATAAGGGCGATCCTTACTATAATCCAAATTTTAGTTTGAATGTAAGCGACTATTCACTTAAAATAGTAGTTGACAGATAGATATCAAATATTTATACATATATGAAACAGGAGGCTTTTTATGAACTACATGGACAATTTTAATTTCTGGTTAAATGATGATTATTTCGATGAAGCAACCAAGAATGAACTTCTTGCCATCAGAAATAATGAGAAAGAAATCGAAGACAGATTCTATAAGGATCTTGAGTTTGGTACAGGCGGACTTCGTGGTATTATCGGTGCAGGTACAAACCGTATGAACTTCTACACCGTACGTAAAGCAACCCAGGGTCTTGCTAATTATATACTACAGAATAATGCACAGGCTAAGGGTGTTGCTATTTCATATGACTCAAGACATTTTTCTCCAGAGTTTGCAGATGAGGCTGCACTGTGCATGGCAGCAAATGGAATCAAGGCTTATGTATTTGATGCACTTCGTCCTACTCCGGAATTATCATTTGCAGTAAGATATCTTGGATGTACTGCAGGTATTATGGTTACAGCAAGCCACAATCCTCCTGAATATAATGGATATAAGGTTTACTGGGAAGATGGTGCACAGGTAACATCTCCAAGAGATAAGGCTATTATTAACTGTGTAAATAATGTTACTGATTTCCATACTGTTAAGACTATGGATAAAAAGGAAGCTACAGAAAAGGGATTATATAATGTAATCGGTGCTGAAATTGATGATGCATTTATGGCAGAACTTAAGAAGCAGATTATTAATCCTGATATTATTAAGGCAAATAGTGATTTAAAGATTGTTTATACACCTTTTAACGGAACAGGTAATATACCTGCAAGAAGAATTCTTAAAGAGATTGGATTTACAAATGTATATGTAGTTAAGGAACAGGAGAATCCGGATCCGGACTTCACTACCCTTGAATATCCTAACCCTGAAGATCCAAAGGCATTTACCCTTGCACTTAAGCTTGCAAAGGAAGTTAATGCAGATATCGTTCTTGCAACAGACCCTGATGCTGACAGACTTGGTATTTATGCTCTTGATACCAAGAGCGGTGAATATGTACCGTTTACGGGTAACATGTCAGGTATGCTCATTGCTGAATATATCTTAAATCAGAGAACTGCAAAGGGCTTAATGCCGAAGAACCCTGCACTGGTTAAGACTATTGTTACAACCAATATGGCAGATGAAATTGCAAAGGCATACAATGTTAAGCTTGTAGAGGTTCTTACCGGATTTAAGTATATCGGTGAGCAGATTAAGTGGTTTATTGAGCAGGGTACATATAATTATGTATTCGGTCTTGAGGAAAGCTACGGATGCCTTGCAGGAACACATGCAAGAGATAAGGATGCCATTGTTGCAGTTATGTGTCTTTGCGAAGTTGCAGCATATTGCAAGTCACAGGGCAAGACTGTATGGGATATGATGATTGATATGTATGAGAAATACGGCTACTTCAAAGAAGGTCTTCATACAGTAACTCTTAAGGGTAAGGAAGGCAGCGAGCAGATTGCAGCCATTATGGAAGACTTAAGACAGAATCCTCCTGCAAACTTCGGTGATCTTAAGGTTACATCATTCAGGGATTACAAGGTTGGCAATGTTAAGAACATGGCAACAGGTGAGATTACACCTACAGGATTACCTGAATCCAATGTTTTATACTTTGATTTATCAGACAATGCCTGGTGCTGCGCAAGACCTTCAGGTACAGAGCCTAAGATTAAGTTCTACATGGGCGTTAAGGGCACAAGCTTGGAAGATGCTGATAAGAAACTTAAAGATTTAACAGATGCCATTTTAAAGAGAGTTAATGTTTAATTAATTATAGAATCAGGGGTAAATATGGGATTCAAGGATAATGTATCCAAGGCAAAAGTATATTTGGGCAGAAACGGCCTTAAAAAGACCGTTTTTGCCTCTATGGAAAGAATAAATACACACAGCGATTATGTATTTACACCGGTAACAGAGGTGGAGCTGTCTCTCCAGAAGACCAATAAGTTCGATTTTGCCCCTTTAATTAGCATACTTGTACCTTGTTTTAATACAAACAAGGTATTTTTTTGCGAAATGATTGATTCGGTTGTGTCTCAAAGTTACGGGAACTGGGAGTTAATAATAAGTGATGCAAGTGACACGGATGAACTTAAAGGAGAGGTAGATAAATATTCTGATGACAGAATCAGATATTATTATTCCAATGAGCCTCTTGGAATCTCTGACAATACCAATGTGGCACTGGATAAAGCGAATGGAGAATATATTTCTCTTTTGGATCATGATGATGTTCTGACTCCGGATGCTTTGTATGAAGTGGTAAAAGCCATGAATGAAAATCGTCAGTCAGGCATTTATCCAGCATTAGTTTATACGGATGAAGACAAAGTCAATGAAACCCTTGAGACCTTTTACGAACCGAATTTTAAGAAAAAGTTTAATCTGGATTTAATTTTAACAAACAATTATATCTGCCACCTTCTGACTGTTAAAACTTCCATCGCCAGGGTGGTAAGATTCAGGTCCGAATATGACGGAGCTCAGGATTATGATTTCATATTAAGAAGCATAATCAGAATCTATAATACGAAAGAAATTATTCATGTGCCAAAAGTTTTATATCACTGGAGATGTCATGAAACTTCAACTGCAGCCAACCCTGAATCCAAATTATATGCATATGAAGCAGGTAAGAGAGCGCTTCAGTCTGCTCTTTGGGAGATGGGATATAATGCCAGGGCTGTGGATAGTGACCACGTGGGATTTTATAATGTAATTTATTCGCCGGATATTTTTGATGCCCGCTCAGAGGTTGGTGCCATTGTGGTTCCTAAATTTAAGGGCGGAAAACTTAAAAACGGCGCTATGGATAAGTTCGGCAAGACCATGTATGAAGGTATACTTAAATATTATTCAGGATATCTTCACAGGGCAAAACTTATTCAGAAGGTTTACTGTGGCGACATAGACTGCCTCAGAGTAAGGGATTCTCTTAAAAAACTTCATGAGGAATACCTTGAGAGGCTTAAAGAGGGAGAAGACAGAACCAGGTTAAGTCTTGAATTTGCTGAGAAGGTTCACAAAAAAGGTTTTATATTTGTTTATGATCCGGAAAATGTAACCTGCGACAATAAAGAAGGTGACCATGGCCAGAGTTAATATTGTTATTCCAAATTATAAAGGCCGTGATTATTTAATTCCATGCCTGGACAGTCTTAAAGAACAGACCTTTAAGGATATGCATGTAATAGTGGTTGATGACGGCTCTCGTGATGATGAACTTGAGAATGCTTTATCTTCCTATGATATAGAACTTGTATTAAAAGAGAAGAATGAAGGCTTTAGTGCAACTGTTAATGCAGGAATTAAGCTTTCGATGGATTCAGAATATGTAATTCTTCTTAATAATGATACGGTTGTTGAGAAGGATTATGTGGAAAAAATGGTTGAAGCCATGGATGGCAGGAATGAGATATTTTCAGCTCAGAGTAAAATGGTTTCCTTATATAATAAGGATAAAATGGATTCAGCCGGAGATTATTACTGTATTTTAGGCTGGGCGTATAATAAAGGAAAAGATAAAAGCGTTAATAATTATAATAAAGAAAAGAAGATTTTTTCCGCCTGTGCCGGCTCGGCAATTTACAGGGTTAGTATTCTGAAGGAGACGGGGCTTTTTGATGAGGCTCATTTCGCATATCTTGAAGATGTGGATATAGGCTACAGGGCAAGGCTTATGGGATATAAGAATATATATGCCCCGAAGGCTGTATGTTATCATGCCGGCAGCGGTTTCTCCGGTTCAAGGCATAATGCTTTCAAGGTTAAGCTTTCTTCAAGAAATAATATATATCTTCTTCATAAGAATATGAATCTGTTCTGGAGAATAGTTAATATCTGCCCGTTAAGCCTGGGAGTACTGATTAAATACCTCTTCTTTATAAGGAAAGGTCTTGGAAAAGATTATATTACCGGAGTAAAAGAGGGTTTTGCCCTTTATAATAAGAATAAAGATAAAAAGGTAAAATACGCGCCGGCCGTTTTTGGCAGAAGCATTATTATTAATTTTTGGCTTGTTATCAGCACTTTTGGCCTCCTTGGGTAAAAGAGATACGAGTATTGCAAAAAATGTAATAATGTTGTAACATATTATTTTGTAAGCGTTTAGGTGGGTGACGGTTTTGATCAAAGATAATCAAAGGTTTTTGAGCCGCTTCCAAATTTTACTGGATGCTGTGGTTATTACAATTTCATACTTCCTGTCATACTACATAAAGATTGTTCTGATGGAGAACAGGACAGGCGTACTGCCGACCAGATATTATTTCACTGCTTATGGTATTATAGGTCCATTTTTCCTGCTCATATTTATTATGACCAGGTTATATGATGATAAAGGCTATGATTCCTTATGGCGACAGTTTTTTGGTTCCATCAGATCCAATGCTTTTGCGGTTGCCCTTGTATTAGGCGGTCTGTATATTATTAACCAGCCTGACTTTTCAAGAAGCATGCTGATATTCTTTGTATCATTTAATGTATTATTCATGATGATACACAGAGTCGTTGTAAGATGTATTGTTGTTTCTCTTGGCAAAAGAGGAATCAATCAGAAAGCGGTGCTGCTTGTAGGATATTCAAGAGCGACGGAGCAGTATATTGACAGGCTTATTGCTAATCCTGAATGGGGATATGTAGTAAGAGGTATCCTGGATGACAGAATTCCTGCGGGAGTAGAATACAAGGGAGTTAAGGTTTTAGGTAATCTTGCAAATCTTGAATTTATCCTTCCGGAGAATAAGCTTGATGAGATAGGTATCACACTGGCACTGGAAGATTATAATAAACTTGAATCCATTGTCAGTATGTGTGAGAAATCAGGTGTGCATACCAAGTTCATTCCTGATTATAACAGTATAATTCCAAGCAGCCCTTATACAGAAGATTTAATGGGCCTGCCGGTAATAAATATAAGACATGTACCACTTACCAATATTTTTAACCGCGTGGTCAAAAGAACCATCGACATTATTGGCTCATTAGTGGCAATCATTATATTCTCACCGGTTATGCTGATTGCAGCAATTGGCATTAGTGCATCAAAGGGTGGCTCGGTGATTTTTAAACAGGAACGAGTTGGACTTCACAATAAACCTTTTATAATGTATAAGTTCAGGACAATGATAGAACAGTCTCCTGAAGATGAAGAGTCCAAGTGGACAAAGAAGAATGATGAAAGAGTAACTCCTTTCGGTAAATGGCTCAGAAAGACCAGTCTTGATGAGATACCGCAGTTCTTCAATATACTTAAAGGTGATATGTCTTTGATAGGTCCAAGACCGGAAAGACCATATTTTGTGGAACAGTATAAGGAAAAGATTCCAAGATACATGGTTAAGCATCAGGTAAGACCGGGCCTTACAGGATGGGCACAGGTCAATGGATTAAGAGGAGATTCATCCATTAGAAAGAGAATCGAATATGATATATATTATATCGAGAACTGGACTTTGTTATTCGATGTTAAGATTCTGCTTATGACGTTTATAACCGGATTTATAAATAAAAATGCTTATTAGTATAGTATTACATTAAGGAGATAGTGAACAAAATGGCACGTAAAACCAAAAGAAGAGTAAAAAAAGGAAAAATGATTTTACTCATTAGTGAAGTAGTTGTACTGGTACTTGCAGTTGTACTTCTTATAATGGTAATTAAGAAGACATCCAACAGAGAGCCACAGGTTCTGCACAGCGATATTCCTATTGAATCCATTGAAGTAAGTGAAGAGACAAAGGAAAGATTTGAGTCTAATGAAGAACTTAAGGAATACAAGACTTATGCTCTTTTCGGTGTTGACTCAAGAAATAAAGACTTAAGCAGATCAACAAGAACTGACGTTATTATGATTGTTGCTGTAAATACCAATACAGGTGAAGCCAAGATTGCTTCTGTTTACAGAGATACCTATCTTAATATCGGTAATGATACATATAATAAGTGTAATGCAGCTTATGCCAAGGGCGGTCCTGAGCAGGCTATCAATATGCTTAACATGAATATGGACTTATATATTCAGGATTATGTAACAGTTGGTTTTGAAGGCGTTATGAAGACTATCGATGCTATCGGCGGTGTTCAGATTGATGTTCAGAAGGCTGAGATTGGTCACCTTAACAACTATCAGGCATCAATGTATGCAACAGAAGATAATCCTAACAAGCTTGATACAAATTATATTCCTGTTACTGAGCCAGGTCTTCAGACACTTAACGGCAGACAGGCACTTGCATACTGCCGTATCAGATATACAGCAGGCGATGACTTCAGACGTACAGAGAGACAGAGAGAAGTGCTTCAGCAGATTCTTATCAAGGCTAAGACAATGTCTCCTGCAGAAATTGAGAAGATTACAAATGATGTATTCCCTAATATTGCTACATCACTTGAACTTAGCGAAATCTTAGAGCTCCTTGGTGGTATTAACAAATATACCATCACTGAGACAACAGGTTTCCCATTCTCAGACCATATTGCTACTGGCAAAATCGGCGCCAAGGGTTCCTGTGTAGTACCTGTAAGTCTTCAGGACAATGTAGTTCAGCTTCAGAACTTCTTATATCCTGGCGTTAATTATGAGTTATCACCGGATGTAATTAATTACAGTGATAAGATTAGAAGTGATACATCATCCTACATAGGAAAATAATTTTACTTTATAACCTAAATTAAGTATAATAAGGGCGAGATTGATTTCTCGCCCTTTTAATCATTTAGGTTTTAGGTTCGTTTAAGGAAAACGGGCTAATATATATTTGGAGTAGAAAATTGGAGAAAAAAACTGTAGATATAATAATTCCAACATATAAGCCTACAGAGAGATTTATTAAACTTATAGATATGCTGGAAAGCCAGTCTTATGAGGTTAATCATATTTATATAGTTAATACTCAGGAAGAATATTATAATTCTTTATTCTATGGACGTAAACTTGAAAGCAGATATGATAATATATCGGTTAAGCATATATCAAAGATGGAATTTGACCATGGTGGAACCAGAAGAGAAGCAGCAGCCAGGTCAGATGCGGATATTATGGTTTGCATGACTGATGATGCTCTTCCGTATGATAATAAACTTATAGAGGAACTTATAAAACCCATCCTTGATGGAAAGGCTTCAATATCTTACGCAAGACAGCTTCCGAATGCTGACTGTAAATATATAGAAAAATATACCAGAGTATATAATTATCCAAGTGAAAGCATGATAAAAAGTAAAGAGGATGTGGAAAGACTGGGTATTAAAACCATATTCTGTTCCAATGTCTGTGCAGCTTACGATAAGAAGGTATATTTAGAGGTCGGTGGTTTTGAACCATTAACTTTATTTAATGAAGACAGTATACTGGCGGCAAAAGCCATAACAGCAGGTTACAAGGTAGCCTATGCGGCTGATGCCAAAGTATATCATTCACATAACCTTAGCAATATACAGCAGCTTAGAAGGAATTTTGATAACGGGGTATCCCATAAGGAATTTGGCGAAATATTTGACAGTGTGCCTCCAATGGGTGAGGGCAAAAAGTTAGTTAAAAGCACCATGAAATATTTATGGTCCAATGGAAAAGGCTATCTTATACCAAGTCTTATAATAACCTCGGGCTTTAAATATATAGGATACAAACTTGGCAGGAATTACCGCCTGCTTCCTTACTCTTTGGTTACAAAGATTACGGGGAACAAGGAATACTGGCTTAAGAAGAATATTAATACCGCAACGGTAAATATAGATCCGTATTCCGGTTATGGAATGTCGGAAGATGAAAGAAAGGACGATTACTATCATGGCTGAAAAAAAGAGTAAATTTTGGCCCAGATTTTGGACCGTGGTTGGTTTTGGAATTTTGTTTGGTGTAATTGTTGGAATTATTTCTACAACAATCTGGCTGTTTGGCATTATTATTTTCAGAAAGCCTCTTAAAGAAGCTTTTGGAGATTTGATTGGAGCTAATGAAGGAGTAGTGGCAACTGTCGGAGATGATACAAATAATGGTGGCAGAACTGACGAAGAACAGGAAATTGAGGAAATGCTCCTTAATAATCATGCCAAAGATGACATTGCTGAAATAGAACAGAATGTTACTGACATTGATGCCGATACCACCCTTACGGTGGAAGAGGTGGCGGAGAAATGTATGTCATCTGTTGTAAGTATCAATGTTGTGGGCGAATATACCTATTATGGCATAACTCAGGAAGGTCAGAGTGCCGGTTCGGGATTCATCGTAGGAATGGATGATGAGAAACTTCTGATAGCCACAAATTATCACGTTGTTGCTGATGAACTCAGCGTCAGCGTTCAGTTTGTGGATGGAGAATCAGCTGAAGCATCAGTTCAGGGTAAGAAAGTATCCATGGACCTGGCAGTTCTTAGTGTCAATATTGCAGATGTTAAACCGGAAACATTAAATGCCATAACAGTTGCAGAACTTGGTGATTCAGATTCACTTAAGGTAGGGCAGCAGGTTGTAGCAATAGGTAATGCCTTAGGCTATGGTCAGTCAGTAACAACCGGTGTTGTATCAGCTCTTAACAGAGAGGTTTTGGTAGAAAGCGGTGAGACCGGGTATTTTATCCAGACAGATGCAGCAATCAACCCTGGTAACTCGGGTGGCGCCCTTATTGATATGAATGGCAAGGTAATAGGCATTAATTCCAATAAACTTGGTGGTACCACGGTAGAAGGAATTGGATATGCAATTCCTATATCGGATGCCAGAGATATTATTGAGAAACTCATGGATTTAAAGGAACTGGTAGCATTGCCTGAAGACCAACAGTCATATTTCGGTATCAGTGGTGCTGATGTTGGAAGTAATCTTGTTACCACATCCGGTGTAATTATTCCAAGAGGTGTATATGTGGCAGGTGTTGTTCCGGGTGCTTCAGCTGATGTAGCCGGAATTATGAAGGGCGATATTATTACCGAGTTTGAAGGCAATTCCATAGTGAGTATGGATGAACTTAAGGAATATCTGGCAGCATATCCTGGTGGCAGTACCGTAAATATAACCATTAAGAGATATGAAGACGGACAGTATAATCAGTATGATATATCTGTTAAACTTCAGTATAAGGTAGATAATATGCAGAATTAACAGTTGACTTATATTTTTCTTTGTAATATACTATTTGGGTACGCTTTGAATTCTGTCCCGGGATTCGAAGAGAAAACTGTTCATATTATATGTGGCCCGGACATCCGCATTGAAATATGAATGAATGTGTTTTTTTACTGGAGGTAATGAAATGAAGACTTATATGGCTAATCCGGATACCATCGAGAGAAAATGGTACTTGGTAGATGCAGATGGCCTTACATTAGGACGCTTGGCTTCAGAAGTTGCTAAGGTTTTAAGAGGCAAGAATAAACCAGAATTTACACCACATGCTGATACAGGTGATTATGTAATCGTAATCAACGCAGAGAAGATTAAGGTTACAGGTAAGAAGATGCAGCAGAAGACATACTTCTCACACTCAGATTATGTTGGTGGTGATAAGCAGATCGTTCTTAGCGAAATGCTTGAGAAGCATCCTGAAGAAGTTATCGAACATGCTGTTAAGGGCATGCTTCCTAAGGGACCTTTAGGCAGACAAATGTATAAGAAGTTATTCGTATACGCAGGACCAGAGCACAATCATGCAGCTCAGAAGCCTGAAGCATTAACATTTTAAGCTAAAGGACTAATAAGGAGGAAATAATAATGGCTAAGAAAGCTACAGAGAAGTTCTACGGAACAGGAAGAAGAAAAAAATCAATCGCCAGAGTTTATATCACACCTGGTAAAGGAAATATTACCATTAATAAAAGATCAATTGATGAGTACTTTGGCTTGGAGACACTTAAGGTTGTTGTACGTCAGCCTCTTACATTACTTGAAGCAGCTGAGAAGTTTGACGTAACCGTTACTGTTAAGGGTGGCGGAACAACAGGTCAGGCCGGTGCAATCAGACATGGTCTTGCAAGAGCATTATGCAAGGCTGATGCAGATAACAGAGCAGCTCTTAAGAAAGCAGGTTTCTTAACAAGAGATCCAAGAATGAAGGAAAGAAAGAAATACGGTCTCAAAGCTGCACGTCGTGCACCTCAATTTTCGAAAAGATAATATTACGATTCAAAAATATTTCCCTCCACTTGCGTGGAGGGATTTTTTTATTGACACTAAAGTCTGTATTGTGATATAAATATGTTTATTATATTTGTTAAGAGGGGAATATGAAAGATAAGGGCAGTACTTTAAGACAAACTGTATATGCGCTCAAACTTATCTGGAAGGCTGACAAACTGCTTCTTGTTTTCACGCTGTTTAAGAATTCCATTGAGCAGGTATTCTACGTTTTCTTTTTTGTATATTTAACCAAATATATTTTCAACTGTATTGAGCAGAATATTCCATATTCCAGACTGTTCTGGTTTTTATTTATTGCCTGTTCATTACATGTCTGCATTCACTTTATTTGCGGCTGGTATGAAGCCTATCGCAAAATCAAAACCCCGGCGGTTTACAAATACATATTTCATAAAGTAATTGATATATCTGATTATCTGGAACTTAAGGATTATGAATCACCTGAGTTCTATGATATGTATGCAAGAGCCCTGGACAGATGTGTTAATTCATCAATTGATCTTGCCATTAAAACCGGCGTATTCATTGGTAATGTATTATCTACAATTATGTCTCTTGTTATTATTGTGACGGTTGATCCGGCTCTTCTTGTATTTATGATTATTCCAATGGTTGTAAGCCTTTGGATGGGAAGAAAAAACAGTAAGTGTAATTATGAAAGAGAAAATGCTGTAACAAGGGATAAAAGATGTGCCGACTACGTTAAGAGAGTTTATTACGAGAAGAAATATGCTTCCGAGGTGCGGCTTTTTGACATTAATTCCCTTATGCTCCATAAGCAGGAAGATGCAGTAGACAGAATGGAAAAAGTTTCCACAAAATACAGGATGAAAACTGCTTTTTATTCCTTCTTAATGAGAGGCAGTTATTCCATTATTGCAGGAATCGGAGCCTACTTTTATGTAGTATTTAAAGTAAAATACGTTGGCGTTACCGATATGTCCAGTTATGTTGCCATGATAACTGCCATTGCTTTTTCAACAGACCAGCTTAAGGCTGCAGTGGAAAACAGAATATTCATCAGTAATGAATCCAAACTCTTCAAAAATCTTGAAGCCTTTTTGGAAAAAGACTGGGGCGAAAAAGAAGCAAAGAAAGATGCAGGTGAAATCGAAACCATTGAATTTAAGAATGTTTCTTTTGCATATCCGGGTTCTTCGGTTAATACAATAAAGAATATTAATTTTACTCTTAAAAAGGGTGAGAAACTTGCCATAGTAGGTTATAACGGTGCCGGCAAAACCACTCTTATCAAACTCCTTATGGGACTTTATCCTGTGACAGAAGGAGAGATTCTGATTAATGGAATAAACATTAATGACATTAACCATGAGGCATACAGAGAGAGGTTTGGTACGGTATTCCAGGATTTGCAGATTTTTGCCCTGCCACTCATAGAGAATATCCTTATGCGTAAAGCTAATGGTGAAGATGACTATGAGCTTGCCAGGAAGGCACTAACAGACGCACAGTTTGATGTTAATTCAAGAGGACTTACCAATGGACTTGATACAGTAATAAGCCGCGAGTTTGACGAGAAAGGTTTTGTGCCATCAGGCGGACAGGCGCAGAAAATCGCCATCGCCAGGGTTTTTGCCCAGAATCCTGATATGGTAATTCTTGATGAGCCATCATCAGCCTTAGATCCGTTATCAGAATATAATATGTATAACAACATGATGAAACTATCACAGGGTAAAGGCGTTGTATTTATCTCCCACAGATTATCATCAGCCCGTATGGCAGATAAGATATATATGATGAAAGATGGCTCTGTGGTTGAGTCCGGAAGTCATGAGGAACTTATGGAACATAAACAGGATTATTATGATATGTTTATGCTTCAGGCAGAGAATTATCAGGAAAGTCTCCCAGAGGAGATGCTCAAAGGAGCGGAGGCTTTCTATGTCTAAGAAAAATACAATTTCAATAAAAAGAATAATATCAAATGCAATTTTCATGATTAAGTATGCCTGTCGTTATGACAGAAAACTTGTCATAAATATAATTCTTCTTGCCATTATAATAAGAGCAGGTTCAGCATTAAATGAAACCTTCATTCTTCGAATGATAATCAATGCGCTTATGGGACAAGCCGGTTTTGGAGACATATCCATACTGTTATTAATTTCGCTTGCCCTGGTATTTTGCATTGAGTGGAGCGACCAGCTTCTTAATGAATGGAGCAAGGCTAAATTAATCAAATTAAGCGGTAAGATTCAAAGGGATTTGATAGAGCATAACAGCCGCATGGACCTTATTTATTATGATAATCCGGATTACTATGATACATATGTTGTAGTAGCCAATAACGCTGATGAGATGATAGAAAAGACGGTTATGATAACGAGCAAAATCCTCGGCTGCTTCGTTGCTTTAATTGTAGCTGCAGCCATGGTGCTTAGCATCAATCCGGTACTTGCATTATTCCCGGTTTGTGGATTCATTATTAACCTCTTAACCAGATTCAAAATCGAGTCCCTTAATTATGCGTGGGATGTGGAGAATAAAAAAGCCCTTCGAAAGGCGGATTATTCGAAGCGGGTATTTTACCAGCCTGAGTTTGCCAAGGAATGTAAATTAACCAATGTTAAGGAGCCTTTAAGGCAGCAGTTTGATGAGGCACTCGAAGAGTCAGTTAATGCCGGAATTAAATATGCCCCTGCAATAACATGGCTATCGCTTCTTAACTGGATTTCAGTATTTACTGTTTTCTCGTTCTTTGCGGTGCCGGCGTATCTTGGTTATCTTGCACTTGTGGTTCGTTCCATCGCACTTGGAGAGGTTGCATCAGCCAATAATGCGTCAGTATTTGTAAGAGGAAACTTAAATCAGATTAATTTTGCAATGGTTGATTTTCAGCAAATCGGCCAGTATGGCGAGAAGTTCAGAGTTCTTCTTGATTATAAGCCTGTGATTGAGGTGGGAGAGGGACTGACTCCGTCCAAAGGCTCGGAGCGCCTGACTTTATCACATGTTACATTCAGATATCCCGGCGCTGATAAGGATACGCTGAAAGACATTTCAATTACGATTAATCCTGGTGAGAAAATCGCCATCGTTGGAGAAAATGGTGCAGGCAAAACTACCTTTGTCAAACTTCTCATGCGTCTTTATGATGTAACAGGCGGCAGCATAAAATATGGAGAGCATGACATAAGAGAATATAAGACCAAAGAATACCGACGCAAAATCAGCGCCGTATTCCAGGATTTCAACATCTATGCAGCTACAATAGCTGAGAATGTGCTGCTTCGTGATGTGAAAAAAGAAGATGAAGAAGATATTGTGAATGCTTTGAGGAAGGCAGATTTGGGCAGAAAACTTGATAGTCTTCCAAATGGAATCAATACTAATTTAACAAGGGAATTTAATGAAGACGGAATTAACTTATCAGGCGGCGAAGGCCAGAAAATCGCCATCTCCAGAGTCTTTATCAAAGATGAGAACAGAGCAGTATCAATACTTGATGAACCGTCATCAGCACTTGATCCGGTGTCTGAGTATAAGTTAAATAAAAATCTCATTGAGAATGCGGGTAATGATACAATCATATTCATATCCCACAGACTCTCCACCACCCGAATGGCGGATAAGGTATATCTGTTTGAGAATGGTTCAATTATTGAGCAGGGTACTCATGATGAATTAATGAATCTTGGTGGAAAATATAAAGAAATGTTTGACAGACAGGCTCATAATTATATTCTGTAATTATTCGTCCGTATATTTGTAATTATATATTTACAATGATACAATATTATTTGTAAGTTATTATGCGAGAGAATAATTATGGATATTTCAGAAACAAATAATAAAAAGTTTAATTCAATATTTAAAGTATTATGTATTATTCTGGCAGTAGGCAGTGCTCTGGCTGCAATTAAGTGTATTTTCGTCGGATTGCAGATGGATGAGGAATATGCCATGACTCTGTCCTACAGATTAATGCATGGTGACAGGTTATTAACAGAAGTCTGGGATCCACATCAGACTTCTGCTTTTTTGCTGTCAATTATTGAGTGGGTCTGGACTACAGTTACGGGAACTACAACATTCTTAATGGTATGGTGCAGGATTGTAACTACATTTTTACATTTTCTTGTATGCTTTTATTTATATAAAACACTGGCGATTCATCTGTCAAAAAGGGACTCTTTTCTGATAAGTATGGTTATTTTTGGAATATTACCAAAAGAGTTTATAATCCCGGAATTTTCACTTATGACATACTGGTTTTTGTTATTGATTGCCATAGTCTTATACAGGATGAAATTCTATAAAAAAGATAAAATGACTTTTCAATCTTTTCTGATGGCAGCATCTTTAGGCCTCTACTGTGTATGTCTTGTGCTTTCTTATCCATCATGTGCCATTGTTGTAGCTTTTATTCTTATTTATCTGGTCGTAAGACGTAAAGATTATACGCCGTTTTCGCTTATAACATATCTTGCAACCATGTTAGTAATAACAATTGGTTATTTTGCCTATCTGTTATCATATATGAGTGTAGGAGAAATAAAAGATAACATTCATTTTGCACTGGAAAACTGTGCATCACATAATCAGACTGTTTTTTACAGGTTTGAGGTAGCTGGAAAAGATTTAATTATTTTGCTGGCAATGATTATTGCCTGCTTCCTGGTTTCACTACTAATATTTGGTGTTATTTATTTAATCAGTAGAAAAAGTATAGGAAAATTAGAAAAGAGTGAAATACTGATTTATGTTTCTGCCATATCAGTTGCCGTATCCTGTCTTGTTAAAATATTTCTTAACATCAGTCATGTATTTAAAATCAGATATGGATATGACAATGCATATATATTCTTTATTTTTATATTTGCTATTATTATTGCGTTTACAAAAAAAATAAAACTTGGAAAGGTGCAGAGTGTATTTATCGTAATTAGTAGCTTTTTGGCATATGTCTCAGTGATGCTGCTTACAAATATGAATTCTTTCAGAACGGTAAAATACCTGTCTCCGGTTATTACCCTTGCATTGATAGTTGTTGTGGTGGCTTCTGAGAGGGAAAACAGATTATACAAACTTCTTAGAGTAATTTTTTTGATAATTGCTTTTACGGTTATTTTTCATAAGGGCATGTATTATCCTGCCAATGCAGATGACAGTCTTAATATAACGGATATTCGTTACGTGATTCATAACTCTGCGGCGAAGGGGATTTTCACAGAATATATGGTTGGTTATATTTACGATAGTACATATGAAGACTGGCAGGAATATGTAGAAGATGAAGACAATGTCTTTATGTGGAATAATAATACAATGCCATATTTAAATAAAAAAGATGTTGGTATTTCGAGTTATACGACAATATGTACTCCTTCATACTATTTAAGTTCATTGAATAAGTATTACGAGATTAATCCTGATAAATATCCTGATGTTATAATTGTTCCGTGCTGGTTTGGTGAGCTTCAGGTTGATCCAAATGATTCTTTGTACATATGGATTGATCAGGAATATGGAGCAAAAGATGTATATATATCAGATTATTTTAAATATTATATAAGAAGATAGAATAAATAGATAAAGAGCAGGGAACAAACCCCTGCTCTTTTTATGTTTAATGAAGCATATATATTTGTCGCCAGATGTCCAGACCTTCAGGACACAGATGGGTGTAATTATATTCACACGGATAAAGTATGAAAAGAGGAGTAATAACTATAACCCATAAACATAGAAGGCAAATGAAGGTATTAAATCTGCCGCGTTTGGCATCCGACATATTCTCATTAATAATTCCAATAATTAAAAATGTCAGTATTATCATAAGATTATATATGTCCATTCGATATCTTTCGGCAGATCCGTTGCCTGGCGCCTGGCATATCTGAATGGCAGTTATTATTATAGGCGAAATAAACAAAGTAACCATTAGTGTATACATATTATTTTTTCTGGCTATTGTTTTATTTTTGTCAAAAAATATTCCAAATACAAAAAGTAGAATAGGGAAATTCACAAAAGCACTATGATAATAAGTGTAAGGGAAAGGACCGGCAATTGGAGTAAAGCCAATGAAGTTATATAAAAGTCCATTAATTATTCTTACTTCGCTGAAGTTTTCAAGGGATGTAAGATAATGGCTCTGGTCTGCTCCCGTAAGTTGATATGACTGACCAAATTCAAATGGTGATTCAAATCTGGCATAGTTGTATATCATCAAAATTACACCAATTATTATGTACGGAAGTGCGATTAAGAAGATTCTTCCAGTGAGAGATTTGAGTGACTGTTTTTCATTTTTCTCTTTTTCACTTTTTAGATACTGAAGGAAAAAAGGAATTAAAACAAGATTTCCCAAAGCTGAACTTGGTCTGCAACCAAAGGCTAACGCTCCGAAAAGAGAACCAAGCATTGCCATAGAGGTTCTTTGGACTTTTTTATCTGCAGGGATGACATAAATTGATATAAAAAAGAAATAGAAACTCCATATCATCATACAGACTGCTGAACTAGTGGCAGTACAGTATAAAGCAGGGATTGCTATACCACAGCTGATAGTTATTAAACTAAGAGCAGTTGAAAGGGAAACTAGTGTAATAGTGGACATCTTTTTATAGTAATGTTTACTAATCTGGTAGAACAGGAGAAAGATGCCAATTATGGCAAAAGCTGTATAAAACTGTGTTGCATGGTAAGTAGTCAGGTCGTGTCCTGTTATCAGAAAATACGGAAGAAATAGCATTATTACAGGAACAACACCAAAGTACATATAATATTTTCCTTTGTAATATGCATTATCAGAATGGTAATGAACTCCCGAGCCATCTCTTTCTGCAGGGTCATATGGATTAATTAATTCATCAAGCCCCGGATCAATATCATCATATTCAATATAAATATGACCATGAGCCAGTGAACGAGCCAGAAGTTCATACTGGTTTCTGTGTTCAGGAATTGTCCCGTTATATGCAGGAGAAGCACCCATTGGCAGAATGCAGGCTAAAACAAGTAAAGTACAACATAGGCACATTACGTTTTTACGGTTAAGAATTTTGCTGATTTTACCAGTACAAGTATCTGTATATTGTGAAATGTGAAGTCTGGACCCCGGACGTACCGAATATATGTATAAAACCACAAGCCCCCATAATATGCAGCCGACTGTCTGGTAGGGATGACTTGTAATAAGTGAGTATATTCCATATACAAGTAAAATGAATTCTATTAAAGATAATAATATTATGGGTAATGCGCGTTTCATTTTTAGCTCCTGAGATAATAATTATAAATCACTTTAAATTATATCATAGGCTGAAGATGAGCCGCAATAAAGAAGACCTCTGGAATTCCTATAAATCAAAATAATTGGTAACATATCATATGGTGTGGTATAATCGAAAGGATGACAGAAGGAATATTTGTTTAGAGATACATAGTATGGAAACAAAAAAATACAATTACACATTAGAATATATTCTATTTGCGCTGCTATTGATATTTTATGTAATTATTACTTTTATTTTGTTTAAGAATCAGGCAGTTAATGGTGTGATATACCATGACAGCAATTTTGAGATAGACAGATTTCATTCAGATATGTATGCCTATATGCTGGAAATGCAGGGGCTGGAAAGTGGATACAATTTTCCATATCCAATATTTTTCAAAATATCCGCCCTTTTTAATTTGTTCTTTTCTCCTGAAAACAGTGTTGCAATAGCAACCTGTTTGCTTAATGCAATCGCAGTTGTGATTTCCAAAATTACAATTAATAGATTTGTAATAGGAGAATTGAAAAAGCAGAATAATGAAGAGCCGGATAATAAAACAAAATTAATTACGGGTATTGTTGTTGACTTTGTTGTTTTGGCATTGTTCTTTGCTTCGATGCTTGTTCCACCTCATTTTTATTTCGGAACGAAATTCAGATATTTGGGAGTATTCAGTCCTAATCCGTATCAAAATGCAACATATATGGCAGCAAGACCATTCGCCATTATATCATTTTTGTATTTTATAAAACTGGTTGGTGAATATGAGGAACTAAAGAAAGAAAACATTAAAGATTATATTATTTTTGCAGTGGTATTTCTTTTATCTACAATGACCAAACCAAGCTTCACCATTGTTCTTGGTATGGCTGCAGTAATACTTATATTCTTTAGATTCTTTAAGAACAAATGTAAAACTTTTAAGGCATCAATTATTATGGGACTTGTTTTCATTCCTACGCTAATTGATTTACTGTATCAGTTTAAAGGCGTATTTATGCCGGATGGGCAGGAGGACAGTGGAGTCGGGCTGTGTCTTGGAAGAATATGGCTGCTTTATACAAATAATATGGCATCATCAATTCTTCTTGCCATGATGTTCCCAATTGTAGTACTCATATTTAACTTTAATCTGCTGAAAGAAGATTACAGATTCAGATTTGTCTGGTTTTTCTATTTTGTTTCATATTTCATTACTTTCTGTTTTTATGAAAAAGGATGGAGAGCCGTTGATTTTAATTTCTCATGGTCATATATGTATGGTTTGTTCTTTAGTTTTTATGCTGCAATAATAGTAATGATAAAAGATTTGATGAATAGAAAAAGACGACTGATTGGACTTGCAGAACTGCTTGTTTTTCTTGGGCATCTGGCCAGTGGAATATGGTATTTTGGACAGATATTTGCAGGTAATTCATATTATTAAACTAAAAGAGATAATGAAACTTAATCATTATCTCTTTTTATTTACCCTTATGCTTCTTAACTGCCTCAGTTAAGATATATTCTATCTGTCCATTAATGGATCTGAAATCGTCCTCTGCCCAGGCAGATAAGTCTTTGTGGAGAGTAGGACTTAATCTTAGAAGTATTTGTTTTTTATCATTTGATTTGTTTTCGTTTTTTTCATTACTCATAATTTTTACCTGCATAACTTTTACAGGGCAGAAGCAGGGGTGTGGCCGCCTCTGCCCTCAAAGTATTTATATGATTTGAACTTTGGATAATTCAAATCTTAGGAACGACAGATGATCATCATTTAATATATCGTTCCGCTGTTAACCACCGGTTGAGCTTCTTTGTTACCGCAAAGAACTACCATAAGGTTGCTTACCATCTGGGCCTTACGCTCATTGTCCAACTCTACAACGCCGTTTGCACCAAGCTGATCGATAGCCATCTCAACCATACTTACTGCACCTTCAACAATCTTCTTTCTTGCTGCGATGATAGCTACAGCCTGCTGACGCTGAAGCATTGCGGCTGCGATTTCTTCTGCATATGCAAGATGTGTAATTCTGACTTCCAATATCTGGATACCTGCTGTGGCAACTCTCTGCTGAAGTTCATACTGCATTCTCTGGGCAATTTCCAAAGATGAACCACGAAGGGTTTTCTCGTTATTGTCTTCAGTGTTGGAATCATCCATATCATCATACGGATATAATCTTGCAATGTTACGAATGGTTGAATCGCACTGTGTTGAAAGGAATCTGCTGTAGTTATCCACTGCAAATACCGCTCTTGTAGGATCTACAACCTGCCAGATAACTACGGCACCGATGATAATAGGATTACCTAAAATATCATTTACCTTCTGCTGCTGGTTATCAAGAGTTCTTACCTTAAGGGATATTGTTTTAGGACCGATTGCAACCACCTGGCCGCTTGCATTGGTTACGCTTTGAACTCCCGGGTTAAAAGCGGTTGCAAAAGGATTAACCAGGAAGTATCCGGCTTTTTTGATGGTTCCGTGATACTTACCGAAAAGGGTGAGAATCATGGCTTCGTTAGGTTTTACCATTTTAAGTCCACCGAACATAATACATGTGAAGATGAAAAGTACAATCAGTAAAAAGATTAATAATACACCTATAATTGCAAAATCCGTTGCCATAAGGCCACATGCCACGATGAAGAAGAAAATCTCGCCGATAAGAGCAAAAATCAGTAGAAACAGGGCCAGAATACCAGGCATGGGATTAAGAACCTTTTCCTGAATGTTTGTGTTGAGCATGTTGTTGTTATCCATAAATTTTTCCTCCTAATTGTTTAACACAAAGTGTTTTACGATATCATGATAACTTATGATATCAATCTGATATCACTAAAATAGCATATTGATAAATAAATGTCAAGCATTATTTTAAATTACCCAAAAAACGTCGCCTAAAAAGGTAGTGGCGAATATATATGAATTGTAGTATAATGAAACAGATAATGGGTCAAAATTGTTTTTATAAAAATTTTAGAATTTACGGATAGTAGAAAAGAGATAGAAAAAATGTCTTACGAAGCTAATGTACGCAAGGTTGTTCCTTATGTTCCGGGAGAGCAGCCTAAGGTTACAAATCTTATTAAACTTAATACCAATGAGAATCCTTATCCACCATCACCATTGGTGCTTAAGGCTCTTAAGGATATGGAAGAAAAAATAGAAAGACTAAAATTATATCCTGATCCTACATGTGAAAAATTAATTGATGCAATAGCAAAGGCATATAAAGTAGATAAGGAAAAGATATTTGTGGGCGTCGGATCTGATGATGTTCTGGCCATGGCTTTTCTTGCATTCTTTAATTCAGATAAGCAGGTACTGTTTCCGGATATCACATATTCATTTTATGATGTGTGGGCTGACCTTTACAGAATTCCATATAAGCAGATTCCGCTTAAAAGTGATTTTACAATTGAGCCTTCAGATTATTTTATTGATAATGGCGGCGTTGTTATAGCAAATCCAAATGCACCTACAGGAGAAGCACTGGCGCTTGACAAGGTTGAAGAGATAATAAAGAACAATCCTGACGTGGTTGTAATTGTGGATGAGGCATATGTGGATTTTGGCGGAGTGAGCGTGCTTCCATTAATAGAAAGGTACGAGAATCTTCTGGTGGTACAGACATTCTCCAAGTCCCGTTCAATGGCCGGCATGAGAATAGGTTATGCCTTTGGTAATCCAAAACTCATTAAGTATTTATCTGATGTTAAGTTTTCATTTAATTCATATACAATGAATGCCACATCGCTTGAACTTGGCGCAGCAGCAGTATCAGATAAGGAATATTTTGACAAGACCAGAAATATGGTAATAAAGACAAGGGAGTGGACCAAGGGTGAACTTAAGAGATTAGGTTTTACTTTTGCAGATTCCAAAACCAATTTTATTTTCGCTAAGTCTGATAAATTGCCGGGGAAGGTGATTTTTGATGAGCTAAGAGCGAGAAATATCATTGTAAGAAGATGGGATAAGGAAAGAATAAATGATTATCTTCGAATCTCCATCGGAACAGATGAAGAGATGCAGGAATTAATTAAAGCCCTGGAAGAAATACTTAAGTAGAGAGGAAAGTAAAGTGTTAAATTATTTATATATATTTTTTATAGCAATGGTTCCGCTGATTGAACTTAGAGGAGCGATTCCGGTTGCCTATGTTTTTAAAGCCAACAATCCTGAATTTAATTTGATACTGGCTTATATCGTTATAACATTAGGTAATATGGTTCCTGTTCCGATTATTTATTTCTTTGCAAGAAAGGTTCTTGAATGGGGTAAGGATAAACCGGTTATCGGTAAGTTCTTTACATTCTGTTTAAGAAAGGGAGAAAAGGGCGGACAGAAACTTCAGGAAAAGGCAGGAAGAGGTTTGTTCCTTGCCCTGGCTCTTTTCGTAGGTATTCCGCTTCCCGGTACAGGCGCATGGACCGGAACACTTGCTGCAAGTATTCTGGATATGGGATTTAAGAAAAGTGTACTGGCAGTTATAACCGGTGTTGCCATTGCAAGTTTGATTATAGGTCTTCTTTGTACATTAGGCCTTGGCGCATGGATAGGAATTACAGCATAATATATGGAAATATATGGTAAGTTTGCAAATATATATGATTCGATTATGACAGAGGTTCCATATGATGAATGGCTTGAAATCATACTGGAAATATTAAAAGAGAATGAGATTAATGATGGAATAGTTGCAGACATCGCCTGCGGCAGTGGTGAGATGACCATCAGGATGGCTGATAAAGGCTATGACATGATAGGTCTTGATATGTCCCCTGCCATGTTAGAGCGAGCAAGGGAAAAAAGCACCGGGCGCGACATTCTCTACATCTGCCAGGATATGAGAGAGATGGAATTCTATGGCACTATAAGAGCGGCCATATGTATGTTTGATTCCATTAATTATCTGACCGAATATGAGGATCTGGTTCAGACCTTTAAACTGGTTAATAATTATCTTGATATTGAGGGCTTGTGGATTTTTGATTTTAATACAATTCACAAATACAGAATGTCAGGGGAAGAATCAACAATTGCTGAAGATGATGAGGAAATAAGTTTCATCTGGAATGATACATTTTATGAAGAAGATGATATTAATGAAATAGATATCACATTTTTCGTAAAACAGGAAAATGGTCTTTATGAAAGATTTAATGAGTGTCATATACAAAGAGGATATGATTTAGAGACCATGAAAGCAGCCATAGAGGAAAGCGGGCTTATATTTGTAAAGGCAATTGATGCAAATACGAAAAAAGAAGCTGATGACAATTCGGAACGCATTATTATGGTTGCAAGAGAAAATGGAAAAAAGGAAAGATATGCCAAGTAGCATGGGATAAAGATATGGACAGTATGATAAGAGCTACAGCTAATGATGCCATGGTGAGAGTTTTTGCAGCCATGACGACAGATTTGGTTGAAGAAGCAAGACAAAGACACAATACATCACCGGTTGCAACGGCGGCCCTTGGAAGATTACTGACTGCCGGAGCAATGATGGGATGGATGAATAAAGGTGACAAGGATATTCTTACTCTTTTAATTAAAGGTGAAGGTCCGATTAATGGAATCACAGTTACTGCTGATTCCCATGGTACAGTAAAGGGATATGTTAATAATCCAAACGTGATTATACCTGCTAAAAGCAATGGAAAACTTGATGTGTCAGGTTCCATTATGCCGGGAACATTGGATGTAATTATGGACCTGGGACTTAAAGAGCCTTATGCAAGTCATATAGATTTAATATCAGGTGAGATAGCAGAAGATTTAACATATTATTATGCATCTTCATGTCAGATACCTTCATCTGTGGGACTTGGAGTATTACTTAATAAGGAAAATACCATCAGATGCGCCGGTGGTTTTATCATTCAGCTTATGCCTTTTGCAACGGAGGAATGCATAAGTAAGATAGAAAAGAATCTGGCGAATATCCCAAGCGTTACACAGATTCTGAAAGAAGCAGATTCACCGAAGGCATTAATCGATATTCTGTGTGAGGGAATGGATGTAGAGATAAATGATACCATTACTCCTAAGTTTAAGTGCGACTGCTCAAAGGAAAGAGTTACCAAGGCTTTGGTTAGTATCGGTAAGGCCGAGATAAACAGAATGATGGAAGAAGAAAATGGCGCAGAACTTGTTTGTCAGTTTTGTAATACAAAATACAGATTTACAGAATCGGAACTCAGGAATATAAGAGACAGTCTGTAAATGTGGTTATAACCACAAAAGGAGGCAGTATGGTAGACGGTTACGTTAGAATTGCAAATCTTGTTAATGATGTAAGAGTCGCAGATGTGGATTATAATGCGAAGAACATTATCTCCATGATACGTAAGGCTTATGAAGAAGGTGCAAGAGTAATTAATTTCCCGGCACTTTCTCTTACGGGAATTACCATAGGAGATTTGGTGTGGCAGCAGAGCCTTCTTGAAAAATGTAAGGAAGCTCTTAAGACAATATCCGATGAAACCAAAGATATTTATGCAGTATATACAGTGGGTATGCCTTATGTGGTTGATGAATTATTGTATAATGTAGTAGTTGTCATGAACGCCGGGGATGTTCTTGCCATTGTTCCTCAAAGCAGTGCTTTGGATAAGGCGGATGAGAATCTTGGCAGGTATTTTGCCATATATACTGGAGAAAATATCGAGAAGAACAGTCCTGTTGATGAAGATGAAATTTGTATTTTCGGCAACGAGGTTATTGTATCCACAGAAGATATGAAGGAATTAAGACTTGGATATGTGGTTGGCGAAGATTATCTTGATATGGACAGCCTTAGTACATCACTGGTACTTGAAGGAGCCACAATAATTAACTGTATCGGTACAAGATGCAATCTAATCGGCAGAGATAAGCTTAATGAGAATTACTTATCTGCCACATCCCACAGGGATTTATGTGTATACAGTTATGTAACACCGGGTCTTGGTGAATCATCAACCAATGTTTCATATAAAGGCTCAACATATGTTTATGAATTAGGCGGATGTGTAAAAGAAGAAAAGGGAATTGAGGGTCAGATTTCTATTGCGGATGTTGATGTAAGAAGAGTACTTAATTACAGACATAAGAAGATTCAGAGCACCACCTCTGAGTATGATTATGTTCTGGCGGAAATTGATACTTTGATACTTGATCTTACAAGACATATTCCCAAATCGCATTTTATTCCCGAAGATGAAGAGGAACTTAATAACAGATGTGCCATGGCTATTGATATTGCATCAGATGGCCTTGTTACAAGATTAAAAGCAATCAATCAGGATAAGGTTGTGCTTGGACTTTCAGGTGGTCTTGATTCCACACTGGCCCTTCTTGTGTGCATTGAAGCCATGAAGAAGATGAAGAAGAAAAACAGCAATATCTTCGCAATCACAATGCCGGGTATGGGAACATCTGACAGAACCTATGATAATGCATGCAGTCTTGCCAAAGAGACCAAGTGCACATTAAGAGAGATTAGTATCAAGAATGCTGTAACCGGGCATTTTAAGGATATTAATAAAGACCCTAAGGTTAAGGATGTAACATACGAGAACGCTCAGGCAAGAGAGAGAGCACAGATTCTTATGGATGTTGCCAATATGGAAGGTGCTCTTCAGATAGGTACAGGCGATATGTCTGAACTGGCACTTGGCTGGTGTACCTACGGCGGTGACCAGATGTGCATGTATGGCGTCAATGGTTCAATTCCTAAGACCATGATGCAAAAAATAGTTACATATTATGCCAATAATACCACTAAGAAGGTGGGTAAGATTCTTATGGATATAGTTGATACTCCTATTTCTCCTGAACTTATTCCGGGCACAAAGGGTGTTATCAGGCAAAAAACTGAAGATATCGTGGGACCTTATGAACTGCATGATTTTTACCTTTATTATGTGCTTCATGAGAATTTCACACCTGGCAAAATCCTTAGACTCGCAGAAATTGCCTTTAAGGATGAGTATGACAGGCAGACACTTAAGAAGTGGCTTAAGAATTTTTATAAGAGATTTATCACTCAGCAGTTTAAGAGAAGTTGTATGGCAGACGGGGTCAAAATCGGCACCATGTCTCTTTCTCCAAGAGGAGACCTTAATATGCCATCAGATGCCAGCATAAGTCTTTATATGGATGAAATAGATAATTTATAGGAGATACAAATGAAATTTGTTAAAATGCACGGCTGTGGTAATGACTATGTTTATATAGAAACCATTACCCAGAAGGTTGAAGATAAAGCAGGTATTGTTAAATGGCTTTCCAACAGGCATTTTGGAATCGGCTCTGATGGTGTGATTTATATCAATGAGATTGAGGGCGCTGATTTTGAAATGGAGATGTATAATGCAGATGGTTCAAGAAGCCAGATGTGTGGCAATGGAATCAGATGCGTTGGTAAGTTTGTATATGATTACGGCTTTACAGATAAGACAACCATTGATGTAATAAGCTTCGGGCAGAAGAAGGTTCTTGAACTTAATGTGGAAGACGGCGAAGTAAAGAGTGTTAAGGTTAATATGGGCTCGCCTATTCTTACACCTAAAGAAGTTCCTGTGGCAGGATATGACAATATGGAAAAGGTTGTCAGTGAAACACTTAAAATCATGGATAAGGAATTTAAGTTTACTGCAGTTTCCATGGGTAATCCTCATGCGGTTATTTTTGTAGATGAGATTACAGATGAGCTGGTATTTGATTATGGTTCAAAGATAGAGGTGTGCGATGTTTTCCCGGAAAGAACCAATGTGGAATTTGTTCAGGTTGTGGACAACAATCATGTGAATATGAGAGTCTGGGAAAGAGGAACCGGAGAGACACTTTGCTGCGGTACAGGATGCTGTGCTACGGCTGTGGCAGCAATACTTAATAAGCTTACGGATGATACCGTATTTGTTAAGACTCCCGGCGGAGAACTTGAAATTACCTGGGACAGAGCAGAAAACCTTGTATTTATGACGGGTCCGGCTGAAACTGTTTATGAAGGAAATATTTTTATAAAATAATCCATAAATTTTTGATTTTGGAACGTATATTACATAGACTAAAGTAATATATGTTCGGAAAGGACATATAGTGGAACAAAGCCGTTTCGCCGATTGCGTTAAGAAAATGCAGTCCGGTGACAGAGAAGGACTTAAAATCATATATGAAGAATATGTAGGCTATATCTACACTGTAGTTTACGGTATTCTGCCTTCGAAGGAAGATGCGGAAGATGTGACATCGGAGTTTTTTATCCACCTTTGGGATATTAAGGATAGGATAAAAACAGAAGATGCCCATAAAGCATTTCTTGTTACGGTGGCCAGAAACATGGCTCTGGACTTCTACAGAAAGAACAGGGCGAAAGAGTATCTGGATGAAGAAATGGCCGAAGAACCTTCCGGGGAAAATATAGAGAATGATGTTATAGCGGATGTCTCACTGAAGGAAGCATTACTTAGTCTGAAAGAAGAGGAAAGGCAGGTAGTGTCAATGAAAATCCTATCTGAAATGACATTTGAAGAAATATCAAAGACTCTGAACTGTCCGATGGGTACAGTTACCTGGCGATACCAGAATGCAATTAAAAAACTAAGGAGGTATGGATATGAGTAAGAATCTTGAAGAAGAATACCTCCGTGAAATACAAAATGATGTTCCTGATTTATGGGGCAGAATTAATGCAGGTATTGATAAACTGGAGGAGAGTAAAGAAAAAGAGGAACCATCCAGGGTTACACCCATAAATGCTGAGGTTAAGCCTGAGGCAGATAATGCAAAGAAGCGTGGTAAAAAAAGAGGAGTGATAGCTCTGGTTTCAGTTTTATCTGCCGCAGCCATACTGTTTATAGTATTTGTGCCGGTTGCACTTCTTGGAATCGCTGTAATATTTGGCAACAATGCTAAATTTGGTAATGGCAGTGCTGAAATGAGTATGGCGGAGACTTCTGATTCAGCCATGTATTATGAAGATGCTGCATCAGATGGTATGATGTATGAAGAGGAAATGGAAGAAGCCGAAGAGCCATATTATGAATATGGCAATAATATGGAAGATATGGATATGGCTGGAGCCGGAGAAGTTCAGGAATCGCTGGACTCGGACAATAAGATTGCAGCGTTAATCCAGGGTGACCAGGCGGGGGACATACCTAGAGAGTCAGAAGAAAACTATTCTGCAGCCATTCCTGAAGGTCAGGCTAAAGAAGAAATATCATATGTTAAAGGTGATCTTATAGCCGAAGATGTGCTTTTAAGAGTTGATATCGTAAGAAGCATAGATGGAATGAATGTAATGGAAGTTACAGTCTTAAAAGATTTTAAACCTGAGGCATTTTTTGCAACAGATGTTCACGCTGGTGAATGCATGATTGTAAAAAGCGATGATCAGAAACTATGGGATAGTTTTACTAATAAAATCCTTACATCCGATTCAGGAATTGTTTTAAAAGTAGACATGTATGTGGATGAAAGCGGACTTAATGAATATCCATTAGTGTATTTAAAGTCAGAATAATTTAAATGTAAAAGGAAAAGGGAAGAAGATGAAAAAAAGAATTATTAGTTTGGCGTTAAGCTTTATGATGATACTGTTGTGTTTTCTTGCTACACCTGTATCTGTAAAAGCTGGAAAAATCGGTGATTTACTTGGTGGTCTTTTCCCGGGATCAGCCAATAATGCCAATTTTACCATTAATGCTCAAAGTGGTTATACCACTCAGGTTGTAGCCAATAATTATTTACCGGTAAAAATTACCGTAACTAATCATGGTGCTGACTTCGAAGGAATAATCAGGGTTATATTCCCTTGCGCGGATAATGAAAATGTAATGTACCAGAAAGACCTGGTACTTCCATCAGGTGCCAAGGGAACATATGATTTTACCGGATATCTCGTTAGTGGTGCCAGCAGCTATAATGTTCAGATTCTTAATAAGAAGGATAAAGTAGTTTTTTCACAGCTTGAGACATTAAGTACGGCTTCAGATGATAATGAGATTTTAGTTGGTATTATTTCTGATGACTATTCAGCACTCAGTTACATGAATGGTAATAAATTATGGTCAAATGCACAAAAAACTACTAAAACCGTGGAATTAGGCGCTGATTTCAGTGATGATTATCATGCACTTATTCCTCTTGATATAATTGTTATTTCTAATTTCAGTACAGATTATCTTACAGATTCCCAGATTGATGCTTTAGCTCTGTGGGTTCAGCATGGCGGTATGCTGTTCATTGGAACAGGCAGCCAGTCTAACAAAACATTATCCAAATTAAATGGTGCATTAGTTGAATGTTCACCTTCTTCACTTGAAAAGGTTACAACGGATATTGGTGTAAATGATTTTCTTTATACTCAAAGTAGTGCCACTTCTGCATATTCCGGTTACAATTATGGTTATGATGATGCAGATTATCAGTATGCTGAGGATTTTGACAGTCTTTATTACACACAGGAAGGCCTGGAACTAATTGATAAAATCTGCCTTGACGCCTTCTCAGAAGATACAGGTTATGGAACCGACAAAGATACATGGCCCAGTTATCTTGAAGGGGACTATTACTATTTTGCCTACAGTTATTTCAAAGATTATTATGATAACATGATTATGGGGGATGATAATCAGACTCAAACTTCAGTCGACCCTCAGAATATTGATATGCTTGTATTTGATAATGTGGTTAGCGATGGTTCATATAAGGTTTCTGATGTAAATGGAACAGAACACGACCTTGTTTATGCCTCATCTGTAGGTCAGGGAACAATTGCATTATTTACAATAGATTTTACAATGAATCCTATGCCTAAATATGACGGGGCGCGAACTGTCTTCATGGAATATGTTTATGAATTATTTGAACTGGGTTCATACAGCCGAAACAGCAATTCATATTATTCATCCTATTATTCAAATTACACAACTAATATGGAGAAAGAAAGCGAACTTGCCAACAATATAGGTGGAGCGCCGATTCCCCCAATACTGCTTTATGGAATAATTATTTTAGTATATTTTGTATTTATATTTGTGCTTTTCTTCAGACAGAAGAAAAAAGGCAATATGATTAAACTCTGGGGCAGGTATCTTGTACTTTCGGGTATTATCATGCTCTGCGTTGTTGCATTAAGTTTAGTTACAAGAAACTTCAAAACAAGACTTGATGTTGCGACAGTTAATATTCTGGACAACGGCGTAAGATATGAGAATAACTATATTACAGCCACAGTTCCAAGAGCAATGAATGAAAGCATAGCTGTCAGCAGTGATTATTCCCTGGATCTTTATGATGTATATGATTTATCTTACTGGGATTCAATGGGAACAGATTTCGACAACTTTAAAGTCGGAATATATGAAAAAGCAGACAGCAACGAAGTTGTACTTGGAAGAACAGGTGCTTTGGGACAGGCGCATTTTGCAATGTCCAAAACAGTAAATGATACAAGAGACATAGATGTTAAACTGGTCATAAATCCAAGTGACTACATATATGATGTAACAAATAATTATGGCTGTGATTTGGAAAACTGCTCCATCCTTTATTCAACAGGATATAATGTTTATCCAATTAAGATTGGTAACATTAAAGCGGGAGAAACAAAAAAAGGAAATGGCAAATTATCAGAGCTTAAAGCTGTTTATGTTTATAATCAGAATCCTATGACAGGTGCTTCATTCCTTCCTAATGTTTCAGGACAGGGCATAGTCGGCGGAATGCTTCTTGGCAGCCTTTCAACATCCTACAGGAAAGCAGTTCAAAAAGGTGCAATAGCGTCATATGCTGCGGACGTAATTGATGATTATAATTATTACAGTTCCAGCGCCAACTATTTAAATTATGATGGTGTATTCGTAGGTTTCCCTAAGGAAAAAATACAGGATACCATTCAAAGCGGTCATAAATATAATGTCAAGAGAATAAACAGTGTCATTAAGTTTATCAAGTAAAAAGGGGATAAAATCATGTTAGAAATAAGTCATTTATATAAAAAATTTGGCAAGTTTGTGGCGCTGAGAGATATGAATATGAAAGTCGATGAAGGCGAGCTGTTTGGTTTCGTTGGTTCTAACGGCGCGGGCAAAACCACCACCATGCGAATCTGTGTAGGACTTCTTGCTTCTGATGGCGGCAAGGTTACCATTAATGGTGAAGAGGTTTTAAATGATCACAAAAAACTGGCAAGCCTTGTAGGTTATGTACCGGATTTCTTCGGTGTATACAGTAATTTTACCTGTATGGAATATCTTCAGTTTTTCGCATCAACTTATGGACTAAGAGGATATGACACAGATGTAATGTGCCAGGATTTGCTTAAACTTGTTAAACTTGACCATAAGAAAGATACCAATGTTAATGGACTTTCAAGAGGTATGAAGCAAAGACTCTGCTTAGCAAGAGGCCTGGTTCATGATCCTAAGATTTTATTTTTGGATGAGCCGGCCAGTGGTCTTGACCCACAGTCAAGATTCGAACTTAAGGAGATTCTTAAGAATCTTTCATCCTATGGAAAGACAATCATTATCAGTTCGCATATTTTGCCGGAACTTGATCAGATGTGTTCATCAGTTGGCATTATAAATAAGGGGCAAGTGGTTTTACAGGGAACCATGGACGAGATTCACAGAGCGGCAGCAATGCAGAGCCCAATACTTATAACGGTTGCCAACGACCAGATAGACGATGCTTTCGCAGTATTAAAAGAGTTTGCCACAGTTCAGAAGGTTACAGCAAGAGGTAATATTTTATCAGTTGTATTTACTGGAACAAAGGAAGAGGAAAGCGTACTTCTTACATCTTTGGTAAGTCATAATGTGGCAGTACTTAACTTCTATAGAGAAGACAGCTCACTTGAGTCACTCTTTATGGACATTGTAAGCGGCGAGATGGCGCGTAAGGCGAAGGAGGCATAACTGTATGAGTAAGTTTAGTATAAAAAATGCAGTCTTATATAAAGATATGACACTGGATATGAAGAAGGGCAAAATCTTCGCCCTGATACTTGTATTCAATTTGCTGGTAGGTCTCGTGGCTTTTACTTTCCTCGGTGGAATTACCCTTGGTGGTATTTCATCCGGTAAAGTATCATACGCTGTAATGCCATTTATGTTATATACTCTGGTTTTCCTTGAGTATGGAATTATGATCATGGTTGTACCTGCTCTTACAGCAGGAGTCATATCTCTTGAAAAAGAAAGACAGACACTTGAAGTGCTGCTTACTACCAGATTAACACCCTGGGAAATTGTATGGGGTAAGTTCTGGTCAGTAATTAATATGGTTGGACTACTTGTATTATCCTCAGTTCCTTTCCTGGCACTTGTATTTATGTATGGTGGTATTAATATTATTCACCTTTTGCTGATTGTAGCCGTATTCATGGTAATTACCATGTATACCGCAGCCATGGGTATAATGTGGTCTTCAATTCTTAAAAATACAATGGGTTCAGTAATTATGTCATATATTACAGTATTTTTCTCAAGAACAGTATTTTTATCATTGGGAATTGGTGTTTCCGGAGTTATTACAGCAATAGATGAAGCAATATACAGGAATATGTTAGGTGCTGCAGGATATTCATATTATTATTCACAGACTCCTACAGGAATTCCTCAGTATATAATTCCACCTGAAATTGGAATACCTTTCTTTTTACTTGCACCTGAATGTACCATGTGGGATGTGGCTAACAGAATGGGATTTCAGATTGGAACCTGGTCCACCAGAGGAATGGATTTCTTAGGTGAGATTTATCCACATATAAG
Organism: Lachnospiraceae bacterium UBA4338; assembly: GCA_002393735.1. Classification (GTDB taxonomy): domain Bacteria; phylum Bacillota; class Clostridia; order Lachnospirales; family Lachnospiraceae; genus UBA3766. The sequence continues at coordinate 207,899 of DGTK01000016.1, forward strand.
TTCGGGTAAATGGTACTGGTATTTGTGGACACCAATCAGTGTTGGATTATTCCTTCTTCTTACATGGGGAATGTTAAAGATTTCTGCATTTGCACTTAATCCTGTAAAGAAGAAAGGTAAAAAAAATAAAAAGAGTAAAAAGAGTAAGAGTAAGTAATTGTTTTTTGTTTTATATAGGAGGCTGATATGGATATAGATGCCGTTATATTACAATTTATAAAAAAGGTTAGAAAAAGAATATGTTCGGATATAACAGGTAAGGCTATCATTCTTGGTATAGCAGTAGGCTTTCTTATCTGGGGAATCTTTAATTTTATTGCATTATTTGTTCCATTTTACGGTGCAGTATGGTATGGACTTGCAGCAGGAATTGTTGTGGGAATTCTGATTCCGATTTTAAGTCCAATCAGATATCCATCCATTAAGGAAACCGGTCACAAGATCGACAACTTAGGTCTTAAAGAAAGAGTTACAACTTCTCTGTACTTAAGCGGAAGACATGATGATATGAGTATGCTTCAGAAGAATAATACACTTTCCTTTATTCAGAAAGTAAATATCAAAAAAGCCTTCCCAAGAAAACTTAATAAGAAGTTGTTATTATTCTTACTTGCTACTTTCCTTTTTGCAACAGTAACCTGGGTTATTCCGGCAAAGGCTAAAGAAGATGCCGAGATTAACCATATGTTTGAGGAACAGGTTAAGGAAAAGCAAGAAGAAATTGAAGAGATAGTGGAGAATATTAAGGAGAATTACGAACTCTCAGATGAGGAAATTGCTCTCCTTGATGAAATGGCAATGGAAGCCAAGGAAGAGGCTGAACAGGCCGCAACCACTGAGGAACTTGAAAAACTTACAGAAAGACTTGAAAGTAAAATAGACAGTAACATAATCAGCAATCATCAGGCCAAGGAAAGTCAGGCACTGCAAAATGCCATTAGTAACATGAACGATCCGAATAATACATATGCTGATAAAGAAGAGTTACTTGAGAAATTAGAGCAGCTTGCTCAGGATAATAAAGATGAAGAACTTGAGAAACTGGCTCATGAAGCCAAAGAGCAGTTAGAGCAAAATGGAAGCGTTGCTCCGCAGCTTCAGCAGAATATAATTCAGCAGCTTAATCCTTATGCCCAGGGCAATATAGGCGGACAGCAGCCTGGTGGACAACAGGGACAGCAGCCTGGCG
>DGTK01000016.1:209199-209319 GCA_002393735.1 Lachnospiraceae bacterium UBA4338
GACAGCAGGGACAACAGCCTGGCGGTCAGCAGGGACAGCAGCCTGGCGGTCAGCAGGGACAGGAGCCTGGCGGACAGCAGGGACAGCAGCCTGGCGGACAACAGGGACAGCAGCCTGGCG
>DGTK01000016.1:209386-236207 GCA_002393735.1 Lachnospiraceae bacterium UBA4338
GACAGCAGGGACAACAGCCTGGCGGACAACAGGGACAACAGCCTGGCGGACAGCAGGGACAGCAGCCTGATGGGCAGCAGGGCCAGGGTGAAGGCCAGGGTGAAGGCGAAGGTCAGGGCGAAGGTCAGGGTCAGGGCGAAGGCGAAGGCCAGGGCGAAGGTCAGGGCCAGGGCGAAGGCCAGGGAGAAGGTCAGGGCCAGGGCGAAGGTCAAGGCCAGGGCGAAGGTCAGGGTCAGGGCGAAGGCGAAGGCCAGGGCGAAGGTGGAAGCCAGGGCGGCTCAAGCGGACAGGGCTCCGGAGACGGCTGGGATACCGGAAGCAATGTCGGAACAGAAACCCATTATGAAGCCAATGGCGAACAGGTTATGATAGATGAAGGCGAAATGGGACCTAATGAATACCTTCAGGGACAATATAATCCTAACGGACAGACTAATCTGCAACAGACAGATAACCCATATACCTGGTCTGGTCAGAAAATGGATTATAACTCAGTTATTGGTGATTATTCCAATCAGGCCTATGGTAAGTTAAACGGAAATACAAGTATTCCGAGTTCAATGCAGGATGTTATCAGAGAATATTTCAATAAATTAAATCAGTAAGAGGAGAGAAGAGATGTTAAACGAACAAGAAGTAATAAGCAGAGTAATGAGAATAACTGATTTGAAGAAAGAAATCAGTAAAGCCATTATCGGTCAGGATGAAGTAATTAATCAGGTAATACTTGCCATGCTTTCAGGTGGTAATGTTTTACTTGAAGGTGTACCTGGACTTGGTAAGACACAACTTATTAAAACATTATCAAGTGCATGTAATCTTCCTTTCTCAAGAATTCAGTTTACTCCTGATATGATGCCGGCAGACGTTACAGGTACTGATCTTATTATCAAGAAGGATGGACAGAATACTTTCCAGTTCCAGCCTGGTCCTATCTTTGCATCATTCGTACTTGCAGATGAGATTAACCGTGCAACTCCTAAGACACAGTCAGCTCTCCTTGAGGCCATGCAGGAGCATACAGTAACTGTTGGTAATACCACATATAATCTTGAAGAGCCATTTATGGTGCTTGCAACTCAGAACCCAATTGAAAACGAGGGTACATATCCACTTCCTGAGGCTCAGTTAGACCGATTCATATTTAAGATTCAGGTTGATTTTCCTACTCTACAGGAACTTAAGAGCATTGTGTCTGTTAATGTAACAAACAGAGAGGTACAGATTAATCCTGTTATCACAAAAGAAGATATTATAGGACTTAAAACAATTGTTAAGGATATTCCTATGGCTGATGCTGTTATGGATTATGCCATGAGAATAGTTGTTGCAACTCATCCTGAAAGTGAAGGAAGCTCTGATTTTGCAAAGAAGTATATATCAGTAGGTGCTTCACCAAGAGCAGCCCTTGCCATAGTTAATACATCAAAGGCAAGAGCCATTACAATGGGAAGATTCAATGTTTCCTACGAAGACGTGGATGCAGTTGCATTCCCTGCACTCAGACACAGAATTACACCTTCATTTGAGGCTATGGCTGATAATGTTAAGGCAGATGATATTGTTAAATATATTCTTCAGAATACTACCAAATAGAGCGGATAAATGAGCGAAATATTCAATAGTGATTTTTACAGCAAACTGAATATGCTTAGATTCCCTTTAAGGATTAGTAATGCAACCGGTTTAAGCGGTAGCAGAAAGTCCAATGCCAAGGGTAACAGCGTGGAATTCTCGGATTTCAGGGAGTACAGACTTGGAGATGATATAAGAAGAATCGACTGGAATGCATATGGCCGTTTTGACAAGTTATATGTAAAACTCTTCATGGAAGAGAAGGAAGGTCTTTTTAACATCTTTGTAGATAACAGTGCGTCCATGAATTACGGAGAGAATTCAAAGGGTGTATGTGCCCTTAGAATTGCAGGTATTCTGTCATATCTGGTTTTATCAGCTGGAGACAGGTTATCTGTTAATCTTATGCGTGACGGTTCACTTACATGTCATAATAACCTAAGTCAGATGCAGGCATTTCCTAAATGTCTTCAGTACCTGGAAGAGTCAGTTTTTACAGGAAACGGACAGATATTAGAGAGCATTAAGAGTAAGGAATTCAGAGGCAGCGGTCTTAGTTTCGTGATTACTGACTGTTTTACGGATGATATGGAAGATATCTGCAAGTACTTAAGATTTAAGAATCAGGATATTGTTATTATTCATGTACTTGCAGAGGAAGAGATTAATCCTGTGCTGGATGGTACGCTTAATCTTGTGGATATGGAAGATGGTTCAGCCTTAAAAGCAACCATGAGCCAGTCCTTAATTCGTACATATAAGAAGAACTTAAAGAAGTTTTATGAGGACATGGAGAGTCTTTGCAGACGTAATAAAGCAACCTATATAAAGGTTAATTCTTCAGACAGTCTGGATGCCATAGTTTTCGGGGCTATGGCGGTATTAAAATAAATTAGGAGAATATTTAAGTGAAATTTTTATACTTATGGCCACTGGTATTTATACTTCTGGTGCCTGTAATTATAATTGTATATTTGCTTAAGCAGAAAGCTCAGGATAAGAAGGTTTCATCCCTGTATCTCTGGAATGAGATATATCATAATATTGAAGCCAACACTCCTTGGGAGAAGTTTAAGAAGAATCTGCTTATGTTTGTGCAGATACTTACCATGCTGGTTCTTATTGTTGCCCTTATGGCTCCATATATTCCAAATATGGTACAAAATGCTCAGAATATCGTTGTTGTAATAGATAACAGCGCCAGCATGAATACCATATATGATGGAGAGAAGACCAGATTTGATGTGGCAGTTGAGCAGGCAGTGGATTATATCAAGGATCTTCCGGATTCAGGTGTGGTTACGGTAATTACCAGTAACGATAATGCAGCGATTCTGGCAGGTTCTACCGACAAGGATATGGCCTTAAATAAATTAAAACATACTGAGTGCACCAATCATGGCGGCTCAGCAGAGAAGGGCCTTGAAATGGCAAGGAGCCTTCAGATTGATGATGACTCATTATATGTAATATGCTTCACAGATACAGCAGTAAGCATGGAAGGCCTTAAGGGATATACGGTAGATATGTACAATGAAGCCGGAAATGTGTCTGTTGACTATTTGAGTCATGGCTATTCTTCAGGCAGTCTTATGGCTTTATGTAAGATAAGCAACTACTCAGAAAATACCATGACAGAAGATGTTTCTCTTTATGGAGGGGATGAACTTCTGATGGTTGAAACTGTAGAGATTGAAGCGGGTAAAAGTGAAATCGTTTATTTTGAAAATATAGATTATGACGGAACTTATTTAAAGGCTGAATTAAATCAAAAGGATGCCCTCCCCGCTGATAACGTGGCATATGATGTTTTAAGTTCCGGTTCAGATAAAAAGGTGCTCCTTGTAACAGATTCCAATGTTTACCTGGAAAAAGCCCTTGAGATGGTGGATAACATTACAGTTACCAAGGCAACCGACGTATATGGCATAGAAGATTTCTATGGAGAGAAATTCGATTTATATATTTTTGATTCCATGTTCCCTACAACATATCCGGAAGATGGAGACATTATGATATTTGGTGCTAATTCTGCAGCCACCTATAGTAACCTGGATTATCTTGGAAGCGTACTGGTATCTTTGGAAGAAGCCAGTGCAACCAGGTACCTTGATAAAATGGATTTCGGAGCAGCAGATGTATATGGCCTTAATAAGCCTGACTGGGGCGAGACTTTCTTAAGCGTTGGAGATGAATGCGTAGGCTTCACAGGTAATGATGGAACACGTAATTATGCAGTATGGGGCTTTAACATCCATAACAGCGTACTGCCGCTTAAACTGGAATTCCCTATGATGATTTATAACATAGTTACTGATTTTGTGGCTTCCGGTATTCTGGCAGAGAACAGCATTGAAGTTGGTGATTCACTTGCAATCAACGGATATTCAGATGGAGAGAATCCAACAGTATTAAGACCTGATGGTGAAACTTCACCTTTATCCGATGTGAAGATGAAATATACATCCACTGACAATATTGGTGTATATACCGTCTCACAGAATACCAAAGAGGGCCTGGTTGAAGAGTGCTTTGCAGTTAACTTCCCAACCAGTGAAAGCAGGATAATTAATGCTCCTTCAGTTTCAGATCAGGGTGACCTGGTTCAAAGCAGGGTCAGAGGCAATCTTGATTTAAGAAATATCATTATTGCAATCTGTCTGCTTTTGTTAGGCGTTGAATGGATAATATATCTTAAAAAATAAGTAAAAGAGGATAAATAATGAACATCGAAATGGCGCATCCCTTATATTTACTTTTGATACCTGTAATTGCAGGGATGCTTGTCTTCTCAATTAAATATATGTATTCACACAGCATGGCCACAAAGTTAGGTCAGATTATTCTTAGAACTGTCCTTGCCACCATGCTTGTTCTTGTGCTTTGTCAGGTCACTGTCAAAATCACCGGCCGCAATACCACAACCATCATTTTAGTTGATGCATCCGATTCAGTTAAGGAAAACAGAGCTGAGATTGTATCTTTTGTTCAGCAGGCAATCAAGGATGCAGGAAAGAAAGATAATGTGGGTATTATTTCTTTTGGCGGCAATACAAGAGTAGAACAGTTCATATCCAATACTCCGATATTTAATGGAATTAATTCAGATGTATCAACTCAGGCTACCAACTTAGAGGATGCAGTTAATCTTGCCCTTGCCCAGATGCCTGAAGACAGCGCCAAGAGAATTGTACTTATTACTGATGGTAATGAGAATGAAGGCGTACTGATGGATACAGCATCTTCAGTTATTGCATCGGGAGCTACTTTCGAGATTAAGAAGATTGATGAAAACAGTTCTGATGAAGTATATGTAAGCAATGTTGATATTCCTGAGAATGTTGATATAGGCGAGACTTTTACAATTACGGTAGATATTGAATCAACTATTGCTACTCCTGCAACAGTTAATCTTTTCTTTGGACGTACACTTAAAGACCAGCAGAAGGTATATCTCCAGAAAGGTACAAATACCTTTATTTTCAGGGATACACAGACTGATGAAGGCCTTAAGACATATAATGTAACGGTTGAGGCTGAGAATGATACATTAACAGTTAATAATGAATTCTCATCCTATACAAGTATTAATATAGCAAAGCCCCTCATGCTGGTTGAAGGCTCTAATGGTGATGCTGACGATTTAAAGGGTGTCCTGGACAGTATTTCAGTTCCATATGAGGTATACAGTGCAAGCAATGTTCCTAATACCATATCAACAATTAATCAGTATTCAACAGTAGTACTTCTTGATGTTTACAGGGATGATTTAAGACCGAATTTTGAAGATACATTAAAGAGTTTCGTTAAGGATTACGGTGGAGGACTTGTTATTACAGGTGGTAATAACAGTTATTCCATGGGTGGATATAAAGATACAGTCCTTGAAGAATTATCTCCAGTATATATGGATCTTCAGGGTGAGAATGAAGCACCTACCATGGCTTTTGCAATGGTAATTGATAAATCAGGCTCCATGTCTTCAGGTAATGGTATTATTACGAATCTTGACCTGGCCAAGTCGGCAGCAGCCAATGCGGTGGATAATCTTAGATCAAGTGATTATATTGAGGTTATTGCTTTTGATGACAGATTCGAAAGAGTACATGAATTGTCCGAGGTTGGTACAGGTGATGATGCAAAGGAAGACATATATGGAATCTCACTTGGTGGTGGTACAAGTATCTATCCGGGCGTTGAAGCTGCAACAAGAGACCTTATAGATTCTGACGCTGCAATTAAACATATCCTGTTACTTACTGACGGTGAAGATTATAATGATCAGTATGATGAGCTTATTGAAGTAATTAATGATGCGGGTATTACGCTTTCCACAGTCGGTGTTGGTTCAGGTGTTAATAATACACTGCTTGAGAAACTGGCTAATGAGTGCGGAGGCAGGTATTTTACGACAGATATTGATACGGACCTTCCAAGAATTTTCGCACAGGAAGTATACTTATCAGCCAATGCTTATATAGTAAATGAGGATTTCGTTCCCAGTGTAAAATATTCAGATCCGATTCTGACAGGCATTGAAGAAATGGGAACTCTTCATGGTTATATTGCTACATCACCTAAGGAGAGAGCGATTCATGTACTTCAGACCCAGTATGGCGATCCGCTGCTTTCTTACTGGCAGTGTGGTCTTGGTAAGGTTGTGGCATGGACATCGGATGCCAAGGGTAAATGGTCATCGGATTACTCGGGACAGGAATATTACCAGCAGCTTTGGTTTAATATTAATCAGATATGTTCCGAAGAGATGGATATGGAGGGAAGTTATACCAACATAATCCAGAATGGTGCCAAGGCAACGGTTCAGTATTTTACAGACGATTTCAGTGCTGATACTGAGGTTAAGGCTATTGTAAGTAATGATGAAGGCGAGACTTTTGAGGTTTATTTAGACCCGGTTAAGCCTGGTGAATATGAGACAGTAATAGAGACTCCGCTTACCGGTATTTATTCAATCAATGTTCAGCAGTGGGAAGGAGAGGATATAGTATCATCTCACAATACTGCGGCTATTATGCAGTATTCAATGGAATACAGATTATATCCTGACAATACGCTTCTGGCTGATTACGGAAGACTGGTTGGCGCAGTGGATATCGATACTCCGGATCAGGTATTCTCGACAGCGGCTGAGCATGTAAAGAACAGATTCAATCTGTCGCTTCTTCTGCTGATTCTTGCAGTGCTTACCTTCCTCTTTGATATTATTGTAAGAAGGTTTAACATTAATCTTATGCCATATATCAGGAAGGGACCTAAGAAGGTTAAGGTTTCTGCAAAAGACAGAAAGATTGAGAAAGAACTGGCCAGCATCGGAAAGGGCAAAACTGAGGCCGAACCTGTTGTTGCACCTTCAGTAAGTAATAATGCATCAGTTAATGCAGGAAGACAGGGCGTGGCAGAAGCCGAGAAGAAGGTTAGTGCCAATGCAGGTATATCACAGGAACTTAAACCGCAGCCGGGTGGCAGCGCAGGTTCAGGGGTAGGTGCAGCGCCTGGTGCAGCAAATCCTAAGACAGTAACTTCTGGCGCAGCTAACAATGCAGCACCTGCCAAGGCAGCAGCCAGGAAGGCGAAGAGCAGCAATGATGATGCTCCTAAGGCTACATCCCTTTACGGACAGATGAATATAAATAAGAGTTTTGAGAATAACGCAGGCAGACGAAATAATTCCAAGTCATATAATGCTGACGGCAAATTCGCTACTAAGGATAAGGGCACTAAAGTTTGGTCCAGAAATGAATAAATATGTATATAGAAATAGTTGCAAAATCCTTTAAAAAAATCTAAAATGTTAAGTAGATGTAATTTCGTCATAGGGGAGGACAATAATGAAATATACATACGAGTTATCCAAAGAATTAAAGAAGTTTATTGCAGGGGATGTAGGTGCTTTTGAAAACTTCTATTATATGACAGTTAATGAAGTTTATTATCATGCTGTATTAGTAACCAAGGATGCTGAAGAATCCAAGAAGGTTATGATTAGAATATATAAAGAATTTTTCGTTCGCTTAAAGAGAATGAACAGACCGGAAGATTTCTCAGAGCTTGCTGACAGCATTATTTATACAGCTCTTACTGACTGGGTTGCAAGCAAGTGCATGCGTCTTATGGTTCAGGAAGAAGGCGGAAAGTTCGATACAATCGAAAGAATTCCTGATATTGAATATATGCCACCTAAGGCAGTTTATTCAGATACAGAGACAGCAGGTCTTGTGGCTGATTTTATCACAGAGCTTAACAGCCTTCATGCTCTTACAGGACTTGCATATTATTATGATAAATTAGATGGTCCTAAGATGTCACAGTATCTTCAGTCTGATTTAAGCGTTATCGACAAGAGAATCGATTATATTGCTGAAGAACTTAAGGCTCATACAGAAGACTTCGCTAAAGAACGTCGTATTGAGATTAAGAAGATTGATATCAGGCTTATCTTACTTGCTTATACAGTTTTAAGCCAGAATATCATTCATCCGGATGCTGATGAGTTATATGAAAGAATTGTAGAAGCACTTAGCTAAGAAAATATAAATGAATTAATAAATGATAAAGCAGATAGCATATTTGTTATCTGCTTTCTTCATAAGAGGGATAAAAATGGGACAGGCGTTTTGGTATCATTTATATAATGAGACGCTGCTGTAGGGTTATTTAGAAGGAGATTAGTATGTCACTTAAGTTTGTATTGGGCCCGTCAGGGTATGGAAAAAGTACATATGTGGAAGATTATATTATAAGTGAATCCATGGCTAATGAAAACAGAAATTATCTTTTGATAGTTCCTGATCAGTTCACCATGGAGACTCAGCTTGAAATGGTTAAGAAACATCCTAAAGGAGGTATTCTTAATATTGATGTTTTAAGTTTTGGACGTCTTTCTTACAGAATCTTTTCTGAGATTGGTGAGAGTCCAAAAACTTTAATAGATGATACCGGAAAGTGCCTTCTCTTAAGAAGGGCTGCAAGTAAGCATAAGGATGAACTTAGTGTGCTTAAAGGCTTAATTGACAGGCAGGGGTATATAGAAAGCGTGAAGGCGACCATATCGGAATTCATGCAGTATTCAATTGCGCCGGAAGATGTTGATAAAATGGCAGCAGGTGCAGCAGATAAACCACATCTTCAAAAGAAACTTAATGATATCAATATTTTGTACAGAGGTTTTAATGAAGAACTGGCAGAATCATATATCACAAAAGAGGAAAGACTTACCTTTCTTGCACGTAATCTGTATAAGTCTGAACTTATCAAAAACAGCGTTGTTGTTTTTGATGGTTTTACAGGTTTTACTCCTATTCAGGAAGAAGTTATTAAGGAACTCATTCGCAACAGTCTTGATGTTATTGTGACTCTTACATTTAAAGATACAAAAGACATTAATAGCGCAGAAAATAATCATGTATGCTCATTATCAGTAAAGACATATGACAGGTTAAAAAAACTTGCCGAAGACATTTGCGATGTTGAAGAAAAAGTCATTACAAGAGACGGTGAGAATCGTTTTGCAAACGAAGAATTAAAAGACCTTGAAAAGAAGATCTTTACTCCTGGCGCTACGGTTGATTCAAAAGAAGAATGCAAGAATGTTCAGGTTGTTAATGCACTTAATATAACAACAGAGTGCAGAGAAACAGCCAGAAGAATAATGGAATTAACAAAGAATGGCTATCGTTACAGAGACATAGCAATTGTTACAGGAAATCAGGACAGTTACGCTGATGTAATTGCGGAGATTTTTGACAGATATGGTATACCATATTATCTGGATCGTAACAAGGATGTACTCGTTAATCCTCTTATTACTTTAATCAGGTCTGTATTTAAAATCATAATAAATGATTATGATTATCGTGATGTCGTTGATTTGTTAAGAAGCGATCTGACAAATGTTGATTTGGAAAAGGCTGATAAACTTGATAATTATCTGCTTGCAAAGGCTGTAAGGGGAAAAGAAGAATACATAAATGAATTTGTCTGGGCTACATCTGAAGTTTATGATGAATATCATCTTAGGGAGATAAATAAAGCAAGAAACAGACTGATGAAAGATTTAGGTCTGTTTAGAGAAGTTAAATGTGATGATAAGAAGACAACGGCTGAATGGACAAGCCTTCTCTATGATTTTCTTGTGCAGATTAAAGCAGAGGAAAAAATGCAGAAGAAGAGCGATATTCTGCTTGAAAAAGGTGAGGCTGACAAGGCTAAGGTATATTCATCAATATATGGCTTTGTGTGTCAGCTTTTGGACAGAGTTTATGATATTTTCAAAGAGCCTCTGTCAGCTGAAGAATATTATGAGATATTAGAGGCAGGTTTTGGAGAAATACATATCGGTATGCTCCCGCAGAATGTGGATGTTGTTATTGTTGGTGATCTTATAAGAAGCAGACTCTCCAAGGTAAAAGCATTATTTATGTTAGGAGCAGATGACGGTAACATTCCGGGTACAAGCGGTCATATGTCATTATTTAATGATGCTGAAAGGCAGCTTCTTCAGGAGACAAAGAAGGACAATGACGAGAATTATGTGCTTGCTCCAAGTAAGAAAGAAGAAGCAGATGCCAAGAGAATGTATCTGTACATGATGATAACCAAACCATCAGATAAACTGTTTGTTTCTTATCCAAGTTTTGACACAGAAGGAAAGAAACTTAATCCTTCTTATCTGATCAACTCAATAGCCGGTGTTATGCCTTCTGCAGTTCGCCAGGGCAGTATTAATGAGGTTGAGTCCATGTCTATTGAAGATGAGATAGATGAGATGTGCGCTCTCCTTGCACTGCTTCGTACCGGCAGTATTACTGAGACGGAAGTAGAACGCCTTAAAGAGGTTATGGAAGACTTAAATTTCCATGGGTTTGCTCCTCTTGTAAATGAATATATGTCATTTGGTGATATAGTTTCAAAAGAACAGACATTAAGTGAAGAAACAATGAAGTTTCTCTATAATTATTCAATAAAGTTAAGTGCTACATCTCTAAGTAAATATGCAGCATGTCCTTATGCATTTTATGCTAATCACATGCTGTATTTAAAGAGCAGGGAAAGGGACGTTTATGATTCACTTTCAACAGGTATTCTTGTTCATGCAGTTTTGAAAGATGTTATGACTTATGTTGCTGATAAAGGAATAGATAAGATTGATGAAAAGGTAATAGAGAAGATCATTGATAATTCTGTTGATGAAAATGCGAATGAATGCGGCAAATCCCTTCTTGTAAGAGGTAAGGCAGGAACGTTCTACAGGGATAATTACAGAAAGATATTTAAGAAGAATGTCGGCAGTTACATAAGGCATTTAAAGAAGGGTAAGTTTAAGATTCATTATCTTGAGAAAGATTATAAGTTTGCAACACCTTTCGAAATAGATGGAAAGACATATAATATTACATTAAATGGTTATATTGACAGAATGGATATACTCGAAGATGAGAAAAATATCTATGTCAAAGTTCTTGATTATAAAACAGGTAAAGAGGATTTTGATGAAAAGAAACTTGAGAGTGGTGAGCAGATGCAGCTTCCGATTTATTTCCTTGCGGGAAGCAATCTTTTAATGGATGAGATGGCTAAAGGCGAAAGAGATAAAAAAGAGATAGTCAACGCAGCTCTCCTTTATCAGAAAGCATCGAATATAAGAAAAGAGGAAAAGGATGTTAAGCCTGGGGTTTCGATGGATGTAATAAATACCAATATCATTGCTCCAAGCGGAAAAATAAGAGACGATGCTGTGGTTCTTGATGCCATAAAAGGTGTTGATATGGGAATGGATATTAACAGCTTTGAGCCAAAGAAAGGAACAGTTGCCGACCCTGAAATAATGGATGGATATATTAAGACTGCAAAGGATAATATAGCGTCTTTCGCACAAAGAATGATGCAGGGTGATATAAGAAGATTCCCTGTATATAAGAATGAAAGAGAAAATGCCTGTGCTAACTGTGCCTTGTATGGAATGTGTGATTATGTAAAGAAAAACATGGGACAGTCTGATTTAATAGTAGAAGGAGGTGAGAATTAATGGGAATTGAATATACAGAAGAACAAAAAGAAGCAATTAATTATAAAGAGAAATCCCTTCTTGTATCTGCCTCCGCAGGTTGTGGAAAAACACAGGTTCTGACTGAAAGAATAATCAGAAGAATCTGCGAAGACGGAGTCGATATAGACAAAATCATTGTGCTCACCTTTACCAAGGAAGCAGCAGGTCAGATGAGGGATAAAATCACCAGAGCCATTAATGCCAAAATCAAAGAAAATCCATTTGATTCTCATCTTTTAAAGCAGGAAGCACTGGTAAGTTCAGCATATATTTGCACAATTGACAGTTTCTGCAATGCAGTGCTTAAGGACTATGCAGACAAGGTTGGAATTGAACCTTCATTTGGTTTAATTGATCCAGGTTTTGTCGATAATTTTAATCATGATATTTTTACAAGATTATTAGCATATCTTTTTGAAACTGATGACGAGGATATAAAGAAACTCTGCCAGATTTATTCACCTATGGGCAAGGATTTGGATAAGCTTGAAAAGGTAGTAAATAATATAAATAAATTTGTTGACAGTAAAGCAAATCCGGAAGAATTCTTAAAGGCGCTTCTTGTAAGTAATGAAGAAATCATTAAAGGAACAGTTCCAAAAGAGTATGAAAACTTCGTTATGAGATATCAAAATGCCATTTTGGAAGGTTTAAGTTCATACCTTGATGATTTAAAAGCATTATCCCTTGATTATATGCCGACATCAGAACCGGTTTATCTTGATGAATCAAAGACAATTGTGAATAATACATTAAGTCTTTCTTTTGAAAACAGATTCGGTACAAAGTTTAAACTTTCAAAGAATGTTTCATGGAAAAATCTGTATGGCGATGATCCATGCAATGATATTATGAAGAAACAGTTCGGGAATTTTAAAACCGAGTTTGATAAGGCTATGTCACTTACCCCGGGTTCTGTGGAAACTGCAATGGGAAAGGCTAAATCTGCAGCCGAAATCAGCGCAATGCTTATAAAACTTGTGCTTAAGTACAGGGAAGCTCTGATGGAGAAAAAGAAAAGACTTAATGCATATACTTTTTCAGATATCGAGCATATGGTTCTTGAAATAATGTGGGATAAGAATGAGGATGGTGAACCGGTTCCAAGTGATGTTGCGTTATTTTTCAGGGATACTTATGAGGAGATTTATGTTGATGAATATCAGGACAGTAATGATGTTCAGGAATCATTCTTAAGTGCAATTTCCAAACAGGGTAACGACGGAAACCGCTTTATGGTTGGTGATGTAAAGCAGAGTATCTATGCCTTCAGACTTGCCAATCCGGATATTTTCCTAAATAAGTTTGATGATCCGGACTGCCACAGAACGGATTTATTTGTTAATTTCAGAAGTACTGATAATGTAATAGATTCAGTTAATAAAATCTGCGAAGATGTTATGCATAAAGATCTTGGTGACATTGAATATGATGCACCGGCACATTTAAAAAAGGGAAGAGATGTTCCTAATGATGCAGATAACATAACCGAGATTGACCTGATTCTTGATGAAGATATAAATGCAGATGAAGGCAGACATAATGAGGCTGTCCTTGTTGCAAAAAGAATACAGGAACTGGTTAAGGGCCATAAAAAGATATATGACAGCGACAGGAAAGATTACAGGGACGTTGAATACAGTGATATCCTGATTCTTTCAGCTACAAGAAAAGCCACCTTGTATTACAAGGAAGTTTTTGATACTTTTGGTATTCCTTTTATATCCGGAGAAAAGCAGGGATTCTCCCTGGCTACAGAGGTAAATGTTTTATTCGCATTTTTGAAGATTGCAGATAATCCAAGAAGAGATGTTGATTTATTTACTGTACTGTCTTCAGGATTATTTGAGATAACAGCTGATGATCTGATTTATCTTTCCAAATTTAAGAATAGTCATGAACTTTTATATGATGCAATGATTAATCTTTCAAATGAAGATTTAAATTCATCAGGACTTGTCAATGATGATACACGTGGTATTTATGCAAGAATTAAAGAGAATGTTGTATTGTTCTTAAATGAACTTAAGATGTTCAGGGAATTGGCATTTACCATGTCGGCAGAAGAAATGCTTAAGGAGATAATCAGATATTACAGTCTTGATAATTTTTATCTTTCTACTGTCAGTGGTTCTACCAGAAAGGCTAATCTTAAGAATCTTGTCAAACTTTCTCATGATTATGCAAAGAATAATGATGGAAGTGTCCACAGTTTTGTGACTTATCTCGAAGAAGCAATGAGTCTTGGATTTGATCAGCCTCTTGGTAAACCTGAAAATGAAAATGCAGTTGAATATATGACAATCCATGGCAGCAAAGGCCTGGAAAGACCAATTGTATTTATTGTTGGCGCGGCTTCTGTCAAACCGACCGGAGGAAATGATGAAAAGATGAATCCGATATGTAACGATCTGGGAATTGTTACACGTGCTCTTGATATTGAAAATGATATTATTAATGAGAATTTTCTTTATGATATCAGTAAAGCATACAATAACTATAATGAAAAAGGTGAATTCCTGCGTCTTCTCTACGTTGCTTTAACAAGACCAAGAGACAAGATGATTATTGTGGGAAGCGTAAAGGAACTTAATAAATTCAGATGGTATCCTTTTGTTAAAGGCCTTAGGAATCTGTCTTTCATTTACAGATTTAAGGCAGAGTCATTTATGGAATTATTATATTACAGCGTATGCAAGAATCCGGGGATTTTTGACGAGCATATTTATGACCTTGCTGATATAGAAAACATGAAAGAACAGAAAGTGGAGACTGATTATTCCTCACTTAAGATGATAGATGCAAAGAAACATCTGGATTTGTATGAATATCCACATCCGTCACTTGATAATCTCTATGTCAAAACCTCCGTCTCGGATGTTAAGAAAAAAGCATATGAAAATGATGAAGAAGAGGATGAAAAGGAGAATAAGCACTATAACCTTGTGAAAAAATCCTGTATTCCTGATTTTGCAAAGAAAGAAAAAGAAGAAGATGCAGGCCTTACAGGTACAGCCTTCCACAGAATAATGGAACTTCTTCAGTATGATGCTTTCTATGATGGTGAAACGCTTAAGAGTGATACAAGAAAGATTCTTGAAAAGGAAGTTCAGAAATATATCCAGAAAGGTTTTATTGCAAAGGATGATGTGCTTTTAGTTGATTTATCTAAGGTTTTGGAATTCATTACTGCAGATATAGGCAAGAGAATGGCAAAGGCGTATAATAATCATGTGCTTAAAAGAGAACAGCCTTTTGTTCTTGGATATGAAGCAAGTAAACTTATAGAGAATATCCCGGAAGGTGAGACCGTTTTGATGCAGGGTGTAATTGATGCATATTTCGAAGAAGACGGTGAACTTGTGCTTCTGGATTATAAGACTGACAGAGTGGATGAAGAAGAACTTCTTAAGAGGCATAAACTGCAGCTTCAGATTTATGCTGAGGCACTTGAAAAACTAACGGGTAAGAAAGTAAAAGAAAGACTGATTTATTCATTCAACCTGGGAAAGGTTATTAATGCATGAAAAAATATGAATATATTTTATTTGACTTAGATGGAACTTTGACTGATTCATCTGAAGGAATTATGAAATCAATTCTCTATGCTCTTGATACCATGGGCATAGAACAGCCTTCTGAAGAAACCTTAAGATTGTTTATAGGTCCAACTCTGGATTATTCATATCGTACCTATATGAAACTTGATGAAGATGCGATTAAAGAGGGTATCAGGTTATACAGAGACAGATATTCCAAAGTGGGCAAGTTTGAGAACCGTCCTTATGATGGAATTAAGGATGCGCTTTCTCTTCTTAAGAACAAGGGTTGTAAATTACTTGTTGCATCAGGTAAGCCTGAAACTTTTGTTAATGATATTTTAGAGCATTTTGATCTTATGAAATATTTTGATTTTTGCGCAGGAAGTACACTTGATGGCGTAAGATCCAAAAAAGATGATATAATAGCATATGCATTTAGTAATATGGGAATTACTCCTGATATTTATGATAAGGTTCTTATGGTGGGAGACAGAAAGTTTGATGTCGAGGGAGCAAAAAGCATTGGCATTGACTGTCTTGGTGTAAGATATGGTTTTGCACCGGAAGGCGAACTGGAAGAAGCAGGTGCCACATATATTGCTGATGACATGAATCATATGATAAAGATGTTTGAGGAAATGTAGAATGGGCTACAGGGATGAAATAAAAAGAAATATTGAAAGGAGCCGGCAAAAGAGCGCTCCTTACAAATATATATCTGCCATGGCCAAGGGAATAATGTATTATCTTCTGGGATATTTTTTAGGTGTACTTGCCATGGTGGTATTTTTTGATTTTCTTAAAATTCCTGCTGATAATGAGGTTTTTTACTGTACCATGCTGGGGCTTCTTACAGGAGCTACAGCCTGTGCTTTCAGTTTTAAAAAAGAAGAGAGAAAGTTTAATAAAGTTAAGATTTATGTGGTATTAATCTTTGTGCTTGCATCAATTGCTGCAGCCTATGTATGTAATAAAGCAATTCCATATGTTTTATCATTTGTGATGAGTGATGAATATATGGCATCTTTTCTTGAGAATAATAATAAGATGTTTCTTCCGCCCCTTGCCATGCGTTTGTTATCCTATGGAATCCTGGCTCCGGTTGGTGAAGAAATTTTATTCAGAGGTGTTATATTTGGCCGTCTTAGTAAGATAATGCCATGGTTTGTGGCAGCACTTCTGTCGGCAATTTTGTTTGCCTTATATCATGGTAATTTACCACAGGGAATATATGCCTTTATCATGGGGCTGATTTTTGCTTTTGCAATGAAAAAAACAGACAATATGTATGTGCCTATGATACTCCACAGCGCAGCTAACCTTTTTATTACTTTTATTGCATAAATACAGCGCGCTATGGTAAAATTACCAAGGTAAAAAAAGTTAAGGAGAATAAGAAAATGTGGGCTTATGAAAGTGTATTTTATCAGATTTATCCTTTAGGATTCTGCGGAGCGCCTTTTGAGAATGACGGAAAACTTGAGCACAGAATTCTTAAAGTTATGGACTGGATTCCTCATATGAAGAAGTTAGGAATCAATGCAATCTATTTTTCGCCTGTATTTGAATCAGATACTCATGGTTATAATACAAGGGATTATACAAAGATTGACTGCAGACTTGGTACAAATGAAGACTTCAAGAAGGTTTGCAAGGCTCTTCATAAAGAAGGTATCAAGGTTGTTTTGGATGGTGTTTTCAACCACGTAGGAAGAGGATTCTGGGCATTCCAGGATGTACTTAAAAACCGCGAGTCATCACCATATGTAAGCTGGTTTAACAGAATCGACTTTGGTGGTAATTCCAATTACAATGACGGTCTTTGGTATGAAGGCTGGGAAGGTAATTATGACCTTGTCAAACTCAATCTTCATAATGATGATGTAGTTAATCATATATTCAGCGCTGTTGAAGGCTGGATTAATGAATTCGATATTGATGGTATCCGTCTTGACGTGGCATACTGTCTTGATTATGGTTTCTTAAACAGATTAAGAGGCTTTACAGATTCAAAGAAAGAAGACTTCTTCTTACTTGGTGAAGTGCTTCATGGCGAATATGGCAGAATGCTCAGAGAGATGAATATTCATTCCGTAACCAATTATCAGTGTTACAAGGGTATTCATTCAGCATTTAATTCAGCCAATATGTTTGAGATTATTCACTCACTCTTAAGATTATTTGAGAATCAGGACTGGGCAGTGGCAAGAGGAGCACATCTCTTAAGCTTTGCTGACAATCATGATGTATCACGTATTGCAAGTATAATACAGGATCCTAACTGTCTGCCGCTTGTGTATGCAATGGTTTTCGGTATGCCTGGTATTCCTTGTATTTACTACGGTTCTGAGTGGGGAACCAAGGCTGATAAGTCACAGGGCGATCCGGCACTTCGTGTTTCATTTGATAAGCCTGAGTGGAATGAACTTACAGATTTCATTTCACATCTTGCAGAGGCTAAGAAGAATTCTGAAGCCCTTAACTATGGCGGATTCAGAAGTGTGGTTCTTACCAACAAACAGTGTATATTTGAAAGACAGTCTGAGCATGAGAGAGTACTCGTTGCAATAAATATGGATTCCAATGAATATACAGCTCATTTTGATGCAGGCTGTGGATGCGCAGTTGATTTAATTACCGGCAATAATTTTGACTTTGGCGGTGGAAGTCGGTTGGCACCATACAGCGCATATTTTCTTAAATGTGAAAGATAATTAATATATGGACAGCATTAACAAAGAACACAATATTTGGAGTGATATATCCAAAGCTGTTGGTTATGTGGTTTTGGGCATTATAGGTCTGGCATTGCTGGGCCTTTTTGCAATTATAGCCGCTTTTGTGATTGTTAATGCTGTTTTATTATTATTTGTGGGACCTGCAATTGCCCTGGCAGGTCTTCTTTTAGTGGGTATTGGAATAATCAGAATTTTTATTATTCCAAGAGGCAGTGTAATCTCAATAGGTATGGGAATAACACTGGTTGGATTTGGAATTTTGGTCGAAATCGGAATACTGGTTTTATATTATTATATTTATAAACTCTATGTCTTCTTAAGAGAAAGGATATCAGCATATACAAACAGGAGGATGTCCGCATGAAGAAAAGACTCATGACGCTCGTATATGTATCCTGTGGCCTTATTGTTTTAGGTGCAATGATTACTTTGGTTGGCTTCTTCTTAGGAGGTGCAAAGGACTGGATTGCGCAGGCGGAAAAATCTTACAAGGCTGCCACAACTTTTATTGAAGACTCACTGATTCTTCTTCCGGCCACCCGTGCCCTTAATAATCCTAATGACAGACTGTCTTTTGAAGTAGGAGATGGAGAAACCTTATTAAAAATCAACGAGCGCTATGAAATTCATAATGGCAATTATTCTGATGATTACGTGAGCTTAAAAGATGAGACAGACTCAGTTGAAATTACCTGTTTTAATGGTGATTTAAGAATCAAACCATCATCAACTGATTATTACAGATTATCCAGCTCCAATGCCGAAGATTATCAGTATTATGTGGAGGATGGTGTTTTGTATCTGGGTATTTATCCTAACCTGCGTCCTCATGATGAAGCAAATCCTGAAACAGTAACTCTCTTTGTTCCTGAAGATGAATATCTTGATAAATTCTATGTTTATTTCATGGGTGACAATGCCAATATCTCATATACATTAAAAGGTGATGAGGGTATTTTTGTATTTCCTTCAGGCAAGACTTTTAAGGCTGCAAGACTGGAGTTTGATAATCTGACACTGCAAGGTGGTAATAAGCCAATGGACATTGAGGAAGCTGTTGCTTCAGATGTACAGGTTGATGTAAAAAGCGACAGGCTTTCAATCGGCGCTCTAAAAGCTGATAATGTAAAGGTGAGCATAGCGTCAGGTTGTTTTTATATGACTGGTTCTTTTGACAACCTTGATGTGGAAGCCGGAACAGGCAGCGTAGAGGTTACTCTGGTTGATTCTCCGGATGATTATAATATTGATATTCAGGGCAGAACCGGGGAACTTATCATAGGTGATGAGGACTTAAGCAGCATATTCGAAACATACAGCTGGATTGGTAATAATTCAGACAGAAATATATCCATAAAATGCGCTCTTAGTAAAGTAATAATCAGAGGCATAAAATAATATCAGCAAAATTGTCTTAAAATCTATCCAAACGCCCGTAAAATCTTGACACAAAGCCTAATTTTAGGTATAAATATGTTAGGTTATTATGCTTGTTATGTAAAGTAAATTACATTTGGGCTTTAAATCCATGACCAAAATCGCCCGAAAGGGTTTTAAGGAGATATTAAATAATGAGAAAAGAAATGGCAAAGACCTATGATCCAAAACAGGTGGAGGACGTAATCTATCAAAGATGGCTGGATAAGAAATATTTCCATGCTGAAGTCGATAGAAGCAAAACACCTTTTACAATTGTTATCCCACCTCCAAATATCACAGGTCAGCTCCATATGGGACATGCTCTTGATAATACAATGCAGGATATTCTTATCCGTTTCAAGAGAATGCAGGGATATAATACACTGTGGCAGCCTGGTACAGACCATGCAAGTATTGCCACAGAAGTCAAGATTATTGAGACTCTTAAAAAAGAGGGTATTGATAAAGCAGACCTTGGCAGAGAGAAATTCTTAGAAAGAGCCTGGGACTGGAAGAAAGAATATGGCGGAAGAATCATCAGCCAGCTTAAAAAACTTGGTTCATCATGTGACTGGGACAGAGAAAGATTCACAATGGATGAAGGCTGTAACAAGGCTGTAACAGAAGTATTCTGCAAGATGTATGAAAAAGGATATATCTACAAGGGCTCAAGAATTATTAACTGGTGTCCTGTATGTAATACATCAATTTCAGATGCCGAGGTAGAATACCAGGAGCAGCAGGGACATTTCTGGCATATTAAGTATGCAATTGTCGGTACAGACAGATATTTGGAGTTTGCTACCACAAGACCTGAAACAATGCTTGGTGATACTGCAATTGCAGTTAATCCTAAGGATGAAAGATATGCTGACATAGTAGGTAAGAAGTGTTTCCTTCCTTTCGTTGACAGAGAGATACCTATTATTGCAGATGAATATGTTGATATGGAATTTGGTACAGGTGTTGTTAAGATTACACCTGCACATGACCCTAATGACTTCCAGGTTGGACTTCGTCATAATCTTGAAGTAATCAACATCATGAATGACGATGCAACCATTAATGAAAATGGTGGCAAGTTTGCAGGCATGGACAGATATGCTGCAAGAGAACAGATTGTTAAGGAACTTGATGAGATGGGTCTTCTTGTAAGAATTGAAGATTATTCTCACAATGTTGGTACTCATGACAGATGCAAGACAACAGTTGAACCACTTGTTAAACAGCAGTGGTTTGTAAATATGTCAGAACTTATCAAACCGGCTGTTAAGGCAGTTAAGGAAGGCGAAATAAAGTTAGTTCCGGAAAGAATGGAGAAGACATATTTCAACTGGACAGATAATATTAAAGACTGGTGTATATCAAGACAGTTATGGTGGGGACACAGAATTCCTGCATACTACTGCCAGGACTGCGGTGAAATTATTGTTGCCAAAGAGGCTCCACATACATGTCCAAAATGTGGTTCAAACCACATAGAGCAGGATCCTGACACACTTGATACATGGTTCTCATCTGCATTATGGCCATTCTCAACACTGGGCTGGCCTGAAAAGACAGAAGACCTTGATTACTTCTATCCAACAGATGTACTAGTAACAGGTTATGATATCATCTTCTTCTGGGTTATCAGAATGATATTCTCGGGTTATGAGCATATGGGAGAAAGACCATTCAAGACGGTGCTTTTCCACGGTCTGGTTAGAGATGATCAGGGTCGTAAGATGAGTAAATCATTAGGTAATGGTATTGACCCGCTTGAGATTATCGATAAGTATGGCGCTGATGCTTTAAGACTTACACTTATTACAGGTAATGCGCCTGGTAATGATATGAGATTCTACTATGAGAGAGTAGAAGCAAACAGAAACTTTGCAAATAAAATCTGGAATGCATCAAGATTCATCATGATGAATATGCCTGAAGATGACAGCATTACAAAGCCTGATGCTAAAGATTTGGAACTTGCGGATAAGTGGATTTTGTCCAAACTTAATAATGTTATAAAAGAAGTTACAGATAATATGGAAAGTTATGAACTTGGTATTGCAGTACAGAAAGTTTATGACTTTATCTGGAATGAATTCTGTGACTGGTATATTGAGATGGTTAAGGGCAGACTGTATGCAGATAAGACATCAAAGAGTGCCAATGCAGCTTTATGGACATTAAAGTCAGTTTTAATTGATGCCCTTAAGTTATTACATCCATATATGCCATTCATTACAGAAGAAATCTTCTGCTCTATTCAGTCTGAAGAGGAATCAATCATGATTTCCACATGGCCTGAGTACAGCGAGGAAAGAGCCTTCACAAAAGAAGAAAAATGGGTAGAGATCATGAAGGAAGCCATTGTTGGCATCAGAAAGGTTCGTAGTGATATGAACGTTCCACCTTCAAAGAAAGCTGCCATATATGTTGTAACTGAGAATGATACAGTAAAGAGTGTTATGGAAGGTGCAACAGAATTCTTTGCAACACTTTCATATGCATCTGAAGTTATTATCCAGAAAGATAAGAGCGGTATTTCAGATAATGCGGTTTCAGTTCACATTGAGAATGCCGTAATCTATATTCCATTTGAAGAACTTGTGGATATTGAGAAGGAAAAAGAAAGACTGACCAAAGAAGTTGCCAGACTTGAAGGTGAAGTTAAGAGAGTTGATGGCATGCTTAACAATGAGAAATTTATTTCCAAGGCTCCTCAGGCAAAGATTAATGAGGAAAAGGAAAAGAAAGTTAAATATACTCAGATGCTTGAGCAGGTTAAGGAAAGACTTAATGCTTTAAGTTAACAAATAACTTTAAAAGGGGTTAAAGTATGGGAATTGATGGTTTTGATGATAATATTCCTTCGGATTTAGGAGATCTTGAGAGTCTTATTAACGAGGATGTTTTTTCAAAAGTAGAAAGAGAACAGGCTCAGAAAGCAGCAGCCGGTCCGACCAAGGAAGAATTAGCAAAGGAAAGAGAACAGGAATTAAGCCGTAATGAAGTGCGCATTTCTGACGATGACATGGAAGCATTTCTGTTCTTAACCAAACCAAAATCAAATAAATATACCTTTGATGAAATCACCAAGATGCTTGATGAAAGAGGTGTCAAAGCCGGTCTTAATGTGTCCAACATTAAAGCCATGATTGTTAAGGGCATATATGACAGAGAGATCAAAATCGCCTCTGCCATTAAGCCTGTAGAAGGTCATGATGGCTATTATGAGTACAGTTTTGACATTGATGAGGTTCTTAACAGAAAGCCAAAGATAAGAGAAGATGGCAGTGTGGATTATACTTCCATGAATTATCTTCAAAGTGTGTCCAAGGGCGAGACTTTTGCCACATATCACAGTGCAGAAGCCGGAACCAACGGAGCCTTTGTTACCGGTAAGCCTATGCCGGCCAGAGCTGTTAAGGAGCTTCCTCCTATTAAAGGTAAGGGCTTTACTTTCAACGAAGAAACAAAAGAATATATATCAGACCTTGATGGTAAGATTACAATGAAGAATAAATTTGAAATGGATATCAAAGATGTTCTTCAGATACAGGGCGATGTTAATCAGCTAACAGGTAAGATTGATACGGACTGTGATGTGGAAATTCTTGGTAATG
Organism: Lachnospiraceae bacterium UBA4338; assembly: GCA_002393735.1. Classification (GTDB taxonomy): domain Bacteria; phylum Bacillota; class Clostridia; order Lachnospirales; family Lachnospiraceae; genus UBA3766. The sequence goes on from DGTK01000016.1 coordinate 232,338, forward strand.
TTGAAAATGGTGCTATCATTAAGTCTGCAAAGAGTGTTACCATCAGCGGAACAATAGAGGCAGCGCAGATTACTGCAGGTGGAGATGTTACCTTAAAGCATGGTATTCAGGGTAATAACAGAGCCATGATTGTTGCAAAGGGTAACGTGTATGCGGATTTTATAGAGCATACAATAGTTAAGGCTATTGGAGACATACATTCAAATACAATACTTAATTCCAATATTTATACCAACGGCGAGGTAATTATTGACGGTAAGAGAGGCAGTCTTGTGGGCGGTTATGTTCATGCCAGAAAGGGTATCAGCGCCGTTAACATGGGTAATAATGTTGAAGTTAAGACCATTCTCCATGTAGGTATGGAAGACAAGGACTTCGAGAAGAACCAGCAGGTTAAGGAGAATGATGAAAGAATCAGGGAAATCTTAGGCGAGGTTCTTGAAGGACTTAAGAGAATAGCTGATGCAAAGGGTAAGAGACAGCTTACAACCATTGATAAAAGAGAACTTAAGGACCTGACTCTTCGTAAGAATGAACTTATGGAAGAACTGAAGGCCAATCAGGCAGAAGCGGAGAAGGTTAATGCCGTAATCACTGCTTCAAGAGGTGCTTACATTAAAGTTGACGGTCATATCTATAAGGGTGTAATTATCGGTATCGACCAGCACAGACAGGTAATTAAGAACAATACTACAGGTATGTTATATACTTCTGCGAATGGGGTAATTGAGGGAGAAGTACTTACTCATTAAACTGTAGGACAGATGAAATGAATTATGATGAATTAAATGAATATATTAATACATTGTCTTCTTTCAGTGAACCTGAAATACATGCAATGACGGAAGATTTCTTTGATTATCTGGGAAGACCGTCGGAAGACAAGAAGATAATACATGTGGCAGGAACCAATGGAAAGGGTTCTGTCTGCAAGTATATCAATGATATATTAAGAGCACATGGCAAAAAATGCGGGCTCTTCACATCTCCTCATCTTGTAAGGATAAATGAAAGAATCAGGATTGAGAATGAAGATGTGGATGATGAGACTTTTGCCAAAGCCGGAGAATATGTGCTGAATAAAATGCATGAATTTGGCCGAGGATATAAGATGAATTATTTTGAATTCATTTTCATGATGGCAATGTATATTTATTCAGACAGCGATGTGGAATATATAATCTTAGAGACCGGTCTTGGTGGAAGAGGTGATACTACAAATCTCTTTAAGAAACCGGTGCTTACAATTATTACTCATATCGATCTGGACCACACCAAGGTACTTGGTGAGACAATTAAGGAAATAGCATACGAAAAGGCAGGAATCATAAAAGAAGGCGTTCCTTTGATATATGCTGATGATAATTCTGATGCTTCAGAAGTTATAAAAAAAGAAGCCCTCAGACTTGGAAGCAAGCAGTATGCCATAAGCAGTTTCAATTATGATATTGTAGAGCATGACAGAAAAAACATTGATTTTTGCTTTACTTATGATTATTATATTTTTTATATTCGTTTAAATACATCTGCCAGATATCAGGTAGCCAATGCATCTTTGGCGATAATGGCTGCCATTACCTTACTTGGGGATGAACTTAAGGAAGAAAAGTTAAAAGACGCTCTTGGAAAATGTATATGGGAAGGCAGGATGGAAGAAATAGCTCCGGATGTATATGTGGATGGGGCTCATAATCCTGACGGTATATCGGCATTTGTAAAGAGTGTAAAGGATTTGAAAAAAATAACCTTGATTATTTCGGTAAGTCGTGATAAAGATATTAAGGCGATGCTTGAAAGATTAAGGGAGCTTAATAATATAAGCAAAATTATTATAACCGCTTATGAAGGCGGAAGATCGATGGAATGTGATACCCTGCAGTTAATGTTGTTAGAGGCGGGGTTTGACAATACAGTTGTGTGCCCTGATGTAAAGGATGCTTATCAGACCGGACTTTATCTTAAAACTGATGGAGCCCTGTATATAATCGGTTCTTTATATTTAGTGGGAGAAATCAAGCAATTAATGGAGGCTTGTAATGATTGATTTTGAAGAAGAATTAAAGAAATTTCATCCGTCACTTGAAGTGGATGATTCTGAAAAAGCTATATCTGAAAGAGATTTATCAGATATGGTTGATTTAATTGTAGATACAGCGAAGAATACACCTACCAGACAGTAAAGGGAAGAAATAGATGCAGTGTTATAAATGCGGCGTTGAATTGTCCGAAAAGGATTTCTGTACTGCCTGCGGAGCTGATGTGGCAAGATATAAAAAGATTATCTATACATCCAACAGACTTTATAATCAGGGTCTGGAGAAGGCGAAAGTAAGAGATTTAACCGGAGCAATTAATGATTTGCGCCAGAGTTTAAAATTCAATAAATTAAATACCCAGGCAAGAAACCTTCTGGGTCTTATTTACTATGAACTGGGTGATGTTGTTGAGGCCCTGACAGAATGGGTTATCAGCAAAAATTACCAGGATTCAAAGAATCTTGCAACTGATTACATCGGAATGATGCAGGCTAATCAGGCAAGCCTTGAGGTAATTAACCAGGCTATAGTTAAATATAATCAGACACTTAATTACTGTCATCAGAACAGCCTGGATATGGCTAAAATACAGGTTAAGAAGGTTATTAAACTTAATCCTAAATTCTATAAGGGACATTTGCTTCTTACTCTTTTATATCTTCATGATCAGGAGTATAACAAGGCCCTTAAGGAAGTAGAAATATGCCGTAAGATAGATACAGGTAATCTTATTGCCAACAGATATTATAAGGAGATATCGGAGGCTCTGGGATTGGATGATAACAAACCTGCCAAGAAGGTGCAGCAGACTGCGCCGGTTGATGATTACTGGCTTAATCAGGGACCTCCGCTTGCAGCTCTTCCTGAACCAGGCAATTCGTCAATATTAAGTACCATAGTTTATATTCTTTTGGGACTTGTAGTGGGTCTTGCAATAGGCTGGTTTTTGCTTGGACCAATCAGGGTTAGAATGAATAAAGCCGGCGTGGAAGAAGAGATGGCTCAGGTTAGAGACCAGTTATCTGCCAAGTCTGCTGAACTTGAAGAATTAACCCAGACTAATGACAGCTTAAATGCTGAGATTAATAATCTTAATGCTTTAGTTGCTGAATATGAGCAGGGAGCCGGAACAAATGAGGCAGTCAACAATCTTATGTATGCTGCCATTGAATATTCCAAGGGCGAAGCAAGAGACCCTATGGTGATTGCTGATTACATTGGCAAGATTGATCCGGAATATGTAATGAATGAGGCTTCTGAAGCTTATGTATCATTATATAATACTGTCAAGGGAACAGTGGGTAATACAGTAGCTACAAACTACTATAATACAGGTATGGAAGCATATCGTAATGCTGATTATCCAACTGCCATTGAGAATCTTAATAATGCTATTTTCTACGATCCGTCAAATAGCGAGGCTTTATATGCTCTTGCTGTTTGCTATGTGGAAAATGGTGATGTAGTTAAGGCAAAAGAGTGCTTTACTCAGGTAATTGCATTATTCCCTGATACTGAAAGAGCCGCTAAGGCACAGAATTACATTGACAGTTTAGGCGATATCTAATTTTTTGGCAGATGCCGTAAAATTTGATTAAATATGTGTTGACAACTTAGGTTAGTTTATTATAAAATATTCTTTGCGTTGTGATGTGTATTGACGCCTGTGTCCGTAGCTCAGCTGGATAGAGCAACGGCCTTCTAAGCCGTGGGTCGGGGGTTCGAATCCCTTCGGGCACGTTTGTTCTAAAAGCAGACGTTAGGTCAGTGCCTTGAACAATTAGAAATGGTGGGTATGGCGCAGTTGGCTAGCGCGCCAGATTGTGGCTCTGGA
>DGTK01000017.1:0-101169 GCA_002393735.1 Lachnospiraceae bacterium UBA4338
TGTCTAACATTCGGGGTGCAGTTCACTTGACCGATGGTTATTGCTGTTGTTGTTATTTTTCATTCTGAGGTGGATTCTCACATGTGTATGTAAGTGGTATTTTATAGAAGTCTTCATATACTTTCTTCCAGACTTCATAGTTGGTATCCATCATTCTGTTTGTATTCTCGATAAGATTTTCATTCTTGTCATATGGAATAGGCTTGCCTACGTTAATGGTATATTCCTGTACAGGATATCCGTCCTGATCCTTATAAATCGGGCTGTCTTCCATAGTGATGAATATTGGAAGAACCGGAACCTTATTCTTTGCAGCCATTGAGAAAGCACCTTTCTTAAGTGGCTTTGGCTTACGATAATTCCACCATAAACTCTGTTCAGGATATATTAAGATAAAATGCTTATTCTGTAATATGATTCCTACAGCTGATAAGAATTTCTTCATTGTAGCACTGTTGGATGACAGTGGAAGAGTATCACAGTTACGCATAATGAAACCAAAGAATCCCGGGAAGGATGTATAGTTGGTTTCGCTGATAACCCTGAACATCTTCTTTTTATTGGAATACTGACCGGATTTCTCATATACAAGCTGCATTGCAAAACTGTCATTAGGATGGAAATGATTACAGGTAATGATTGCCCCGGTATTCAGATTGGTAAAATTCTCGAGTCCCTTAATTTCCTTTATAATAAGCTGATTCTTCTTAATTAACTCGCGAACATACCAGTGAGCAACTCTGAATGCATATTTACTCTTAAGTTTACTGTCAGGCCAGCGGCGAAGATAATCGATGTCGCCAGGAAGGAGTTCCCTGCCTTCCGGATCATTCTCAACATCTACATCAAAACGACCGCTCATTTCATAAACTTTAATCTTTTCCAGGATTTCTGCTCTGGTTAAAGCAACGCTCTTTTTATATCCAAAGATATTATAGTAGTTATCCATTCTTGAAATCTCGGATGTAGCAAGTGAACGAAGATTCTCGCCACTGTTTATGTCTCTGGCTTTGTCGCTGTCATTAAAGTTTTCATATAATTTCTCAAGTTCAATATAATATGCAGTCTGTGAAGCATATTTCCAGAATACATCAGCATATCGGATGTCTTTGTAATGCCAAGGTTTCTCAGCAAAATTATAATGAATAAGACTGATGCTGTCCAAAGGTCTTTCTTTTTTCTCGGACATCTGAACATTCCATGCTGAATCTATCCATAAAACCTTGTTCTGACAGATTATATTAAGATAATCCTGATCCTGAGCAACACCAAAGGTATAGGTATTAACAAGTTTAATGAACTGATTCTTAACTTTATTCTTTCTAAACTGTTCACAGTTAATGATAAGAACACCGGCATTAAAATAAGATAATCTTGATATACCTAAAACTTTCTCGGAATAAGTTGAGAAAAGGTCAGTTTCCTTGATGATAACATCCTGTATTGCTCCAACATAATGGTCGCCTAAATTATATCTGAATAAGGATGCAATATTCTTAAGAATAATGGTATCAGAATCAAGATAAAGAACTGTATCATATTCAGGAAACATTTCAGCTATGAATATACGATAATATGTAGTAAGAGAGTAGTAATCTCTTAAGGCAAGTTTCTTCTTGATTCCATTAATATACTTGGATACATCATGAAAACGAATGGAAACATTAGGCTTTTCCATCTGTTTAACCAGATTCTGGTTATATTCACTGATGTCAGTATTAAGAATATTTATCTCATATTTATAATACTTGGAAGTGTGATCAATTAAGGAACGAAGAGATACCATAAAGTATTTAACATATGTGTCATCAATTGCAAAAAATACCGGTATGGTTCTTGAAATTTTAACTAACTTTTTAGGCATTAATTTGTTGCTCATGAGAATACCTTTCCTTGTAATAAATATACTTATAAATTATATCATCAAAACAGGTATAACCAAATACCCTTATCATTCTGTTAATATGCCACTGCTTTATATTCTCGGTATGTGGATAAGGCAGGTAAAATAACCGCTTCGAAAAATGTCTTATAACCGTATCCTTATAAAGGAATTTCTGGTCGTTGAAAATGTGTGGCAGTTTCATCTTCTTTGTTGTACTGTGCCAGATGGCATCCTGGTCTGCAAAGAGATATTTCCTGGTTTTAATTATTTCCCTTGCTTTATCAAAAAGTCCGGTCTCTTTACATTTTACCATATTAAAGAGAAGAACGCCTGCATTAATATAATTTGGTGATATAAGGAAATTACCGTAATGATCACCGGCCGCAGCATACTCATAATCTGTTATATCGATATCGTATAGCTTTCGTAAATCCTTACATATCATTAAGTCCACATCAAGATAGAGAATCTTATCAGGAATATTATCAATGGTATCGATAAATAATCTTAACAGAGTATAAGGAGAGCAGTAGCATTGCTCATTAGGACTGTTAAGAAATTCCTTTTTATAGATATCTGTTACATCAATTTTTGTAATGTTATGTTCCGAATTAAATTCTTTGACGACAGTATTAAGATAGTCTATCTTTTCATCGCTTATGGCAATATATTCTTCTTTAAGATATGTGGCATCCATAGTCAGCACATATACATTAAGAGGAAATGGCGAATCTGATCTCATAATGATGGAGAGAAGACACATCATAATTCCGTCAAAGACTTTATCATTTCCTGAAAAAAGTATATTCATAACTTTCTCCGCTTTAATTCTCTTTTATATCTTTTGGTAAATATTCGACTAATGTAAGAGTATTATTCTTACTTAATTCAACCATAGTTTCGTATATCTGATCCCTGAGATTTTGCTTCTGTTTATTAACAGGAAGAGAAGTGTCAGGAAAGAATGGCCCTTTAACATATGTGATAATTCGGGGATTCTTATGCCCCGGCCATTCGTGATATGTATTAACAAAACAAAAAGATGGAGCACCGCTCATAACCGGATAACTGAAGGAATCTTTTGTAAAATTCCTTATCTTAGTGCAGTATGGCCATATGTGGGCTTCCGGATATATGGTAATGGTTTTGTTTTTGGCACACATCTTTTTGACATGTGTTGTAAAATTTCTCATTCCGGAACTGTCTGTTGGAAGCGGGATAGCACCTAAAATAGGAGTTACCATACCAAGCAGAGGAATGGATACATTATTGGCATGCACAACAACATAGGTTCCTTTGGTGAAGTTAAGCATGGAAGGAATAAAAGCATCGCATATGTCATTAGTATGATTGCCAAATAGAAAATAGTTCTTTTTGGAATATTCCTTAATTACTTCATTACCAACAATTTTATGCCCCCAGCAAAATTTCAGATATAAATAACAACTTGGTTTAACCAGGGCATGATATATTAAGGCTCTGCCAACAGGTCTTAATATTGTTCCGTTATATTTAAAATTCTTATCTACAGTTTTTGTTTTGATTTCTGCAGTAGAAAATTCATCGGTAAGTTCATTATCATAATATACAATTTTGATATCTGAATTACTCATAATATACCTTATAAATAAAAGGACCTAAATAGAAAATATGTTATTTAAGTCCTTTTATGGTTTATAAATTATTTAACGATAAGAGCGCCCCATGTGTCTGCAGGAACTAAAGCAATGTAAATCTTACCAGTGTTGAGCTTAAGTTCTTCACCTGTAGCACCATTGTAGTAATGGGTTACGCCACTTTCACCAGACTTCTTCCAAATGATTGGGAAGCCTTTACCGTGGGAAATATAATAACCGTAATCTGTTGTAGAGTCGGTTAAGTTATATACCATATATCCACCGGAATCGAGCTGTGTGAATGATGTACACTGTAAAATAACATTTGTAAATGAAGTAACATTATCATTATCCAGGGGATCGATATGTGGCTTACCGTATTCACTATATTCATATTTCTTTGTTTCTTCATTATAAGTAAGCTTTGAACTATTGTGTGAGAATGGAAGTTCAATATATGTTGCATCAAATACATTTGATTTCTTTGAGAAATCAACGTTTCCTTTTTCAAACTGGAAGTGATCCTCACCCTTATACTCATTATATTCAGTAGAAATATTAGATGCTGAAAGACGAGAGTTAAGTCCCGGATAAGACTTGCCTGTATTAGGATTTGTATAATCGTTAATTGTTACATATTCAGTAAACTCAGTTGCCTTACCATTTGAATATCTTGCAAAACCACCGCTTAAGTGAGTAGTATATGGCTGTTTGATATAGTAATCAATATAGAAAGGACCACCGTCATGAATTAAGATTGCATTATATTCAGCAGCAATCATAAGGTTTGTAGGACGAGTACTTCTGATACTTCCCACTCTTTCAAGTGAACCCCAGTCTTTGTATATACACATAAGACGTGTAATACGGGCATTAAGTGTTGAATTCATCATTTCATATACGATATCAGCTGCGTTGACACCATAATGATCAAGTGCAGTAGATTCGTTGTCAACCATTACTGCGATAGGACGCTGATTCTCGAGTTTCTCGTCAATCCATTCGTTAGTAAGTTCTGAACGGATGCAGCCTTCGCGGAACTCTTCGTAAGGTTCTTCCTCTTCAGTTTCTTCATCGACTTCTTCTTCACCTATATTAAAATCTGATGGATTGATTTCAATTACTTCTCCCTGATCGTCTCCATCGCTGCCCCCTTTACAGCCGACTAAAGATGTTGTCACTGCAAGAACAGCTACAGCAGCAACAGTACCCAGCATTAGTAAATGTTTTTTCTTCATTTCATTACCTCACGATAAATATTATGCTTCTTCCATATAACATAAGGAAGAGTGTTAATAAGGCAAAATCATAAAAGTTGTGTTTGACTTCCCGATTTTGTCCATATATAGTATATCATACTAAATATGGTTTGACTAGTCCAATATTCAATATAAAAAAAGTTTTACTTTAAAATTTCTAAAAATACTTCTTTTTTTATAGAATAGTTTATTGTATAATGTTTAGGTATGCGTAAATAAGTTTTGTTATTTTACACAAAATAATTTTATCTACAATAAATAAACGGAGGTCACTTTATGAGTACAAGTAATGCAAGTTCTGCAAGAAGAAGAATTGAATCTCTTCTTGACGAAAAAAGCTTTGTTGAAATTGGTGGTCTTGTAAGTGCAAGAGCTACTGATTTTAACCTGAAGCAAATTGATACTCCATCTGATGGTGTTATTACCGGATATGGTTTAATCAATGATGTGCTTGTGTATGTGTACAGCCAGGATGTATCAGTTATTAACGGTACAATTGGTGAAATGCATGCAAAGAAAATTGCTTCATTGTATGATCTTGCAATGAAAATGGGTGCACCGGTTATCGGTCTTATCGATTCAGCCGGACTCAGATTGCAAGAGGCTATGGATGCGCTTAATGGATTAGGAGAAATCTATTTTAAACAGTCCATGGCATCAGGCGTTATCCCTCAGATTGGCGCAGTATTCGGCTCCTGCGGAGGCGGACAGTGCATATCCATGGGTCTTAATGATTTTGTTTTTATGGAAGATAAGGCAAAATTATTCGTTAATTCTCCAAATACCTTAAAGGACAATTATACAGAGAAGTGCGATACAGCTTCAGCTGAGTATATGAGCGCAGAATCAGGAATCGTTGATTTTGCAGGTTCTGAAGCTGATGTAATTGCAAAGATTAGAGAACTTGTAAGCATTATTCCTTCTAATAATGAAGAAGATGCATTACTTGCTGATGAAGAAGATGATCTTAACAGAGCATCTGCTAATCTTGCCGGCGGTTACAAAGATGGCGTACTTGCTTTAACAGATATTGCTGACGGTTATGATTTCTTTGAAATCAAGCCTGAATTTGGTAAGGACTTAGTTGCCGGATTTATTAAATTAGATGGAATGACAGTTGGTGCTATGGCTAACAGATCAGTTATCTATGATGAAGATGGCAAGGTAAAGGAAGAATTAGGTACAGCTATTTCAGTAAGAGGATTAGAGAAGGCTGCAAGTTTTGTAAATCTTTGCGATGCTTTCAATATTCCACTTTTAACTCTTACAAATGTCAGTGGCTTTAAGTCATGTGTTCACTGTGAGAAGAGAATTGCCAAGGCTGCTGCAGCACTTACATATGCATTTGCCAATGCAACAGTTCCTAAGGTTAATCTTATTACAGAATTAGCTTTCGGCAGTGCCGGTGTAGTAATGAATTCCAAGTCTCTTGGATGTGATGTAACATTCGCACTTGAAGGTGCAAAGATTGGTACAATGGATTCCAAGATTGCTGCACAGATTATTTATGATAATGATGCATCTGCTGATCTTAATGCAAAGGCTAAAGAGTATGATGAACTTCAGAACAGTGCATTAAGCGCAGCTAAGAGAGGTTATATCGATTATATTATTAAGGCAGATGAAGCAAGAAAATATATTATCGGTGCTTTCGAGATGTTATATAGTAAAAGAGAGGATCGTCCGTTCAAAAAACATGGAACAGTCTAAGGAAGGAAGGTAAATTAAGTTGAAGAAATTAGTTACAACACTTTTACTTGTATTTTCTTTAGGCATGACTCTCTGTGCCTGCCAGAATCAGAACAAGGTTCCGGCTGAAGTACAGAATCAATTTAAGGATAATGTTAATACCATAGTAAATATTGTGGTAGTTAATCTTCCTACCGAAGAAGGTGGAGAGATGGTTTACTACACGGATGCTGACAGAGAAGCACAGCTTGGGCTTCCTGAAGCAGAGTGGAAGGTTTTTGATGCCAACTTAAGAAGTGAAAAGCAGCTTTGCTTTGCATCACAGGATGTATATACTTCTGCAGTTCAGGCTTACCTTGATGCTTATACAGATACAGGTGATGCCAAGGCAATTATGGACCCATCTACATTCACCATAAGAGAAAATACAAATGGTGGTTATGAAGCTAATGCAAAACTTACATGTGAATTAAGAAAGTTATCAATGGATATTTCTTATGATGAAAACATGCAGATTACAAACATTGCTTTTAACCCGGTATACACATTTGGAGAGAGTATGAGTAAAGCAGGTCTCAACACATTAATGGGTATGGGAACTGTATTCGTAGTACTTATCTTAATCGCATTTATTATTTCCGGATTCGGCCTTATTAACAAGGCTCAGAATGCTTCATCAAAGAAGAAAGAAAAAGCAGAAAAGCCGGTTGATAATGTTGTAGCACAGATTATCCAGAATGAAGAGAATTTAACTGATGATCTGGAACTGATAGCAGTTATCTCAGCAGCAATTGCAGCCTACGAAGGCTCAGAAAATGCAGGAGATTATGTTGTTAGAAGTATTAGAAGAAGAAATTACTAAATGAAAGGAATTTTATTAAAGATGAAGAATTATACAATTACAGTTAATGGTACTCAGTATGATGTTGTTGTGGAAGAGGGTGCTTCATCAGGCGTAGTTGCTGCTCCTAAGAAGGCTGCTGCTCCTAAGGCTGCTCCTGCAGCTGCAGCTCCAAAGGCAGCTTCAGCAGGTGCCGGAAGCATTAAAGTAGAGGCTGGTGCAGCTGGTAAGGTTGTTAGAATCGAAGCTGGCGTAGGCACAGCTGTTAAGAAGGGTGATGCTGTTGTTACCATCGAGTCAATGAAGATGGAAATCCCGGTTGTTGCTCCTGCTGACGGAACAGTTGCAAGCGTAGATGTTAACCCTGGCGATGCAATTGAAGCTGGTACACTTCTTGCAACACTTAACTAATTATAATTACCTTAAAACGTAACTCTATATAGGAGGAAAGTAAAAGATGACTTATGTTCTTACAACATTAGATAATCTGCTTCACCAGACAGCGTTTTTTAACCTGACTTGGGGTAATTATGTTATGATAGCAGTTGCGTGTGTCTTCTTATATCTGGCAATCAGACATGAGTTTGAACCGCTTCTTTTGGTACCAATTGCATTTGGTATGTTATTAGTTAATATTTATCCTGATATCATGGCTCCTTTCGGAGATGGTAAGACAGGCGGATTATTGTATTATTTCTATATTTTGGATGAGTGGGCTATTTTACCTTCACTTATTTTCATGGGTGTTGGTGCAATGACAGACTTTGGCCCTTTGATTGCAAACCCGAAGAGCTTCCTTCTGGGTGCAGCCGCTCAGTTCGGTATTTATGCTGCATATTTCGGAGCAATGCTCTTAAATCAGCTTCCGTTCATTGAATTCAACGATAAGGCTGCTGCAGCTATTTCAATTATCGGTGGTGCTGATGGTCCTACATCAATCTTCCTTGCCGGTAAGCTTGGACAGACTGCTTTACTTGGACCTATCGCTGTTGCGGCATATTCATATATGTCACTGGTTCCAATTATTCAGCCACCTATTATGAAGGCTCTTACAACAAAGAAGGAAAGAGCAATTAAAATGGAACAGCTTCGTCCTGTTTCCAAACTTGAGAAGATCTTATTCCCTATAATTATTACAATAGTTGTTTGTATGATTCTTCCTACAACAGCTCCACTGGTTGGTCTTCTTATGTTAGGTAACCTTTTTAGAGAATCAGGTGTTGTTAAGCAGTTACAGGAAACAGCATCCAATGCTCTTATGTATATCGTTGTTATTTTACTTGGTACATCAGTTGGTGCAACAACCTCAGCTGAAGCTTTCCTTAAACTTGAGACAATCGCTATTGTTATCTTAGGTCTGGTAGCATTCGCCTTTGGTACTGCGGCAGGTGTCATTTTTGGTAAGTTAATGAACTGGGTAACCGGTGGTAAAGTTAATCCGCTTATTGGTTCAGCAGGTGTTTCTGCCGTTCCTATGGCAGCCAGAGTATCTCAGAAGGTTGGTGCGGAAGAAGATCCTACAAACTTCCTTTTGATGCATGCAATGGGACCTAATGTAGCCGGCGTTATCGGTACAGCAGTTGCTGCCGGTACATTCATGGCTATATTCGGTATTGTTTAAAATTATTTGATGTTTAACATAAACAGGAGGAAATATAAATGGCAGAAATAGAAAAAAAGCCGGTTGGTATTATGGAGACTGTTCTTCGTGATGCTCACCAGTCACTTATTGCAACAAGAATGCCTACTGAAGTTATGCTTCCTATCGTTGATAAAATGGACAAAATTGGTTATCATGCGGTAGAATGCTGGGGCGGCGCTACTTTTGATGCTTCTCTTCGTTTCCTTAAGGAAGACCCGTGGGAGAGACTTCGTAAGTTAAGAGAAGGCTTTAAGAATACTAAATTACAGATGCTTTTCAGAGGACAGAATATCCTTGGATACCGTCCATATGCAGATGACGTTGTATATAATTTCGTTGAGAAATCAATCGCTAACGGTATTGATATAATCCGTATCTTTGACTGTCTTAACGACCTTCGTAACTTACAGGCTGCAGTAGATGCAACCAATAAGATTAAGCAGACAGAGGGCAGAGGTGAGGCTCAGGTAGCTCTTTCATATACTTTAGGTGATGCTTACACAATCGAATACTGGACAAATATTGCCAAACAGATCGAAGAGATGGGTGCAGATTCAATCTGTATCAAGGATATGGCAGGTCTTCTCCTTCCATATAAGGCAACAGAACTTATTACAGCAATGAAGAGTGTTACAAAGCTTCCTATTCAGCTTCATACACACTACACATCAGGTGTTGCTTCAATGACATACCTTAAGGCAGTTGAAGCCGGTGTTGATGTTATTGACTGTGCAATCAGCCCATTTGCTCTTGGTACATCACAGCCTGCAACAGAAGTTATGGTTGAGACATTTAAGGGAACTCCTTATGATACAGGTCTTGATCAGGATAAACTTGCAGAAATTGCTGATTACTTCAGACCATACAGAGAAGAGTGCTTAAAGAATGGTCTTATGAATACCAAGTCGCTTGGTGTTAATATCAAGACACTTCTTTACCAGGTACCTGGTGGTATGCTTTCAAATATGATCAGCCAGCTTAAAGAGCAGAATGCTGAAGACAGATATGAAGAAGTGCTTAAAGAGATTCCTAACGTTCGTAAGGACCTTGGTGAACCACCTCTTGTAACTCCTTCATCACAGATCGTTGGTACACAGGCTGTTCTTAATGTACTTATGGGCGAGAGATATAAGGTTGCTACAGACCAGACTAAGGATATGTTAAGAGGTAAGTATGGCCAGACAGTTAAGCCTATGAATCAGGAAGTAATTGATAAGGTTATTCCTGGTGAGCAGAGATTTACTTCAAGATCTGCTGATGCAGCAGGACTTACCAATGAGATGGATAAGTTAGAGGATGAAATGAAGCAGTGGAAACAGCAGGATGAAGACGTACTGTCATATGCTTTATTCCCACAGGTTGCTACAGACTTCTTTAAATACAGACAGGCACAGCAGGAAAAGATTGATATCAAAGCTGCTGATACAACTAATGGTGCATATCCTGTATAATTAAATTTTTGTTTAAAATAGTTAGCCCCGCAGTATTATGCTGTGGGGCTTTACTTTAATCAGGTGATTTATGAATATTGCAATTATAGGCGGAGGTGCTGCAGGAATGATGGCAGCAATAAAAGCCCTTGAAAATGGAAATGATGTAACAATATATGAGAAAAATGACCGCCCTGGTAAGAAACTTTATATTACGGGAAAAGGCAGATGCAATATAACAAATGATGCTTCCAGGGACGAGTTTTTTGACAATGTTCTTGGAAATAATAAATTCTTATATAGTGCTTTTAATGCTTTCTCCAATCAGGACATGATTGATTTTATTGAAGGCCTTGGATGCCCTGTAAAGGTTGAAAGAGGTGGAAGAGTATTTCCGGTGTCCGATAAGTCGTCTGACGTCATTAAGGCTCTTAGAAACCGTTTACAGGAACTTGGATGTAATTTTAAATTTAATTCAGATGTTAAGGAAATTATCCCTTGTAATGAGGGTTTTGATATAGTAACAGATAATGACAGAACGTCGTATGAAAAAGTGGTTATAACCACGGGTGGAAACAGTTATCCCATTACCGGTTCAAATGGGGATGGATATGAGATTTTAAAGAAACTCGGACATAGTATTACAGATATAAAACCTGCGCTTGTTCCAATGAATTCTTCTGATTATTTTATTAAGGATTTACAGGGACTTACGCTTAAAAATGTAAGATTATCCATGGTGGTGGATGGAAAACAAAAATATGAAGAGATGGGAGAGATGCTATTTACTCATTTTGGAATATCCGGTCCCCTTGTTTTGTCGGCCTCTTCAGTACTTGCTCATGTTAAAGAATATAAAACAGTTAAATGCATAATTGATTTAAAACCGGCGCTCTCAGTTGAACAGCTTGATGAAAGGCTTATAAGGGAATTTAAGGAGGGTAATCTTAAGAACATAAACAATGTGATACCTAATTTGTATCCTCATTCACTGTGCCCTGTAATGCTAAGATTATCAAATCTTGATCCATTTAAAAAGTGTAATGTAATAAGCAAAGAAGAGAGACAAAGGCTTGTAAATGTCACAAAGAATTTTGAGATTAAAATAGATTCGGTCAGGGATTGGGATGAAGCCATCATTACCAAAGGCGGAGTAAATCTTAAGGAGATTAATCCGAAAACCATGGAGTCCAAGATAGTTCCCGGTCTGTATTTGGCAGGAGAGGTTATTGATCTTGATGCTTTTACGGGAGGCTTTAATCTTCAGATTGCATGGTCTACGGGATATCTTGCCGGTATGAGCCTGTAGCAGGTGGAATCTTTAGTGCTTTTATGATAAAATTGTTGATGTAAAAATGTATAAAAGGAGAAAATTTATGGGAATTAATATTGCAATCGACGGACCTGCCGGAGCCGGAAAAAGTACAATAGCCAAACTTGTTGCAAAGGAAAAAAACTTTATATATGTGGATACAGGGGCTATGTACAGAGCCATTGCGCTTTATCTTATAAGAAATAATGTGGCTCTTGATGATAGTGAATCTATGGTCAAATTTGCATCACAGGCTGAGGTTTCCATTAAATATGTTGATGGACAGCAGCAGGTTATTCTTAATGGCGAGAATGTTAATGGTCTTATAAGAACAGAAGAGGTTTCAAAGATGGCTTCTGTTTCATCTGCTGTACCTGAAATAAGAACAATGCTTCTTGAACTTCAGAGAAAACTTGCAAGAGAGAATGATGTTGTCATGGATGGAAGGGATATTGGAACCAATATTTTACCAAATGCCCAGTACAAAATCTTCCTCACTGCTTCAGCTGAAGAGAGAGCAAACAGAAGATACAAGGAACTTGTGGAAAGAGGCGAGAAATGTGATTATGAGAAGATTAAAGCTGACATAATCGAAAGAGATGAAAGAGATTCAAACCGCGCAACAGCACCGCTTAAACAGGCAGAGGATGCGATTTTGGTTGACTCTTCTAATATGACAATAGATGAGGTTGCAAAGACAATAATTGATTATTGTAAATAAATTCAGGATGGGAACAAATGGAAATAATTGTAGCTAAAACTGCCGGATTTTGTTTCGGCGTAAAAAAAGCTGTGGATACAGCATATGAACAAATTAATATGGGTAAAAAGATTTATACTTTGGGTCCTATAATTCATAATGAAACAGTAGTTAAAGACTTAGAGGATAAAGGTGCTACAGTAATTGAAAATATCGATGATTTAAAGAATATTAAATCCGGTACTGTAATAATTCGTTCTCATGGTGTGCCAAAGAATGTTTATGATCTTTTGGAAGAGAATCATATTGATTATGTTGATACCACATGTCCTTTTGTAAAAAGGATACATTCAATAGTTTCGAAAGCGGCTGAAGAAGGTAAGACAGTCGTTATTATTGGCAACGCCGGACACCCTGAAGTAGAGGGGATTCAGGGCTGGGCAGGAGAGAAATCATATGTGATTGAGTCGGTAGAACAGGCTGAGAATTTTGACCTGCCAAAAGAAACTGAAATTTGTCTTGTATCTCAGACAACTTTCAATCATAAAAAGTTTGAAGAATTAGTTGCAATATTTGAAAAAAAATATTATTATATTAATGTTGCGAAGACTATCTGCAATGCAACAGAACACAGTCAAAAAGAAGCTGCAGAAATCGCTTCAAAGGCTGATGTTATGATAGTAATAGGGGGAGCACATAGTTCGAATAGTCGAAAACTGTATGAAATATGCAAGAAGGAGTGCGATAATACTTATTTCATACAAACGCTGGATGACCTGAGTTTAGATTTATCTAAACCTGCAGAAATTGTAGGAATCACAGCCGGGGCTTCAACCCCAAATAATATAATTGAGGAGGTTCAAAATTATGTCAGACACAACTTTTGAACAATTACTTGAAGAAAATTTCAGAACAATTCATGCAGGAGAGGTGGTTGAAGGCAAGGTTTTCGATGTTAAAGAAGATGTTATCTACTTAGACATTAAATCAAAGTCAGATGGTATTTTACCAAAGAGTGAATACACAAGTGACGCATCTGTTAATCTTCTTGACGCTGTACATGTAGGTGATGTACTTACAGTTAAGATTCTTCGTACCAATGACGGAGAGGGTCACGTTCCTTTGACATATAAGAGAATCGTTGCTGACAAGGGCAGCAAAGTTCTGGAAGATGCATTTAACAATGGTGATATCCTTACAGCTAAGGTTACACAGGTTGTTAAGGGTGGACTTTCAGTAGTTGTTGATGAAATCAGAGTATTTATTCCAGCTGGTTTACTTAATGATACTTATGAGAGCGATCTTGATAAGTATATTGATCAGGAAATTCAGTTCAAGGTTATCGAGTATAATCCAAAGAAGAGAAGATATATTGGTGACAGAAAGTGCGTTGTTGTAGAGCAGAAGCAGAAAGCAATGGCTGAAGTTCTTGAGAATGTTAAGGTTGGCGATATTATCGAAGGAACAGTTAAGAATGTTACAGACTTTGGTGCATTCGTTGATATCGGAGGAATTGACGGTCTTCTTCACATCTCCGAGATGAGCTGGGGAAGAATCGAGAATCCTAAGAAAGTATTTAAATCAGGTGATAAAGTTAAAGTTCAGGTTAAGGATATTCAGGGAAGCAAGATCAGCCTTACAGCTAAGTTTGCTGATGAGAATCCTTGGAAGGATGCTGAAGAGAAATATGCTATCGGCAATGTAGTAACTGGTAAGGTTGCAAGAATGACAGACTTCGGTGCTTTCATTCAGCTTGATGATGGTGTTGATGGACTTCTTCATGTATCACAGATTTCCAAGAATCATGTTTCCAAGCCATCAGATGTTCTTAACATCGGTGATGAAGTTACAGCCAAGGTTGTTGATTTCAAACTTGATGCTCAGAAAATCAGCTTAAGTGTTAAGGAACTTCTTAAGGATAATGGTGAAGATGTTGATGCAGATGAGGCATCAGAAGAAGCACCTGCTGAAGATCAGGAATAATAATTATTAATAATAATATGTTAAACCCCGTTTCGTTTGAAACGGGGTTTTGTTTTTTTTTATGGGGTTTCTCTGTGCCGGTTGCCTATTATACCAAAAGATGTTATTATTTAAATATATGGGGATTAGATAAAGGATTGGGGCTATATGAGAGATTATGACATTTTTAAAGACCAGGTATACAGACTAACCGGTATAGATTTAAATTCATATAAAGAAACTCAGATGAAGAGAAGAATTGACCAGTTAATTGCAAGACATGGTCTTAGCGGATATGATGATTTTGTCACTAATCTGAAAAGTAACAGTACTCTGTTAAAAGATTTTCTTAACTATTTAACCATTAATGTATCTGAATTCTATCGAAACCCTGATCAGTGGAGTATTGTAAGGTCAAGGATTGTTCCACTTTTAATAAATACATTTGGTCAGGATTTAAAAATATGGAGTGCAGCCTGTTCGACAGGAGATGAACCATATACTTTAGTTTTCGTTTTATCTGATTATATTCCAATGAACAGAATCAGAATAACTGCAACGGATATCGATGACCTGGTGCTTAAGACTGCTTCGGATGGAATCTATTCTGAGAAGAGTTTTCCTGCTCTTCCAAAGGAATATAAAGATAAGTTTTTTATAAAGAGAGAAGAAAAATATGAAGTATTACCGGAAGTGAGAAGATGCGTTGATTTTAAACAACATAATTTACTCTCTGATCCTTATCCGTCAAATCTTCATATGATAGTCTGCAGAAATGTTCTTATTTATTTTACAGAAGAGACAAAGGAGCAGATTTTTAGAAAATATTACAATGCACTGGCGCCGGGTGGAGTTTTATTCCTGGGCAGCACAGAGCAGATGATGAGTTATAAGGATGTAGGATTCGAAAGACTGGATTCTTTCTTCTTTAGAAAACCATTATAAAGCAAACAAAAAGCACAGCCTTGTGAGCTGTGCTTTTAATATTTAAATCAGGCGATTAACTTTCGTTTAATAACATTGAACTTAAAACATGTTCAGCATATTTGTTGAATGATTCACGACTGGTCTTAAATTCATCAGTTAATTCAAAGTATAAGTTTTTATCTTTATATTTCCTTTTATAAAATGGAGTGAAGATGTCTTCCCATTCAGGAAGATACAAGGACTGCTTTCTTGTGTAGCAGGTAGCCTGTGTGGCATTCTTACGGTGATCCTTATCAACATAGGATGCAACGGACTTATGAATGGCCACATCTTCTTCAGGCAGATAATAATAATCATTATAATTGGAATAGAAGTATTTTAATTCTTCTTCATAAAGAGGTACCTTCAGAAGTCCTGTCATATCATTACCCGTAAAATAACAGCCCAGAGATGAGAAGGAAATCGGAGATGGAAGAGGAGTAAGGAATCTTAATGTAAGAACAAGTTCCTGACGCTTCTTATTCTCGTAATCATTATAATAATTAGCCTGAACCTTCATAACTCTGAGTGGGTTGTTGAAAATATCCACAACTGAAAGTATATCCATTAAGTACAGAAGATTAACAACGCTTTCTTTATTATGAAGAAGAATGTCATTTCTTAATTCTTCTGACTGATTGCAAACATAATCATGATAAATATTAATTAAATCGCTAACCTTGGTTTCGCTCTGTCTGGTAAGTCCCAAATATCTTTCAAGAGTTTTCTGCTTGCAGTCTTCAAGTTTAAGAAAGTTCTTATATGGTTTGATTCTCTTATATAAATCAAGACCGTTATACACCTCAAATAAGAAAGGTATATTATAAATTGTACATTTCTGCTGAAGATATGGGATGTCAAACTGATTGCCATTAAAATGAATCAGGTAACTGTACTTAAGGCAAAGCTCCAAGAATGCTTTAAGTATTTCTTCTTCTTCATCATAATTGTCTGCTAAGAACTGAACAAGATTCCAATTGTCATTCTCGTAATATACACATCCGATTAAATAGAGATTGGAACTCTGAGCACTGTATCCTGTGGTTTCAATGTTGACAAATAAAGCTGAACTTCTGTCGCAGATCTTCTCGATAGGATACTTAGGAACTATGTCTGTTAAAACTTGTGTAAAGTTATGCATAATAATAACCCCTAAAAAAATACTTGTATTGTATAAAGTTTACAATTACTCTTTAATGATACCATAAATCGAAAAAAAATGTAGTAAAAATTGAAAAATTGTATTATTATATAGTTTGGTTTTGTTTGTTTTTTAACAAACACAAGAGGTTTATAGTTGTTAAGGAGTTGAAGAAATGGGCAAGTTTACTTTCCATGGAGGTATCCATCCTTATGACGGAAAGGATATATCCAAGGACAAATCCATCAAAGCTTATCTTCCCAAGGGAGAGCTTGTTTTCCCTGTAAGTCAGCATATTGGTGCTCCTGCTGAACCAGTCGTTCAAAAAGGCGACTATGTTAAGGTGGGACAGTTGATTGCCAAGGCTACAGGATTTGTATCTTCACCGATTTATTCTTCGGTATCAGGTACGGTTAAAGGGATTGAACCAAGAAGAGTTACAACAGGTGATATGGTTCAGTCAATTATTATTGAAAATGATAATGAGTACGAGGAAGTTAAATTCGAACCTTGTGATGATTTATCAACATTAACTAAAGAAGAAATCATTAAGCGAATTCAGGATGGTGGTGTTGTTGGTATGGGCGGCGCTGGTTTCCCAACCCACGTTAAGTTATCACCTAAGAATCCGGAAAAAATAGATACAGTTATTGCTAACTGTGCAGAGTGTGAGCCTTATCTTACTTCTGACTATCGTAAGATGTTAGAGGAACCTGAGAAACTCATTAAAGGTCTTAAAATAATACTTTCATTATTTGATAATGCAAGAGGTTATCTGGCAGTAGAGGATAATAAGCCTGATGCCATTAAACTTCTTCAAAAGATGACAGAGAGCGAGAGCAAAATTACTGTAGTTCCGCTTAAGACCAAATATCCACAGGGTTCAGAACGTCATCTTATTTATGCTGTTAAAAAGAGAGCAATCAATTCTACAATGTTACCTGCTGATGCAAACTGTATCGTAGATAATGTTGATACAATTATTGCTATTTATCAGGCTGTCGTAGAAGGCAGACCACTTATGAACAGAATAGTTACATTAACAGGAGACTGCATTAAAGAGCCTCGTAACTACAATGTAAAGATTGGTACCAACTACGCAGAACTTGTTGAAGAGGCCGGTGGTTTTACCAAAACGCCTGGTAAGATTGTGTCCGGTGGTCCTATGATGGGCTTTGCTCTTTATGATATTAATGTACCAACAACCAAAACATCATCAGCACTTCTTACCATGAGTAAGGATCAGGTTGCTGAGGCTGCCAAATCAGCCACTGCCTGCATTAACTGCGGCAGATGTGTGGAAGTTTGTCCTGGAAGAGTAATTCCAAGTAAACTTGCAGATTATGCTGAACATGGCAATAAAGAAATGTTCCAGAAGTTTAATGGTATGGAATGTTGTGAATGTGGCTGCTGTTCGTATATTTGTCCTGCCAAGAGACAACTTACACAGTCCATTAAATCCATGCGTAAAATGATTCTGGCTGACAGGAAGAAGAAATAGGAGGAGAGTATGGACAATAAATTACAAGTATCATCCAATCCCCATATCAGAGATAAAGTAAAAACCAAGGATATAATGCTCCTTGTTATTATCGCATTACTTCCTGCTACAGTTTTCGGTGTATTTAATTTTGGATGGTATTCATTATTATTAATAGCAGTTACCATTTGCAGCTGCGTTTTATCTGAACACATTTTTTGTAAGATTATTAAGAAGCCAAGCACAATAAGTGATAAGAGTGCAATAGTTACAGGCCTTCTTCTTGGTCTTAACCTACCACCACACCTTCCGCTTTGGATTGGTATTTTCGGCGGTGTTTTTGCAATAGTTGTTGTAAAAATGCTTTTTGGTGGTCTTGGTAAAAACTTTATGAACCCGGCGCTTGGTGCCAGATGTTTCATGGTTATTTCTTTTGCCAAATATATGACTAATTTCAACTGTGATGCGTACACATCACCAACACCTCTTGCTCTGGTTAAGGAAGGTGAGGCAGTTAATATTCTTGATATGATAATTGGTAGAACCGGTGGTACCATTGGTGAGACATCAGTTATTGCAATTTTATTAGGTGCAAGTTTCCTTATCCTTATGGGTGTAATTGATCTTAAGGTTCCTGGTTCTTATATTCTTACATTTGTATGCTTCCTTATTGTATTCGGAAGATTTGGAATCATTGATCATTTTGCTAACGGTGCACAGTTCTTTAACTTAAGCTATATTGCAAGCCAGCTTGCAGGTGGTGGACTTATGCTGGGTGCATTCTTTATGGCTACAGATTATGTTACAAGACCTATTACCAAAAATGGCCAGATTTTGTTTGGTATTTTACTTGGTATTCTTACAGGTTTATTCAGAATATATGGTCCTGGTGCAGAAGGCGTTTCATACGCCATCATCATCGGCAACTTACTTGTTCCTTTGATTGAGAAGATTACAATGCCTAAGGCCTTCGGATATGGAGGTGAGAGAGCATGAATGGTTCAGAAATGAAAGGTATGATTAAAGATACACTTATTATGTTTGCAATTACATTAATTGCAGGTCTTCTTTTAGGCTTTACATATGAACTTACCAAAGAGCCTATTGCCAAGCAGGAGCAGGAAGCATCTGACAGAGCATGTGCTGAGGTTTTCTATGAGGCAGATGCAAATGGAGAACTTCAGAAGGTTGTTGACCTTACATTTGAAGAGGCTGCAGCAGATGAGGCTTTATCGGCAAAACTTAAAGAAGATGGTTTCAAGGGTGCTGTAATAGATAAAGTATTTACAGCAACTGATAGTAATGGAAATGTATATGGTTATGTAATTGGCGTAACAAGTAAAGAAGGTTACGGCGGAGACATATCAATTTATGTTGGTATAACCACAGACAGAATTGTTAAGGGTACATCAATTCTTTCAATCTCCGAGACTCCGGGTCTTGGTATGAGAGCATCTGAAGTCCTGGTTCCGCAGTTCAGAGAAAGAAAAGCTGAGAGTTTTCTAGTAACAAAGGCTGGCGCTACTATGGACAATGAGATTGATGCAATTACAAGTGCAACCATTACTTCAAAAGCATATACAGGTGCGGTTAATACGGCTCTGCATTATTTTGATTTAATGAGCGCTAATGCCTCGGGCTCAACAAATGAGAATGGAGGTGAGAATTAATGAAAGACTGTTTAGAAAGATTATATAACGGTATTATTAAAGAGAATCCTACCTTCGTTCTTATGCTGGGTATGTGTCCTACACTTGCTGTAACAACATCAGCTATTAATGGTCTGGGTATGGGATTGTCAACAATGGTGGTTCTTGCCCTTAGTAATATGATTATTGCGGCACTTCGTAATATTATTCCGAAAAAGGTAAGAATTCCTGCATACATTGTAATTATTGCTTCATTTGTTACACTTGTAGAATTATTATTACATGCTTATGTACCAAGTCTTTATGCATCACTTGGTATCTATATTTCACTTATCGTTGTTAACTGTATCATCTTAGGCAGAGCAGAAGCATATGCTTCAAAGAATAAAGTATTTCCTTCACTTTTCGATGGTATAGGAATGGGACTTGGATTTACAATGGCACTTACAATTATTGGCCTTGTAAGAGAATTTGTTGGTAATGCAACTATTTTTGGCTTCCATGGCAGCGATATTTATGGTACATCAATTCCTGAACTTTTAGTTAGTCTTGTTGACAAGGTATTTAATCCGGCAAGTACTAACGGATTCGTTGTTGGACTTAATCATTTCTTCTCATATGAGTTTGGCAGCTATTCGCCTGTAGGTATAGTTGTTATGGCTCCCGGTGCATTCTTCATTCTTTCAATTCTGGTAGCTATTCAGAATGTTATGAAGATGAAGGGTGCTGCAAAGGGTAAGGATGTATCCAAAATCGGTTCCGGCTGCTCAGAAGACTGCATGAACTGTGGTGAGAAGGGTTGCAGGGGAAGACTTGTAGACGTTACTGAGACTGTTAAGGCTGAAAACAAGACAGAAGAAGTTAAGGAAACAAAGAATGAGGAGGTGAGTGAATAATGACAGATAATTATTTTCTTAATTTGGTTGTTATAGGAATCGGCTCTTCATTAGTATCAAATGTAGTATTAAGTCAGTTCCTGGGACTGTGTCCTTTCCTTGGTGTTTCAAAGAAGGTCAAAACCGCCGCCGGCATGGGTGGCGCCGTAATCTTCGTTATTACTCTGGCCTCTTTGGTTGCAGGTGTAATATATAAGTTCGTTTTGGCTCCTCTTAATATTACATATCTTAAGACTATTGTATTTATTCTTATTATTGCGGCTTTAGTTCAGTTTGTTGAGTTATTCTTAAAGAAATACATGAAAGGTCTTTATCAGGCCCTTGGTGTATATCTTCCTTTGATTACTACTAACTGTGCAGTTTTAGGTGTTGCAATTAATAATGTAAATTACGGATATGATATTTTAACCGGTGTGGTTAATGGTTTTGCAACTTCAGCAGGTTTTGCAATTTCCATTATTATCTTAGCCGGCATTAGAGAGAAGATGGAATATAATGATATCCCTAAGCCTTTCAGAGGTATGCCTATAGTATTAGTTACTGCTGGACTTATGGCTATTGCCTTCTGTGGTTTTGCAGGACTTATATAAGAAGGAGAGAATATGAATATACAGGGAATTATAATTGCCGTTGCAGTTGTTGCTGCAGTTGGCTTATTTATAGGAATATTCTTAGGAATCGCATCAATTATTTTTAAAGTATTTGTTGATGAAAGAGAAGAAAAAATCGTAGAAGTTCTTCCCGGTAATAACTGTGGTGGTTGTGGATATCCAGGATGCTCAGGACTTGCGGCTGCTATCTGTAAAGGAGAGGCTCCGGTTAACGGATGTCCTGTAGGTGGTGCCGCAGTTGGCAAAAAAGTTGCTGCCATTATGGGCGTTGAAGCTCCTGAGGGAAAGCAGATGGTTGCTTTTGTTAAATGTCAGGGTGACTGCGAGAAGACCAATTCAAATTATGAATATACCGGTGAAGAAGACTGTCAGATGATGGCTTTTGTACCTGGCCAGGGCCCTAAGAGTTGTAATTTTGGATGCCAGGGATATGGAAGCTGTGTTAAGGTTTGCGATTTTGATGCCATTCATGTTATAAATGGAGTAGCAGTAGTTGATAAGGATAAATGTAAGGCCTGCGGCAAATGTGTTGCCATCTGTCCAAGACACCTTATTGAACTTATTCCTTACGACGCTAAAGTAGCTGTAGCATGTTCATCCAAGGCTATCGGTAAACAGACCATGAAAGACTGTTCTGCAGGTTGTATTGGCTGTGGATTATGTAATAAGAATTGTGAGAATAAGTCTATTACTGTAACTGATAATCATGCATCAATTAATTACGATACATGTATTGGATGTGGTGTATGTTTATCCAAGTGTCCTAAGAAGTCGATTGTGGAGCATTAATTGTCAGACCGTTCCTAAGGTGTGTTGTTGCCTTGGGAACGGCCTTTTTATATATTATAGGAGTAATAATTGTTGATTAAAGATAATAAAAACAATCAGATATTGTGGCTGAATTCCATTAAAGGTGTGGCATGCTGGATTGTCTTTTTTTATCATTTTAGTATTGATTCTTTTTATTATGTGCCGGTTCTGTCAAAACTCACAGAAGTCAGCCCATGCTTTAATTTTATATTTAGCGGAACCACAGCATTAAATATTTTTTATATTATTTCCGCATATTTGGTTGCAGGCAAATTTTTGAACAATAAGGATCAATTTATTTCTTTAGGAGCTAAAGGTATCATTAAAAGATATTTAAGGCTTTCATTTCCGATTCTGATAATGAATTTTGTTATATATATCATATATTTACTGGGGCTGGGTTCAGATAGAGTATATGATATGTTTACTCATAGTTACTCATTATGGGATGTATTCAGAGATGCTTTTTTTGATTGTATTTTTAAAGGCAGTTCATATTTTAATACAGTTGTTTGGATGATAAAAGATTTATTCTATGGTTATCTGGTGACAATTCTGATTTGTGGAATAGTCATTAATCTAAAGAAGACATATAAATCGCTTTTCCTGATTGTCACCATAATAATTATGTGGCTTGTAAACTGTAATTATGCTACATTTGTATTCGGAATACTGTTGTATATTGTAACATCTTCAATTGAAACCAAAGAAATAAACAAGGTATTATGGTGGGTAGGCGGAACCTGCCTGGTGACAGCAGGTTTGATGATTACAAGTTTTGACGATAATATATCCCTGATTTTGGAGAAGTATATGCCAAACAGTTCTTTTAGTTCCTGGTGGAATTGGGATTGGATAGGGGCAATGCTGATAATGTGCGGTATTGTAATAAGTTCATACATCGTGAAAATGCTGGATAATAAAATTTTAGCCAAAACCGGTATGATATGTATGCCTGTGTTTTTATTTCACAGAGTTTGCGAGGCTACCATAGGGGATTATGCATACAGATATGTTCTTGCGCGCTTTGGCGAAGTCTCATATGCCATTGATGCCGCATTTCTGTCTTGTGTAATATGTTTAATAGTTATCTCTTTGGTTTATGTGTTTTTGATAGAGCCTTATGTCAATAAATTGATTGTTTTTGTCGTTAAAAAAATCACGCTATAGAATGAAAAACATTACTTTTAAAAGAATAAAAATAATAATAGCCATTGTATTGTCTGTTTTGTCCGTGCCGGTTGTTTCTTCCTGCAACGGATATAAAGACCCCATTACAAAAAGTGGATTTTTCTTTGATACATATGTGACCTTTACATATTATGATTCGGCTGATTCTGAATATATTGATGAAGCATTGAATATGTGTAATGAATATGACAGGCTTTTTTCAAGAACAATGGAAGGATCTGATATATATAAAATTAATCATTTTAAAGGTGAATTTGTAGAAGTTGATGAAAGAACCATTGATATTTTAAAAGAGGCTATTTTCTATTGTGAACTTTCTGAAGGCAGGGCTGATATTACGGTTGCCGACCTGATGATGCTTTGGAATTTTACTGATGGGGATGGCGCTGTGCCATCGGATGATGAGATAAAAGCACTTTTGCCAGGAATTGATTATCATAATATAATAATAGATGAAGACAATAAAAAAGTTAAACTGAGTGAAGATAGTGGCAGTCTTGATTTGGGTTTTATTGCCAAGGGATATATTACATCAAAATTAAAGGATTATCTAACTGAGTCTGGCGTAAAATCCTGCGTAATTGATTTAGGTGGAAACCTGTATATGATAGGTACAAAGCCTGATGGCAGTGAATATAATGTGGGAATAAAAAAGCCATTTACCACTAGTAATGAGACAATTGACACCATTAGTATATCTGACAGGGCAGTTGTTACTTCAGGCATATATGAAAGATATTTTGAAGCAGATGGACAGATATATCATCATATACTTGACCTAAAAACAGGATATTCTGTTGATAATAATGTTTACAGTGTTACAATAATATGTGAGGATGCCACAAAGGCAGACGCCCTTAGTACCATATGTTTAATCTATGGTATTGAAGATGGTCTTGAACTTATTAATTCCATGGATGGGACTGAGGCCATATATGTGGATGATGAATATAATCTTCACTATAGTCAGGGATTAAACAGATAAAGTTATTTGGAGGATGTAATGAATTTATATAAAAAAATAACAGAAGGAAAGAATAAAAATTTAAAAATAACAGGTTCTTTATTTTTGATATTGATTATATTACCATGGATTTATTTGCTTTTAATGACTATTGTTTATGCCATGCCTACAGGCAGGGTGACCGCTCATGCAGATGAAGCGATTGTCATATTGGATAGTGAGGGTGAAAGAGTATGGATGCCATATCACAGAGGAGCAGCTATTCTTGATAATTCTTCTGACAGGATTCTTGTAGATACATGTCTATCCTATGAGAAATCAACAGAACGACCTATGTGGAATGCCTTATATTCAAGAGGTTATTACAGATACTGGCATGGTTATGTAGTTATTATGAAACCTTTACTTGCTTTATTTAATTATAATCAGATAAGAGTTATTGTTTCGGCATTGCATATAATGATGGCATTGCTGATTTTTGCACTCTTTGTTAAAAAATATAACTGGAAAGTAGCTATGGCTTTTGGAATTACATGGTTTGAAATGTCATCTGTTGTTATTACCACATCTCCGTATTTTAATGTATGCTTTTATCTGATTTTCCTTGGAATGCTGTCGGTATTATTCTTTTATAAAAAAGAAGAAGATACCACGAAAATGTTATATATATTTTTACTTTTAGGCTCTTTTGTAGGATTCTTTGATTTGCTGACCATTCCTTTGGCAGTAGTATCTATGCCTTTGGTAATTATTGTATATAATGATTCTTTTGCTGGTGATAATAAGCCGTTAAAAGAACTGGTTAAAATCATTAAACTTGTTTCAATATTTATGATTTCCTACGGATTTACCTGGGCGTCAAAATGGTTCATATCAGACTGGCTTATTAAAACAGAAGCAATTAATTCTTCCTTTTATCAGGTATTATTCCGCTTAAATGGTCAGGTTGATGGAAATGAGGTAAACAGACTTACTGCAGTTAAGGATAATTTATATGGAATTCCGATTCTGTATCAGATGGTGACATCTCCAGTTTCGTGGATATTAATAGTTTTATGTATTATTATTTGCAGAAATTGGAAAGAATTATATAAGATGCTTCCAGCCCTGGTTATTGTAATTATGCCATATATCTGGTATTTTGCATTGGCAAATCATTCTTTTATTCACAGTTGGTTTACCTGCAGAGCACAAATGGGTGAACTTATGATATTATTATTGATATATTTGACTGAAATAGAGAGTGCTTATAAAGTTATAAAAAATAAGATTAAGAAAAAACAAACTAGTTAATTTATATAAAGGAAATGTGCTATGGGGGTATATATTAACCTTGTACAAATGGCCATGTATTATGTGAAAAATACCGACAGGGTTGAGAATTCTGAGAATTCAATTATGCTGGATTCGGTATATGCAGAAAGATCACTGGCTCAATATGTGGAAAGAGAAATTGAGAATAATTCATTGTTCTCAAGTTTTGATATTACATACAATATGGGACCGCTCTTTAAAAAAGAGTGGAATAATGTTATAAATGCATTTGCCTCTCTTATGAAAAATAAAGAAGTATGCGTAGTGGATTATAAAGCAAGGGAAAATGCGGATGTTGATATTATTGAGCCAAAGTGTAATACAGGTTTGAAAGTCAGAGCTAATACTTATGCAGTGAGAATTTCCTCCTTTACCTGTACCATGGTGTGGCTCCCGAATCTGATTGTTATTAAAAATGACAGGGAACTTAAGGTTTATACTTATAATCTTTTGGATTTCAGCTTTGTTAATACCCAGGTTGAGAAGAAAAAGAAGATTAATAATTACGGTACTCTTAAAATCAGCGGACCTTACACGACTCTGGAGATTCAGTCTTCAGTTGTTGAATGTGCTGAACTGATTAATGGTACTATTGAGATATATAAAAAATGCTTTCCGATTAATAAAGAAGAGGAAGAGGCTGATATTGAAGATATAATTGAAGAAGAAAAAAAGGACAGGATAATCAGCAAGTCCCAGAAATATACACAGATTATAAAAAGTCTGGGATTCGAAGTAGGGTTTATTGATGGTCAGCATCTTGATACATTTTTAGTATATCTTTTTAAATCAAACAGCGGAATTAATGATGATCTTCAAGATATACAGGAAATATTTAATAATAAACTGGGCGATTATTATCTCTTTAAAGAAGTGGGAGATGATGAGTTTCTGATTTACGAGGAAACAGAGAAAAAAGCAGATGAAAATACCTATATCAAGAGGGTTTTGGATGATGCCATTGAAAGATCAAAGAAAATGGATATTCATAAAAAAGCCAAAAAGAATATGGGTAATGTGAAGGATTCTGCTTTGGAAAAGACTGCATTTGTACGTTTTGAAAATAAAGAAAATGTTGTCAAAACCACAAAAACCTCTAAGAAGTCTCAGACAAATATGGGAGTCTTTAAGGCTGTTACTAAAGAGGATTCCATTGAGAGCATATTTGATGAACTTAATTCACTGACAGGTCTTGAGAATGTTAAGAAAGAACTTAGGGAACTTACATTTGTTGTTCAAAACAGACAAAGAAGAGAGAAACAGGGACTTAAGACTCCTCCAATTTCTCTGCACCTCGTATTTACAGGTAATCCCGGAACAGGCAAAACCACCGTCGCAAGATATGTGGCTAAAATATACAAGTGTCTTGGCTTATTAAGTGAAGGACAAATGGTGGAAACTGACAGGAGCGGTCTTGTAGCCGGATATGTTGGTCAGACTGCCATTAAAACCAAAGAGGTCATTGACAGTGCTCTTGGCGGTGTTCTGTTTATTGATGAAGCTTATGCTCTTACAAATAAAACGGAAGGGGATTTTGGCATAGAGGCTGTAGATACTCTTTTAAAGGCAATGGAGGATAATAGAGATAACCTGGTGGTTATTGTGGCAGGTTATGATGATTTGATGGAAGAGTTTATCAGTTCCAATCCGGGCCTTAAATCAAGATTTAACAGGTTTATTCATTTTGATGATTATAAGCCGGAAGAAATGTATGACATATTTGAAGGTATGTGCAGGAAGTACCAGTATACGGTTTCTGATGAAGCCAAAGATATGATTATTTCTTATTTGGAAAATGCCGATGCCGGTAAAATGGGCAACGGCCGAGGAGTAAGAAATCTGTTTGAAAAGGTGATTACAAAGCAGGCCAAGAGACTGGAAACCTCGCAAAGTCAGGATATTAAGGATCTTCAATTGATAATACCTGATGATTTCAGAGATATATTCTAAAAATTCTAATTCACACAGGCTGTCTGAACTTTCAGGCAGCTTTTTTATTACGCCTAAATATTGTAAAAAACCTTGTAAAATCAACAATATATTGTATAATATAATGTAGTATAGTGGGTTTTAATGGAGATTTTTACGTTGGAAGAAGTATACGGTTACAGATGCAGGACCAAAGCAGAATATGAGGCGGCTTTGAGAGATGAGAAAAAGATTGAAAGAATCAAGGCCGGTATGGATGAAAATGACTTTAAGTCTGTTGAGAAAGTATACAGAAATCTGATTAATAATAAGTATGATTTTGAGACTCCTGTGGGGACGGAGATTTTTGACGATTATATTTATGATTTATATAACAAAAATAAAAGTGGCTCAAAGGTTAGAAAGAGTAAGTCTGCTTTAAGTAAGAATGTAAGCAGGGCTGAGAGCAAAGGTAAGAAGGATGCTGCTAATAAGGCCAATGAAGATGATAACCTTTATGACGATCCGGAATTTGAGAAACTTGTTCAAAAAGAGATAAAAAAGAATAACAGTAAAAGGCGAATTGCTCTGTGGGCGCTTTTTATTCTGGCTTTTTTGTCCATAATTTATTTTGGATTATACAGTTATTATTCCAATAAATCTGACAAAATACAGCAGCAGGCCATAAATGCCAAGAAAGAGGCGGATACAGCCAGGGCGCTGGCTCAGTATGTGCCTACGGAAGTTGAAGCAGCCAATGACGAGGACTTCGTTTATGTGGAACCTACAGTGCTCGAAAAGTATGAAGATTTATATAATAGCAATAAAAGTCTAATAGGATGGATAGAAATTGCCGATACTAATATTGATTATCCGGTTATGCAGACGGTTAATAATGAGTATTATCTGAATCATAACTTTAATCAGGAGCAGGACAGGAATGGATGTATCTTCCTTGACTGCAATTGCAGCATATATCCAAGAAGTACCAATCTGATTATATACGGGCACCATATGAAGTCCGGAAAGATGTTTGGTACGCTTAATAAATTAGAGGATGAAAGTTTTTATAAGGATCATCCGTATATCTATTTTGATACAATTTATGAAGAAGGCGTTTATCAGATATGTTACGTCTTCAGAGACAGAGTAAGAACAAATGATGATGTGGGATTTAAGTATTATGAATTCTATAATGCTTATACCAAGGAGGAATTTGATTCCTACATGCAGGAGATGAAGGATGCATCCCTTTATGATACAGGTGTGGATGCTAATTACGGCGATGTACTTATTACTTTATCAACCTGTGATTATGTGCAGAATAACGGCCGATTCGTGGTTGTGGCCAAAAGAATAGAACTTTAGATTATCTTACGGAGGCTTGGAAATGGCTAATAAGAAAAAAACTAAAAAGAGACTCAGCAGAAGAATGAGAAAGACAATCAGAATTACTTCTGCGGTTATTCTACTTCTTTCAGCAATTGGAGTTGCTCTTATTCCACAGAGTAAAAAGACTTCAGCGGCAGATCCGGCAATAGTAACAGTTAAAGATGAAGACAGCAGTATTCCTGTTATTACGGCTTCTGATAAAATATATACCACCGGTGATGGTATGTTCCAGTTTGCCTACGTAAATAAGGGTAGCGGTGGTGATAAGGTTGCCGTAATTGTAGGTTATGACTATGAGCGTTCACTTGATGGCGGTCAGCTTACCATTCCGGACTCTTTTGATGCTTATGTTAAATATACACATGCTCAGGGTACTACAGCCGGTTATGCTGCAGTAGGTAAGAGCGAAAATGTTTTATATTATCCTTTATACAAAGATGTAACAACAACCACTACTGACCCTGAGTCAGGAGAAGAAATAGAACAGACAGAAAGAGTTTTAGATTCTTACAGACCATGTCTTTATTCTGATTTTAATGAATGGTATTACGATTCAGAAAAAGGCGGAGCAAAGAGAGATGTTAAGGATTTCTACTATACCGCCAACGGAACTGATTATCTGCCGACAACTGATGAAGCATATCAGTGGATTCATGAAGCAACAGTAGCCTATATTTCAAGCCAGCATGTTGTTAAATCTGCTGATGAGACCACATGGGTACTTGACCCGACACCTAATACGGGTATTTTCTCCCAGGCAAGTAATATTAAAAACCTTACCGTGGGAAGGAACCTGCTTGGTATCGGTAATTTTGCATTTTATAACTGTGCATCACTTCAGGGAATTACACTTGCTGATGGTATCAATACAATCGGTAATTCGGCATTTGCAAACTGCGTTAACCTTAAATCAGTTGATATTCCTGCCAATTCTGCAATTACAGCAATTGGTGACCATGCATTTTACAATAACAGAAGTCTGGAAAGTTTTACAGTTCCGGTAGCTGTCAGAAAAATAGGTGACAGTGCTTTTGAGAACTGCGCTGCCATTAAAGATATTGATATGAGTGCAGGAGGACAGAATGTACTTCTTGATACTCTCGGCGATGATGTATTCAAAGGCTGTACAGCCTTAGAGAGTCTTAGCTTCCCTGATACCTTTAATCAGGATATTGAAGCCGGATGGCTTGAAGGTGATTCGTCACTTAAATATATCAGAATTCCGAATACTCTTATGAATGTGGTACCAAGTGCTGATTTTACCATGGCAGATCTGCTTGCCCAGGTACCGGAGGAATTCTATTTTGAAGGTGCTGACTCATCAAAGATTCATACAACATCAACAGATAATTCTTTCTCATTTAAGTATCTTGATGAAGAAATATATGAGAAAGTTGTGAATAATAACGGTAAAATAGTATACAGAGTTAATGATAATAATGAACTTATATACTTCTCAATGGAACCTACCGTATCCGAGGTGGATATTCCGGACGCCATCGGTCCTTATCATGTAACCAAGATTGGCGGTGATTCCTTCACTGATAATGCCAACCTTACCAAGATTACAATTCCTTCATCAATTAATGAGATTGAAGGTAATGCATTCAAGGGCTGCTATAACTTAAAAGATGTTATTTTTGAAGAACCGATTAATCTTTCATATATTGGCGACGGGGCTTTTGACACACAGGTTGTTGATTCATCTGTGAGTCTTCCGACGAATCCTGAACTTACATTTACAGGTGTGGCGGAAAAAGGTTCTGCTCCGTTTGATTATGCCATGGACCCGAATCATAAGATTAACAGGGGTTCACAGCAGACAACCTATATTAAGTTCTATACAGGATGGCCAAGTAATCTGACAATTCAGTATAATCCTGATGATAATGCCGCTGAACTTATTGATTATCCTCATCTTGAGGAACTTGCAGGATATACCGCTGATGATTATCCGTATATCACACCTGAAATGGCACAGGCTGCTTCATCTGCCAAGGCTGCTTATGATTCAGGCGCTTCCTTAACGGAAGATCAGAGAAATATAATTAATTCTGCTCTTAATATTGATATTCCTAACGGTGTTGAGACCATTAAAGACGGTATCTTCTCGGGTAAAGACGAGGCCGGTAATGTTATTGGCTCACCTAATACCGATATTAAGACTATTACAACAGAGAATCTTAAGAAGATTGATCCATATGCATTTGCCGGTTGTACAGAACTTATCGGTGCATATATAAACGGTGATACCGCATCTATTGGGGATTTTGCTTTCCAGGATGATGAAAAATTAGCAGATGTGGATATTACACCAAGTCTTCAGAGTCTCGGAACAGCGCCATTTGCATCATGTAAATCCCTTTCCGATGTGGATTTCAAAGGAAGTAACAACTTCGTATGTTCTGATGCGGCTATTTATGAATATGATGCCAACAAGAAGAAATCCACATTGATTGAAGTTCTTAAGGCTAAAGGTCTTACCTATGGTTCGGGGGCAATGAACAGTGCCGAACTTGGTGAAGTAAGTAATATTTATCCATATGCGTTCTATGACTGCGATGGTGTAATCAGTGCGGATTTATCCGAATCCGGTATCGACCAGATTCCTGAATCCTGCTTTGAAGGTACGGATAACTTATTCATGGTTAATCTTCCTGAAAGCAACAGAAGCATCGGACCTAATGCTTTTAAGGAAAGTAATATAAGATATGTGGATATTCCTACAGGTACATCGGTTATTGATAATTCCGCTTTTGACGGGGATCCTCAGACTATTACATTTTATGCTGAACCGGATTCTCCTGCTAAATATTATGCGGACCATTATCCTAATATCATAGTTGCCGATAAGCCTGTAACTTATAAGGTTACTTTCTATGATGAGGATACAGTAACGATTCTTGATACTGTAACTGTTAATGAAGGAGAGGATGCAACCACACATGTTGTTCCTTCAAAAGAGGGATATACATTTGAGGGATGGAGACCTGAACCTACAAACATTACTGAGAATACAAAGGTTTATGCTACTTATAAAGAGATTGTAGAAGAAGAGACATTATTTACAGTTAAGTTTGTTGATTATGATGATACTGTACTTATGACACAGACTGTTAAATATGGCGAGGACTGTATTGTTCCTCAGAGTCCTACAAGAACAGGATATGTATTCGCAGGCTGGAGACCGGCTATAACCAATATTACACAGGATACCATTACCTATGCTCAGTATGAAAAAGAAGAGGACAGCCAGATTGATCCGACTCCTACACCTGATGACGGTAATAATAACGGCAATAACGGTAACAACGGTAATAACAACGGCAATAACGGTAATAATGGTAATAATGGAAATAGCGACACCAACAACGGTGGCAACAACAATAACAACAACGGAAGCAATAACGGGGGCAGCAACAGTAATAACGGAAGTAATTCAACTCCGGCAGCTCCAACCCTTTATACTCTTACGGTAGTTAACGGTTCCGGTTCCGGAAGTTATGCAGCAGGTGCCCAGGCTATTGTTGTAGCCAATAATCCTGCAACAGGAAAGAAGTTTGATAAGTGGACTATTGATAATGACAAGGCTAAACTTGCAAGCGCATCAATAACAGCAACAGTTGTTACAATGCCTGCAGCCAATGTTACAGTTACTGCAAACTATGTTGATGATAAGAGTTCTTCCGGTTCAGGTTCAGGCTCAGGTTCATCATCAAGCAAGACTACAACACCTTCAAATACAACATTTAATGTTAATAAGACAGGTATATCAAATACATCTGTTGCATCGGCAAGTGTTTCAGGTTCAACAGATAATTACATCTTAAAACTTACTGATTCTGCCACAGCGAAAGAAGAAGTAGAAGAGGCGCTTAAAGAGAAGTATGGTACACTTGATAATATTAAATATTTTGCATTTGACTTATCATTATATGATTCCACAGGTAAGACCAAGATTGAGAATAAGGATGGACTTAAAGTAAATGTTACACTCCCTATTCCTGATGATCTGGTTCAGTATGCAGGTAATAATAAGATTTGTTATGTAGTTAATGGCGAACTTAAAGAATTAAATCCTAAGTTTACAACCATTAACAAAGTACCTTGTATGACATTTACGGCGTCTCACTTCTCGCCATATGCGATTTATGTTGATACAGGTAACTTAAGTGCATCCAAGTCATATAATGCAACACCTAAGACAGGCGACGGAATTGCTCCTAAGTATTTCCTTGCAGTTGCGCTTTTAGCACTTTCAGGATTCTTATTCCTTAAGAAAGATAAAAGAAAAGTTGCAACAGCCAAATAGTTGTTAGAGGATAATCTATGAAGAAGAGCATTAAAATAATTACAATTTCAGCCATAACTCTTTGTCTGATTGCTGTCATAGTTTTAGCTTCATCTGTATTATCATCAAAAGCAGAAAGCGGAACTTTGTCCGTAAGTGATGAAACGTTATATAAATATGAGGGCACGGATACCAGGGTAACTGTGCCTTCCGGTGTTAAAACCATTGGCAAAGGGGCTTTTGAAGATTGCGACAGCATAGAAGTAATCTATCTTCCAAGTAGCCTTGAAACAATTGAATATAATGCTTTTGCTGAGATGGATTCCTTAAAGAGAATTCAGATTCCTGATTCGGTTACATTTATTGGAACCGGGGCTTTGGCCAACTGTCCTAATCTTACATCAGTGGAGATTGGTAAGGGTGTAGAGAAATTAGGTTCAGGTGTTTTCTCAGGCTGTAATTCTTTAAAGAAAGTATCTTTAAATGAGAATAATAAATATCTTTCCTATAGTGATGGCGTTTTATATAATGCTGATAAATCAACAATATATGCAATGATGCCGGGAAGAGAGAAGATATCATATGTAATGAATAATAATGTTAATTTCATTACACCTTATTCATTTTACGGTGTGGATGCTCTTGAACATGTGGCATTATCATCAAATCTTACAGATGTATCTCCGTATGCTTTTTCGGGAGCAGATAGTCTTAAGTCTGTAACAATCGGTTTTAATACCAAAACCATAGACATTAATGCTTTTGAGAATTGTACATCTTTAGAGCAGATTCATATTCCTGACTCTGTAACAGCAATTCATCCTTCATCATTTGATGGCTGCACCAATATCGGTTTTTATGCACCGGAGTTCAGTGTAGGATATAATTATGCTCTGGATAAGGGTATTCCGATTCTTAATAATCCAATTTATGATTTGAATATTGCGGAATCTACCAAGTATGATAAGAAAGAAACTTCTGAGCCAAAGGAGGAAACCGAAGGCAATACGGTAACCATTAATGGTGTAACCCAGGTTATCAAGCCGGAAGTTGAAGAGGAAAGAGTGCCAGATGGTCCTGATGTACTGGCAAGTACACAGGTTGTTAATTCTGAAGCAGTAGTTCTTCTTGACGTCACACAGCCAAAGGTTGTATCTTCTAATGGCATAGTTGAATATGGTAATGTTCTGGAAGATTATCTCGAGGATGGAGTAATTCCGGATAATCTGTATTACATGAAGAAAGACTTAAAGACCATCAGCATACCTGAAGGAATTAAAGAGATAGGTTCATTCTCTTTTGCCAGATCGGGTATTCAGACTGTAGTAATTCCTGAGGGGGTTACCACAATCGGGAAAGGGGCATTCTATCACTGTGATGATCTGAAAGATGTGAGCATTCCTTCCACGGTAACCGATGTGGGAGAGCATGCATTCGAACATACGGCTTTTATTCAGGACTATTACGACAACGGAACCGAGGATTATCTCATTATAGGTGATGGTATTCTTATTGCATACAGATGTGATGATAAGGATTTTAAGCTTCCTTCAAATGTTAAGAAGGTTGCCTGCCAAATCCCTACTAAATAAATTTATTACATGGAGGACATATGGAAAAGATTAAAATGGTAACCCCGCTTGTGGAAATGGATGGGGATGAAATGACCAGAATTCTGTGGAAGATTATTAAGGATGAATTATTAATTCCCTATATTGATCTTAAGACAGAATATTATGATTTAGGTCTTGAAAAAAGAAATGAGACTGATGATCAGATTACAATAGACAGCGCCAATGCAACAATTAAATATGGTGTAGCAGTTAAATGTGCAACCATTACACCTAACGCTGCAAGAGTGGAAGAATATAATCTAAAGGAGATGTGGAAGAGCCCTAACGGAACAATCAGAGCAATCTTAGATGGTACCGTATTCAGAGCTCCTATTGTTGTAAAAGGCATTGAACCATGTGTCAGCAAATGGAAAAAGCCTATCACCATCGCGCGTCATGCCTACGGTGATGTTTATAAGAATACTGAAATGAAGATTCCGGGACCGGGTAAAGCAGAACTGGTATTTACTGCAGAAGATGGTACAGTAACAAGAGAGACCATCCATGATTTTAAGTCAGCAGGTATTATTCAGGGTATTCACAATATTGACAAGTCAATTGAAAGTTTTGCAAGATCATGCTTTAATTATGCACTTGATACAAAGCAGGATTTATGGTTTGCAACAAAGGATACCATTTCCAAGAAATATGATCATAATTTCAAGGATATATTCCAGGAAATCTTTGATAATGAATATAAAGAGAAATTTGATGCTGCAGGAATTACTTACTTCTACACACTTATTGATGATGCAGTAGCAAGAGTTATGAAATCTGAAGGCGGTTTCATCTGGGCATGCAAGAACTATGATGGTGACGTATTCTCAGATATGATCAGTTCAGCATTTGGTTCACTTGCAATGATGACTTCAGTACTTGTATCTCCAAGCGGTGTTTATGAATATGAAGCAGCTCATGGTACAGTCCAGAGACATTATTACAAGCACCTTAAGGGTGAAGAAACATCTACCAACTCTGTAGCAACCATATTTGCATGGACAGGAGCTCTTCGTAAGAGAGGAGAACTTGATAATATTCCTGAACTTATGGATTTTGCAGATAAGCTTGAGAAAGCTACTATTGATACAATTGAAAGTGGAAGAATGACCAAGGATCTGGCGCTTATCACATCACTTCAAAATGTAACTGTATTAAATAGTGAGAATTTCATTAAAGAGATTCGTAAGACTCTGGAAACAATGATTTAAAAAGATTTAAGAGTAAGGCGCTCTTTTGAGCGTCTTATTTTTTGGGAGATTTATATGGAAAGGGAACATTTGGGTTCCAGATTAGGATTTATATTACTATCAGCCGGCTGCGCCATTGGAATAGGCAATGTGTGGAAGTTCCCGTATATGGTTGGTTCTAATGGGGGCGGGGCTTTTGTCCTATTGTATCTGATATTTCTCTTTATACTGGGAATTCCGGTTATGACAATGGAATTTGCAGTAGGAAGAGGAGCGAAGCAGAATCCGGTTCTGAGTTTTAAGAAACTGGAGAAAAAGGGACATAAATGGCATATTCATGGCTATGTCTGCATTATCGGAAGTTATCTTTTGATGAGTTTTTATACATCTGTTGCAGGATGGATGCTGTATTATTTTTATGCATCGCTGACCGGTAAATATGAGGGGCTTGATTCGGCAGGAGTTGGGAACTTCTTTAATAATATGCTTCTTAGTCCCCAAATAAATATTATTGGAGTTATTATAATCTGTATTCTTGGTTTTCTGGTGCTTTCCTTTGGACTTCAAAAAGGCCTTGAATCCATTACCAAGGTAATTATGCTTTTGCTTCTTTTCCTTATGGGAATACTGGCAGTTCACAGCGTATTATTAAAAGGTGGACTCGAAGGGATAGTTTTTTATCTTAAACCGGATATTAATGTAATTAAGGAAGTGGGATTTAGTAATGTGGCGGTTGGAGCCATGCAGCAGGCATTCTTCACATTAAGCCTCGGGATAGGTTCCATGGCAATATTCGGAAGTTATATAGATAAAAAAAGAGCCCTGATGGGAGAGGCTGTAAGTGTGGCAATTCTTGATACAGTGGTTGCTGTCTGCTCGGGACTTATTATATTTCCTGCATGTTCAGCTTTTGGAGTTAGTGTAGACAGTGGTCCGAGCCTTCTGTTTATTACGCTTCCAAATGTTTTCAATAATCTGGAAAGTGGGAGGATATGGGGAACATTATTTTTCTTATTTATGAATTTTGCTTCCTTCTCCACAATACTTGCGGTATTCGAAAATATAGTTTCAGGCTGTATGGAATTATTTAATATATCTCGTAAAAAAGCCTGCCTTATAAATATATTTGTAATGATTATTCTCTCCATGCCATGTGCAATTGGCTTTAACCTCCTGTCATTTATTCAGCCTTTAGGAGATGGAACAACAATACTTGATTTGGAAGATTATATTGTCAGCCAGTGGCTGTTACCTTTGGGCTCTTTAGTATTCGTATTATTCTGTACTTACAGGTTTGGCTGGGGATGGGAGAATTTCCTTAATGAAGCCAATGAAGGCAAAGGGCTTAAGGTAAAATCATGGATGAAATTATATATGCAGATTGTTCTGCCAATAGTTCTCATTGCCATATTTATACTTGGAATCATTTAAAAAATGGGAGGAGCTTAAGACTCAAGCTCTTCCCATTTATTCATTAATTCATCGATTTCCAAATTGATATCATTTAATTCACTGCAAAGTTCATTTAATTTGGCAGAGTTCGAAGTAGTCTCTGGCTTATTCATGCTTTCTTCAATTAAAACTTTTTTATTCTCCAAAGCCTCAATTTTTTCTTCGATTTTCTTTATGTCTTTTTCTCTTTTTTGTTTCTCGGCCTTTTCTTTCTTCTGGCTTAGATAATCAAGATTATTCTTTGTGGGCTCATCCTTAACTAAAGACGGGGCATCAGACGACTTAGAACCGGAGTTTTGCTCAGAACTCTTAAGAAGATAATAATCATAATTACCTATGTACTGGGTAAAATGCCCGCCCTTTAACTCAACTACTTTAGTAGCAGTTTTATTGATGAAATATCTGTCGTGACTTACATATAAAACAGTACCTTCAAAGTTATTTATGGCTTCTTCCAGTATTTCCTTACTTGTCATATCAAGGTGGTTGGTAGGCTCATCGAGAATGAGTAAGTTACCCTTAGAGAGCATTAATTTGGATAGAATAACGCGGCTTCTCTCACCTCCTGATAAAGTAGAAATCTTCTTGAACACATCATCATCCCTGAAAGAAAAACTTCCCAGCATATTTCTTATTTCCGTATTGGTCATGTCAGGATAGGAATTCTGTATGGATTCAAAGATGGTATCATTATCATCCAGAACTTTGGCATTCTGGTCAAAATAGGAGATTTCCACATTTGTACCGTAATTAATTTCACCAGATACCGGGCGAAGTTCTCTATTAATAAGTTTAAGGAAAGTTGATTTGCCGGTTCCGTTGGCGCCGATTAAGGCAATTCTTTCCCCTTTTTTAATCTCTAAACTGACACCTTCTAAAATCTTATTATCATTATAATCAAAGAAGAGGTTATCGATGCTTAAAACATCCATGCCGCTTTCTTTATTAATACTGAAACTTAAATTCATTTCAGTGGTTTCCACATTGACCTTCTCTACAGCAGCCCTGCGGTCCAACTGTTTAACACGGCTTTCGGCTCTTTTGATGGATTTCTCCCGGTTGAAAGAGCGAAGAAGAGCAATAACTTCTTCCTGCTTCTTTATATATGCCTGCTCCTTATTATATTCGCGCATTTTTGCAAGAACATAGGCGTCTCTTTTTACGATAAAATCATCATAATTACCGCTATAGGAAAGGATGCTGCCGTTATTAATCCAGGCAACTTTTTTGACCACTTTATTTAAGAAATAGCGGTCGTGGGAGATAA
Source organism: Lachnospiraceae bacterium UBA4338 (assembly GCA_002393735.1). Classification (GTDB taxonomy): domain Bacteria; phylum Bacillota; class Clostridia; order Lachnospirales; family Lachnospiraceae; genus UBA3766. Next base: position 38,469 of record DGTK01000017.1, read on the forward strand.
TAAGTGCTGCGCAGTTTAAACTTAAAAGTTCCTTTTCCAAAAAGGCGATGGAGTCCATATCAAGATGGTTTGTAGGCTCATCGAGCAAAATAATGTCCGGCTTTTGCAAAAGAATAAGTGCCAGAAGTAATCTGGTTTTCTCGCCACCGCTAAGTGATGAAACCTTTCTATCCATATCGCCGCCAAGGAATTTAAGTCCCGAAAGGGTAGCATTAATCTCATTTTTATAGGTTAATCCACGGTTATTGACAAAACTGTCCATCTTCTGATGATAGACATCCATATATTTATTTAATTCATCGCCGGATAAGGAACTCATCCCATCTTCCATGTCACGAAGAGTCTTTTCTTCAGCAATCAAAGAAGAGAAGACATCAAGTGCTTCTTCATAGATGGTTCTGTCGTCCTCGAAGGTGATTACCTGAGGAAGATAGGCGATTTTGGCATCCTTTTTAAGAAATATGTCTCCGCTGTCGGCATGTTCCTTACCCATAATGATATTAAGAAGAGTAGTCTTACCTGTACCATTATTACCGATAAGAGCCACCATTTCATGCTCATTTATGCCAAAAGACACATCCTTAAGGATGGTTTTGTCGCCGAAAGATTTAGTTATATTACTAATGTTAAGAATCATTGTCACATTCCTTTAAAAACGCACTTATATAATGATACATCAAAGTTGACACTTTATCTATGAAAAATTATAATTATTAGTAGTTAAAAAAATAACGATTATGTTTGTTACTTGGAGGTTTAAAAGTGGAAGCTAATGGTATTTCACAGGCAGTCATTAGTAGGCTACCAAGATATTACAGATATTTAGGTGATTTGAAAGATGAAGGAATTGAAAGAATTTCTTCACATGACCTTAGTGTCAGAATGAATGTAACCGCATCTCAAATAAGGCAGGACTTCAATCAGTTTGGCGGTTTTGGCCAGCAGGGATACGGCTATAATGTTGAATATCTCTATGATGAAATTGCCAAAATCCTCGGGCTTAATAAGAAACATAATCTTGTAATTATTGGCGCAGGTCACTTAGGACAGGCTCTTGCCAATTATATGAATTTTGAAAGAAGAGGATTCTTTACAAAGGGATTATTTGATAAGGATGCATCAATAGAAGGTCAGGAAGTAAGAGGCCTTAAGATTTATTCCATGGATAAACTTGAAGAGTTTATTAAGGAAAATGATATTGATATTGCAGTACTTACACTTCCTAAGCAGGGAGCTTTAGAGGTATCCAAGACATTAACTGCATGCGGTATTAAGGCTATCTGGAATTTTGCCCACGTTGATCTGGAACTTCCTAAGGATGTTGTGGTAGAGAATGTACATCTTTCAGACAGTTTGATGAAATTATCATACAGAATTAACAGTTCCCAGGAAAATGAAGCGGAGAATGAATAATGAAAGCATATTCAGGGGACAATGTTAAGGCGATAGATGCTTATACAATAAATGAGATTGGTATTACGGAAGATGCGCTGATAGAAAGGGCGTCTTTATGTATTTTTGATGCCATTTATAAAGAAGGTGCCAGTTATCTTATAGTTTCAGGTCCCGGAAATAATGGTGCTGATGGGGTGGCCCTTGGCAGAATGCTTGCACTTAAAGGCTGCAAAGTAAGATTATATGTAATTGAGTCTTCAAATAAGTCCAAAGGTCTTGAAGGTCAGCTTCAAATAGCTGATAAACTTATTATGACCGGCGCTTACGATATTGCATATACTAAAGAGATAACTGAAGGCTGTGATTATGTGGTCGATGCTATATTCGGTGTTGGATTATCAAGAAATCTTGATGATAAATATATAGATTTAATTAATCATATTAATTCTCTTAAAAACAAGGGCAGTATTCTTGTTTCTGTTGATATTCCATCAGGAATCAATGCATCAGATGGCTCTTTAATGCCTGTATGTATTCATGCTGATATCACCATTACCATAGGTTATGCCAAAATAGGTATTCTTACTACACCAGGTAATTATTACTGTGGTGTTATTTATGTGGGAGATATTGGACTCATTGATGATGGCCAAAAAGAGTATGTAACATATGGAACACCTGATGTCTCCATCATAAAAAGAGATGATAATTCCAATAAATATTCCTATGGCAATGCTTTGGTAGTTGCAGGTATAGGAGAATATTACGGCGCCACATATATGGCTGCTGCTTCTGCACTTAAAACCGGCTGCGGTCTGGTTAAGGTTTATACAGCATCGTCAAATATATCAGATTTAAGAATGAATCTTCCTGAAGCAATTATCTGTGACAGTGATGAAGAGATAAAAACAGATAAGATTAATGCAATTTTAATTGGTCCGGGACTTGGAACATCAGATAAGGCCCAAGCGCTTATGGACAAAGTGCTTGATGGAGAAGGCCCATTAGTCATAGATGCTGATGGTCTTAATATTCTGTCAAAGAATAAGGATTTATATGATAAATGCCTGTATTATGCAAAGAACAAGGGCGATGTAATTATTACTCCTCACACAGGTGAATTATCAAGGCTTACCGGTATTGATTCCAAGGAAATACAGGATAATTATTATAAAACTGTAACTGATTATGCTTACGAAACAGGATTTATTGTTGTAGGAAAAGGGCATAATTCCATAGTGGCAGGAGATAAGACATATATTAATATGTCAGGTAATGCAGGACTTGCCAAAGCTGGTTCCGGGGATGTGCTTTCAGGTATTATTGTGGGACTTATTTCCATGGGATATAAGGCTTACGACGCAGCATGCCTTGGCGTATATATGCATGGCATGTGCGCAGATATTCTGCTTTCAAAAACTGATATTAATTCAATTATGGCCAGGGATGTGATTGATACCATTCCTGAGTGTTATAAAAAGATTAAAGAGGGACATTAAATTGGAACATTATGAGAGAGTATGCGCCAGAGTTGATCTGGATGCAATTGCTGACAATGTAAAAATGGTTTATGAAAAAAGTATGGATAAGAAGCCTATCATGGCTGTTATCAAAACAGACGGCTATGGTCATGGCGCACTGCCTATTGCAAGAACTCTTGAAAATAAGGATTATGTAATGGGCTTTGCTGCAGCTACAGCAGAAGAGGCTCTTATACTTAGAAAAGCAGGAATTAAGAAAGAGATTCTTATTCTTGGATATGTATTTCCTTATGCTTATGAGGAACTGATTGAAAATGATGTAACCCTGACAGTATTTAAGGAAGACATGATTGCTGACATTGAAGAAGCAGCAAAGAAGGTTGGAAAGAAATGCAAAGTTCATATTAAAGTTGATACCGGCATGCACAGAATCGGTATCGGGCTTGATGATAAAGCTCTTGAAATCGCTGGCAAAATCATTGCCTCAAAATATATCGAGGCGGAGGGGATTTTTACCCATTTTGCAACTGCTGATGAGAATGATATGAGAGATTATCTTGTAAGCCAGATTAATGCTTTTGATGATATGGTTTTAAGAATCAGTGAAAAATATCATCATGAATTTAAGTATATTCACTGCTATAACAGTGCAGCAACTCTTCTTGCCAATGACATTCAGTCATTAAGTAAAGTCAGATATACGTTTAACCGTATGGGTATTACAATGTATGGACTTCTTCCTTCAAAGGATATGGAAGAGGCAGCAAAGGGGCTTAAGGGCGCTTTGTCATTATACAGTCATATTGTTTATATTAAGGATTTGCCGGAAGGTATGGGCATAAGCTATGGAAAGACCTATGTTACAAAGCGGGATACGCGCCTTGCCACAGTTCCTGTAGGCTACGGAGACGGATATCCAAGAGGTCTTTCAGGAAAAGGATATGTACTGATCAGGGGTAAGAAGGCTCCGATTCTTGGCAGGGTATGTATGGACCAGTTTATGGTGGATGTTACTGATATTGAAGGCGTTAAGGAATATGACAAGGTGACGCTTATAGGCCAGGATGGTGATGAGAAGATTACTGTGGAAGACTTATGTGATTTCTACGGTGGTTTTAACTATGAGGTTGTATGTGATATCGGAAGACGTGTTCCAAGAGAGTATTACAAAAATGGCGAACTTGTTTATGCCAAGGATTATCACAACGATATTAAGTAAGAGGTTTTATGGAATATTTATATATATTTTTATTTTTGCTTTACCTTATTTTTATGGTGGCATATGTTATCTTCTCGAGATTTCATAAAGAAGTCCGCATGATTACTGAAGAGGACTTCACAGAAGTGGTTGATGAGAAGACTCTTTTAAGACTTAAAAAATTAAAAAATGGCAGTCACAATTATCAGAGTGTGGCTTTAATGGGCATGATATTTATCAATATGTGCCTTGGTCTTATATTCTTTGCGGCATATATCGCTTTATTTGTACAGTTTAGAAAAGAAATATATGGTTTTCTTCCATGGGGCAATGCGTTGGTAAATCTGGTTGTTGCCCTTATTTTTGCTGTGGCAATTATTATTTATTTCATAATCAATTTCACCATTGGATATCTTATTCCAAGACGAATTGTGGCAGGTAAGAAAGAAGGAGCACTTGGAGTTGTCCAAATCATCGGCTTTTTTGATATTATTGTGCCTCTTTACAAAATATCCTCCCGCCTTGGCAATGTGATATTAAGGATTTTTGGCTTTAAAAACCTTGTGGCAGATGAGGAAGTAACTGAAGATGAGATTATATCCATGGTTAATGAAGGTTCTGCCAAGGGTGTAATTGATTCATCCGAGGCTACAATGATAACCAATATGCTGGAATTCGGTGACAAGAAAGCCAAGGATATAATGACAAACAGGTCGAATATTTTTGCGCTTGAAGATACCCTTACCCTTGATGAAGCAATTGAGATAATGCTTGGAAAGCAGTATTCAAGATTCCCTGTATATAATGAGAATCTTGATCATATCATAGGAATACTGAATCTAAAGGATGCTCTTATGTATCAGGCAAGTGGCAGAAAAAAACTTGGGGCTTTAAAGAATTATTACAGTATTCTTCGTAAGCCGGTCTATGTACCGGAAACCAGAAGCGTGGATGTACTTTTTGCCAAGATGCAGTCTGAAAAGATACAGATGACAATAGTTCTTGATGAATATGGCCAGACCTCCGGACTTATTGCTTTTGAGGATATCCTGGAAGAAATCGTTGGAAATATCATGGATGAATATGATATCGAGGAGGATTTTATAAAAGGTAAGGGGCTTGATGAATATGAAATTGACGGCCTGACACCGCTGGAAGATCTTGAAAAATTCCTGGATATTAAGTTCGATATTGAGGATGTGGATACTTTAAATGGCTTTTTAATTAACAAGATAGAGCATATTCCTACAGATGATGAAAAGGCTGAATTAGACTATGAAGGCTATCATTTTAAGATACTTGAGGTAGAAAATCACATAATTCAAAATGTATTAGTTAAAAGAATATAGAAAAATATTAAAAAAAATGTTATGATTAAAGATGATTTTGTTTTAAATAAGGAGGCACTATGTCAGGACATTCTAAATTTGCTAATATTAAGCATAAAAAAGAGAAAAATGATGCAGCAAAGGGTAAGATTTTTACCATTATCGGAAGAGAAATCGCAGTAGCTGTTAAGGAGGGAGGACCGGATCCTGCCAACAATTACAAGCTTGCAACAGTTATTGCCAAGGCTAAAGCCAATAATATGCCTAATGATACAATTGAAAGAGGTATCAAGAAGGCTGCAGGTGAAGATGGTTCAGTAGTTTACGAACAGGTTACTTATGAAGGATATGGCCCAAATGGTATTGCCATTATCGTTGAGGCACTTACAGATAATAAGAACAGAACTGCTGCCAATGTAAGATCTGCTTTTACAAAAGGACAGGGAAATATTGGTACACAGGGCTGCGTATCATTTATGTTTGATAATAAAGGTCAGATTATTATTGATAAGGAAGACTGCGAATTAAGCGCAGACGACCTTATGATGGTTGCTCTTGATGCAGGAGCAGAAGACTTCAATGAAGAGGAAGAAAGTTATGAAATTCTTACTTCTCCTGAAGGATTTATGGATGTTGTTAAGGCTCTTGAAGAGAATAAGATTCCTACAGTTTCAGCTGAAGTTACAATGATTCCTCAAAACTATGTTTCCTTAACAGATGAAACAGCAGTTAAAAACTTAAACAGAACTCTTGATCTTCTTGATGACGATGATGATGTTCAGAATGTTTATACTAACTGGGAAGAAGAAGACGAATTAAGATAATTTGTGATTATTATATTATATCGGGAGGACAGATAAATGTCAGATTACAGTTTGGATACCCTGTGCGTACAGGGTGGTTATGAGTGCCACGATGGCGAGCCGAGGGTGCTTCCTATTTATCAGAGTACTACTTTTAAGTATGATACTTCTGATGAAATGGGTAAGTTATTCGATCTTGAAAGAGAAGGATATTTCTATACCAGATTGCAGAATCCTACCAATGACTGGGTAGCCAAGAAAATTTGTCAGTTAGAAGGCGGCGTAGCAGCAATGCTTACATCTTCAGGTCAGGCCGCTAACTTCTTTGCAGTATTTAACATTGCGGGAGCAGGCGATCATATTATTATCAGCTCTGCTTTATACGGCGGGACTTTTAACCTTCTTACTGCAACTGTAGAGAGAATGGGAATCGAGACTACTGTAGTTGATCCGGAAATCTCAGAAGATGAGCTTAATTCATTAATTAAGCCTAATACAAAGTGTATCGTTGCTGAGTCAATTTCCAATCCATCACTTGTTATTCTTGATTTTGATAAGTTTGTTAAGGTAGCACACAATAATGGTATTCCTGTAATTGTTGACAATACATTCCCTACACCTGTTAACTGCAGACCTTTTGATTTTGGCGTTGATATTGTTACTCATTCAACAACCAAGTATATGGATGGCCACGCAGTAGCAGTTGGTGGTGCAATTGTTGATTCAGGTAATTTTGACTGGGATGCACATGCAGATAAGTTCCCGGGTCTTACAACTCCTGATGAAACATATCATGGAATTACATATACAAAGAAGTTTGGAAAGGGTGCATATATTACCAAGGCTACAGCACAGCTTATGAGAGACTTGGGTTCAATTCAGTCTCCACAGAATGCATTCTTACTTAACTTAGGCCTTGAAACACTTCATTTAAGAATGAAGAGACATTGCGATAATGCACTTGCACTTGCTAAATATCTTAAATCAAATGATAAGGTTGCATGGGTTAATTATCCCGGCCTTGAAGGTGACAAGTATTATGAAAGAGCAAAGAAGTACATGCCTAATGGTACCTGCGGTGTACTTACATTCGGTATTAAGGGTGGAAGAGATGCAAGCATTAAGTTTATGGACAACCTTAAACTTATCGCCATTGTAACTCATGTTGCTGATGCAAGATCATGTGTGCTTCATCCTGCTTCTCATACTCACAGACAGATGTCTGACGAGCAGTTACTTGCTGCAGGTGTTCAGCCTGATTTAATCAGATTCTCTGTAGGTATTGAGGATCCAAAAGATCTTATTGCAGATATTGAACAGGCTTTAAATAACTAATATTGGGAGATTGGATATGAGCTGCAGATTAGCTATAGTTGTGCCTTGCTACAATGAGGAGGAAATGCTTCCGATTACCACACCGGCTCTTCTTGGAAAACTGGATGAACTTGTGGCAGAAGGCTTAATTGATGATGACAGTTATGTTTTATATGTCAATGACGGAAGTAAGGATAAAACCTGGGATGTCATTGAAGCGCATCATGCAAATGACAACAGAATAAAAGGTCTTAAACTTGCAGGCAATGTAGGTCATCAGTTTGCATTAACTGCAGGTCTTATTACTGCTAAGGATTCTTCAGATATTACCATATCCATCGATGCAGACCTTCAGGATGACATTAATGTATTTAAGGATATGATTCTTAAATATAAAGAAGGCTGTGATATAGTTTACGGTGTTCGTAATTCCCGTAAGAAAGACTCATTTTTCAAAAGAACCACCGCCCAGGGCTTCTATAAAGTAATGTCCTTAATGGGTGCAAAGACTATATATAATCATGCAGATTTCAGATTAATGAGTAAAAGAGCAGTTGAACAGTTTTCCAATTATAAGGAAATCAACCTTTATTTAAGAGGTATTATTCCATTAATCGGTTATCAGACTGACTGCGTATATTATGAAAGGCTTGAAAGACAAAAAGGTGAGAGCAAGTATCCTCTTAAGAAGATGCTTGCACTTGCTTTTGAAGGAATTACATCCTTTAGTGTTAAGCCAATCAGTTTAATTACTGTCCTTGGTACAATAGTTGTTATACTTAGTATCTGTGCTTTTATTTATGCCATTATTTCATATTTCTTTGGCACAGTAGAACCGGGATGGGCATCACTTATTGTATCAATCTGGTTTTTAGGCGGTGTACAGCTTATATCAGTAGGTCTTATTGGTCAGTATATTGGCAAGATTTATGTGGAAGTTAAGCACAGACCTAGATACAATATTGAGAAACTTTTAGATTAGTAGGTTAGATAATGCAGATAAAAAAAGGTGTATTTAATTACATATTCTGGGCTATATTTTCAGTTGTAATATTCACCAGTCTTGGAGTTTCTGCCATTAATTATGGACAGAGCACCGGGGCAGTGGATTATCTTATGATAATCATAACTTTATATGCCATTGCCGTAGGTCTGACTTTTTGTTTAATTGGTGCATATAAATTATTTGATGCCAAATTAAAAAAAGATAATTCACAAAGTTCAGTACCCCTTAGTACACTGCTTGAAACAGCGATTGTTTTAGTGACGACAATTATCGGTGTTTTTGTCAGATTTATTGCGGTTTTTGCCTATGTAGCAGAAAATGAAGTGTCGTCTGTTTATCTTGATTATTGCAAAGGAGCATCAGGAACAGGTCTTAATGCACTTAGTAACGCGTCTTACCTTTATGCATCTTTATTAAAGTTTATATATAAGTTTTTGCCTCAGGATTATGTTGTTCTTTACGCTGGGGCTTTAATCAGTCTTATTTGCGCTGTTATTATGTATTTTGCAATAAGAAAGTCGGCAGGCAGGTGGGCAGCAATATTTATGTATCTGCTCTTTATGTTTTTGCCGGGCTCTTTTATGGGCTTTACACATTATGACGGTGGACTTATATATGCATTTTTTGCCGGTATCTTTTATCTGGCATTAAGTCTTATATGCGAAGCTAATTCAAAGGGTAAGATTGAGTCTATATTTGAAGGCGCGTATTTTGTATTATTAGGTCTTTGCTCGGCAGCATTAATGTATCTTGATATAAGCGGAGTTATTTTCTTTATTGTTGCTATTGTTGCATTAATTGCAAGAAGAAACAGAGATCCGTGGAAAGTTATATCCAAGATATGGATGCAGCTTATTATTTATATAGCAAGCCATATTATATTCTTTTATCTTGGAATAACAATGCTTTCGGTTGCTCCTTTTGGAAGCGGAATCGATGCACTTATTAAATATGGGCTTGCATTTAGAATTGGCAGTTTTAATCTGTCATTATTAACTGTATTTGGTGGAACAATTGACAGTGCTGTTGTGCTGGGACTCTGCCTTTTATATGTATGCTTATTCCTTAAGAACAGAAGGGATAAAGCATTTGTTTTTGTTTTCCCGATAATTGCACTTACCATTTTTAAACTTCTTGGTATGGAGAATACGGGATATAACAGCGTGGCAGATCTTCTCTATATTATTGTGGGTGCCACAGGTTTAACTTCCCTTGATGCTCTTGGAAAGAATTATCTTACTGAGGAAGAAGTTAAGGCAATAGAAGAGAAGGAATATAATAAAGAACAGAAGAAGAAAGAAAAAAGATATAAAGAGAAGAAACCATCCAGGAATTCCATCGTATTGGAAGATGAGAATTCAGCTAAAAAGAATAAGGTTACTTTTGCCAAAAAGCCTGTAGAGGAGCCAAAGAAAAATGAAGTGGCTGAGGCAGTTTCCGGCAATAATGAAACAGAAGTAACTGATGGCTCTTATGCATCAGATGTTCAGGCCTTAAAAGAACTTCATGAGCAAAAGACAAAGGTAAAAAGAGTCAAAGATATGGATGATGCTGATATTGCAGCAAATATGGCCAGATATCTTATGGGCGAGCCTGATGATGAAGAAATTATAGAAGAGGCTGTGGCCGACGAGCCTGAGTCAAAGCCGGTTGTTGGCGTTAATTACGATTCAGCGGTTAAGGAAATTATATCAGAAGATAAGAATGAAGCAGCAGAGGCTAAAGAGTCTGATGTTACTGGAAACAAATCTGAAAATACTGAAAACAGTGCTGATGCTGTTAAGGTTAATGAATCTGCAGACAGTATTAAACCGGTAACAACACCGGTCAGCACAGTGGCTAAGAGTCAGAGAATTGGTTCAAGAAGGGGTAAGATGTTTACTCCTGTAAGAACTGCATATGAGAATTCTCTCCTTGCTCAGGGTAAGGAATTACCACCTAAGGATGTTGAAAAGATTAAGGAAATTGTAGCGGCAGTTCCAAGTATGCCGGAAATTCATGAGAATACAACAGATGATGCTGCATTAATTGAAGAAAATGTTCAGATATTGACAGAAGGACTTAATGTTGAAAAGCCTTCGGCTAACGAAAACAAAACAAATGTTAAGGCTCCTTCAATGCCTGTCAATGCTGATACTGATAAAAATACAGATGCTGCTGAAGAGAATGAGAAAGATAATAATTCTCACAAGTTTACCAAAGTTCCTGTTGAGAATGCGGCATCCAAACTTGAATTAACACAGCCTGTTCCGCAGATTGATATTATAGAACCTGCACCGATAATGGACAGTAAGGTAAAATCGGAAGCAGATCTTGTGGATAATGCTCATCTTGCAGACAGTTTGCATATTGCACCACCTGTTAATAAACCAAATGAGCATGTTGGTCCTGTTCATATTGGTGAGAATGACTGGGTTAAGGATGACAAGGTTAAGGATCCTTTGAAGGATAAGGTGGAGATTAATGATGTTGTTCCACTGTCTCAGACAGTTAAGGAAAAGCCGAAGATGATTAAGAATCCGCTCCCGGGTCCTAAACCGCATGTTGCCAAGGAATTAAATTATGATTATATTCCTAAGGCAGGAGAGATGGATTACGATATTAAAGATATTTCAGATAAAGATGATTATGACATTAAATAATTAATTATTTGGAGGATAGAACGTGGCTGCAAGTACAGGCAGAAAACCAAGTTCAGGAAGAAGTTCACAGGGAAGAAGAACAACTTCCCAGGCAGCAAGAAGAGAATCTTCGTCAGGTACAAAAAGAAGTACTTCATCGAGGTCTTCTTCTAATTCAAGAAAACAGGCACAGGGTGATGACAATATAGTAATTGGAATAATAATTGCAGTTATAGCAACAGCTGTTTTTGTTATTTTTCCATTTCTTTGCTGCGCAAATATAATTAATAATGGTCTTGGACAACTTGTTAAGTCCATTATGATGGGATTAATGGGTTATGGTGCATTCTTTGTGCCCCTTGCCATTATTTTATTTGTTGTATTTTTAAAACTTGTTCCTTTTGACAAGTCATACAGACAGTTATTTGTTTTGGCGGCAATTGTAATATCAGCACTTATTGCACTTTTAATATCCCATTTATCGGTTTATCCGGATATTGAAGATATTGATATGGGCTTTTTTGAACTAAATGATTATTTCTATAAAGCTGCCAGCGGTGGCGGTGCAATATTTGGAATTCTTACATTTGGAATATGTAAATTAATAACAAAAATCGGATGTATCTTTTTGATTATTGTGCTTTGCGTTGTTGATTTTGTATTAATTGTTCCATTTTCTGTAATGAGAATGATGAAGGAAACCGCAGCTGATACAACAAAGGCCACTGTTGAGGTAAGCAAGAAGGCTTATAACAAGAGTAAAGAGGCAATCAGCGACCTTGCTGCAGATATCAGAAAAGAAAGCCCGAATTTTGATTTGTCAAATCCGGGAAAGAAGGTTCAGGAGCCTGTTAAGGAAACTGTAGTTAAACCTGAACCGGTTAAAAAAGATGAAGGATTTGATGTTCAGATTCCGACATTTGGCAATAAAGCGCCTGAAAAGAAGAAAGATGAAGGTTTTGTAATTGATATATCAGGTAATACTCCTGTTCAGAAAGTCATTAAGTCTAAGGATATTCATGAGGAATTTGTAACAGAAGATGTTCAAAATTCAGCTGAAGAGGAAGAAGAATGGCTTAAACCGGTTGGAATTAAGGAAACGAAGAAAGAACAAAGTGCCAGTGAATCCGGCTTTAGCTTTAAGAAAAAAGAAGTTCATCCGCCAGAGCCTGTGCCGGTAATAGAAGAAGAACCTGAAGAAGAGGAAGAAGAATATATTGATATTGAAGTTAAGGAAGAAAAGGTAGAAAAGGCAGCCTTCAAGGAACAGACCGCCAAGCCGATTCCAAGAACCAGGAAATATAAACTTCCAACCGTTGATCTTCTTAATAATACTGGTAAATCAAAGGGTGCAGATGATAAATCATTAGATGAGACTGCAGCCAAGTTATCTGAAACATTAAAGACATTTGGCGTGGATGCTACAATAATCGGCAGATCGAAAGGTCCTGCAGTTACAAGATTTGAACTTCAGCCGGCTATGGGTGTAAAGGTTAGTAAAATCGTATCTTTAGCTGATGATATTAAACTTAATCTTGCAGCAGAGGATATAAGAATCGAAGCACCAATTCCGGGCAAGAATGCAGTAGGTATTGAAGTTCCCAATAAAGAAAGTTCGGCAGTTAGTTTCTATTCAATGATTGCTTCACCTGAATTTAAGGCTATGGAAGCGCCGCTTACATTTGCTGTTGGTGAAGACATTGCGGGACAAAAAGTTGTAACAGATATTGCCAAGATGCCACATCTTCTTATTGCAGGTGCTACAGGTTCAGGTAAATCCGTTTGTATCAATACCCTTATTATGAGTATCCTCTTCAAGTCTTCTCCGGATGATGTAAGACTTATCATGGTTGACCCTAAGGTTGTTGAACTTAGTGTATATAATGGTATTCCTCATCTGCTTTGTCCGGTAGTAACTGATCCAAAGGAAGCTTCCAATGCCCTTAAATACGGCGTAAGGGAGATGACAGACAGATATAAGAAGTTTGCTGATATGGGTGTCAGGGATCTTAAAGGATATAACCAGGCTGTTGAAAATGGGCAGACAGGTCCTGATGGCGAAGAACTTCAGAAGATGCCTCATATTGTTATTATTGTAGATGAGCTTGCTGATTTGATGATGACATGCTCCAAGGAAGTTGAAGAGTCTATATGCCGTCTTGCACAGCTTGCAAGAGCAGCCGGAATTCATCTTATTATTGCTACACAGAGACCTTCAGTTGATGTAATTACAGGTCTTATCAAGGCTAATATGCCAAGCCGAATTGCTTTCTCTGTATCAAGTGCAATTGATTCAAGAACAATTCTTGATCAGGTTGGTGCAGAAAAACTTCTTGGTAAAGGTGATATGCTTTATTCACCACAGAGTCTTAATAAGCCGCTCAGAGTACAGGGCGCATTTGTTTCGGATAAGGAAGTTGCAGATGTATGCGGATTTATAAGAGCCCAGGGATATACACCTAATACTCTGGATTCATCCAAATCGGGAGATGGACAGACTGCCACAGTTAAGATGAATTCAATAACAAATCCTGAACCGGAAGTGTCCGGAGAGGATGATGACAAGGACGAGTATTTTAAAGCAGCAGCTAAACTCGTGATTGAGAAAGAAAAAGGCTCAATAGGTATGCTGCAAAGATATTTCAAAGTTGGTTTCAACAGAGCTGCCAGAATTATGGATCAGCTTGAAGAAGCAGGTGTTGTGGGACCTGAAGAAGATAAGAAACCAAGACGAATTCTTATGACTCTTGAAGAATTTGAGCAGTTATAAGTTTGATTTGGTGTAAACTTGTCTAAATGACAGTTTATATATATGTTTAAGAAGTAGATTATTTAATCATTAGGAGGAGATGGAATGAAAAGTGATATCGAGATAGCTCAGGAGTGTACGATGGCCCCTATTACAGAGGTTGCCGGTAAATTGGGAATTGAAGCAGATGAATTGGAATTATATGGTAAATATAAAGCTAAAATTTCTGACGAATACTTAGATAAAATCAAGAATAATCCAAATGGTAAACTTATTTTGGTAACAGCCATTAATCCTACGCCTGCAGGCGAAGGAAAGACTACAACAACTGTTGGTCTTGGAGAGGCTTTTGCCAAACTTGATAAGAAGGCTATCATCGCATTAAGAGAGCCAAGCCTTGGACCATGTTTTGGTATTAAGGGCGGCGCAGCAGGTGGCGGATATGCACAGGTTGTTCCTATGGAAGATTTAAATCTTCATTTCACAGGTGACTTCCATGCAATTACATCTGCAAACAATCTTCTTGCAGCTTTACTTGATAATCATATCCATCAGGGTAATGAACTTGGAATAGATACAAGACAGATAGTATGGAAAAGATGTCTTGATATGAATGACAGAGCTCTTCGTAATATCGTTGTTGGTCTTGGTAACAAGGCAGACGGTTTCGTAAGAGAAGATCATTTCGTAATTACAGTTGCTTCAGAAATCATGGCTATCCTCTGCCTTGCAGATGATATGGAAGATTTAAAGAAGAGACTTGGAAGAATCGTTGTTGCTTACAATTATGAAGGAAAGCCTGTAACAGCAGCTGATCTTAATGCAGTAGGTTCAATGGCAGCACTTCTTAAGGATGCCCTTAAGCCTAACTTAATTCAGACATTAGAGCATACACCAGCACTTGTTCATGGTGGACCTTTTGCTAATATTGCTCATGGATGTAACTCAGTAAGAGCTACAAAGGCTGCTCTTAAGATGGCTGATTATATCATTACTGAGGCAGGTTTCGGTGCTGACCTTGGTGCTGAGAAGTTCCTTGATATCAAGTGCCGTATGGCAGGTCTTAAGCCTGATGCAATTGTACTTGTTGCAACAATCAGAGCCTTAAAGTATAATGGTGGAGTTGCAAAAGAAGACTTAAGTGCTGAAAACCTTGATGCATTAAAGAAAGGTATCGTTAACCTTGAGAAGCATATTGAGAACTTACAGAATTACAATGTTCCTGTAGTTGTAACTCTTAACTCATTTGTAACAGATACAAAGGCTGAGACAGATTTCGTAAGAGATTTCTGTGTTGAGAGAGGCTGTGATTTTGCCCTTTCAGAAGTTTGGGAAAAAGGTGGAGAAGGCGGTATCGCTCTTGCTAAGGAAGTACTTAAGACACTTGAAACAAAAGAATCTCATTTTGCACCAATTTATGCTGATGAATTATCAATCACTCAGAAGATTGAAAAGGTTGCAAAGACAATCTATGGCGCTGATGGTGTTAATTATTCTGACAATGCAAAGAAGCAGATTAAGACCATTACTGATTTAGGATTTGGCAATCTTCCTGTATGTATTGCGAAGACTCAGTATTCACTTTCTGATGATCCGAAGAAACTTGGAAGACCTTCAGGATTCAATATCGATGTAAGAGATGTATATGTAAGTGCAGGTGCAGGTTTCGTAGTTGTTATTACAGGTACAATCATGACAATGCCTGGTCTTCCTAAGAAACCGGCTGCATTCGGAATTGATGTAAATGAAGAAGGAAAAATCTCAGGATTATTCTAAATTTCAGGAGGAATAAAGTTGAGCGAGATAATAGACGGTAAGAAGATTTCTGCCCAGATAAAAGACGAAGTAAAAGAGAAGGTTGCAGCGTATGCCAAGGAAGGCATAGAGATTACACTTGCAGTTGTATTAGTTGGTAACGACCCGGCTTCAGCTGTATATGTTAATAACAAGAAAAAGGCCTGCGAATATACAGGTATTAAGTCTTTATCCTATGAACTTCCGGAAGAAACCACTGAGGAAGAACTTCTTGAGTTAATAGAGAAATTAAATGCTGATGATAAGGTAAATGGCATTCTGGTTCAGTTGCCACTTCCTAAGGCAATTGATGAACAAAAGATTCTTGATGCCATTTCACCACTTAAGGATGTGGACGGTTTCCATCCACAGAATGTTGGTGCTTTAAGCATTGGCAAAAAGGGATATGTATCCTGCACCCCGTTTGGAATTATTGAATTACTTAAAAGAAGCGGTGTGGAAATTACAGGTAAAAATGCGGTTATTATCGGCAGAAGCAATATCGTGGGTAAACCTATGGCAATGCTTATGCTAAGAGAGAATGCAACAGTAACTGTAACTCATTCAAAGACAGTTGATTTAAAGAATGTTACCAATAAGGCTGATATTCTTATTGTTGCAATCGGTAAGCCAAAAATGATTACCGCTGAATATGTTAAAGACGGAGCAGTTGTTATTGACGTAGGTATTCACAGAATGGATAATGGTAAATTATGCGGTGATGTGGATTACGAGGCGGTTGCTCCTAAGTGTTCACTTATTACACCTGTTCCCGGTGGAGTAGGTCCTATGACAATTGCAATGCTGATGCAAAACTGTGTTAACAGTGTTGAAATCATTAAAGCAGCAAAGTAGTTTATTACAGGGTTAATGTATGATATGTCCTAAATGTAAAAATGAAATAAAAGAAGGACTGATGTATTGCGAAAACTGCGGGTATGAGATTAATATCGTACCTGAATTTGATCCGGAATTTGAGATTGAACTGGATTTAAATCAGCAGGATATCGCCAAGGAAGTTGAGGAAACTCTGTCTGATGATGATAATTTAGAACACGAAATGGACAGAGAAGGAGATAAGACCATTGATGATATTTTAGAGGATATTGACGATGGTGACTTACCTGGTGAGGAATTCTGGGATGATGATGAAGGTATCTTAAATGGAGCAGATATTTCAGTTGAAAGCATAGTTGATCTTTTTAAGAAGAATCTTTCTTACAGGATTATTGGTATTTTTGCAGTATTATTATTACTTGCTGCAATTGTGGTACTCACAATTTCAATTGTTAATACCAACCATCAGCATTCTTACAGTTATCTGGTAAACAAGGGTTATGAAAATATGGATGCCGGTGAATATACTGAAGCTATTAATTATTTTGAAAAAGCCATTGGTATTAATTCCGGTAATCTTGATGACAGAATGGCTCTTGTGGACTGCTATATGAATATTAATGATTATGATAATGCATCATATGTATTAAGAGACATTATAGCCAATTCATCCACAGTATCTGTTGATACATATAAGAAGCTGTTTACGATCTATGAATCAGAGAATAATATTGATGCCATAATTCAGACCTTAAGCAACTGTAATGATGAAAAGATTAAAGAACAGTTCCCGATGTACAGGGCAGATAAGGTTGAATTTTCACAGCCTGAAGGGGAATATAATGATGTTTTATATCTGAAATTAAGTTCCAATACAACAGGTAATATTTATTATACGATTAATGGTGAAGAACCAACCACGGAAAGTACTTTATATACTTCGCCGATTTTCCTTGAATCCGGAATATATGTAATCAGAGCAATATTTGTTAACAGTTACGGTGTTGTAAGTGAAGTTAATCAGGCAAAATATGAAATAAGTGTTATTATTCCTCCGGCTCCTTATATTAATCTGGAATCCGGACAGTATACATCACCTGAGTTAATAACACTGGATATAAGTTCCGCATATGAATACAGTACTTACTATACTACTGACGGAACAATGCCAACCAAGGACAGCCTTCAGTACAGAGGCCCTATATATATGCCTCTTGGCGATTCAACATTTAATTTTGTCACATATGGTAATAATGATGTTCCAAGTGAGATGGTTACGGCAACATATTCGCTGATACTTGAAAATGCAACAGTAACACCTGAAGAAGCAGTTAATTCAATTATTGTATATAAAGTTTCATCAGGCGGAATGATAGATACAGACGGACACCTGGCACAGCTGGGTGGAAGGCTGGTATATAAGTGCGACAGCGCTGTTGCAGTTGAAGGCGAAAAAGAAGGCGAAACCAAGATATTATATGTGGTTTATGAGTATTATGAAGATCCTACTACTTTTGTTCAGAGTAAGACCGGAGATGTATATGTAGTTTCATATGTGGATCCGAGTTCAATCGGCAAAATATATATGAAGGATGGAGAAATAACTATAACAGGACCTTAGAAGTCCAAAAGGAGAAATTATGTACAAGATTAAAAAAGCAACACAGCTTACTGATAACATATTTGAATATGTTGTTGAAGCTAAAAGATGTGCGAAGAGTGCAAAGCCGGGTCAGTTCGTTATTGTAAGAACAGGGGAGAATTCAGAAAGAATTCCTCTTACAATCAGCGATTATGATCCGATTGCAGGAACAGTTACTATTGTTGTTCAGGTTATCGGTGCATCTACTTATGAGATGCAGAGCCTTAAAACCGGTGACTATTTCCATGATTTTGTCGGACCTTTAGGCAAGGCAACTGATTTAATGGATGAGCCGGTAGAAGAACTTAAAAAGAAGAAAATAGTATTTGTTGCAGGTGGTCTTGGTACAGCTCCTGTATATCCTCAGGTTAAATATCTTCACTCAATCGGTGTAGACTGTGATGTTATCGTTGGTGCCAAAACCAAGGATTTAATCATTATGGAAGATGAGATGAAGGCTGTTGCAACCAATCTTTATATAACAACTGATGATGGTTCTTATGGAAGATCAGGTATGGTAACCAAGGTTCTTGAAGATTTATATGCTGAAGGCAAGACATATGATCACTGCGTAACAATTGGTCCCATGATTATGATGAAGTTTGTATGCCTTTTAACAAAGAAACTTGGTATTCATACTGTAGTCAGCATGAATCCTCTTATGGTTGATGGTACAGGTATGTGTGGTGCCTGCAGACTTACAGTAGGTGGCGAAGTTAAGTTCGCATGCGTTGACGGACCTGAATTCGATGGCCATCTTGTTAACTTTGATGAAGCAATGAAGAGACAGGCTCTCTATAAGACCAAAGAAGGTAAGGCTTACCTTGAGGCCAAAGAGGGAGATACACATAAAGGAAACTGCGAGCAGGGAGGTAACAACTAATGGATATGATGAAGAAAATTCCTGTAAGAGAGCAGGATCCAAAGGTTAGAACTACAAACTTTGAAGAAGTTTGTCTTGGATATAATGAGGAAGAAGCTGTTTTAGAGTCTACAAGATGTCTTAACTGTAAGAAGCCTCTTTGTGTGGAAGGATGTCCTGTATCAATTAATATTCCCGGCTTTATTGCCAAGGTTAAGGAAAAAGATTTTAAGGGCGCTTATGATGTTATTTCATTATCAAGTTCTCTTCCGGCAGTATGTGGCCGTGTATGTCCACAGGAGAGACAGTGTGAAAGCAAGTGTATCAGAGGCTTAAAGGGTGAAGCTATTTCAATCGGTAAGCTTGAAAGATTCGTTGCAGACAGAGCTTTTGAAGAAGGATTTAAGCCGACAGTCAATGCAGCTCCTAATGGAAAGAAGGTTGCTGTTATCGGTTCCGGTCCTTCGGGACTCAGCTGTGCAGGTGACCTTGCAAAACTTGGTTATGATGTAACTATATTTGAAGCTCTTCATGAATTTGGTGGCGTACTTGTTTATGGTATTCCTGAATTCCGTCTTCCAAAGGAAAGGGTTGTTAAAAAAGAAATTGAAAACGTTAAGGCTTTAGGCGTTAAGTTTGAAAATAATGTAATTATTGGTAAGACAGTTACTCTTGATGAGCTTATTGAAAAAGAAGGCTTTGACGCTGTATTTATTGGATCAGGTGCAGGTCTTCCTAAGTTTATGGGTATTCCAGGTGAAAATGCCAACGGTGTATTCTCAGCCAATGAATATCTTACAAGAAGCAATCTTATGAAGGCTTTCAAAGAAGACAGCACAACACCTATTATGGTTGGTAAGAAAACAGCCGTTGTTGGTGGTGGTAATGTTGCAATGGATGCTGCAAGAACTGCATTAAGACTTGGTTCAGATGTACATATTATTTACAGACGTTCTGAAGCAGAACTTCCGGCAAGAGCAGAAGAAGTTCATCATGCCAAAGAAGAAGGAATAATCTTTGATATGCTTACAAATCCTGTTGAAATCCTTTCAGATGAAAACGGATATGTAAATGGTATCAGGTGTATTAAGATGGAACTTGGTGAGCCTGATGCATCAGGAAGAAGAAGCCCTGTTGAAATCCCTGGCAGCGAGTTCGTTATTGATGTTGATGTGGTTATCATGGCACTTGGTACATCTCCAAATCCTCTTATTTCTTCAACAACAAAGGGTCTTGAAACAAATAAGAGAAAATGTATTGTTGCCGTGGAAGAGACAGGAAAGACCACTAAAGAAGGTGTTTATGCCGGTGGTGATGCTGTTACAGGCGCAGCAACAGTTATTCTTGCAATGGGTGCAGGAAGAGCCGGTGCCAAGGGTATTCATGAGTATTTATCAAATAAATAGGATTAAAGGAGAATAAAATGCCATTTTGTCCTAACTGTAAAATGGAATACAGGGAAGGCTTTAAAGTCTGCGCAGACTGTAAGGTTCCTTTGGTTGATAAATTAGAGGAAATGCCTAAGTTTGAAGAAATAGATGAAAGCAATCTCTTTGTAGGCGATTTCGCAACTGATGAAGATGATAATGATATTCCTGAAAGTATGGAAAAATATGTCATGGAAGATGAAGACGGAATTAAAAGAGTTGATGAAACAGCCTTAATTGAAGCTATTAATACAGGTGAATTTACAGAACTTGGTGATATTGATGACAATATGCTCAGAAGAATTGCTCCACAAATTCAGGGAGTACTCAGAAGACAAAAAGCATTATCATCAGCTGATGTTTATGTTCCAAGTAAAGAAAAAATGTCGGAATTATCGTCAAGTATTGTTACACTTTTCATCTGCGGCGGTATAGGATTAATCGCTGTTATCCTTGCTTTATTTGGAGTTATTCCGCTTCCTATTCACGGAGTCAGATTATATGTTATCTGTGGCGTAATGGGTGTTATGTTCCTTGCCTTTATAGTTGGTGGTTTTACATCAATAGCAAGCAAGAAGAAATTAAGCTCTGCAGTGGATGATGAAGAAGAGAATATGAAGAAATTAATCTTCTATATTGAGAATAATTTCGATGCCAAGGCAGTGGATGATCACATCGGCGATATTGATGAGGGACAGAAATTCTTTGTAAGAACTGCTTATTTAAGAAGGGATTTAAAGGAAATGTTCCCTGATTTAAGCGATGGTTTTATAGATAATTTTATTGATGAGAATTTCGATAAAATCTTTGATTAATTATGAAAATTACTTTACTTACTGTTGGCAAAATCAAAGAGAAATATCTTAGGGATGCCATAGATGAATATTCCAAAAGACTTGGCAAATTCTGCAAATTAAATATTGTGGAAGTTAAGGATGAGGAAACAAAACAAAGTCCTTCGCAAAGCGAAATAGAGGAAGTCAAAAATAAAGAAGGCAAAAGACTAATGGAATATATTGATGATAAAGCCTATGTATGCGGACTTTTCATCAATTCCAAAAAGTATTCTTCTGAAGAATTTGCTCATATTATTGATGACCTGGGGGTTAAAGGCATAAGTCATATCTGCTTTGTTATTGGAGGTTCTTTAGGTATAAGTGATGAGATAGAAAAAAGGTGCAATATGAAGATTTCATTTTCGCCTATGACTTTTCCTCATCAGTTAATGAGAGTAATACTTTTAGAGCAGATTTACAGAGCATATAAGATAAATAATAATGAGCCATATCATAAATAGGGGGGTATATTTATGAGAATGTATGACTTGATACTTAAAAAACGTAGTGGTGAAGTTCTTAGTAAAGAGGAAATAGATTTTATCATTCAGGGATATACTAAAGGTGAAATTCCTGATTATCAGATGTCAGCCCTTACAATGGCAATCTATTTTAAGGGAATGAATGTTGATGAAACCACCAATCTTACCATGTCCATGGTGAACAGCGGTGATGTTCTGGATTTGTCCAAAGTTAACGGGATTACCTGTGACAAGCATTCCACCGGAGGAGTGGGAGATAAAACCTCCATTACCTTAATTCCTTTGGTGGCGGCCTGCGGTGGTAAAATTGCCAAAATGAGCGGCAGAGCTTTGGGTCATACCGGCGGAACCACGGATAAGTTAAGTTCTTTTAAAGGTTTCAGGCTGGATTTAACCAATGAAGAATTCATTAATCAGGTTAATGATATTGGGCTTTCCATAATTGCCCAGACCAGGAATCTGGCACCTGCGGATAAAAAATTATATGCCCTTAGGGATGTGACCGCAACGGTGGATAATGTTTCCCTGATTGCATCTTCCATTATGTCCAAGAAAATAGCCTCGGGAGCAGACGCTATAGTTCTCGATGTGAAGACGGGAAGCGGTGCTTTTATGAAAGATGAGGATGATGCAAGAACACTGGCGGAACTCATGGTTAAGATAGGAAGAGGTGTGGGAAGACGTACCATCGCCGTAATATCCGATATGGACCAGCCTCTGGGTTATGCCGTGGGTAATGCCCTGGAGGTTAAGGAAGCAATAGATACCTTAAGAGGAGAAGGCCCTGAGGATTATACCAGTCTTATATATGAACTTGGTGCCAAAATGCTCATTTTATCCAGAATCTGCAAAAAAGATGCGGAAGCTAAGGAGAAAATAAGGTGGGCCATTGAATCCGGGGAAGGCCTTAAAAGACTGGAAATGTTTGTTAAGGCTCAGGGAGGAACCGGGGAAGAGGTATATAATACCGAGCTTCTTCCAAAAGCCAGGATTGTAAAGGAAGTTATATCCCAAAGGGAAGGATATGTGGAACATATTAACTGTGCCGAGGTGGGTATGTGTTCTCTTAATCTTGGGGGAGGCAGAGAGACCAAAGACAGTGAAATTGACTTATCCGTAGGCCTTGTGCTTAAGAAAAAAGTGGGAGACTATGTGAAAAAAGGAGATGTAATCGCTCTTATTCACAGTAACGATGAGAATAATATTCCATCTGTGGAAGAAAGATTACTTAAGGCTTATACTTTCGGAGATAATTATATTAAAAGAAATATAATACGGGATGTTATTGTATAGGTAAGATATGCTGTATATTGAGAATTTTAATGAATATAAATTTGATTTTGATTATGAGGCTCTGGCAAATGAAGTAACATCATATGTGCTAAAGAAAGAAGGCTGTAAATATGAGGCGGAAATTAATCTTTATTTAGTGGATGATGATGAGATAAAAGAGATTAATTCATCCCAGAGAAATATAGACAGAAAAACGGATGTGCTGTCTTTTCCAAATATTGATTATGAGATACCTTCTGATATGAGTCATATTGAGGAGGGTGATCCGATGTATTTTGATCCGGAGAACTCAAATCTGATTCTTGGTGATATCATTATTTCTGTGCCTACTTTAAGGGCTCAGGCCACTGAATATGGTCATAGTGAAAAAAGGGAATTTGCTTTTTTAATCACTCACAGTATGTTACACTTACTTGGATATGACCATATGGTTAAAGAAGAAGAAAAAATCATGTTTGATAAACAAAATATATACTTAGAGGAAATGGGAATTACGAGGTAAGAAATGGGAAGTAAAGATAAGACAACCAGAGCACTGATAAAACAGGGAACTTTTCTTGCGGTGGCTGGTATAATCGTAAGAATTATCGGTTTAGTTAGACGTATACCTCTTCAGAATATAATTGGTGATACAGGTAACGGTTATTATGCAGCTGCATATGAAGTTTATTCGATTATTTTACTTGTATCTTCTTACAGTTTACCTGCTGCAGTTTCCAAGGAAATTGCAAGGAGAGTAGGTAAGGGACAATATAAAAATGCCAGAAGAACATTTAATGCGGCATTTCTTTTTGCAGTATGTTCAGGTGGTCTGGCCTTTTTACTGGTATTCTTTGGGGCTGATTTCCTTGCCGGTACTGTAATGGCTGAGCCAATGAGTATTATGGCATTAAGAGTATTATCACCAACACTTTTATTAGTTGCTTTAATGGGTGTTTACAGAGGTTATTTCCAGGGCTTTGGTAATATGCAGCCTACAGGAATATCACAGATACTTGAGCAGATTGTACTTGTAATTGTTTCACTTACAGGTGCTTATATACTTTTTGGTATTGGCAGCAAGTATGGCAATATCATGTTTAATGAGAATTATGCAGCTTCTCTTGGAGCAACCGGTGCAACAATCGGCTGCGGAGCCGGAGCTTTAGTTGGACTTTTATTCCTGGCTGTTGTATATCAGATTCACAGAAGAAGTACCAGAAGAAAGCTTCTTAACGATAATACAAAAAAAGAAGAATCCTATGTAATTCTTATTCAGGGTCTTCTTATTACAATCCTTCCTTTCCTCTTAAGTACTGTTATGTATAATCTTACAAATGTGCTTGATCAGGGTATATTTAACCACTTCATGGAAAGCGTGGGAGAAGGTGAAGTTAAATCTGCAATCTGGGGCGTATATTCCGGTAAGTATAAAGTGCTTATCAATCTTCCAATTGCCCTTGCCAATGCAATGTGTTCTGCAATTATTCCTTCACTTACAGTAAGTATTTCACAGCATGATCATATAAGTGCAAGAAGCAAAATGGCCACCGTCATGAGATTTACCATGATGATTACAATTCCTTCAGCCATTGGACTTGCTGTACTTGGCAGACCAATCGTGGATATGCTCTTTAGTGGTGAGATTGATATGGCTGCCCATATGTTATATATTGGCGCTTTCTCAATTATATTCTATGGAATATCAACTTTGAGTAATGGTATTTTGCAGGGTATTAACAAACTTTTGGTACCAATACTTCACAGCGCTATTTCACTTGTTATTCATCTGGTAGCCCTTGTTGTTATGCTCAGACTGTTCCATTGGGGCATCTACTCGGTTGTTGTGGCGAATCTGATTTTTGCAATACTTATGTGTGTGCTTAATTCTCTTTCAATCAGAAAGACAATCGGATATAAGCAGGAGATTAAGAAGACATTTATCATTCCTTTGATTGCTTCTTTAATTATGGCAGCATTTACAATTGCCACATACTTCCTGTTTAAGTTATTTACTCCGGTTTCCGCTGCTACAATCATAAGCATATGCGTGGCAGTTGTGGCATATCTTGTTTCAATGCTTTTATTAAAGGGTATTACTGAAAATGATATTGCTTCAATGCCAATGGGTAAATCTGTAGTATATTTCTTACGCAAACTGAGGATATTCTAAAATATGAGTAAAAGAATTGGAATAATTGGAGGCGGTTCAGCAGGACTGATGCTTGCCATTATGCTGATGGATGAAGATGTTCAGATAACCATCTTTGAACATAAGAATACAGTGGCAGGCAAATTCCTTATGACAGGCAATGGTAAATGTAATATTACCAATGACAACCTGGATATAAATGAGTATTATTCTGATGATCCAGAGAAGTTAAA
Organism: Lachnospiraceae bacterium UBA4338; assembly: GCA_002393735.1. Lineage (GTDB taxonomy): Bacteria > Bacillota > Clostridia > Lachnospirales > Lachnospiraceae > UBA3766. The sequence continues at coordinate 63,901 of DGTK01000017.1, forward strand.
GAGAATTATTAATTCTTTTTCTCCTCGGGATCTGAAGACTTTTCTTAAGAATAATGGAATACCGACTATATCAAAAGGAGATTATGTTTATCCTTACACGGAAAGTGCCAGGGATATCTATAATCTTTTTGAACTTTTAATAAAGAAACATGATGTGGATTATGTGCTGAATTCCAATGTGGTTAAGGCAGTAAAAGAAGATGATAAGTTTATTGTTGAAACCCATGAAGGTCTTGAGTTGTCCTTTGATTACCTGGTTTTGGCAGGTGGCGGTAAGGCTTATCCAAAAACAGGAAGCGATGGAAGCATTTTCAAAATCGCCAGGTCTTTCGGTATTAATCCAACATTTACATATCCTGTCCTCGTTCCTCTTAAGTGCGAGAATTTTATCTCAATACTTATGGGACTTAGAGTAAACTCGGCATTAACTGCATATGTTGATGGAGAGGAAGTATATAAAGATAAGGGTAATCTTCAGTTTACTGAATATGGTTTATCAGGGATTGTTACTTTTCAGGTCAGCAGATATTTAACAAAGGCCCTGGAAGAAGGAAAGAAATGTGAAGTATCCATAGATTTCCTTGCTGATGATGATTTGACTTTGGATTATTATCTTGAACTTTCACAGAAGCATTCTGATTTTACACTTGAGAATCTGTTTGGCGGAAGCATTAATAAAAAACTTTTAATTTACCTGCTTAAAGCCTTTATAGTAACCAATTCCAAGGTTAAGGAAGAATATGGATTATTATCCAAACTCACCATGATGGACCTTAATAAGGATTATATTAAGGAATTCTATGAATATGTAAGAAATTACAGGGTTAAAATTATTGGTCATATGGGATATGAACATGCCCAGTGCACCAGAGGCGGAGTAAGGCTTCAGGAATTAAGTGACAATTTAGAAAGCCTGAACTGTAAAAGGCTGTATGTAATTGGAGAAATGATAAATGTGGACGGTCCATGCGGCGGATATAATCTGCAGTGGGCGTTCAGCAGTGCTCATGGGGCTTATGAAGGAATTATAAAGGATTAACAGATGCTTGAAATTGATAATTTAAAACTTAAGCCCATTGATGATAAGGATATTCAAAAGTATTTAGCTAAAAATCTTTCTATAAAAGAGAGTGAATTATCGAATTTAGAGATAATTCAAAAATCAATTGATGCAAGAAAAAAACCGGAGATATTCTTTGTATACAGGATTCGTTTTGAACTTGCAGATAAGAATAAAGAAAAGCAGTTATTAAAAAAGAAAAATATAAAACCGGTAAACAGTAATAATTCTTATAATCCGGTTTGGGATATTAATGTTTCAAATAATGCCAAATACCAGCCGATAGTTGTGGGTATGGGACCTGCGGGATTATTTGCGGCCTACATCCTGGCCTTAAATGGATTTAAGCCTGTAATCATTGAAAGAGGCAAAGCTGTTGAAGACAGGGTTAAGGATGTTGAAGATTACTGGAATAATGGCAAATTAAACCTAAATTCTAATGTTCAGTTTGGAGAAGGGGGAGCCGGTACCTTTTCGGACGGAAAGTTATCTACCGGAATTAAAGATAGACAGGGACGAAAAGAATTCCTTTTAGATACTTTTATAAAGTATGGCGCAAAAGAAAATATTAAATATGATTCCAAACCTCATGTGGGTTCTGATGTACTTAGAAAAGTCATAAAAGGACTCAGGGACAGAATAACAGAACTTGGGGGCGAAATATACTATGATACTTTATTTAAAGATTTGGAGGTATCAGATGGCGCTGTAAAGGGCGCTATAATATGTAAGGATGGCCGGGATGAACATATTGAAACAGATACTGTAATTCTTGCTTTGGGACACAGTTCCAGAGATACCTTCAGAATGCTTTATAAAAAAGACTATCTTAAGGACTTTATTGTAAGCAAGAATTTTGCAGTAGGTTTCAGGGTAATACATAAGCAGGGCTTTATAGATGAGCGTCAGTACGGAGTGGACTATGACAGCATATATAATGGAATACTGCCGGTATCGCCATATAAATTAACTCATAATCTTAAAGAAGGCGGCGGAGTATATTCATTCTGTATGTGTCCGGGTGGCTATGTTGTTAATGCATCAAGTACCGATAGTGGCATATGCGTTAATGGCATGAGCAATGTGGACAGAAACAGTGGTTATGCCAACAGTGCAATTGTAGTAAGCATAGGCCCTGATGATTATAATGTTACGGGCAGTCCTCTTGATGGAATTAATTATCAGGAGATGATAGAAAATAAGATATATAAGTTAGGTGAGGGAAAAATCCTTATCTCGAGATTCAGTGATTATGCTGATGCACTAGGATATAAAAGAGATTATGACAGGCTTGACATTAAAGAGGATAAAGCTATATTGGGTTTATATACCTATGGTGATTTATCAAAAGTATATTCAGACAGAATTAATAAAGCCTTTATTGAAGGAATGGAGCATTTTGATAATATTATTAAAGGCTATACAGGTTCTGATCCACTGCTTTGCGGTGTTGAATCAAGAACATCTTCTCCCATTACAATGCTTCGTAATGAGAAGATGTATATGAATGTAAAAGGTTTATATCCGGCAGGAGAAGGCGCCGGACATGCAGGGGGAATAGTTTCAGCCGCCATTGACGGTATGAAAATCGGGGAAATGATTGTTAAAGGAGATTTGTTATGACAAACGCGGATGAATTCTATGAAATCACAAGACCGGATATCCCTAAGAAGAAAAGGGTAGTTATTAAAATTGGTTCTTCATCCTTAACTCACCCCGAAACCAATGATATGGATTATAACAAAATCGAGGTTTTGGTCAGAGAAATCTGTAATATAAGGAACAGCGGAAAAGATGTGGTACTTGTTACATCAGGTTCCATTTCCTTAGGTAAGAAAGCATTTATAAACAGTCATGATTTTGAGCATATTCCAATGAAGCAGGCTCTGGCTGCTGTTGGTCAGGCAAGACTTATGAGCGTATATCAGAAGATATTTGCCGAATATAATCAGGTTTGTGCACAGATCCTTATGACAAAGGATACCATCACCAATGATACCAACAGAAAGAATGCAAAGAATACCTTTGAAGAACTCCTTAAAATGGGCGTTGTTCCTGTTGTTAATGAAAATGATACCATTTCAACTTACGAAATTAAATTTGGTGATAATGATACACTTTCAGCAATCGTTGCTTCCTTAATCGGAGCTGATCTGCTTATTTTATTATCTGACATTGACGGACTTTATACAGCCAATCCAAGAGAAGATAAGAATGCAAAGTTTATCAGTACAGTTGAAAAAATAGATGAGAAAATCATGAACATGGGCTCCAATCATACAGGTTCGTCAGTGGGCACAGGAGGTATGCATACCAAACTTAATGCAGGCCGTATTGCCACAGCATCAGGACTTGATATGATTATTGCCAATGCCTCAGATATCCATGTGATACACAGACTTATGGATGGAAGGGAATTCGGAACTTTCTTCAAAGCAAATAAGGACGAGAATTTTAACCTGGTAGAAATTGCCAAAGGATTGAATGAAGACTAATGGACAAAATCACCGCGCGAAAAGAATATCTTGCACTCAGAAAATCTTTAAGTGCCCAATATAAGGATAAACAAAATGAGAAGATATGTGCCAGAATTCTGGAGTTTCTTAAAGATAAAGAAATAGACGGAGTTTTGTCATATGCCTCATATAAAACGGAAGTTGATACCTGGAAAGTTAATGTGGATATAATGAAGGCGGGATATAAGCTTTATCTTCCAAGAACCGGTTTTAAGGATATTCAGTTTTTTAGTTTTGACAGTGTTAAAACAGAGGCTGATTTAAGAAAGAAACTAATAAAGAACAAATATGGAATAATGGATCCCATGCCGGACACTGTCCATAAGTTCAGGCCAAGGGCCGGAAAGAATTATTTATGCCTTGTGCCCGGCGTGGCTTTCGATAAAGTTAAGCACAGAATGGGATACGGGAGGGGATTTTACGATAGATTTCTTTCTGAAATGGCGGAGAAGACAGGTATTATAAAAGTTGGAATTACATATGATATGTGCATATTCCCCGAAATTCCTTATGATGAACATGACGTTTCAATGGATTATGTTTTAACAGGAGATAATTTATATGAATAAAGACTGCGCTAATTATGAATATTTAAGTGATATAGGAAAGCGTTCGAAGAAGGCCAGTTATGTAATGGCCATGCTTGACACCTGTACAAAGAATAAGGCCTTACTTAATGTGGCTAAGTGTATCAAGGAAGATCAGGAACTGATTCTTAAGGGCAATGAGATTGATTACGAAAATGCCATTAAGAATAATATGTCTGATGGACTTAAGGACAGATTAAAACTTACATCTGAAAGAATTGACGGCATAATTGAAGGCATAAGACAGGTTGCTGAACTTGAGGACCCGGTGGGAAGAATCCTCGAAGAAAGAGATTTATATAACGGCCTTCATATTTCCAAGGTTGCTGTTCCACTGGGCGTTGTTGGCATTATTTATGAATCAAGACCTAATGTAACACCGGATGCTTTTGCTCTTTGTTTTAAGTCAGGCAATGTAAGCATATTAAAGGGTGGCAAGGACTGTATTAATTCCAATATTGCCATTATTAAAGCAATTAAGAGAGGTCTTAGGGAAGCAGGCGTAACTGAAGATGCCACATCTTTAATCGAGAAGACGGACAGACAGGTTACAACTGATTTCATGACCATGAATGAATATGTTAATGTTATCATCCCAAGAGGCGGAGCCGGACTTATTAAGGCCGTTGTTGAGAACAGCAATATTCCGGTTATTGAAACGGGTACAGGTAACTGTCATATTTATGTGGATGAAAAGGCTGATATTGAGATGGCAGCAAATATAGTATTTAATGCAAAGACACAGAGAATCGGTGTATGTAATGCCGCTGAGTCTCTGGTAGTTAATGAGAAGATTGCTGATAAGGCGCTTCCGGTTATTTATAAAAAGTTAAAAGAAAAGAATGTGGAATTAAGAGGCGATGATAAGTCAAGAGCCATTCTTAAGGACATAAATGAGGCAACAGATGAAGATTACTATAAAGAATATCTTGATTATATTATGTCTGTAAAAGTGGTTAAAACCACGGATGAAGCAATTGATTTTATTAATGAACACAGTACAGGTCATTCAGAGGCCATTATAAGTGAGATTCCTGAAAATATTGATAAGTTTCTTAAGGGAGTTGACAGTGCATGTGTTTATGCTAACTGCTCCACAAGATTTACAGACGGATTTGAATTTGGACTTGGTGCTGAAATTGGTATATCAACACAGAAGTTACATGCAAGAGGACCTATGGGTCTTAAGGAATTATGTTCCTATAAATATACTATCAGGGGTAATGGCCAGGTAAGAGGATAAGATTTTGAAATTTGAAACAAAGAATGATACTGCAGAAATTCAAAAACAGCTTGAATATATAGAGCGTGGAAAAGAAATATATAATAAGCAGAAGGCTCTTTTGGGAAGAGACTTAACCTGTAATGTAACCACCTTTGGTTGTCAGATGAATGCCAGGGACAGTGAGAAATTATCAGGTATTCTTAGAGATATTGGATATGTGGAAACTGAATCTGAAGATGCTGATCTGGTTATCTATAATACCTGTACAGTAAGGGATAATGCTAATCAGAAGGTATATGGCAAACTTGGTGTATTAAACGGATATAAAAGACGTAATCCGGATATGAAGATAGCACTTTGCGGATGTATGATGCAGGAAAAAAGCGTTATCGATAAAATCGAGCACAGCTACAGATTCGTTGACCTTATATTCGGAACACATAATCTCTATAAGTTCCCGGAATTATATGTAAAAATGATGGAAGCATCTGATATGGTGGTGGAAGTTGTAAGTTCCACGGTTACCATAGCTGAGGCTCTTCCGGTTAATCGTAAATACAGCTATAAGTCAGGCGTTAATATTATGTTTGGCTGTGATAATGTATGTACCTACTGCATCGTTCCTTATGTAAGAGGAAGAGAGAGAAGCAGGGATAAAGGTGAAATAATCGAAGAAATCAAGGCTTTGGTTAAGGACGGCGTTAAAGAAGTAATGCTTCTTGGTCAGAATGTTAATTCATATGGCAAGAATCTTGAAGATAAAACAACTTTTGCTGAACTTTTAAGGGAAGTTGAAAAGGTTGAAGGTCTTGAGAGAATAAGATTCATGACCTCCAATCCATATGATTTACCTGATGAATTAATTGAAGTAATCAGGGATTCCAAAAAGATATGCAGACATCTTCACCTTCCACTTCAGTCAGGAAGTACTGAGGTATTAAAGAAGATGAACAGAAGACATACCAAGGAAGAATACCTAGAGCTTGTTGATAAAATAAAAAGAGAAATACCTGATATATCTTTGACAACAGATATTATTGTGGGCTTCCCGACTGAAACTCATAAAGATGTGGATGATACAATTGATGTAATAAACAAAGTCGGATTTGACAATGCATTTACATTTATTTATTCTCCTCGTACAGGAACTCCTGCGGCTAAAATGCCAATGAGCATGACAGAAGAAGAGATTAAATATGAGTTTGACAGAGTATTAAGTGCAGTTCAGGAGAATGCCAAGAAAAGAGCGGCAAGGTTTAAGGGACAGACTCTGCCGGTTTTAGTTGAAGAGATTAATGAGAAAGATTCATCCTATGTGACAGGCAGATTATCAAGTAATATGCTGGTTCATTTTAAGGGTGACAGTTCTCTGATTGGAAATATAGTCGACGTTAGATTAGATGAATGCAGGGGCTTTTATTACTACGGAGAGATGGTAGAAAGATGACAGTAACTAAAGATACACCTAATTTATCGCCAATGATGCAAAAATACCTTGAGACCAAGGAAGAGTATGAAGATGCCATACTTTTTTACAGGCTCGGGGATTTCTATGAAATGTTTTTGGATGATGCCTTAACGGCGTCAAGGGTATTGGAGATTACCCTTACTGGAAAGAACTGCGGACTTCCTGAGAGAGTTCCAATGTGCGGCGTTCCTTTTCACAGCGCAGCATCCTATATTAATAAATTAGTTGAAAATGGATATAAAGTAGCTATCTGCGAGCAGGTTGAAGACCCGAAGCTTGCCAAGGGCCTGGTTAAAAGAGAGGTCGTAAGAATAGTTACTCCGGGTACCAATATTGATCCGGTTTCCTTAAAGGAAGATGAGAATAATTATCTCATGAGCATATGTTATATTTCAGGAAATATTGGTATATCCATATGTGACGTATCTACCGGCGATTATTATCTTTGCGAAGTTGAGGACATATCCAAACTTTATGATGAGATAAATAAATATATGCCATCTGAAATTGTCTGCAATTCCATGCTTAAATTAAGCGGAATTGACATTGATGATATTAAAGACAGACTTGGCATTGTTTATAATGAACTGCCGGATAAGTATTTTGAAAAAAGCAATGCTGAAAGCATCCTTTTAAAGCATTTTAAAATAAGTTCTTTAATTGGTCTTGGTATAGATGAGTTTACTGAAGGAATCTGCGCATCAGGCGCCCTCCTTAGATATCTCTATGATACACAGAAGATATCCCTTGATCATATAACTCATCTGCTTCCTTATTCCAATGGCAAATATATGATTCTGGATTTCTCAACAAGAAGGAATCTGGAACTTACACTTACACTTAGAGAGAAGCAGAAGAAAGGTTCTCTTTTTGGCGTGCTTGACAGAACCAAAACTGCAATGGGTGCAAGATTCCTTCGTAGTTCAATTGAGCAGCCGCTTCTTAAAAAAGAGGATATTGACTTAAGACTTGATTCCATTACATCTTTTAATGAGAATATTATGGAAAGAGATGAGATTAGAGAATATCTTCAGGGTGTATATGATTTAGAAAGACTTATGGCCAAGGTAAGTTACGGCTCTGTTAATCCAAGAGACATGATTGCCTTAAAGAATTCCCTTGAACTTATTCCTCATATCAAGGATGACTTAAATGAGTTTCCGGCTGCGCTTCTTAAATGTATTAATTCACAGATTGACGGACTTGAAGATATATATAATCTTTTAGACAATGCTTTTATAATGGAGCCTCCTTTATCGTCCAAAGAAGGTGGTTTCGTTAAGGAAGGATATTCCTCTGATATTGATTATTTAAGAGGAATCAAACAAAACAGTAAGGAACTGCTTTCTGAGATTGAAACAGAAGAGAGGGAAAATACCGGAATAAAGAACTTAAGAATTAAGTTTAATAAAGTATTTGGTTACTGCATCGAGGTTACCAATTCATTCAAGGAACAGGTTCCGGCATACTATATCAGAAGACAGACTCTGACAAACTGCGAAAGATATACAATCCCTAAGTTAAAGGAACTTGAAGATAATATTTTAAATGCAGAAGATAAATTATATTCCCTTGAATATGATGTTTTTGTGGATGTGCGTTCATTTATTATGGACAGGGTGGACAGAATACAACATACAGCCAAGGCTCTGGCTTATCTTGACATGCTTTTGTCTTTTGCATATGTATCAGAGAAGAATAATTATATTAAGCCTTCGATAGAGGAAGACGGAATAATAAATATAAAGGGCGGAAGACATCCTGTAGTTGAAAAGATGATAAGGGATGATTCCTTTATTAACAATGATACATTCCTTAATAATGATGAGCATCAGATATCAATTATTACAGGTCCAAATATGTCAGGTAAATCCACTTATATGAGACAGACTGCATTAATCGTGCTGATGGCTCAGATAGGCTGCTATGTGCCGGCCAACAGCGCTCACATAGGACTTGTGGACAGAATCTTCACCAGAGTTGGTGCATCGGATGACCTTGCAAGCGGACAGAGTACCTTTATGGTGGAAATGAATGAGGTTTCAAATATCCTTAAAAATGCCACAAAGGACAGCCTTCTTATTCTTGATGAGATAGGCCGCGGAACTTCGACTTTTGACGGCCTCAGTATTGCCTGGGCAGTGGTTGAATATATAAGTAAGAGCGTGGGAGCCAAAACACTTTTTGCAACCCACTATCATGAACTCACATCAATTTCCGAGAATATGAAAAATGTGAAGAATTACTGCGTGGCAGTAAAGGAATCCGGTGATGATGTGGTATTCCTTCGTAAAATCATCGAAGGGCCTGCTGATAAGAGTTACGGTATCTATGTTGCCTCCCTTGCAGGTGTTCCGGAGAGCGTAATCGCAAGGGCCAGGGAAATTGCCAACAGCCTGTCTTCTTATGATGTGGCTGAGAAGGTGCTTCTGGATGATGAGGGAATTCAGTCGGCTCTTCTTAAAAGTATGGTGCCTATTGAAGATAAGAATATGACCCAGATGTCAATTTATTCCATGATTAACAATGATGAAATCATAGATACACTAAAAGATCTTAACGTGGATTCACTGACACCTGTGGAGGCTTTGAATATTCTTAACGACCTTAAAAAGAAACTGATGTAATTGGAGAAGCCAATGATAAGAGTTTTGGATGATTTAACAATTGACAAAATCGCCGCCGGTGAAGTCATAGAAAAACCCCTTAATGTGGTTAAGGAACTTGTTGAAAATTCCATTGATGCCGGTGCAACTTCAGTAAGTGTTGAGATTAAAAACGGCGGAATTGATTATATAAGAGTAACGGATAACGGCTGCGGCATTGAATATTCGGATATAAAACTGGCATTCCAAAGACATGCTACCAGTAAGATAGTATCTTCCGAAGACCTTAATTATCTTCATACTTTGGGATTCAGAGGTGAAGCTTTAGCCAGCATCTGTTCGGTATCCAAGGTAACAATGGTGACCAAGACGGTTAATGAATTGTCCGGCATTAAAGCCTATACAGAGGGCGGCGACGATTTTAGTTTCGAGGAAGTGGGAGCACCGGATGGAACCACACTGGTGGTTGAGGATTTATTTTATAATGTGCCTGCAAGAAAGAAATTCCTTAAAGCCCCGGCCACAGAAAGTTCATATATATTTGAACTTATGCAGGAACTGGCCTTGTCCCGGCCGGATATCGCATTTAAGATGATAATTAACGGAAGTGTTAAATTCTCCACTACCGGAAACGGCAGGCTTAAGGATGTGATTTATCATATTTACGGTCAGGAAGTAACAGATAATCTGATTGATGTTAATGTTAATGAACTGGGATATGAAATAAAAGGATATCTGGGTAAGCCTTATATATCAAAGGGCTCCAGAAGTTATGAGAATTATTTTGTCAATAACAGATATGTTAAATGTAATGCTCTTCAAAAAGGTCTGGAAGAGGGATATAACAAATATTTAATGCAGCACAGATTTCCATTTTGTGTGCTTCACTTATCAGTCGACAGCGCCAATGTGGACGTTAATATTCATCCAAGCAAGATGATGCTCAGGGTTGCCAATGAAGAGGCACTGGCCAATCTTGTAATGAAGATGGTGGAAGAAGCACTGACAAGGCAGGATTATATAACTGACGTTCCGGTTGGAGATGAAACAAATGACAAACTGGAAGCGGTTCGTACTCCTGAGCCTTTCGAAGTAAACAGGCTTCAAAAAGAAAAAGAAGTGATAAGTCAGAATATTGATATTACTTTCGAGGATGAAGAAGAGTCAGTAAAGGAAGATGGTGAAGAGACGGATATTTTTGCCAAGGCCAATGAAAGATTCTCGGAATCCAAGGTTTTATTTGATGCCATTAATCCTGAGAATGAAGCTGAGGATAAGAGCCTTGCTCATGAAGAATTATATAAACCGAAAGAAGTTACACCTCCTGATAATAAGCCTAAAGAAGTAATTGTTGATAAGGTAAAACAGATGACTGTTTTCGATGATGAGAGATTCCTAAATAAGGACAATTACAAGGATTATGAAATCATCGGTCAGGTCTTCGGCACATACTGGATTATTGCTTTTAAGGATAAAATGTATCTTATGGACCAGCATGCAGCTCATGAAAAGGTTAAATATGAGCAGTTCATTAAGAAAATAAGAAATGATGAAGTGATGACCCAGATGCTTAATCCGGGCATAGTTATGAGCCTGACTCCTTCTAAGTATGAGATATGTATGAATAATATGGATATCTTTACCAAACTGGGCTTTGATGTGGATACCTTTGGGGATTTGGATATTAAATTAAACGGAATCCCCGCAGTTTTATACGGCAATGATCCGAAGTTATTATTCGAGGAAATCTTAAATGACTTAGAGAGCCTTGGCTATGTAAAGGATTCCAGACTTCTGGAAGAGAAAGTTGCCACTATGGGTTGTAAGGCTGCGATAAAAGGTAATACAATAATACCAAGGTCTGAGGTGGAAGAACTTTTTAAGGAGTTATTTACACTGGATAATCCATATTTCTGCCCACACGGCAGACCGACATTGATAGCCATGACAAAAGCGGAATTAGATAAAAAATTTAAGAGAATAGTATAAATGAAAGATATTGTTATTATTGCAGGCCCCACTGCTGTGGGCAAAACCGACCTTTCCATCCTTCTTGCAAAACAAATAGACGGTGAGATTATTTCCGCCGATTCCATGCAGGTTTACAGAGGCATGGATATAGGAACCGGTAAAATCACCCCCGGTGAGATGATGGGAGTTAAGCACCACCTGATTGATATATTAGATCCCGGCGAGGATTTTAGCATAGCGATGTTTGTAAAACTTGCCAAGGAAGCAATCGCTGACATAAGGTCAAGAGGAAAGATGCCGATTATAGTTGGCGGAACGGGATTCTATATCCAGGCACTCCTTAAGGATGTTGAATTTGAAGATGAAGAGGATTCATCATACAGGGAGATGCTTTATAAAGAACTTGAAGATAAGGGTGCTGAATATGTCCATGATTTATTAAAGGACATTGACGAAGTAAGCTTTAATGAAATCCCCGTAAATAATTCAAAAAGAGTTATCAGGGCTCTTGAATATTATCATTTCCATAATGAGCCCATAAGTGTTCATAACGAAAAACTAAAGAATACAGGTTATGCTTATAATGAAGCGCTCTTTTGCATAACCAATGAAAGACATATACTCTATGATAATATAGAGAAAAGAGTGGATAAAATGTTATCCATGGGACTTCTTAATGAGGTTAAAGGATTACTTGACAGGGGTCTTACCGAAGACAATGTTTCGATGAAAGGGCTTGGATACAAGGAATTCATTCCGTATTTCAAAGGTGAATGCACCCTGGATGAGGCGATATATGTGTTAAAGAGGGATACAAGGCATTTTGCCAAGAGGCAGCTTACCTGGTTTAGAAAAGAGCAGAATGTAATCTATATCAATAAGTCTGAATTCTCGGGAATTGATGAAATACTGGATTATATGACAGGTATAATCTTTGAAGATTAAAAAGTAGGAAAAAGTAGGATAAAGTAGGATAAGGTGGCATAAAGTAGTATAAAGTAGTACCGCCCGAATTATTGACCGGGAATTAAGTGTAAAGTAATATTGGATTACGGCCGAAATAATGTGATCTTTATTGGCGATACCGATTCTTGTTATCTATTATTATTTGCAGATAAGAATTATGGTATTATCCTGAACCTTACATGAATTGATTATATGTTCTAAGTGAACTTCTTAGCGGTGTTATTCAATAAAAGATTACTTTAGCCATAATTCTTATTCTGCGGTAATTTGTTTTTGAGATAATATATAATAATTCTACTTGTTTATGATAACCGGTTGATGTTATAATTGTCTATATCTATACTTTTGATTATATGGGGGCAATTATGGAAGAAAGAAGAAAAAGCAGAAGAATTGAGCTGGAAGCCAAGATTATGGTTAAAAGACTGGATGCTCATGAACCTGAAGAGATTATTATAGAGGTATTTGACTTATCCAAAACAGGTATAGGTTTTACCTGTGAGAAGGCATTGACAATCGGTGCTGTTTATGAAGCATCCCTTACCATATGGACTAAGGAAGTGATTCATGCTTTTATCGAGATTGTGAGAATATTTAAGGAAGATAATTCCTTTAACTACGGCGGTGTATTCATAGGTATGCCTGAGATGGATATGCATAGAATCGAAACCTATGAAACCGTTATGGAAGAAACCAATAAATAGTTTATGATTAGGTTTGTTTAAGCCCTGATTTATATCAGGGCTTTTTTTATGCGATTTTGGCTCTATTTATTTAGTAAAAGTGTCCAAAATCTATTGTAAAATCAAGGTTTTTTTAGTAAAATAGACTATGGGTGGTCGAATCGGGTTACAACTAATAATCGGCCAAAAATGATTGGGGAGGTTTTATATGAATATTTATACTACAGACAAGATTCGTAATGTGGTTCTTTTGGGACATGGCGGTGCCGGTAAAACATCTTTGGCAGAAGCTATGGCTTATCTTGGTGGCCTTACATCTCGTATGGGCAAAATCGCAGATGGCAACACAATCAGTGACTATGGTAAAGAAGAGATTAAGAGACAGTTCTCTATTTCTACTTCTTTAATTCCTATTGAGTGGAATGATTGCAAGATTAATATTCTTGATACTCCCGGATTCTTTGATTTTGTGGGAGAAGTTGAAGAGGCGGCCGGTGCAGCCGATGCGGCTATTATCGTTGTATCCGGTAAGGCAGGTGTTGAAGTGGGTACCGAAAGAGCATGGGATATATGCGAAAAGTATAAATTACCTAGAATGTTCTTTGTTACCGATATGGATATTGATAATGCTTCATACAGAGAAGTTGTTGAGAAATTGACTGAACTTTATGGCAATAAGATTGCTCCTTTCCATCTTCCTATCAGAGAGAATGAGCAGTTCGTTGGATATGTTAATGTAGTCGGTGAAAAGGGATATAAGTGGGAAGGCAAGGATGCTGTTGAGTGCGATATTCCTGAAGCAAATGTGGAATATCTTAACAAATATAAAGATATTCTCAATGAAGCGGTTGCTGAAACCTCCGAAGATTTGATGGAAAGATATTTCAGCGGTGAGACATTCTCCGAGAATGAGATCAGAGCTGCTCTTCGTACTTCTTTTGCAGATAACAGCATAGTTCCGATTTCCATGGGCTCCAATATTCTTTGCCGTGGTATATATACACTGCTTGATGATATTGTTAAATACTTCCCTGGCCCGGACAGTTGCAAGGTTGCCGGTGTTGATCTTAAGACTAATGAAGTATTCCAGGCTGATTATGATTTCTCCAAAGCTAAATCAGCTTATATCTTCAAAACAATCGTTGACCCATTCATTGGTAAGTATTCACTTATTAAGGTTAATTCAGGTGTTCTTAAGACAGATGACCTTATGTACAATGATGAGAAGCAGGTTGAAGAAAAGATTGGTAAGATTTATGTGCTTCAGGGAAACAAGCCTGTTGAAGTAAAAGAACTTCATGCCGGTGATATCGGAGCACTTGCCAAGATTACTGCAGCAAGAACAGGCAATACTCTTTCGACAAAAGGTCATATCATCAGATATGGTAAGAATGAGATCTCCAAGCCTTATACATATAAGAGATATCATGTTGTTAATAAGGCTGATGTTGATAAAGCATCCCAGGCACTTCAGAAGATTATGCATGAAGATTTAACAGTTAAGGCTGTTAATGATTCTGAGAATAAGCAGATGCTTCTTTACGGTATTGGTGATATGCAGCTTGATATTATTGTAAGCAGACTTCTTAATGAATACAAGGTTGCAATTGAACTTACCAAGCCTAAGGTTGCATTCAGAGAGACCATCAAGAAAAAGAGTGATGTTGAATACAAATATAAGAAACAGTCCGGTGGACATGGTCAGTATGGTCATGTAAAGATGCGTTTCGAGCCTTCTTATGATTTGGAGAAGCCGTACGTATTTGAAGAAGAAGTAGTGGGCGGAGCGGTTCCTAAGAACTTCTTCCCTGCTGTTGAAAAGGGCTTACAGGAAAGTGTTGTTAAAGGACCTCTTGCAGCTTATCCGGTTGTTGGTGTTAAGGCTACATTATATGATGGTTCCTATCATCCGGTTGACTCTTCTGAAATGGCATTTAAGATGGCTACAATTCAGGCATTCAAGAAAGGCTTCATGGAAGCAGGCCCTGTACTTTATGAGCCAATCATGTCACTTAAGGTTACAGTTCCTGATAAGTGCACAGGTGATGTAATGGGTGACCTTAACAAGAAGAGAGGCCGCGTACTTGGAATGAATCCTGTTGGCGGTGGCAAGACCTGTATCGAAGCAGATATTCCTATGATGAGCTTATACGGATATTGCACAGATCTTCGTTCAATGACAGGTGGCAGAGGCGATTTCGAATATGAATTTGCCCGCTATGAACAGGCTCCGTCAGATATTCAGGATGCTGAAGTTAAGGCAAGAGCTGATAAGGTTGCCGAGAACGCTGCTGAATAAGTAAAACTAAATAATGGATAATAAAGGCTGCATACCTGTTATGCAGTCTTTTTTCTTGATTTTTAACCATATTTTTAGTATAGTTATAAGGTATGTTTAATATCTGTAACTATGCCTAAATTTACTTTTAGGCCGGTTTTTGTTAAAAGGATAAGTATTATGAAAGACCAAATTAAGATTGTAATTGACGCCAGCGGTGGAGATAATGCGCCGGGAGAGATTATCAAGGGCGCTGTTGAAGCATTGAACGAATGTGATAAACTCCACTATGTTTTGGCAGGTGATGAAGAAAAGATTAATGCAGAACTTGCCAAATATACATATCCAAAGGAAAGAGTGGAAATTCTTCACTGCACGGAAGAAATAGAAATGGGCGATCCACCGGTAAGCGCTATCCGTAAGAAGAAAGATTCTTCAATTGTTAAGGGTATGCATATATTAAGAGACGGAGAGGCAGATGCCTTCCTTTCAGCAGGAAGTACCGGTGCCATTTTGGTTGGCGGACAGATTATTGTTGGAAGAATCAAAGGTGTTGAGAGACCACCGTTGGTTCCACTTGTTCCTCATGAGCATGGCTTCTCATGTATTGTGGACTGCGGCGCAAATGTAGATGCAAAGCCATCTAACTTAGTGCAGTTTGCCGTAATGGGTACCTTATATATGAAGAATATTATGGGTGTTGAGAATCCTAAGGTTGGTATTGTTAATATTGGAACAGAAGAAGAAAAGGGTAATCAGCTTGTTAAAGATACATTCCCACTTCTTAAAGCCTGTCCTGATATTAATTTCGTTGGCTCAGTTGAAGCCAGGGATATTCCTAAGGGTGTGGTTGATGTAATCGTGTGTGATGCTTTTGTAGGTAATGTTATTATAAAGACTTATGAAGGTGTGGCATCAACGCTGGTTCATGCAATTAAAGAAGGAATGATGAGTTCTTTTACCGGAAAGATTGGCGGTGCTTTGGTGAAGAAGCCTCTTAAAGAAAAGTTAAAGACTTTTTCATCAGATGAACAGGGTGGAGCACCTATGCTTGGTCTTAAAGCACTGGTTATGAAGGCTCATGGAAGTTCAGATGCTTATGCATTTAAACATGCTGTTTTATCCTGCGTTAATTTTGTAGAAAAGGATGTAACAGGCAAAATACAGGAGGCTTTATCACATACTGATATTGTTTCTTAAAGGGTTAGGGAGATTGTTGTTATAAAATGGAAGAAGAAGTATTAAAAGAGGCCATCGTTGAGGTTTTAGGGGTCTACATTAATGAAATTGAAGATGATATGACATTCACAGGGGACCTTAGTGCAGATTCGCTTGATGTGTATCAGATTGTTTTAATTGTGGAAGATAAGCTTAATATTGAGCTTAAAGAAGAAGATATATATGAAGTTAAAACTGTTGGTCAGGCTTTGGAACTTATAAAGAAGGCTGTTAAAGAGAATGAATGAGCAGTTAAAAAGCAAACTTCATAAACTGGAGGATGTAATAGGTTATCATTTTAAGGATCTTGATCTTCTTAAGGTTGCAGTAAGTCACACATCCTATGTTAATGAACTAAGGGTTTATAAGTGGGAAAGTTACCAGAGAATGGAATATTTAGGTGATGCAGTCCTTGAACTGGTTATTAGTGATTACCTTTACAGGAATAATCCTGATATGTCCGAAGGTGTAATGAGTAAAACCCGTTCCTCCATTGTTTGTGAGACGGCGCTTTCTTATTGTGCGAGAAAAATCAATTTAAGTGAATATATTCTGCTTGGTATTGGCGAGGCTGCTGCAGGTGGAGCTGACAGGGATTCTATTTTGTCAGATGTTTTTGAATCCATTATTGGCGCCATTTATCTTGATGGCGGTTATGATAAGGCCAAGGACCATATCTATGCTCATGTTGTTAATGAAATTGGCGATACCATGGTATATGTTGATAACAAGAGTATGCTTCAGGAGATTATGCAGTCCAAGCATATTGGTAAGATTGAATACAGTGTAATTTCTGAAAAAGGACCGGAACATAAAAAGGTATTTGAGGTTGCGCTGGTTATCAATGGCAAGCAGATTGTCATTGCTCAGGGTAAGAATAAGAAGAAAGCTGAGCAAAGGGCGGCTTTTGAAGCAATTAAAATGATTAATGAATATGGCCTTCTGGGTGGTGATGCAAATGAAGAATCATCCAAGGATGAAAAGCCTGAGAATCAGGATAAAGATAATAAAAAAGAATAATCCTGTGTGGATTTATATAGATTAAGGTGTAAAAGATGTTACTTAAAAGTATCGAAGTACAGGGATTTAAATCCTTCGCAAATAAAATAGTTTTTAATTTTGAACATGGTATTACAGGTATCGTTGGACCTAATGGTAGTGGTAAGAGTAATGTTGCAGATGCGGTAAGATGGGTTCTGGGTGAACAGAGAATCAAACAACTTCGTGGTTCATCAATGCAGGATGTTATCTTCGCAGGTACAGCCCTTCGTAAAAGTGTGGGTTCTGCATATGTTGCAATTACTTTGGACAACTCAGACCATTCACTTCCAATTGATTATAAAGAAGTTACGGTGGCAAGACGTATTTACCGTTCCGGTGAAAGTGAATATTCCATTAACGGAACTTTATGCAGACTTAAGGATGTTAATGAATTATTCTATGATACGGGTATTGGTAAAGAAGGTTATTCTATTATCGGACAGGGTCAGATTGAAAAAATCATTTCATCCAAACCTGAGGACAGAAGAGAATTATTCGATGAAGCCGCAGGTATCGTTAAATTCAAAAGAAGAAAATATGAAGCAGGCAAAAAGTTAGAATCAGAAAGTCAGAACTTATTAAGAGTTACTGACGTTCTTAACGTGCTTAAAGATCAGGCAGGGCCTCTTAAAACCCAGTCTGAGAAGGCCAAAACATATTTAACCAAGAGAGAAGAACTGAAGAAACTTGATGTTAATGCATTTCTTCTTGATAATGACAGATTAAATACAAATCTTGAGAATGTTAAGAGTAAATATGATATAGCAGCTTCGGATCTGGAAGTTGCCAATGCCAAGAATGAAGCCATTAAGACTGATTATGAAAGAATTGAAGGTCTTATTAGTGAACTTGATACTGAAATCAATAATATCAAGGATACAATGGCGTCTTCAGATGTAATGAGAGAAAAACTTGAAGGACAGATTGTACTTAATAAGCAGAGTATTGAGTCATCCACAAGTAATCTTGAACATCTTAAGGTTAGAATTAACAATATCAATAATAATCTTGATATTAAGAATAAAGAGAAAGAAGAGATTCTTTCCAGAAAATCTGAAATTGATAAAAAATGTGATGACATTAATAACAAGAAATCAGCTGCTGTAAAAGAATTAGAGGAGTGTCAGGCTAATATCGAAGATTTAAATACTGCAGTTGAAAGTTCCAAGAATGCCATTATTGAACTTCTTACATCAAGGGCAAATATTAAAGTTGAACTTGGTAAATTAGATACAATGGCAGAGCAGAAGAATATCAGATTATCTGAACTTGATGCTTCACTCCTTCAGGCAAAGAGCAAGGAGGCAGAACAGAACAGTGCCATTAAACTTTTGGAGGATGATTTTAACAAAGTTACTGAAGAAATCGAGACTCTTAGCAATCAGTTAAAAGAAATGGAAGCAAAGAGCCTTACTTACAGAGATAAGCTGGGTAAGATTGATGAGGAACTTCGTAAGAATCAGATGCTGTTCCATCAGGAAAAATCCAAGTTAGAGGCTATTAATAACATTACCGAAAGATATGAAGGATACAGCAATTCCATTAAGAAGGTAATGGAGCAAAAAGAGAATGATAAGGACATTCACGGCGTTGTTGCTGATATCATCAAGGTATCCAAGAAATATGAAAATGCCATTGAAGTAGCCCTTGGAAATAATATTCAGAATATTGTTACATCCACTGAAAAAGATGCAAAGAAGATGATTGAATTCTTAAAGGAAAATAAGTATGGCAAAGCATCTTTCCTTCCTCTTGATTCAATTGAGAATCCTCAGGAATTCAAGACTCCACATGTGCTTAATGAAAAAGGTGTTATCGGCCTGGCATCAGATCTTGTTGAGGTTGAGCCTAAATATAAGAATGTTGCCAAGTCCATGCTTGGAAGAATCGTAATTGTTGATAATATGGACAATGCTTTTGCCATAGCGAGAAAGAACAATTATGCCATAAGAATGGTTACTGTTGATGGAGAACTTTTGGCTCCCGGCGGTGTAATCACAGGTGGTGCTTTTAAAAGCAGCAGTAATTTACTTAGCAGAAGAAGAGAAACAGATGAATTAACAAAGCATGTTAAGGAATTAGAAGATAAGGTTAATGCTTCTTTACAGGAAATTGAAGACTGCAAGAAAGAGCGTAATGAATTAAGACAGAACTTAGAGAAAACCAAAGATGCAGTACAGGATGCCTATATCAGACAGAATACTGCAAGAATTAAGGTTATGCAGGCCAAGGAGAAAAAGGGCGATGTACTTTCAGGCTTTGATTCATTAAGAGATGAGAAGGCTATCTTAAAGCAGGATCTTAATGATATTGAGGTTAAGAAAGAAGAACTTAAGAATAATCTTAATAATTCCAACGAAGTTGAAGATAAAGAGAATGCTGCAATTAAGGAAAAAGGTCTTAAACTTGAAACATTAAGAGAAGAAGAATCCAGGAAACTTGCAGTAGTTTCAGATATTGAGATTGAGGCTCAAAAGCTATTACAAAGTCAGGAATTTGAGAAGCAGAATCTTGACAGAGTACTTGAAGAAGAAAACAGATTCAATGCAGAAATGAAAGAAGTAACTGAAGAATCTGAAAAACTTAAGGCTGATATCGAAGAAAGAACAAAGAATATTGAAGAGATTAAACTTACACTTAAGGAATCTGTATCAAGTCAGTCTGACAGTGAAATTAAGTTAAAGGAAATGAATGCCAAGAAGGAAGAGTTCCAGGCCAAGCAGAAAGATTTCTTCAATCAAAGAGATAATCTTACCAAGGAAGTTGCAGATCTTGATAAGGAAATATTCAGACTTAATTCACAAAAAGAGAGAATTGAGGAACAGATTGCTTCTTATGCAAGTTATATCTGGCAGGAATATAATCTTACCCTGGCAGATGCAGGTCCTCTAAGGGATGAGGAATTAACCGATCTTCCAAAGATGAGAAAAGAAATCAATTCTATCAAGGAAGAGATTAAAGGTCTTGGTTCAATTAATGTTAATGCCATTGAGGAATATCAGGAAGTTATGGAAAAACTTACCTTCCTGCAGACTCAGCATGATGATCTGGTTGAAGCAAGAGATGAACTTATCCGTATTATTGATGAACTTGATGAAGCCATGAGAAAACAGTTCAAAGAACAGTTTACTTTAATAAGCAGCGAGTTCAATGCAGTATTTAAGGAATTGTTTGGCGGTGGTGATGCCAAGTTAGAGCTTCTTGAAGATGAAGATATTCTTGAAGCAGGTATTAAGATTGAAGCACAGCCACCTGGAAAAAAATTACAGAATATGATGCAGTTATCCGGTGGTGAGAAGGCATTTACAGCAATTGCGCTTTTATTCGCAATTCAGAATCTTAAGCCTTCGCCATTCTGTCTCCTTGACGAGATTGAGGCTGCCCTTGATGAGAATAACGTGGAAAGATTTGCCAAGTACTTAATCAAGATGAGTAAGAAGACACAGTTTATCGTTATTACTCACAGACGTGGTACCATGAACAAAGCAGACAGATTATATGGTATTACCATGCAGGAGAAGGGTGTATCAGCATTAGTCAGCGTAAATCTTATAGATAAGGATCTTGATGACTAAGAAAGGTTATTATGTTTGGATTTAAGAAAAAGAACATAACTGAAAATGAACAGGAAGTCACAGAAACTCTTAATCCTGAAGTTGAGGCAGTTTCTATTAATGAAACTGATTCAGAAACCAAAGACACAAGTATAGAAACTGAAACTTCGGTTACAAATGATGCTTCTTTAGATAGTGAAACTGAAGAAGTGGCAACTGAAGAAGTTAAGAAAAAAGGTTTCTTCGCCAAATTAAAACAGGGATTAACCAAGACAAGAGATAATATAAAAAACAGAATCGATGTGGCTTTTGATGAATCAAGACAGATTGATGATGAGTTTTATGAAGACCTGGAAGAAGCCCTTGTTATGGCGGATGTAGGTATTGATGCTACTGAAGGCATAATTGACAGATTAAAAGAAAAGGTAAAAGAACGTCATATCTTCGATGCAAGAGAATGTAAGAAACTGCTGCTTGACAGTATTAAAGAACAGATGAGTCTAGAACAGGACGCATATGACTTTGAGAATACACAGTCTGTAGTGCTTGTTATTGGTGTTAACGGCGTTGGTAAAACAACAACAGTTGGAAAACTGGCACATAATCTTAAGGATAATGGACGCAAGGTTATGATAGTTGCAGCTGATACCTTTAGAGCCGCAGCTACAGAGCAGCTTGAAGAGTGGGCCAAGAGAGCAGATGTTGATATTATTTCAGCACAGGAAGGTGCTGATCCGTCAGGCGTTGTTTTTGACGCAGTTCAGTCTGCAAAGAAGAAAAACATAGATACTCTTATTTGTGATACAGCAGGAAGACTTCACAATAAGAAAAATCTTATGGAAGAACTTAAGAAAATGAACAGAATCATAGACAGGGAATTCCCAGATGCCAAAAGGGAGAATTTCATTGTCCTTGATGGAACCACAGGTCAGAATGCACTTATTCAGGCGAGAGAATTTGCCAATGTTGCAGACCTTACGGGTATAATAATTACAAAACTTGATGGCACAGCAAAAGGTGGTATTGTTGTAGCAATACAGTCTGAGCTTAAGATTCCTGTTAAATATATAGGAGTTGGAGAAGGCATAGAAGATTTGCAAAAGTTTGATGCCAATGCCTTCGTGGATGCATTATTCGAATAATCAGATAGTTATGATTTTTCTCTGGAACTCACTGGTAGTTGCAAATTCAAATTTATCTGTAATGATTGTATCGTATATGTGAGCGGCTTCAATATCGCTCTCAAGCATCTTCATTGCATCTTCATCCAGGATATTTCTGGCATCAGCCAGTTTGGAGATAAGAGGTATTTTTGACTCTTTCTTAATTGCATTAAGAAGAGGAGATGCCTCTTTTTTTAATCCAAGAATTCTTGCATACATTGCATAATCGTTAGCCACGAATTTCTTGAGATTTTCCTTCTTGATATTAAGAAGAATATGAATAAGACAACGACTTACTCTTGCATAGGTAACGTCCTTGGATTTAAGTAAATCGCAGAATTGTTCAAAAGATACATATTTATTAAGATTCTTCTTAATCTTGTCGGAAAGATCTTTATTTACATCAACATATTCGGTATAACCCTTACCTGCATCAAGTAAGAGCTTGTATTTAAGCATGGAAGAAATATCATTTGACCATACAGGGAAGGTCTTGTTGTAATTCTCATCCATATATTTATAGCAGTAATCCGGAACAAGGTCGGATATCATTTTAATACTCTTATTGGATTCCACAGACTGTCTGATTGCAAGGGCAGAACTTAAGGTATTGGAAACCATTCTGTCGTGATAGCCTGAACCCACTCTTTTATTGGTATATGGAATCATTGAACTTTTTCTCTTGTTTATTGCCTTGATATATTCAATGCCAAGAATATTATTAGGATAATTCATGGCATCAACATGTTCATATGAATTAGGAATGATTTCGCCGATGGCCTGTGAACGGGCAACAGGATAGGATAAGCCCTGTTTAATTTTGGTTTTAATTAAGGAATCAAGTTGTCCTGATTTGGTATTAAGGATTTTGGCAACATCGGAGATGATGTCGATATTTCCGGATTCTGAGCCAAAGCAAAGATAATTTACAACTCCAAGTTTATCAAGGAGTGCCACAGCACCTGAACCGAAGTATTCGGCAGAAGATACACTGTAATAAAGGGGCAGTTCCAACACAAGGTCTGCTCCGGAATTTAAGGCGATTTCAGTACGGGCATATTTATCCATCATGGCAGGAGTACCCCTCTGGGTAAAATTCCCGCTCATAACAATAACAACATAATCAACACCCAGATTGGATTTAATATATTCAATCTGTGTTTTATGTCCGTTGTGAAATGGATTATATTCTGCTACTATGCCTGCAACTGTCATTACATCACCTCAATTTATTTAATACACCTTTACTAATCTAACATTTTATTTCCTATCTTACAAGTTAAAACTTGTATATGAATTAAAAATAAAGTATAATGTTTTTTGGTTTTATACCTAATTTATTATAAAGGAGATATTTGAAAATGGCTTTTGTTGACAAGATTAAAGAGAAAGCTAAAGGCTTTAACAAAACAATTTTACTTCCAGAGACTATGGATGACAGAACATATTATGCCGCTGAGAAGGCAATCCAGGAAGGAATTGCAAAGATCGTTCTCATTGGTGATAAGGCTGAAATTGATGCGCATGTTAAATCTACAGGCGTAGATATTTCCAAGGCTGAGATTATTGAGCCGGCTACATATGACAAGACAGAAAGTTATATTAATCTGTTATATGAGACACGTAAGGCTAAAGGTATGACAGAAGAGCAGGCTAAGGATATCTTACTTAAAGATACAATTACTTATGGTATTGTAATGCTTAAGGCAGGAGATGCTGACGGACTTGTTGCAGGTGCATGTCACTCAACAGCTGATACACTTCGTCCATCACTTCAGATTCTTAAGACTAAAGCAGGTTGCAAGTTAGTATCTGCATTCTTCATTATGGATGTTCCTAACTGTGAATATGGTGCTAATGGTACATTCATCTTTGCAGACAGTGGTCTTAACCAGGATCCTAATCCGGAAGAACTTGCTGCAATTGCTGCATCATCAGCAGAAAGCTTTGAGAGCCTTGTTGGTGAGAAGGCTGTATGTGCAATGCTTTCACATTCAACTGTAGGCAGCGCTAAGCATGCATTAGTTGATAAGATGGTAGAGGCTACAAGAATTGCCAAAGAGCAGTATCCGAATATTGTTGTTGATGGTGAGTTCCAGCTTGACGCAGCTATTGTTCCTTCAGTTGCCAAGTCCAAAGCTCCTAACTCAGATGTTGCTGGTAAGGCTAACGTTCTTATCTTCCCTAACCTTGATGCAGGTAATATCGCATATAAGATTGTTCAGAGACTTGCCAAGGCAGATGCTTATGGACCAATCTTACAGGGTATTGCAAAGCCTGTTAATGACCTTTCAAGAGGCTGTTCAGCTGAAGATATCGTTGGTGTAATTGCCATTACTGTTGTTCAGGCAGCACTTAACTAATTATTGCTTTATAATTAAACACCGAAGGTCCCAAGCAGGGCTTTCGGTGTATTTTTATATATAAATGTATGAGGGATATTGATGAATAATTCTAAAAAAGTCTTAAAATATGCAAAAGAGCATTTTAATGAAGTACATCATACAACTCTTAATCCGGAAGGCCCTGGTGTGGTAAGAATACATCTGGTTCCACCGGCTTTAGAGGATGATAATGTAGGACCAAGTGTTGCCATTATTAATGGTCAGGATATTATTCCTGTTAATCCTTCATGGACAATTCTGCTTTGCGAATTTATTGATGAGATTAATAAGTATGATGGTAAGGAAGTTACAGAAGATGATTATAAAATCATCGTTAATAACATCTGTAAGAAGGTTAAGAAGATTTATACTTTTCTTCCAAAGAGAGTTATTAAGAATGATTTGAATCGTATTCTTGATACCTTTACAGCTGTTGCTTACAGAGAAGATGTTACCGAAGAAATAGGATATATGAATATTGGTGAGTATGCTCCATTTATGAAGGCTCCGCACAGAATGGATTTAC
Source organism: Lachnospiraceae bacterium UBA4338 (assembly GCA_002393735.1). Taxonomy (GTDB): domain Bacteria; phylum Bacillota; class Clostridia; order Lachnospirales; family Lachnospiraceae; genus UBA3766. The sequence goes on from DGTK01000017.1 coordinate 89,147, forward strand.
TTGTTTCTGCCATGGAGAAAAATGGTAAATGGAACTGTAATCAAAAATGTATCCACTGTTATGCAGCAGGTCAGGAGCATGGTAAAGAGGATGAATTGTCTACTGATGACTGGAAGAAAATCATTAATAAATGCAGGGAAATCGGTATTCCTCAGCTTACATTTACAGGTGGAGAACCTACCTTAAGAGAAGATTTGTTTGAACTTATAGACAGTGCCAAATGGTTTGTTACAAGGCTTAATACAAATGGTATTAATTTAAGCCCTGAGTTCTGTGAGAAACTTAAAAAGGCTTCACTTGACAGCGTTCAGATTACTTTTTATTCATCAAATGAAGAGATTCACAATAAATTAGTAGGCGCAAATGCTTATGAGAAGACAGTAGATGGAATTAAGAATGCACTTGCTGCGGGCTTAAGTGTCAGCGTTAATACGCCGCTTTGCACTGATAACAAGGACTATCTTAATACACTTAAATTCCTTAACTCTCTTGGAGTTACATATGTTACCTGTTCAGCGCTTATTACAACAGGTAATGCCACCAAAGACCCTTCAGTTAAGCTTCAGCTTGAAGTTGAAGAATTAAAGAAGATTTTGAAGGAATCAGTAGAGTACTGTAATGAAAATAAGATAGAGATCAGTTTCACATCACCGGGATGGATAGAAACAGAGTATTGTGAAGAACTTGGTATTAATCCGCCTACCTGTGGTGCCTGTCTTTCAAATATGGCAATTACTCCATCTGGCAAGGTTGTTCCATGCCAGAGCTGGCTTTCAGATAAGCCTCTTGGCGATATGTTAACAGACGACTGGAAGGATATATGGAATAATGATGAATGCGTTAAAAGGCGCGATTATTCAGCTTCCATGGAAGGTAAATGTCCCCTTCGAATTACAAAAGAAGGAGGTGACAGATAATGAATAAGAATTCTTTTAAAAGATTATTTGGATTATTGGCAGTAGTTATAATATCCACATTATTTGCTTTTGTCATTCTTCCTGTTAAGGTTAATGCCAAAGACCTGGATGAAATTGAAAAATATGTAATTAATGTAGATGTTAATGAAGATGGAACTCTTACTCTTGTTTATCATATTGAATGGAGAGTTTTGGATTCAACTTCGGAAGGCCCGCTTTCATGGGTTATAATTGGTACGCCTAATAAGCATTATGTTGATTATAAACCATTATCCGATTCCATTAAAAAGATGAAGTATACCACTGACTCAGGTTCCGGATTCAGGATTGACCTGGATAAGGATTATTATGCAGGTGACCTTGTTATAATGGAATTTGCTCTCGTTCAGGATTATATGTATCAGATGGAATATCCTGAAAAAGATCAGACTCAGTATACTTTTACTCCGGGCTGGTTTGATGAGATTTATGTTGATGAATTAATAATTACATGGAATGAAGATAAGTCCTTATATGCCACATCCGACTATAAGGAAGTGAATGGACGTTATGTATGGCATACATCTTTAAGTAAAGGCAGTAAATATACAGTATCGGTTGTATATCCTTCTGATGCATATGAGTTTAGTGCCAATAAAAAATATATAGATGAACAAAGTGGAAGCGGAGCCACAGATGATACCGGAAATGCCATTTTGGGAACAATCTTTATATTCTTTATGTATGGCGGATTCTTTGCCTTAATTTATCTGTTTGTTTTACTGGTTGATTATATATCCTGGGTATCGAGCGCAGGATTTAAACCGGGAATAAAAAAGGTCAGAACCATTATCGAATATTACGATAAATGCCAGGGATGTGGTGGCGTAAGACCGAAGGGTGCAGAAATATGTCCATATTGTGGAAGAAACTTTGTCAAATCAAAACAGGTTATTGAAGAAACCAAGATTCCTAAGAAATATGAAGAATATAAGAAGGAAATACTTAATGCCAAGAAGGATGGTAATTACAGAATCTCATCTCTGCCAAATACAATAGTACATGTAAGTTCGGTGACCGTTCCTCATAAAACTTCCTTTAAGAATTTCAGGGCTGCCAATGCTGCAAAGTCCGGAGGAAGAAGAGGCGGACACGGCGGCGGATGTGCCTGTGCCTGCGCCTGTGCGTGTGCCTGTGCGGGTGGCGGAAGAGCCGGTTGTATAGCCAAGGATTTCTATAAAGACCACAAAAAGAAGGATTCGGTGATTTTTAGTGTATCAAAATGATAAAAAGTATTTGACAAAGACTAATTATCATTATATAATCGTAAAGTACGTTTGAATAAAAGTAAGCAGATAGGAGGTGTAAAGATGTCTATTTGTCCTAAGAATAAATCTTCCAAGGGAAGAAGAGATAAAAGAAGAGCTAATTGGAAAATGAGCGCCAGCACATTAGTTAAGTGCAGCAACTGTGGCGCTTTAACAGTACCTCATAGAGTTTGTAAGGCTTGTGGTCATTACAACAAGAAGGAAGTAGTTAAATTAGAAGAAGCTTAATTCAGAGCCGGTCAGATGACCGGCTTTTATTTTTGTCATAAAAATAATTCTATGATATAATACCTTTAAGAGGTTATTAGTATGCGTTTGGAAAATGACAAAGAGAATATGGAGGAATTTGACAACAAGGTCAATGTTGGTTTTGCAGGAGTAATTATGATTGCTCTTTTTGTGCTGACTATTGTTGGCGTTATTCTTTTTGTAAACAGGGATGCACTTAATCTCCTTGATAAGAAACCGGCGCCTGAGGCCCAGGAAGTAAAAGAGCCTGATGACCTGGATGGACTGGTTTCCGGCTCTACTTTGACATCTGATGATCTCGATATCTGGGAAGATTATCCCAAAGAAGAACCGGCAGAAGAAGAAACGGTTATTCAGGGAAGTGCCACATATGAAGAGGACAAAGAGGAAGACCCTTCGGAAGGCGGAACTAAAACAGAAGTTAAATTATCAGATGGAACAGTAAAATGGTATCCCATAAGTCCATATATTCCTGAATGTCCATATAAAGATGAGATGTTCAGCACAAGTAATGGAAGACTTGCCTATTATGAAGATGGCAAGGTGGTTTCATATGCCGGCGTTGATATATCACAGAATAATGATTATGTGGATTTTAATAAAGTTAAGAAAGACGGAATTGATTATGTAATGCTGAGGGTTGGAAGCCGTGGATATTCATCAGGTGTTATATCGATAGATGAGAATTTCTATGACAATGCCCAGAGAGCAGGACAGGCAGGACTTGATATAGGAGTTATTTTCTTCTCGCAGGCCATATCGGAAGCAGAAGCGATAGAGGAGGCGGATTTTGTCTATAATACTTTAAATGGTGTTGATGTTAAATATCCTGTTGTATATCAGATGGATTATGTGCCTAACGATGTATCAAGAATTGATAAGCTGACGGTGGAGAATAAAACCAAGATTGCGGCGGCTTTCCTTAACAGAATAAACGAAAGAAGCAAGGCTGAGGGCGCAACCGGAAGATATATTCCAATGCTTTATGCCGATAAGGAATGGGCTTTTACATCGATTAATTATTTAAGTCTGTGGTCATATGATTTATATTATGAGAATCTTTCGGACATGCCGAATTTCCCGTACAGATTCCATATGTGGAAATATTCCAAAACCGGAGTGGTTGACGGTATATCAGGAAAGGTGGATTTAAGCATAAGCTTAATAGACTATAAATTAAAATAATCAAAACTTATATATTTTGGAACTTAAGGGTAATTCATCATAAATTGCACGGTATTCATCATCTGATAAGCCGCTTATGAAATTATGATGATAATTTTTGCCAATTCCATTACGATTCAGAATATCTGCCGCCTTGTTATATGCAATGGCGGCTTTAATTTCGTCATCATAAATCCCGATACGAATATAATTATTAATATGAATTCGCGCTTCATATACGGTATTTAAGTCTTTTTCGATTTTTCTTACGCCGCTATAGCGGTTAATTATCCTTATATTTTCATAACGATAATCAGTTTTGTCCTTATTAATGAATTCATAATCCCTGTTTTCCACAGCATAGGACATGATTCCATATCTTAAACCGAGGCTTTCCTGGCTGCCGTAATCGTTGACGAAAAGATGATTACCGCGCTTCATGATTTTGTGAGCAGAATAGAAGAACAGATCGTCCTTGGAAAATTTCAGCGCATAATCATAGGATAAATAATATAAAAAGAATCCCGGTTTGATATAGATTGGATTTTTAAAATAGACATTATTATCCCTGAAATTGATTAAGATTATATATTTATCAAAAGATATGGCTTTGAATGCAGGGTAGTCATCGGGAGAAAAAGAGCCATTAAGGATATCCTTTGCTTCTTTATAGCAGACTGATGCCTTTCTTTTGGAATTAAAAGAGCCAAGGCTTATGTGTTTGCCGTGGCAGGTCACGGAAACCCTGTAATATTCCCTGCCGTTTGCGTATTTAGCTGTAAAAATACCCGTATTCTTTGCCATTTAGATTGTTAATCCTTTAACTTGCCATATTATGTGAATTTATGCTAAAATAATATGGAATATGTGTTGTTTCAGAGATTCTTTTAATAAACTAATTATACATTATTTTGGAGATTAAGAAAATGGAAATTAAGTATACCAGCACAAGAGATAAAAATGTAATTGTTTCACCTTCAAAGGCAATTGTTACAGGCCTTTCACATGAGGGTGGTTTATTCGTGCCAACAAGTTTCCCTAAACTTGATAAGTCTTTGGATGAATTATCAAAGATGGATTATAAAAATGTGGCTTATGAAGTAATGAAATTATTCCTTACTGATTTTACAGAAAGTGAATTAAGAGGCTGCATCGAAAAAGCATATGACGACAAATTTGATACGGATGAGATTGTTCCTTTATCAGAGGTTGATAATGCTTATTATGTGGAATTGTTCCATGGCGCAACCATAGCATTTAAGGATATGGCATTAAGCATCCTTCCTCATTTAATGATGGTTGCTGCAAAGAAGAATAATATTAATGATAAGATTTGTATTCTTACTGCAACATCGGGTGATACAGGTAAGGCTGCGCTGGCTGGTTTTGCAGGAGTTGATGGAACAAAGATTGTTGTCTTTTATCCAAAGAATGGTGTAAGTGCCATCCAGGAAAGACAGATGGTAACACAAAAAGGTGACAATGTTAAGGTCGTAGGAATTAAAGGTAATTTCGATGATGCACAGACAGGTGTAAAGAACATATTTGGCAGCGATGAGATGGCTAAACTTGCCAAGGATAATGGAACAGTATTCTCATCAGCCAATTCAATTAATATAGGCCGACTGGTTCCACAGATTGCATATTATGTATTTTCTTATGTGACATTAATTAAAGAAGGCAGAATCAATGCCGGAGACAAGGTTAATTTCGTTGTTCCAACAGGTAACTTTGGTAATATATTAGCCGGCTTCTATGCTAAGGAAATTGGTATTCCAGTTAATAAATTAATCTGTGCATCCAATGAGAATAAAGTATTATATGATTTCTTTAAGACTGGAACATATGACAGAAACAGAGAATTCATATTAACTACATCTCCATCAATGGATATTCTTATTTCAAGTAACTTGGAGAGACTTATTTATTATATCGCAGGAAATGACAGCGATAAGTGTCTTAAGCTTATGAATGAACTTAAAACCAGGGGCTCATATACAATTGATGACAATATGAAGGCTAAGCTTGATACTTTTGTTGGCGGATTCGCATCAGAAGATGAGGTTAGCGAAAGAATCAGGGAATTATATACAAATGACAGCTATGTAATTGATACTCATACAGCTGTTGCATCAAGTGTATATAAGGCATACAGAGAAAATACAAAAGATGAGACAGTAAGTCTTATTATTTCAACAGCAAGCCCTTACAAGTTCCCGAGAGCGGTTCTTAAGGCTATTGAAGGTAAGGACAGGGAAGACAGTGATTTTGAATTAATTGATATCTTAAATAATGTCAGCCATGTTGCTGTTCCTAAGGCTGTAACGGATGTAATTAATTCACCTGTCAGATTTGATATAGTTTGTGACACAGATAAAATGAAAGATGAGGTTCTTCAGTTCTTATAGGTTGTGTATGTATAGGGGGAGCTTATGGAAGAAGAAAAGAAACACATTCTTATAGTTGATGATGTATCAACTAATATCAAAATCGCCGCTGATGTACTCAAAGACGAGTACCGGCTCTCCATGGCCAAGTCAGGTAAGCAGGCTATTGAGTTTTTGGAAAAGGCCAAGCCTGATCTGATTTTGCTTGATGTAAAGATGCCTGAGATGGATGGCTATGATACTTTGCAGATTATTAAGGCAAATCCTGATACGGCATCCATTCCTGTTGTCTTTTTGACAGTTGACGACAGAAGAGAGGCAGAGATTCAGGGACTTAAACTTGGAGCTATGGATTTTATCCTTAAGCCTTTTGAACCTGATGTAATGCTTAGCCGCATTAATAAGATTCTTCAGATTGAGGATTTAAGAAAAGACTTAACTATATCAGCAAGAAAAGATTATTTAACAGAAGTCTGGAACAGAAGATATATAGAGGATTATGTTGAAAGATATTTAGATGAAGGTGATGACAGGGAAGCCGCTTTTCTCTTACTTGATCTGGATAATTTTAAAATGTCCAATGATACCTATGGTCATATGGCAGGAGATGTAATCCTGTCTGAATTTGCCAAGATAATGGAATCCATTATCGGACCAAGAGATGCAGTTGCAAGACTTGGAGGAGATGAATTTGTTATCTTCCTTAAAGGCAAGTATCAAATGGATGAAGTTAAGAAAATCTGTGAGGAAGTACTTGAGAAGGTAAGAACCAAACTTCCGAAGTGCGTTGATCCGAAATGCAGACTCTCAACATCCATAGGTGTTGCTATGTGTCCTGTTGATGGCAATGACTATAATTCACTTTATTCAAAGGCTGATAAGGCTTTATATTACGTTAAGGAAAATGGTAAGGACAATTATCATTTTTTCAGGGAAAAGGAATTTGATGTTCCCACGCCTGAACAGTCCGATGCCATGGCAGATATGCATAAGTTAGAGAAGATGATATCTGAGCAAAGTGGTCTTGTGGGTGCATATAAAGTAGAATATGAGGCTTTTAAACATATATATCAGTTTGTTTCAAGAGGTCTGGATCGTTCGGGTCAGAGTGTTAAACTAATTCTTTTAACCATTAATGCCATTAAAGGATATAAGATTGCTCCTGAAGAATTAGACGGAATTATGAGCGACCTTGAAAGAACCATAGTTGTATCATTAAGGCTTGGTGATGTTACAACCAGATACAGTTCTTTCCAGTATGTGGTAATGCTTCCGGGACTTGAGGAAGATGATGCCAGGAAGGTTGCAATGAGAATTTGCGATACTTTTAATGAAATAAAAGATAAAGATAACATTATCGTTCAATATGTGATAGGTAATGTAGAAGCGAAAAAAAGAGAATGAAAGGGTGAATAAATGACTAATTACAATTTTGATATTTTTCAGGAAGAAGTTTCCCCTGAAATATTAAGACTTGCAAAAATTTCTGAGCAGCACAGCATTATTGATAATGAACTTTTTACCAAATATGATGTTAAAAGAGGGCTCAGAGATTTAAACGGACGTGGTGTTCGTACAGGCCTTACCAGAATATCAGATGTAAGAGCCAATAAGATTGTAGATGGTGAACAGATTCCGATTCCCGGAAAACTTTTCTACCGTGGCTATAATGTTGAAGATTTAGTAAAAGGATTTACTGAAGATGACAGATATGGTTTTGAGGAAGTAGCATTTTTGCTACTTTTTGATAAACTGCCGGATAATGAAGAATTAAATACTTTTAAGAAAATCATTGGCGGATACAGAAGTCTTCCTACATCTTTCGTAAGAGATATTATCATGAAGGCTCCCAGTAAGGATATGATGAATACCCTTGCAAGATCAGTACTTACTTTATATGCATATGATGACAGGGCAGATGATACATCACTTCCTAATGTTTTAAGACAGTGCCTGCAGCTTATCAGTTTATTCCCTGAACTTGCAATATATGGATATCAGGCATATAACCATTATCATGATGGCAACAGCTTGTTTATTCATGCACCTAATCCGGAATTATCTACTGCAGAAAATATTTTAAGTCTTTTAAGACCGGACAGTTCATATACCAAGTTAGAGGCAACCCTGCTTGATATTGCACTTGTGCTTCATATGGAACATGGTGGTGGTAATAATTCTACATTTACAACTCATGTTGTTACATCTACACTTACTGATACATATTCAACCATTGCTGCTGCAATCGGTTCATTGAAGGGACCAAGACATGGCGGCGCAAATATCAAGGTTGTTAAAATGTTTGAAGACATGAAAGCCAATGTTAAGGACTGGAAGGATGAGGAAGAAGTTGGTGCATATCTTAGAAAACTTCTTCATAAAGAGGCCTTTGACCATGCAGGATTAATCTACGGCTGTGGACATGCTATTTATTCAAGTTCAGACCCGAGGGCGGAGATTTTTAAAGATTTCGTTGGAAAACTTTCACATGAAAAAGGTCTGGATTCTGAATATCAGTTATATTCACTGGTTGAGAGGCTTGCTCCTAAGATTATCGCTGAAGAGCGTAAGATGTATAAGGGTGTCTGCATCAATGTGGACTTCTATTCAGGTTTTGTATACAGCATGTTGGGACTTCCTGCTGAACTCTATACTCCGATGTTTGCAATTGCTAGAATTGTTGGATGGAGTGCACACAGAATGGAAGAACTTGCCAATAATGGTAAGATTATCAGACCTGCATATATGCCAATTCATGATGACCTTAAATATGTAGCAATAGATAAAAGATAAATAAGAAATGCGCCTTATGGGCGCTTTCTTAAATTGTGCGAAGGAGAAATTATGGATAAATATGGTTTGAGAATTAAAGAGATTAGGGAAAGGATGGTTGAAGATGAGATAGATATGTATCTTATTGATGACGCTGATCCTTACTGCAGTGAATATGTGGATGGCTATTATAAATTAAGGACATATATATCTGGTTTTACAGGTTCAAATGGAAAACTGCTTATAACGAAGGATGGGGCATATCTGTGGACTGACGGAAGATATTTCACCCAGGCCAAAATTGAGCTTAAAAGTAATGCAAAACTAATGGAGATGGGCAGGGAAGGTGTGCCGACTCTTCAGGATTTCATAGTAGATAAGGGTGGCAGCCTTGGTTTTGATGAAGATAATATTAATTCAAAGCTTATTGCTTCCATTATGGATAAAGCCGGAGCAAAAGGTGTTAATATTACTGTTTTCTCAGGACTAAAATACGCCAGAGAGATTGTGAATAAAGAAGAGAAGGTTATTTTAAATCCTAAAGAGGTCAGAATCCTTGGAGATGACCTTGTGGACCTCACAGCAAAAAAGAAAGTTGAAAGGGTAAGAGAATATATAAAAAAGAAAAATGGTGATATATATATTTCTGCCAAACTTGATATGAATATGTTCCTTACAAATTTAAGGGGCAATGATATTAAGTTTAATCCGGTTGCTTTTTCATATGTGGTTATAACCACGGATGATGCCTATCTATATTTGTATCCTGAAAGTTATAAAGATAACAGGGATGAGATTATTAAGTATTTATCTGATAATGGAATTAAACTTCTTAATATGAATAATTTTAAGGAAGAGATTTCCATTATATGTAATGGCAGGAAAGTAATTGCATCTCTTGATTCCATATCTTTTGGGCTTTGGGAGAGTCTTGTTAAAAATGCAGATGCCAAATACATACCTGAAGATAATGAACTGGAAACATTTAAGGCCATTAAGGGTGAAAAAGAAATCGGGCATATGAAGAAGATTTATCTTAAGGACAGCGTTATTCTGACTAAGTTTATATATAAGCTGCTTCATAGTAATATAGAAACAATGGATGAATATGATGCAATGGTTATGCTTGATGATATGAGATTAGAAGATGAGGATTGTTATGATCTTTCATTTAATACCATATCTGCATATGGCGCTAATGCAGCAATGATGCATTATGAATGCACTAAGGATAATAAGGCTGATCTTCAAAGAAAAGGCATGTATTTAGTTGACAGCGGCGGACAGTATAATGGGGGAACCACGGATGTAACAAGAACAATACGTCTTGGTGACTGTACAGATGATATGATAAGGCATTATACCAAAACTGCCATGGGTATGCTGAGACTTCAGAATTCTGTTTTTATGAAAGATTCACTTGGAGTTAATCTTGATATTTTATCGAGGATGCCACTTTGGGAAGAGGGAATTGATTATAAATGCGGAACCGGTCATGGCATAGGATATATGTTAAATGTTCATGAAGGACCACATTATATATCACAGAAAATAAGAAATACAAGTCAGGTAAGCCCAATAGTTCCGGGAATGATAGTTTCAGATGAACCGGGAGTATATCTTGAAGGTGAATATGGCATAAGAATTGAAAATATTTTGCTTTGCGTAGAAAAGCAAAAGAATATGGGTGATACATTCTATAAATTCGAACCCTTAACCCTTGTTCCACTTGATGGCTCCCTTATAGATAAGAAATATATGAACAGTGATGACGTTAAATATTATGATGAATATCAGCAATTGGTATTTGATGCATTAAGTCCATATCTGGATGCTGAAGAAATAAGTTGGTTAAAAGACTACATAAAGGCTTAAAAATAGATTTTATGTATATTGACTTTTAAGGGATTTTTTGCAATAATGAGTTTTGGTATGCTAACTGTTTACTGTGTTAACTGGCTTCCAATTACGGAAGTCATAAAAAATAAAAGAAAAGAGGTAATGTAAATGGCAACAGTTGATTTAAGCAAGTATGGAATTACTGATGTAAAAGAAATCATCCACAATCCTTCTTATGAGAAGTTATTTGAAGATGAAACAGATCCAAGTCTTGAAGGCTATGACAAAGGTCAGGTTACAGAACTTGGTGCAGTTAATGTAATGACAGGTATTTATACAGGTCGTTCACCTAAAGACAAATTCATCGTTGATGACGCTAAGTCACATGATACAGTATGGTGGACAACACCTGAGTATCCTAACGATAACCATCCAGCAAGTGAGGCAACATGGGCAGCTTGTAAGAAGCTTGCTGTTGATCAGTTGTCAGGAAAGAAATTATATGTAGTTGATGCTTTCTGCGGTGCTAACAAAGATACAAGAATGTCAGTTAGATTCATTATGGAAGTTGCTTGGCAGGCACATTTCGTAACAAATATGTTCATCAAGCCAACTGCTGAAGAAGAAGCTGCTTTCGAGCCAAACTTCATCGTTTACACAGCATCAAAGGCTAAAGTTGAGAACTACAAGGAATTAGGTCTTAACTCAGAGACAGCAGTTCTCTTCAACGTAACTTCAAGAGAACAGGTTATCTTAAATACATGGTACGGCGGAGAAATGAAGAAAGGTATGTTCTCAATGCAGAACTACTTCTTACCACTTAATGGTATGGCTTCAATGCACTGCTCAGCTAACACAGATATGGAAGGTAAGAATACAGCTATCTTCTTCGGTCTTTCAGGTACAGGTAAGACAACACTTTCTACTGATCCTAAGAGACTTCTTATCGGTGATGATGAGCACGGCTGGGATGACAATGGAGTATTCAACTTAGAGGGTGGATGCTACGCTAAGGTTATCGGTCTTGATAAAGAATCTGAGCCGGATATCTACAATGCAATCAAGAGAAATGCTCTTTTAGAGAACGTTACTGTTGATGCTAACGGCAAGATTGATTTTGCTGATAAGTCAGTTACAGAGAATACAAGAGTTTCTTATCCAATCGAGCACATCGAGAAGATTGCCAAGAATGTTAACAAGGTTTCTTCTGGTCCTGATGCACAGAATGTTATCTTCCTTTCAGCAGATGCATTTGGTGTATTACCTCCAGTATCAATTCTTACTCCAGAACAGACACAGTACTACTTCTTAAGTGGTTTCACAGCTAAGCTTGCAGGTACAGAAAGAGGTATCACAGAGCCTACACCTACATTCTCAGCTTGCTTCGG
>DGTK01000017.1:101206-111794 GCA_002393735.1 Lachnospiraceae bacterium UBA4338
CTCAGCTTGCTTCGGTCAGGCATTCTTAGAGTTACATCCTACAAAGTATGCTGAAGAACTTGTTAAGAAGATGCAGAAGAGCGGCGCTAAGGCTTATCTTGTAAATACAGGTTGGAACGGAACAGGTAAGAGAATCACAATTAAGGATACACGTGGTATCATCGATGCAATCCTTAATGGCGATATCAAGAAGGCTCCTACCAAGAAGATTCCTGTATTCGATTTCGAAGTTCCTACAGAGCTTCCAGGTGTTGATTCTAAGATTCTTGATCCTAGAGATACATACGCTGATGCTTCTGAATGGGATGCAAAGGCTAAGGATCTTGCTGAGAGATTCACAAAGAACTTTGTTAAGTACACAGGCAATGAAGCTGGTAAGGCTTTAGTTGCAGCTGGTCCTAAGGCATAAGTTTAAAATAATAATTTATAAAGTAATCAAAAAAGAGTCCGTCAGGGCTCTTTTTGATTATTAACTCCATAATATACAATAAAGAGATGGATATGTATTAGGGTTGACATAACGATTAATATGTTGTAATATTTTTGTAATATTTGTTTAATTAGGAGAATATGTATGAAGCATGGTTTGGCAATGGGTTTGGCCGCTTGCTTAGTATTGGTTGGAGGAATATCCCTGGGATATTCTTTTACTTTGAATACCGATGCAGATACTGTCTGTTCTGAAGTTCAGGAGACAGGAGACGCAGCTTTGAATAATATAAATAATGAAGATAATAATTCTAAAGAGGTTGATGCATCAGGAGAGAATGCAGCTGCTTCTGAGGCAGAGGCAGCCGAAGGTGTAATTAATCTGACTCCCCAGCTTATCGATGAGATGACTTTATCAGCCGGTGTTGATGGGGCAATAGAGACTTATGTGGACCCGGATTCCATTCCAAGGGATGTAATCGAAGGAATGACCTTTTGGGGATACCATAATCTGGGTATAGCCCAGGTGGAGAACCATCTTAATGTACGTTCCATTCCTTCAACGGATGGTAAACTGGTGGGTAAGATGTCCAACAATGCAGCCTGTGAAGTAAGATATGTTAAGGATGGATGGGCATATATTACATCAGGTCTTGTGGACGGATATGTAAGTATGGATTATCTTCTTACGGGAAGGGAGGCGGTTATGCACGGTGCCACAGTGGCAACGCCCCTTGCTCTTGTTACCGCAGATGCCCTTAATGTACGTGAAGAACCAAATCTTGACTGTGAAGTGGTAAGTTCCATTCCCCATGGTCAGATGCTGGAATATAAGTACATTACAGAAGATGGATGGGTATGTATCGACCTTGATGGTGAAGATGTATTCTTAAATGCGGAATATGTTGATATTCAGGAAAGACTTGATACAGCAATTACCATGTCTGAACTTCTTTATGGTTCCGGTGTATCAGATGTGAGAGTATCCCTCGTGGCCGAAGCTCAGAAATATATCGGTAATCCTTATGTATATGGCGGAACGTCCCTTACCAAGGGTACCGACTGTTCGGGATTTACAATGAGAATATTCCAGAAGTTTGGTATATCTCTTCCCAGAACTGCAGCTGAACAGGCAAGAACAGGAACCAAGGTTTCCTTATCTGATGTCAGACCGGGTGATCTTATTTTCTATGGTTCATCCAAGAGAATCAGCCATGTTGTTATTTATATTGGTAACGGTCAGGTTGTTCATGCATCATCAAAGAGAACCGGTATCAAAATCTCCGACATGTACTACAGAACCCCTGTATGTGCAAGAAGTTATATAAATAACTGATTTGTTTGACAAATGCTTTATTTAGTGATATATTAGTTAATGCTGTTGACTTTTTCAAAGTATTGCGAATACTCCAATCCTTTACTTTGTGAAAGCCGGATGGAAATATATAATTACAGGAGGAAACAAAAATGATTTCTAAAGAGAAGAAACAGGCAATTATCAAAGAGTATGCAAGATGCGAAGGTGATACAGGTTCACCGGAAGTACAGGTTGCAATTCTTACAGCTCGTATCAAAGAGATTACAGAGCATATGAAGGCTAATCCTAAGGATTATCACTCAGGAAGAGGCTTACTTATGTTAGTAGGTCAGAGAAGAGGCTTACTTGAGTATCTTAAGAAGAAAGATATCGAGAGATATCGTTCATTAATTGAAAGACTTGGTCTTAGAAAGTAAGTGTTTTATAAGGCGGACATTTATGTTCGCCTTTTTAACATGTTTGAATACTTTATTAGTATCAAACGGATAAATGGTAGAAGTAATTCACGTATGAAGACGTGAAGAGAAGAAAAAGGAGAGTATTATGTTTAAAACTTTTAGTATGGAACTTGCTGGTCGTACACTTAGCGTTGATATCGGCAGAGTGTCAAAGCAGGCTAACGGCGCTGCTTTTATGCATTATGGTGATACAACAGTGCTTTCAACAGCTACAGCTTCTGAGAAGCCTAGGGATGGAATCGATTTCTTCCCATTATCTGTTGAATATGAAGAGAAGCTTTATGCCGTTGGCAAGATTCCGGGTGGTTTCAACAAAAGAGAAGGAAAAGCATCAGAGAATGCCATCCTTACAAGCCGTGTAATTGACAGACCTATGCGTCCTTTATTCCCAAAGGATTATAGAAATGATGTAACACTTAATAACCTTGTTATGAGTGTTGATCCTGATTGTCGTCCTGAACTTGTTGCTATGCTGGGTTCAGCCATCGCCACATGTATTTCGGATATTCCTTTTGACGGACCTTGTGCCACAACTCAGGTGGGTATGATTAACGGTGAATTTATCATTAATCCTAACCAGGAACAGTGGAAAAACGGTGACCTTCAGTTAACTGTTGCTTCCACATCCGAGAAGGTTATCATGATTGAAGCAGGTGCCAATGAGATTCCTGAGAATGTAATGATAGATGCTATTTATAAAGCACATGACGTTAACCAGACAATTATTGCATGGATTAATTCAATCGTTGCTGAAGTTGGTAAACCAAAACATGAATATACCAGCTGTGCCATTCCTGAAGAGATGTTTGCTAAGATGAAAGAATTAGTAACACCGGAAGAAATGGAAAAGGCTGTATTCACAGATGAGAAGCAGGTTAGAGAAGAAAACATCAGAGTAATCACAGAAAAGTTAGAAGAGGCTTTTGCGGATAATGAAGAATGGCTTGCTATCTTGGGTGAAGCTATTTATCAGTATGAGAAGAAGACAGTACGTAAGATGATTCTTAAGGATCAGAAGCGTCCGGATGGTCGTGCTATTACAGAAATAAGACCACTTGCTGCAGAAGTTGATATTATTCCTAGAGTTCATGGTTCATCCATGTTCACCAGAGGACAGACACAGATCTGTGATGTATGTACTTTAGCTCCACTTTCTGAAGTTCAGAAGATTGATGGTCTTGATGACAATGAAAAAGTTAAGAGATATATGCATCATTATAACTTCCCTGCATATTCTGTAGGTGAGACCAAGGTTTCAAGAGGACCTGGAAGAAGAGAAATCGGTCATGGTGCACTTGCTGAAAGAGCACTTATTCCGGTACTTCCTTCAGAGGAAGAATTCCCATATGCAATCAGATGCGTATCTGAAACATTTGAATCAAATGGTTCAACATCAATGGCTTCAACATGTGCATCATGTATGTCACTTATGGCTGCAGGTGTTCCTATTAAGAAGATGGTTGCAGGTATCTCATGTGGTCTTGTAACAGGTGAGACTGATGATGATTTCATTCTTCTTACAGATATCCAGGGTCTTGAAGATTTCTTCGGCGATATGGACTTCAAGGTTACAGGTACAAAAGACGGTATCACAGCTATTCAGATGGATATTAAGATTCATGGTCTTACAAGACCTATCGTTGAAGGTGCTATTGCAAGATGTAGAGAAGCAAGATTCTTCATTATGGATAACTGCATGAGCAAGGCTATTGCAGCTCCTCGTGAATCCGTTAATGAATATGCTCCTAAGATCAGCCAGATTACCATTGATCCTGAGAAGATTGGTGATGTAATCGGTAAGAGCGGTAAGGTTATCAATGAGATTATCGCAAGAACAGGCGTTAAGATTGATACTGCTGATGATGGTATGATCAGCGTATGTGGTTGCGATCAGTCCAAGATTGATGAAGCAATCAAGATGATTCAGACAATTGTTACTGATTATGAAGAAGGACAGATCTTCACCGGTAAGGTTGTTTCAATCAAAGACTTTGGTGCTTTCGTTGAATTTGCTCCTGGTAAGGAAGGAATGGTTCACATTTCCAAGATTGCCAAGGAAAGAATCAACAGAGTTGAAGATGTACTTACATTAGGTGATACAGTTACAGTTAAGTGCATGGGTAAAGATAAGATGGGCAGAATGAGTTTCTCAATTAAGGATGCTCAGTAAAAATTAAATTAACTTAAGTAATTAATGCTACAGGATTATTTCCTGTAGCATTTTTGCGTATAGAGTACCATTTGTGGTATAATATTTTTATATATGCATTTTTGGGAGAGGTAATATATGAAAAGAGTTTTTCTTGTAGTTTTGGACAGTTTTGGTATAGGAGCAGAACCGGACGCCGAAGCTTTTGGTGATACAGGCTCCAATACATTGAAATCCGTATATGGAAGTAAGTTTTTTGATTTTACCAATATGGCTAAGTTGGGATTTTTTAATATTGACGGAATAGAAGTTGGAAGTAAGAATCCAAGTCCGGAAGGAGCCGTAGCCAGAATGCAGGAAACTTCCATGGGTAAAGATACCACCATAGGTCACTGGGAAATAGGTGGTTTAATCTCTCCTAAGCCTTTTCCCACCTATCCGGAGGGCTTCCCTAAGGAAATACTTGAGAAGTTCGAAAAAGCCACAGGAAGGGGCATATTATGCAATAAACCATATTCCGGAACTGTGGTAATCAATGATTACGGTGATGAACATGTGAAAACCGGTAAGTGGATTGTATATACATCCGCAGACAGCGTCTTTCAGATTGCAGCTCATGAGGATGTTGTTCCGCTTGAAGAATTATATGATGCATGCAGAAAAGCAAGAGAAATACTTCAGGGTGAACATGGAGTTGGAAGAGTTATTGCAAGACCTTTTGTGGGTACATCCGGTAATTACACAAGAACACCTAACAGACATGACTTTTCTTTGGTTCCTCCAAGAGATACCATGCTGGATTTAATAAAAAAAGATGGGAAATCTGTTTTGTCTGTAGGCAAAATATATGATATCTTTGCTCACAGGGGTACAACAGAACATGTTTTTACCACTTCCAACACTGACGGTATGGATAAGCTGAGCAACTGGATGGACAGGGATTTTGAAGGACTTTGTTTTGTCAATCTTGTGGATTTTGATATGATATACGGTCACAGAAGGGATATAGACGGATATGCCAGGGCTTTGACCGAGTTTGACCAAAGATTGCCGGAATTTAAGTCTAAGCTTAAAAATGACGATATATTTATGATAACAGCCGACCATGGCTGTGATCCGGGCTTTACCAAGACTACTGACCATACAAGAGAATATGTACCTTTTGTGGTATTCGGTAAGAATGTCAAACCGGGTAATTACGGTACGAGAAAGACATTTGCCGATATGGGCGCCACGGTTCTTAATTATCTTGGTATAAAGGAGACTTTGGATGGAAGGCCGATTGATATGTTTACTTAAGGGATGATTTAAAAACACAGGGGATTTGAATGGAAGTTATTTTTCGCTTTGTTGCTTCTCATATGAAGATATTTGAACTCATTGTTTTCTGGTATCCGGTAGGCATGAGTTTAATGTGGATTGTAGGAAGCATTATTTATTATTTCAGGATAGAGCGCAAAGAACCGCTGCCGCTGCCATATGCACCTATGGTATCTATTCTGGTGCCCACATATAATGAATCGGCTCAGGTTGCCGAGACTGTGGAGAGGCTCAGTCATCTTAATTATCCTGATTATGAAATAATTCTCATTAATGACGGAAGTTCGGATAATACCTCTGAAATCGAACATGAAATAGTTAAAAAGAATAATAAAGTAAGGCTTGTGGACTTAAAAGAGAACTGCGGTAAAGCCAATGCCCTTGATCTTGGATTTATGGCGGCAAAGTCCGAATATCTTATCTGCGTTGACGGCGATTCCTATCTTGATGATGACTGTATCAGATATTTAATGTCCCATTTCTTAAATAAAAGAAACGGGGAGAGAGTGGGGGCTGTTACAGGTAATCCGAGAGTCAGAAACAGAAGTTCCCTGCTTGCAAGTATTCAGCTTTGTGAATATGCCAGCATTATATCCATGATTAAGAGAACCCAGCGTATCTGGGGCAAGGTTATGACCGTATCCGGTGTTGTGGTTGCATACAGAAAAAGAGCCTTAATCGATTGTGAATTATGGGACAGGGATTTAATAACCGAAGATATCGGTGTCACATGGAAGATAGAGAAAAACTTCTGGGATGTAAGATATGAGCCTAATGCTTTATGCTGGATGCTGGTTCCGGAAACAGTCAAAGGCTTATACAGACAGCGTAAACGCTGGGCCCAGGGTGGACAGGAAGTAATGTTTCGGCACTTAAATATATTCCAAAGCTGGAAGACAAGAAGATTATATCCAATTCTTCTTGAACAGGCCATGTCCCTTCTTTGGGTTTTGTGCTGGCTTCTTCTTACTTTGACGGAGATTTTTTATCTCTTTTATACCAAAGAATCCTATATACCTTATCTCTGGAAATCCCAGTTTTTATCGGTTGTATGTATGATTCAGTTTGTTGTGGCATTGAATCTTGAGAAGAAGTACGATAAGTCAATATTTAAATATATTGTATCCGCAGCCTGGTATCCCATTGTTTACTGGATTATTAACGGTATGGTGGCCCTGCTTGCCTTTCCGTCCACAATTGCGGGAATTATTAAACGTTCTAAATTCGCTACGTGGAAAAGCCCCGACCGCGGCATTGATACAGCAGCGGATGAAATGAATGAGGAACTCCTTTCCGGTAAAAATGAAGCGAGCGAGGGAGATGAGAAAGAAGTGGTTATTCCGGAAGGCGTTAAAAAGTACGAAGGCATTGCATCCATTAGAACCGACAGAGAGAAAAACAGCATGGACAGTCATTTTAATGGAATGTATTACAGGGAATATGAGGATAACAAGAAGGATATAATTCAGAATAAACAGACCTGGTGGAAGAAGATAATAGAAATCTTAATTACGGTATTCGCCTGGGCTTTTATCCTTGTATATTTAGGCTATATAGCCTATGGAACCATATGTATTATATATGGCAGGACGCCTTTTGCATTTTTCATCTATAATGAGGAGATGGTAAGAGAGAGCGGACATCTGGCATTTATATCCCTTATTGTTTTACTGGTGGAAATTGTTGTATTAATCTTCTGGAAAGAATATAATCGTATAAGGTTTGCCAAAAAAGACAGAAGGACCTTCAGACCGGATGTTATTAAGGACGAAATCGCTTATATTATGCGAACCACCCCGGAAATGGTGGAGAAGATGCAGAATGAAAGAATAATAGTTTTAGAGAATAATATAGTACCGGAGGAATTACATTAATGGGTAGTTATGATAAAGAGATAAACAGAAGAAGAACTTTTGCTATTATATCTCACCCTGATGCAGGTAAAACAACACTTACAGAGAAATTCTTATTATACGGAGGAGCCATTAATCTGGCAGGGAGCGTTAAGGGTAAGGCCACAGCCAGACATGCGGTGTCCGACTGGATGGAAATCGAAAAGGAAAGAGGTATTTCGGTAACCTCATCAGTACTTCAGTTTGAATATGACGGATATTGTATTAATATTCTTGATACTCCGGGACACCAGGATTTCTCGGAGGATACCTATCGTACACTTATGGCGGCAGACAGTGCGGTGATGGTTATTGATGCATCCAAAGGTGTGGAGGCACAGACTAGGAAACTCTTCAAAGTCTGCGGCATGAGGGGAATCCCAATTTTTACTTTTATTAATAAGCTGGACAGGGAAGCCAAGGATACTTTTGAACTCCTTGATCAGATTGAAAAGGAACTTGGAATTGAAACATGCCCGATAAACTGGCCTATGGGTAGTGGTAAGGAATTTAAAGGTATATTCGACAGAGCCAATAAGCAGGTTATTACTTATTCCGATACGGAAAAAGGTACAAAGGAAGGTAAGGCTGAAAGGATAGATTTGGATGATGAGAATCTTGTTTCGGTAGTAGGACAGGATGCTCTGGATACTTTGAATGATGAGATAGAACTTCTTGATGGAGCAAGCAGTGAATATGACCTTGACAGAATCAGGGATGGAAAACTCACGCCTGTATTCTTTGGCTCTGCTTTGACAAACTTTGGTGTGGAAATCTTCTTGAAAGACTTTTTAAAAATGTCCACCACGCCGCTTCCTCGTAAATCAGATAAGGGACTTATTGAACCGACTGATGATGAATTTTCTGCATTTGTATTTAAGATTCAGGCCAATATGAATAAGGCTCACAGAGACAGGATAGCTTTCATGCGTATCTGTTCCGGCAAATTTGAGGCAGACAGGGAAGTATATCATGTTCAAGGGGGCAAATCCATGAGATTATCCCAGCCTCAGCAGATTATGGCGTCGGAGAGGAAGATACTGGATACCGCCTATGCCGGGGATATTATCGGTGTGTTTGACCCGGGAATTTTCTCCATCGGTGATACTTTAACCGGAGGCAAAAACAAATTCTCTTATGAGGGCATTCCTACCTTCGCACCGGAGCATTTTGCCAAGGTCAGACAGGTGGATACAATGAAGAGAAAACAGTTTATGAAGGGTGTAAGCCAGATAGCCCAGGAAGGCGCCATACAGATATTCAAGGAACTCAATACGGGTATGGAAGAAATCATAGTCGGTGTTGTAGGTGTGCTTCAGTTTGAAGTTCTTAAGTACAGACTGGAGAATGAATATAACGTGGATATAAGGCTTGAGCCCCTTGCTTATGAACATATCAGATGGATTGAGAATAAGGATGAGGTGGATATTAATAAGCTTATCGGAACTTCGGATATGAAGAAAGTTACAGACCTTAAGGATAATCCCCTTCTTCTCTTTATTAACCCTTGGAGCGTCAATATGGTATTGGAGCGTAATGAAGGTTTGAAACTCTCGGAGTTTGGCAGAATGTAAAGGATAGGTATGAAGAAATACGTTATAACGGTTTTTGTTTTTCTGCTACTCTTTGCGGCGTTTATTCTTGCCGTGGAAGGTAAGGATTTGATTGATTCAAGGAGACAGACAACCACGGTTTCATCTACAGATACAGATGAAGATGTTGTTTCTGTTAAGGAAGTAAAGAGCAGCAATTCAGATTCTGAAACCATTGAAAGTGTGCCCCTTGATTTTGGCGAACTTGTGGTGGATGCAAAACTTAAAAAAGAAGATATAGAAAAAAGAGAGGAGAATGGTCTTGATGCTGATGGAATTAATGCAGCATATAAAGAGTGTTCTTCTCTTTATGGCTTTAACGCCTTGCCTGATAACCTAAAACAGTTATATTTAGAGATGTATATAATCTTTAAAAGCAGAGTCTCAGATGTGGTTGTCTGCTCCGTCAGTGAGACTGACCTGGCGGCAGTTTATAAGATTGTTATGGCGGACCATCCGGAAATATATTATATAGATGGTTTTGAATATGTTAAATATTCAACGGGAAATACAATTACCAAAATTGAAGTATCCCCGGCGCTTACAATGAATGATGATGAAATTGCCAAGGCGGACTCCTATATAGAGCAGTATGTCAATGTTTTTAAATCCGGAATAAGCGATACGGCCTCTGATTATGAAAAAGTAAAATATGCATATGGTTTTATCATTGTTAATACGGAGTATCTGGAAACATCCGACCAGGGACAGAATATTCTTTCTGTAATAGTTAACCAGCAGTCCGTATGTCAGGGCTACGCCAAGACGCTTCAGTATCTCCTCACTAAACTTGGGGTGGATTCTTATCTTGTAACGGGATATACCAAGAAGGATAATGTGCCCCATGCCTGGAATATAGTTAAGATGGACGGGGATTGGTACTATGTGGACTGCACCTGGGGAGATTCGAACCTTAGTGGTGAGAATGCTTCTTTATCCGATATTGATTATTCTTATCTGGGAGTTACTACAGATGAGATTTTAAGGACTCATGTGCCGGATAATACAACCACAATGCCGGTTTGCTGCGCAACCAAGGATAATTATTATTATAAAGAGGGGGCATATTTCGACAGTCTTGATGGACCTAAGTTAAAGGGATTGTTTAATTCGGCATATGCCACAGGTCAGTCAAGTGTAACTATTAAATGCGCCAATTCATCAGTATACAGCCTGATGATTGGGGAACTGATTGACGGGAATAAAATATTTGATTATCTGGAAAGCGGAACATCAAATATGAGATACTATGTGAATGAAGATTTGTATATAATTACATTTATATTTTGATTATTGAATTTATTATTCTTTTAATGTAAAATATGTACAGTTATTTGTAAGGAATTTTAATGTTTAATTCACTGAAAGGACTTGACAGATTGATGAAGATAGGACACATTTTTAACAGCCAGCCAGCCAGCCAGCCAGCC
>DGTK01000017.1:111846-296786 GCA_002393735.1 Lachnospiraceae bacterium UBA4338
GCCAGCCAGCCAGCCAGCCAGCCAGTTAGTTAGGGTTGAGCTGTTCTTTTTTGTGTCTATAGAAAAATTATTAAACAGTACCTACCAGGCCAAGTGCTTGGTTTAGGTACTGTTTTTTGTTATCAAAAATGGAAATGTAGAAAAGGAAAAAATGATGCATAATTCTTATTTACACTCTAAAAAAACTAGAATAGCATTCATATTGGCTTTAACTTTATTGTTGCAAGTGTTTATGCCAATTATGAAAGTTGAAGCTACAAACTATAATTTTACAGCAGATCGTGATTTTGACCCTATTCTTTATCCTGGTGATGCAATAAGTACCAGTTATCATAATAAAATTTATGAGTATATATATTCTACAGTAAATACATACAAGATATTTTTAAAGTATGGAAATTCCTATACAATACCTGAAAATACATATTATATAGGGTATGGGATAACAGACGATGACGGTCTTGGTCTTCTTAGAGCTTATAAAATAACATTGATTTATAATGGTGAAACAGATGAAAAGAGAGAATATCTTATAAGTACATTTGCTGCACAGTCTCGAAATAAATATCAATATTTAGTTCCGTTTGGATCTACTGATTTTTCAAGTTCTTATACAGGTTTACCAACACCAACAAGAGATGGCTATACTTTTAAGGGATGGTATACTGAAGCAGAAGGTGGAACACAAGTAACAAATTCTAC
Source organism: Lachnospiraceae bacterium UBA4338 (assembly GCA_002393735.1). GTDB lineage: Bacteria > Bacillota > Clostridia > Lachnospirales > Lachnospiraceae > UBA3766. The sequence continues at coordinate 112,549 of DGTK01000017.1, forward strand.
TACTTTTACAGCAAGAAATAACGATACTACTCTTTATGCACATTGGACACCAGATCATACCCATGATTTTACTTATACCGTAGGAACAGGTGATGGGGCAAACACCATCACTGCAACATGTAGGAATACTGATAACAAATGTTCGTTAACAACAAATCCAACATTTAAGATAAGTGCGCCTGAAAACCTTGCGTACGATGGTTCAGGTAAGGCGGCAGTTATACCTGCATACGACACGACAGCGTTTTCATATGTGTCTCCAATAACATATAAGAAGGATGGAGCGGTATATAATGGAACGCCAACGGAAGTTGGAACATATACTGCCTCTGTTACAGCGGGGGAAAGCAGTACAAAGTGCGCAACGGCTAAAGTTTCATTTACCATAACTAAGGCTACGCCTACTATTACCACAAATCCTTCTGCTTCTGATATAACCTACGGACAAAAACTTAAAGACAGTAGGCTTACGGATGGTATAGGAAGTGTTGGGGGAAGTTTTGGATGGATGAATCCGGAAACAGCTCCTGCAGTTTCTGACAGTGATAATACAGCATATGAAGTTGTGTTTACTCCGGCAGATACAATTAACTATAATACGGTCAACTTGAATGTAAAAGTGCATGTCAATAAGGCTATTAATCCTGCAAGCGTTGCAAGCTCCGCAGTAGTTACCGTGGGAGAAAACACCATTAACTTAGCAGACTGTGTCACTATGAACGGTGCAACAGGTGACGTCAGCTACGAAATCAGCGGTGACGGTAAAGGATGTGCATTAAGTGACAGTGTGCTGAAATCCGGAGATGCGGTGGGAAGTGTGACAGTAAATGTTACAGTTTCGGAAGATGCTAATCATAAAGCACTTGATACAAAAGTTATTAATGTAACAATCAGTGATAAAGGAATGCAGAGCATTTCTGCTGAAAATGTGACAGCGACCTATGGAGATACAGATAAGAGTGTTAATGCAACAGTAACAACACCGGAGACGGATGGTGGGGCGATTAGTTATGCTGTAAAGCCCGGCAGTGAAGAATATATAGATGTAGATGCATCCACCGGAGCGCTAACCATTAAGAAAACGGGAACAGCTATCGTATTGGTGACAGCAGAGGAAACCGCTACATATGCACAGGCAACTAAAGAGGTAACAGTAACAATCAATAAAGCCGAATCTCCTTCGGATAATCCGGCACCTACACCTAAGGAAGACCTTACAGATAACGGTCATCCACAGGAACTTATTAATCCGGTTACGGTAACAGGAGGCACCATAGAGTATGTAATCGGTACTGATGACAGCACACCTCCGACTTCGGGCTGGGGACCTAATATTCCTACAGCTGCCGCACCGGGAACCTATTATATATGGTATAAAGTAGTGGGAGATAATAATCATCAGGACAGCGTACCTAAGTGCATTATCGTAACCATTGCGGAAGCACCGGTTCCAGGTAATGATACTCCTTCAGGCTATGTGAAGGATGTTACGGGAACCAACGAAGCCACAGGTAATTATACCTTTGGTCAAAGAATAGTCAATAACGGCGACCTTAAGACTTTACTTTCCCTTAGCGATGATGAAGTAAGTCAGGGAACCAAGGTATGGCTTGATGTTGTGAATCTGGGTAATAATGCACCGGATTCGGATAAGGCTCTGGTGGAAGCGGCAAAGGGCGATTATACCATAGGAACATATCTTGATATCAATCTCTTTAAGAAAGTGGGCAATAATGAGGCAGTTAAGGTTACAAAGACTAACGGTAATGTGGAAGTAAGCCTTGTAATGCCTGAGGACTTAAGGAAAGAGGGAAGAACTTTTGGAATAGTCAGGGTTCATGATGACATGGCGGCGCTAATTTCGGCAAGTTACGCAGGAGATTCCCACTTATTAACCTTTAAAACAGATGGATTCTCCACATATGCAATCGTCTATAAAGACGGCACAAATGCCGGCAGCAATGGCGGGGCTAATACCTCAACAGGTAGTAATCCATCTACAGGCGCAGCCACCAGCATTGACACATCAATACCTAAGACAGACGGTGCCTCAGGCATTATCGGATGGTACCTGGCACTGATTTTATCATCTGTAACACTGGGAGCACTTACAGTAGTAAGTATTAAGAACAGAAGCAGAAAAAAGATTAATAAATAATTAAAAAACTTAATTAACTACAGTAACAACCAATGACCATGCCTCAGGGTGTGGTCATTGTTTTTTTATGATAAATTTGGTATATTATATTTGTGAATAAAGGGATTCACGGGATGATGGAAAGTGGTGAAATTATGAATACAAGAAAACTGCCAATCGGAATACAGGACTTTGAAGATATTAGAAAAGGTCAATACATATATGTGGACAAGACGGAGTATGTGTATAACCTTGTTCATATGGGGAAACCATATTTTTTAAGCCGCCCGAGACGTTTCGGTAAGAGCCTTTTTCTGTCTACTTTGAGATGTTATTTTGAAGGTAAGAAGGAACTGTTCAAAGGACTTAAGATAGATGATTTAGAGAAAGACAATCCTGATGCGTGGCAGAAGTATCCTGTATTTTATTTTGATTTCAATAAGAAGAATTTCAAGAAGGAGACTGCACTTGAAGAAGCTTTAATGGCACATTTAACAGAGTGGGAATCTATATATGGTGATGAATATAAGGATTGCCCTCTTGAAGAAAGATTCCAAAAATTACTTGTTAAGGTCGTGGAAACTACCGGCAGGAATGCGGTGGTTTTGGTAGATAAATATGATGAAACGCTTCTTGAAGGGGTAGATAGTGAGAGAATTGAACATAATAATGAGGTATTTAAAGGATTCTTTAGAATCTTAAAGAGTTATGACAGATATCTTAAATTCGTATTCTTAACAGGAGTAACCAAGTTCTCTAAGGTCAGTATATTTAGTGACTTGAATCACCTTAATGACATATCATTGAATTATGAATACGGCGGTATATGCGGTATTACCCAATCTGAACTGGAAAGTACCTTTGAACCGGAGATAGAGGAATTAGCAAAGGCCCAGAGCCTTGACAGAGAAGAGTGTCTTGATGAACTTAAGAAAATGTATGACGGATATCATTTCAGTCATAATGCAGAGGGTGTATATAATCCTTTCAGTTTAATTAATTCCTTCTCTAAAAAGGAATTCGGTATGTACTGGTTTGCAACAGGAACACCTACTTTTCTTATAGAGAAGCTTAAAGCATCAAACTTCGATGCCAAGAGTTTCACAAAAGATGATTATTATGAGGAAGAAAGCTCTCTTACAGACTACAGAATAGAAAGTACCAACCCTATACCGTTATTCTATCAGACGGGATATCTTACCATTAAGGGGTATGATAAGGAATTCAGAAGTTATGCCCTCGGATATCCAAATGATGAGGTAAAATACGGCTTTCTTAAGAGTCTGGCTCCTTATTATCTTTGTGCAGAAGAAGAACCAAATCCTCTTGATGTAAGAAGTTTTGTTCTTGATATAAGAAAAGGAAATACGGACGGAATCCGGGACAGATTCACAGCTCTTTTCGCTCGTATTCCTTATCCAACTGACGAGAAGTTAATAGAGAATAACTTCCAGAATGTAATCTATATAGTATTTATGCTGCTTGGACAGTACACCAAGGCGGAAGTACATTCATCCAAGGGCAGAGCCGACTGTATAGTTGAAACAGAGAATTTCATATATATCTTTGAGTTTAAGAGAGATAAAACCGCTGAAGAAGCATTAAAGCAGATAGAAGATATGGGCTATGATAAGCCTTATGCCGCAGATAAGAGGCAGCTTATTAAGATTGGGGTTAACTTCGATTCCAAGGAAAGAACCGTAAGGGGATGGATGGTGGAATAAAATATTGTTTTATGCCTTGTTTTTTGATATAATTTGTTAAGATATGGGCTTAAAGCCAGACATAAATATATTTAGATATATAACGGAGGATAGAATTATGAGCGAAAAAAGAATTGGAAGAGTAAGACTTGCTGATGATGTAGTGCCGGTTATTGCTTCCATTGCAGCATCCGAAGTAGAAGGTGTTGTCAGTGTTGCTGATAATATGACAAGTGAAATCCTTTCCAAGATGGGAATGCGTAAGGCTCCTAAGGGCGTTAAAGTATCTATTGAGAATAAAAAGGTTGCAGTTGATATGGCACTTGGTATTGACGCAGGAATCAATGTTCCTGAGACCAGTCGTAAGGTTCAGGAGAAGGTTAAGGAAGCCATTGAGGAAATGATTGGTCTTGAAGTTGTTGATGTTAATATCAGAATTGCATCTGTCTTACTTCCTAAAGGAGAATAATCCAGGTTATGAGAAGACGCGACTGCAGAGAACAGGTTTTTAAATTGGTTTTTCAATATGATTTCAATCCTGAGGAAGATGCTAAATTTACTGAAGACATATTCTTTAAATTTAATTCCGTTAAGCTTGATGACGAAGAATTGTCATATGTAAGTGACAGGTATGAAAAGATTATTGAAAATTTGGGGGATATAGACAAAAAATTAGATAATTCCATGGAGGGCTGGACCATATCAAGAATTGGTAAAGTGGAACTGGCTCTTCTTCGTGTTGCGGTTTATGAAATTATCTATGATGATGATATTGATAAATCAGTTGCAATTAATGAAGCAGTAGAACTTGCTCATAAATTTGGACCTGAAAGGTCAGCATCATTTATAAATGGCATTCTCTCCAAAATTGGAGACTGATATATTGGATAGTAATAATATTTTTACCGTTTCTAAATTAAATAATCAAGTCGCCAGAATCCTTAACAATGATTTGGTTCTAAGTGATATTTATGTCGCAGGCGAAATTAGCAATTATTCCCCTTATAAAAATGGAAATACATATTTTACCTTAAAGGATGCCGGATCAGAGTTATCCTGTATTCTTTTTACGCGCTCTTATAAGGGTAATATGGTTGCAGATTTCGGAAATGGCTTGAAGGTGATTCTGCATGGTCATATTAATGTCTATGAAATCAAAGGAACCTACAGCCTGATTGTTGATGACATAAAGGTTCAGGGTGAAGGTGATTTGGCTGCCGCCTTCCAGAAACTTAAAGATAAACTTGAGAAGGATGGGTTTTTTGATAAGGAATATAAAAGACCGCTTCCCAAATATCCAAAAACTGTTGGTATTGTAACAGCTCCTGGGGGCGCTGCAGTAAGGGATATAATTAGTATTGCCAAAAAGAAGAATCCTTATGTGCAGCTTATTTTATATCCGGCAATTGTCCAGGGCGATGATGCACTTGATAGTGTAATTAATGGTATTCATGCTCTTGAAGATTTGGGTGTGGATGTAATGATAGTTGGCAGAGGCGGTGGCTCACTTGAGGATTTGTGGACTTTTAATGAAGAAGCTCTGGCTCATGTGATATTTGATTCCACAGTGCCTATTATTTCGGCAGTCGGACATGAGACAGATTATACAATTGCTGACATGGTGGCAGATGTAAGGGCCGAGACGCCCACAAAGGGAGCAGAACTTGCGGTGCCTGATTTTGCACAGATTGCAGAGAGATATAATCGTATATATGAGCAGCTGGATGACTATATATACAGTTACATAGATGATAGAGGAAAAAGGAAGTTACAGTATTTATCTGCCAGACTTAAGGCTGTATCTCCTGAGAATAAAGCAGTTCAGAAAAGACTTTTGCTGGGTACAAAAGAAGAAGCACTGGACAGGAACTTTAAACTCTTAATTGAGAGAAAGAAAAATAAACTGAAAATGCTTTCCATGCAGCTTCAAAGTCTTAATCCTGAAAAGCAGTTTTCTGACGGAATATGTTATGTCCTTGATAAGGATGGAAATAAGGTTAAGGACATATCGGGCATTAAAGAAAATGATAATGTCAAAATCGTGCTTAAAGGCGGAGAAGCAGGTGCAACCATTAATGATGTTACACTTAGAGATTTAGAAACTAAAGAGGAATAATATGGCAGCAAATAAAGAAATAGCAAATGAAACAACTCTGGAAGAGGATTTTGAAACTTTAGAAAATCTTATTAAGGAATTATCAAAAGATGATGTGAATATTGAAGAAGCCTTTGCCAAATATGAGCAGGGACTTAAACTTCTTAAAAACTGTAATGAGAAAATCGACACAATCGAAAAGAAGGTTCAGGTACTTACAGAGTCTTTGGAATTAAAGGATTTTGAATAGGAGTTATGATGGATAAGGAAACTCTTGTAAAGCATATTGATGAAGTACAAAATATAATTTATAAGTTCTGCCCTGAAGAAAAGGGCGATCAGAAAAGAGTAATGGAAGCTATGAATTACTCATATAAGGCAGGAGGCAAGAGGTTAAGGCCAATGCTCATGCTTGAAAGTTTCAGGCTTCTGGGCGGTAAGGATGAAAGCATATGTTATCCTTTTATGGCAGCCCTTGAAATGATTCATACCTATTCACTTATTCATGACGATCTTCCGGCAATGGATAATGATGATTTAAGAAGGGGCAAGCCCACCAATCATAAGATGTTTGATGAGGCCACAGCAATTCTTGCAGGTGACGGACTTCTTAATCTTGCTTTTGAAACTGCAGCAGATGCAATGTATAAGTGCGATAATGATGAAGACCGTCTTAATATGATTAAAGCTAACAGAATTCTTTCAACCAAAGCCGGCATATATGGCATGATAGGCGGTCAGATGGCAGATATAATCGGAGAGAGTAATAAGGATATTACACTTGATGAAATAATGTTCATCCATGAACATAAAACAGCCTGCCTGATTGAGTCGGCATTATGCATAGGTGCAGCCCTTGCAGGTGCTTCAGATGAGATTATTGAAAAAATGAAAGAAATTGCATCCCTTGTGGGAATTGCATTTCAGATTCAGGATGATATACTTGATGTTACAAGTACAACAGAGGAACTTGGTAAATTAGTGGGTTCTGATGAGAAGAATGAAAAGATAACTTATATAACTTTAGTTGGTCTTGATAAGGCAATTAAAGACCAGAAAGATATGTCTAACAAAGCTATTGAGTTATTGGATGAGATTAAAAATGGAGATTCCTTCTTAAAGGAGTTAATTATTAGTCTGACTGACAGACGTAATTAGGACAAAAACTTATGTATCTTGAAAAAATCAAAAAACCGAATGATATAAAAAAGATTCCTAAGAATGCTTTGCCTGATCTGGCACAGGAAATCAGGGAATTTCTGATTAATTCTATCAGCATAACAGGTGGACACCTTGCTGCAAATCTTGGTGTTGTAGAACTTACAATGGCTCTTCATCTGGTTATGGATTTCCCGGAAGACAAGCTTATCTGGGATGTAGGACATCAGTGCTATACTCATAAAATACTTACCGGAAGAAAAGACGGTTTTGCCAATCTTCGTAAGTTTGGAGGCATGGCAGGCTTCCCTAAGACATCAGAGAGTGACTGTGATGCTTTTAATACAGGACACAGTTCCACATCCATTTCGGCAGGTCTTGGAATGGCTATGGCAAGAACGCTTGACGGGAAGAACAATATGGTTGTATCTGTTATCGGAGATGGCTCCTTAACAGGTGGTATGGCATATGAAGCATTTAATAATGCAGCCAAGATGAATACACCATTTATTATTATTCTTAATGATAATAATATGTCTATTTCTGAAAATGTTGGTGGTGTAAGTTCATACTTAAACAGCATAAGAACAGCAGAGGCTTATATAGATTTAAAGGATGAAGTTAAGGAGAGACTTGCCAGTGTGCCAAGAGGCGAAATGATGATTCATGGCATCTCTAAAGCAAAGTCCAAATTTAAGAATCTTGTAATTCCGGGCACTATTTTTGAAAGTATGGGAGTTACTTATTTAGGACCGGTGGACGGTCATGATATTAATGCCATTGTGAAGGTTTTAAAGAATGCCAAGAGATGTAAAACACCTGTTGTTGTTCATGTACTTACAAAGAAAGGAAAAGGCTTTGAACCTGCTGAGAAACATCCGGCAAGATTTCACGGCGCTGAACCTTTCCTGATTGAGAATGGTCTTCCTTCACATCCGAAGACCAAGCCTAATTATCAGGATATATTCTCTACGGTTATGTGTAAGATGGGCGGCATAAATGACAAGATTGTTGCCATTACCGCAGCGATGCCTGACGGAACCGGACTTAAGAGATTCAAGAATATGTATCCTGACAGATTCTTTGATGTGGGCATAGCCGAAGAGCATGCGGTAACCTTCGCAGCCGGTATGGCCATGGGTGGATATATTCCGATTTTTGCGGTTTATTCATCATTCTTACAAAGAGGATATGACCAGATTATTCACGATGTGTGCCTGCAAAAACTCCATGTGGTATTCGCCATAGACAGAGCAGGAATGGTGGGAAGTGATGGTGAGACGCACCAGGGTATTTTTGATCTTTCTTACCTTTCAAGCATTCCTAATCTTACAGTTATGGCACCCAAGAATAAATGGGAACTGGCGGACATGCTTAAATATGCCATAAGATATGACGGCCCTATTGCCATAAGATATCCAAGAGGGGAAGCTTATGACGGACTGGAAGACCACAGATTAAGACTTACATATGGTAAGAGTGAAACCATATATGAAGGAGAGCGGGTGTGTCTTTATGCTGTGGGCAGCATGGTTAAAGAGGCAGTTGTTATAAGAGAAAGACTAATGGAAGAAGGTATTAACGCAGGTGTGGTAAATGCCAGATTCGTTAAACCTATAGACTGTAAAACCATTGATAAAATCGCCAAGAAATATGAACTCATTGTCACAATGGAGGAGAATGTTCTAAACGGCGGATTCGGCGAGAAGGTGGACAGCTATATCGAAGAGAATTCTCTCAGCACCGGAGTGCTTAATATCGGTATCAATGATACATTCGTGGAACACGGCAGCGTGGATAAACTCTATGAAGTTGTAGGCATCGATGCGGATGCGGTTATAAAGAAAATCAAAGATAAATTACAGAAATAAACAGGTATTGTATGAAAGTAAGATTAGATGTGCTTTTGGTTAATCTTGGTCTTGCACCTTCAAGAGAAAAAGCCAAAGCAATAATAATGTCCGGTATTGTCTATGTGAACGGACAAAAGGAAGATAAATGCGGCGATACTTTTGATGATGAGACATCTAAAGTTGAAGTCAGGGGAAAGACTTTAAAATACGTAAGCCGTGGCGGTCTTAAACTGGAAAAGGCCATTGAGGTATATAATCTTAATTTTAACAATATGATATGTATGGATATAGGGGCTTCTACCGGCGGTTTTACAGACTGTATGCTGCAAAATGGTGCAGCCAAAGTATATTCCATAGATGTGGGACACGGACAACTTGACTGGCGTTTAAGAAATGATGAAAGAGTAGTCTGCATGGAAAAAACAAATTTCAGATATCTTACCAAAGCAGATATTCCTGATAAAATTGATTTTGCATCATGTGACGTATCCTTCATTTCACTTGATAAAATCCTGCCACCTGCCTATGATATACTTGAAGACGGGGCTGAAATGGTTTGTTTAATAAAGCCTCAGTTTGAGACAAGTAAGGATAAGGTTGGTAAAAAGGGAGTAGTCAGAGACAAGTACGTTCATAAAGAAGTAATCAAAAAGGTTATGGATATAAGTCTTGAAACAGGGTTTGGAATTCTTAATCTTGATTATTCGCCAATAAGAGGGCCGGAAGGCAATATAGAATATCTTTTATATTTAAAGAAAAATGGAGAAAGTATGGATAATCTTTCTGAATTAATTGAAGAAAAGGTAAGATTATCTCATGAAGAACTGGACAGTTAGGGGAAGTTATGAGGAAATTTGCGGTTATATGCAATATTGAAAAAGATATTAATGGAGGCCTGTGCGATCAGGTCTGCGATTATCTTGAAGAAAAAGATTGCGAATATTGCAAAATTACATATACAAACAGATTCGCCTCTGAGGAATCTCTGGACAGGGATTATGACGCAGAAGGAGCAATAGTTCTTGGAGGTGATGGAACCATTCTTAGAACTGTAAGATTCCTTGGGGATCGTCAGATACCTATTCTGGGTATAAATTTGGGTCATTTAGGCTATTTAACTTCCGTAGATAAAAAAGAATACAGGCTTGCCATTGATAAGCTTATTGATGATGATTACGATATCAGCGAGCGTATGCTCATCAGAGGCTTTATCAAAAGAGATGGCGAAGTAATTAAAACTGTGGATTCACTTAATGATATTGTTATATCAAGAAGTGGTACATTATCCACCCTCAATTATGATATTATTGTTAATGGCAGGATGCTTAAGAGTTATTCGGCGGATGGTGTTATTCTGTCAACGCCAACCGGTTCAACTGCTTATAATCTTTCAGCAGGAGGACCTATAGCATTCCCTGAGGGTAAACTCATTATTGTTACTCCTGTTTCGCCTCATACACTTATGAACAGAAGTATCATATTTAATGCCAGCGACGAAGTGGTTATTAAGATTGGCGCTCCTCATGACATAAAAGAAGGACAGAGCGTATCTGTAAGTTTCGATGGTGGAGAGGATGTTATTCTTAAGACCGGTGATGAAATATATGCATCAAGTTCTGCTGAAAAAGTTAAGCTTGTTTTAATTAAAGAACAAAGCTTCCTGGATGTTCTTTATACCAAAATGAAAGAAAATTAAACATGAAAAATTCAAGACAGGAAAAAATAATTGAATTAATTAATAAATTTGATATAGAAACTCAGGAAGAATTATGTACAAAATTGTCTGAAGAGGGGTATAATGTTACTCAGGCGACTGTATCAAGAGATATAAGAGCCTTAAATCTTGTTAAAAAAAGTTCAGATAATAAGAGACAGAAATATTCTGTTAATATTGCACAGGATGAAAGCAATATTAAATATCAAAGAATAATATATGATGGGGTTGTTTCAATGGATACAGCCCAGAATATTCTGGTTATTAAGACCAGATCCGGAATGGCAATGGCGGTTGCGGCGGCAATTGATAATCTGAATATAGAGAAGATAATCGGTTCCATTGCAGGTGATGATACCATCATGGCAGCCTGTAAAACTTCGGAAGATGCCAAACTTGTTTGTGAGATGTTGAATAATTAATTTAAGAGGTTTTTATCATGACACTTAAAAAATTTATAACAATTGTTTCTTTGTACAGCGTAGCGCTTATAATCTGCATATTCTGCTTAAAGCCATTTGCAAATATGCTCAAGACGCCTGTAGATATTAATACTGTATCCGACTGGTCCACATTTAAGAGCGGTACCAGAGTTAAAGGTGATATCACAATTGTTTATGATTGTTATTTTAGAAAAACTGCAGGTAATTATGTTGCAGGTACCATTGAAGCTCAGGACAAGGATTCCGTAAGAGGTTATTTTATTACTAATGGTAATTTCACTGAGGATAATACACAGTATGAAATTACTCAGTATTTAACATATACATCTCCAAGGAAATATTATAAGACTTTAGATGCCATGACGGCTGAAATGAGAGCATGGGAAAAAGAATCATCTATTGAACCTGTTTCTTATGATGGCTTCTTAACAACAACATTTCATGTTGATGGATATCTGGTAAAGATTTCAGGTAAGGAAAAAGAATCTGCAATCAGTTATCTTAACCTTGCAGGAATGGCTACATATGATGCAGAAAAGGCTCTTGTTCCTTATAAGATTAAGCAGGTACAAATATGGATTCCTGCAACATTTTTAGGAATTGCTTTATTATGCATAGTGGCAGCAACTCTTCTTCTTGTAATTCGTAAGAAAGTTGTTGAAAACGGTATTACACTTCCCGGAGAGAAGGCTCCTGCATATAAAGATGATTATGATATTAAAGATACAGATGATATCTTTAGAACACCGGCTCCTTCATTGGCCAAGAAGAGCAGTCCTAAACCATCTGCGCCTTCCTTTGCCAGGAAGAATGGGCCTAAAGCAGAAGAACCAAAGGTTGACCCTATTGTTGTACCTCGTTCTCCTGTTATGAAGTCAATTATTGAAGAAGAAAAAGAAGAAAAAGAGGCTGCTTTGGAGCAGGCTAAAGAGGAAGAACTTGCAAGATATCTTGTAGGCAATGATGGCGGTGTAGTTATTGATACCGAGGAAGAAGAAGATACATATGTTGTTCCTTCATTAGAGGAATATGCTAAAGAATATAAGGAAAATGGCGGTGAAACAATTGGAGCCAATATATTTAAACAGGCTCAGAATGAGGCTGCAAAGTCTCCATATGAGACAACTGTTGATGAGAGTGCTTTATTTGGAACTGCTGTAATTGGTGCAACTGCGGCTTCTGCAGCTGGTACATCTACAGCAAGCACATCTACAGGCAGTACGTCCTCATTTAGCTCTATGGGATCATTCTCATCGGCCGGTTCATTTACATCAGCAGGATCATTTACATCAGCTGGTTCATTCTCATCAGCCGGATCCTTCTCATCAGCTTCCGGTTCTGCTACAAGTAATAATTATGGCTTTGGTAATACCAAGACATCAACAAAGAAGGAAACTTATGGAAGCGCATTACTTGGCGCTGCACCTAAGAGACTTGCAAATTATGATGATGAACCTGAACCGGTTAAAACATTTGCTAATTATGATGATGAACCATCCACAGAAAGCACATTTGTTGATACTCCTGTAAGTCTTGCTGAAATAGAAGCAGATAATCCGTATATTGTACATAATACTCCAAGTTATTCGAAAGAGGAGAAGTCCAACTTTGGAAGTGCTTTACTTAAGAAAGACGGAGTACCTTTATTTGCATCATCTACTCCAACTTATCCGTCAGGAGAAGGAACTCCTTTTGGTTCATACAGTGGTCAGGAAACCTTTAGTGCGGCAAGTTCAATTCCGCCTTCAGGCTTCAGTGCAAATAGTGATTCATACAGTAATTCATTTACAGTTTCTGAGAATAATGTATCCAGTACAGCAACCGGTGGTGGTACATATGGAACCAATTCATATGGTTCATCGATTAAAGGATTCTCAGCATTTAAACCGGGTGTTAAACCTGCAGGTCTCAAGAATAAACCTGCCACATCTTCTAATGATAATATTGGCAGTAGTTTATATAATAAGTCCAGGAATACCGGAGTTTCCAACGATATTTACGGACAAAGCTTATTCAATTCAGCAATGGGTTCAACATATATTCCTCCAAAGCGTAAGGATGAGGAAGATGATGGATATGTTGCCAAGAAGAGCTATGGTATAGGAAAGAAGAAAACTGAAGAAGAATAATAACATAATGCCTTGAAATGAGAGATTAGGAGGAGTTATGTTAGAACATGTTCATATTGTTAATTTTGTCTTAATAGACGATGTTGATATTGATTTCGGCCCGGGTCTCAACATATTAACCGGTGAGACCGGTGCCGGTAAATCTATTATTCTTGGTTCTATTAATCTGGCTTTGGGTGCCAAGGCTGACAAGAATTACATTCGTAAAGGCGCTGATTATGCTTATATTGAAATGGTATTTTCAATTGATAATGAAAAGCAGAAAGAAGTGCTTCAGAGTCTAGATATTTATCCGGATGACAATTTAATAGTAATCTCACGAAAAATCATGGAGAATAAGTCTATTGCAAGAGTTTGTGGTGAAGCTGTAAGTAATCATAATCTTAAACTTATTTCCTCCATTTTTCTTGATGTCTATGGACAGAGGGATTATCAGGTTCTTTTAAGAAATGAAATGCATATTTCCATTCTTGATGATTATATTGGTACTGATTTAAACAGCACTTTATCTGATTATAAGAATGCTTATGAAGACTATCTTAAAGTTAAAAGTGCTTTGGCTGATTGTGAAGCAATGCTAAAGAATAAAGATAAGGAAATGTCACTTCTTGAATACCAGATAGATGAGATAGAAAAGGCTAATCTTCATAAAGGTGAAGAAGAAGAGATTAAGGCTTTTCTTGATGTTGCAGAAAATTCCAAGAAGATTCTTGATGTTTTAAATAAAGTCAATTTCAATTTAAAAGATAATAATGTTTCAGTTTCATCCCTTATGAATGATTCGCTAAAAGAAGTATCAATGATAAGCGATATTTCAAAAGACTTAAATGAAATATATAAGGGTCTGTCTGATGCTGATGCAATTCTCTCAGATATCGGAAGAAAATGTGATATAGTTGCAGAGTCTCTTGATTTGGATCCTGCATCTTTGGAAGAAGCAAGAGAGAGATATAATCTTATTGATGAACTTGAAAGAAAATACGGAAATACCATAGATGATGTGCTTTTATACCTAAATAAAATAAAAGCAGATTATGATAAGTTTACTGATATTGAGAATCTCTATAATGAGACAAATCTTAAACTTAAAAAGGCATTTGATAAACTTCAGACTAAAGGAAATAAACTTACTGAACTAAGGAAAAAGAAAGCACTTCTGCTTGAAAAAGAGATTATTAAAGTATTAAAAGAACTTAATTTTAATGATTCCAGATTCCAGATAAGCATCAGTCCTTTAGATGATTATGGTCAGGATGGAATAGATGATGTTGTATTTTTAGTTGCTACCAATAAAGGTGAAGATTTAAAAGAAGTATCCTTTGTGGCAAGTGGTGGTGAATTATCAAGAATTATGCTGGCTATTAAGAGTGTTACTGCAGATAATGATAATACGGGAACCCTGATATTCGATGAAATCGATTCGGGTATAAGCGGTAATGCAGCATGGAGTGTAGGTAAGAAACTTAAGGAAATAGCATCAAATCATCAGGTTTTATGTATTACGCATCTTCCTCAGATTGCAGCTATGTCTGACAAGCATTTCTATATCCTTAAAGAAGAGGAAAAGGGTAAGACGGTTACTCATATAAATGTGCTTGATGAAGAAGGAATTTTTGAAGAGATAGCGAGACTTAGTGGCGGAGGTGCTTCGTCAAAACTTCAGATGGAGAGTGCGAAGGAACTGAGAGAGAGGGCGAAGGAGTTTTAAAGTTTAGGCTTTGTTCAAGCGCGTCGTCCAAAACTACTCTCCCAAAAGCTCATTGCTGCAAGCAGCACAGGATCGCTTTTGTGAGAGCATTTTGTCCTAGCGCTAAGTGGAAGAAGTTGTTTAGGAAGGTCGATATTGAAATTAAAAAATGGCAGAGATTAAATTCTCTGCCATTATTTATTGGTTTAAATGTTTTAATTATTTAATAACTTTAATCCATCCTTCAGGAGCTTCGATTTCACATCTCTGGATTCCTGTAAGAGTATCATAAATCTTCTTGGTCCATGGTCCCATTTCTTCCATTCCGCTTGGGAAGAGGATATCTGTACCGTGATCGTTGATTCTGCCTACTGGAGAAACAACAGCAGCTGTACCGCACAGACCACATTCTGCAAAGTCCTTAACTTCATCGAAGTATACTTCTCTGCATTCAACCTTCATGCCAAGATAGTGCTCAGCAACATACATGATGCTTCTTCTTGTGATTGAAGGTAAGATTGAATCTGACTTAGGAGTAACAAGTGTACCATCTTTGGTAACGAAGATGAAGTTAGCTCCACCTGTTTCTTCAACCTTTGTTCTTGTTTTTGCATCCAGGTACATATTCTCAGCATATCCTTCTCTGTGAGCAATCTGAATAGGATGGAGGCTCATTGCATAGTTAAGACCAGCCTTGATATGTCCTGTACCATTAGGAGCGGCTCTGTCGAAATCAGATACCTTAATTGAGATTGGCTTAGCGCCACCCTTGAAGTATGGTCCAACAGGTGTAACTAAAATTCTGAATTCATATTCATCAGCCGGCTTAACACCGATAACAGGGTTGGTACCAATCATAAATGGTCTTAAGTAAAGAGAAGCACCTGTTCCGAATGGTGGAACGAAATCCTTGTTTGCTGCGATAACTTTCTCTACAGCATCAATAAATCTGTCTTCCGGGAATGGTGGCATCTCAAGTCTGATAGCTGAATCATACATTCTCTTTGCATTCATATCAGGTCTGAAGCAGACAATGTTGCCATCCTTGGTATAATATGCTTTTAATCCTTCAAAGCAGGACTGTGAATACTGGAATACACATGCGCACTCATTAAGCACGATATTGGAGTCGCTAATAATAGCGCCGTCATCCCACTTTCCGTCTTTGAACTTAGATACATAACGATAATCACATTCAATATAGCCAAATCCTAAATTGGCCCAATCAATGTTCTTAGAACTCATTTTAAGTTCCTCCTTTCATTTATTAAAAATCCTATCCATTATACACCTATTAAATTATCCTTTGCAAGTAGGGAAAATATAGGTTTGCTTATGTTTATTAAATGTATTATAATTATTAAAGTCGCAAAATTACCTGATTTTGTGTAATATATACGTTTTTATAAGGAGATGTGATTATGAGCAGAATGGTGGGAACAGTTTCCAGAGGACTTAGAGCTCCTATTATCAGAAGTGGTGATAATATTGCCGATATCGTTACTAACTGTGTTATGGAAGCAGTTAAGGATGGTGACTTTGAAGTCAGGGACAGAGATATTGTTGCAATGACTGAAGCGATTGTTGCAAGAGCGCAGGGCAATTATGCAACTGTTGATGATATTGCTACTGATGTTAAAAATAAATTAGGTTCAGATACAATTGGTGTAATATTTCCAATTCTTTCACGTAACAGATTCGCAATCTGCTTAAGAGGTATCGCAATGGGAGCAAAGAAGATTATTCTTATGCTTTCATATCCATCAGATGAGGTTGGTAATCATTTGATTTCAATTGATGCTGTTGACGAAAAGGGCGTTGATCCTTATAAGGATGTGCTTACACTTGAAAAATATCGTGAATTATTCGGATATCAGAAGCATCCTTTCACAGGCGTTGATTATGTTGAATATTATCAGCAGTTAATTGAAGAAGCAGGTGCTGAGTGTGAGATTATTTTTGCCAATGATCCAAGAGCAATTTTATCTTATACAAAGGATGTTATTCACTGTGATATTCATACAAGAATGCGTACCAAGAAGTTATTAAGAGCGGCCGGCGTAAACAAGATTTATGGTCTTGATGAGATTTTAAATGCTCCGGTTAACGGCAGTGGCTGCAATGAGAAATATGGTCTTCTTGGTTCTAATAAGGCAACAGAAGATAAGGTTAAATTATTCCCGAGAAACTGCCAGCCTATTGTGGAGGAGATTCATGACAGACTTCTTGAAGCAACAGGCAAGAATGTTGAAGTTATGGTTTATGGCGACGGTGCTTTCAAGGATCCGGTTGGTAAAATCTGGGAACTTGCAGACCCTGTAGTTTCTCCTGCATATACCAAGGGATTAGAGGGTACTCCTAATGAACTTAAGTTAAAATATTTGGCGGACAATGATTTTGCAAACCTTACCGGTGATGCACTTAAGGAAGCAATTAAGGGTGAGATTTCAAAGAAAGACAGCAATCTTGTAGGTCAGATGGCATCTGAAGGAACAACTCCAAGAAGACTTACTGATTTGATTGGTTCACTTTGCGACCTTACATCCGGTTCAGGTGATAAGGGAACACCTATTGTTTATATTCAGGGTTATTTCGATAACTATACTACTGAATAATTAATAATGAATTGAAATTTTGGGCGGGGATGTATGTCCTCGCCCTTTTTTGGGAAGGATTTGTATGTTAAAAGAGATTTATTTATCCATGGGAATTAAGTCGGAAGTTTATGATTACTGCGAGAAAATTATTGGTTCCCTTAAGGAAAGATTCGATGAAATTGACCAAATGGCCGAAATTAATCAGCTTAAAGTGCTTGATGCCCTTAGAAAGAATCAGGTTAGTGAAGCCTGCTTAATGGGCACAACCGGTTATGGTTATAATGACATCGGAAGAGATACTTTAGAAAAAGTATACAGCGATATATTCCATACTGAGGATGCGCTTGTAAGGCCGCAGATTACCTGTGGAACTCATGCCCTTGCGCTGTCACTTGCTGCCAATTTAAGACCGGGAGATGAACTTATATCTCCGGTTGGAAAGCCATATGATACTTTGGAAGAGGTTATAGGAATAAGAGAGTCCAAGGGTTCTTTAAAAGAATACGGAATATCTTATAAGCAGGTCGAACTTAAAGAGGATGGATATTTTGATTACGATGCCATTAAAAATGCAATTTCTGATAAAACAAAAATGGTTACAATACAGCGTTCTAAAGGCTATTTATCAAGACCTTCCTATGGCGTAAAGGAAATCGGTGAGTTAATTAAATTTATTAAGAATATTAAGCCTGATATTATATGCCAGGTTGATAACTGCTACGGAGAATTCGTTGAAGATATAGAGCCTTCCGATGTGGGAGCAGACCTGGTAGTTGGCTCTTTAATTAAGAATCCCGGCGGTGGACTTGCTCCTATTGGCGGATATATTGCAGGCAGAAAAGATTTAATTGAAAACTGTGCTTACAGACTTACAAGTCCCGGACTTGGAAAGGAAGTTGGAGCATCACTTGAGGTATTAAGAAGCTTTTATCAGGGAATATTTTTAGCGCCTACCGTTACGGCGTCCGCCTTAAAAACCGCTGTTTTCGCAGCAAATGTTTATGAGAATCTTGGATTTAAGGTTATTCCTTCTGGGGCCGAGGAAAGACATGATATAATTCAGGCTATTACCCTTGGTTCTAAGGAGAAGATTATAGCCTTCTGTGAGGGCATTCAGAGTGCATCTCCGGTTGACAGCCATGTAAGTCCTGAACCCTGGGCTATGCCTGGATATGACAGTGATGTAATAATGGCGGCCGGAGCTTTTGTCTCAGGGTCTTCTATAGAACTTAGTGCAGACGGACCGATAAAAGAGCCGTATAATGTTTATTTCCAGGGAGGAATCACATTCCCTCACGGTAAATTTGGAATTGTTTCTTCACTTAATAAGTTATATGAATCAAATCTTGTTAGTTTACCATAATAATGATATAATGTTAAATGTATTTTTGTGCAAAAAAGGATATGAGAGGACCAATATTTAATGGCAAACGCGTTTGGAATAGATTTGGGAACATATACAATTAATCTGTATAACAGTTCGAAGAAAAACTTCTTAAAAGAGATTAATATGATAGCCATAGAGAATAAGAATACTTTATTCGCCTATGGCGATTCTGCGTATGAAATGTATGAGAAGGCTCCGGATAATATTAAGATTTCTTTTCCGCTTAATTCCGGTGTTATTGCAGATATTAATAACATGAAAGTGCTTTTAAAGCATTTTGTTAATGACATTTCAGATGGTAATTACAAGGGGTCGGATTTCTATATCTGTACGCCTACTGACTTAACTGATGTAGAAAGAAGAGCATTCTTTGATCTCATTAAGGAAGCTGATCTTAAGGCAAGAAGAATATATACAATTGAGAAGGCCATTGCCTGCGGTGTCGGAATGGGTGTTGATGTAAGAAGTTCCGAAGGCGTTATGGTAGTTGATATTGGTTATAATACCACTGAGATTTCAGTACTTTCCTTAGGCGGTATCGTACTTAGCAAACTTATTAAGACAGGTGGTCTTGAATTTGATAATTCAATCAAGAATATGATTCGTAAGGATTATAATCTTCATATTGGTGCTAAAACAGCTGAAAATGTTAAGATTTCTCTTAATGAAATCATGAAGAATAATACAAATTATCTTTGTTACGGAAGAGATGTTGTTAACGGTCTTCCTGTGGAAAGAGAGATTTCTTCAAAGGCTATTCTTGCAGCCATAAAACCAGATATTGATACAATCGTTGATAATGTAAAGAATATATTAGAGCGTACTCCGCCGGAACTTGCAGCAGATATCTACAGAAATGGTCTGTTTTTAGCAGGCGGCGCATCTTTGGTTTATGACCTTCCGGTTAATCTTGCCAATGGAACGGGTCTTAAAGTTAATGCATATGAGAATGCTCAGGATATTGTAATTAAAGGTCTTAGGGATGTTATTAATAATCCTAAGAAATACAGACAGGTTATACATGCTTTTTAAAGGTAACAGATGAGTCCGATAGTTAGAAAATCAAAAGAAAAATTTAGTCTTCCTTCAAGATATTATTTAGTTATATTTTCCATTATCTGTATTCTTTTAATGCTGCTTACTTTTTTTACGGATTTCCATTTGAGTGGTGCCAATGTAATTGTAGGTTATACCATTGTTCCATGTCAGAAGGGTATATCTGCGGTGGGTACTTTTTTCTATGATAAGAAGGAACTGCTTAAGGAAATAAAGGCATTAACTAAAGAAAATGAAGAATTAAAAAAAGAAATAGATGCTCTTACTTTGGAGAATGCCAAATATCAGCAGGATATGTTTGAACTGGCATCCTTAAGAGATTTATATAATATGAATCAGGGCTATACTGAATATGAGATGACCGGAGCGAAGGTTATCAGTTCAAGTGACAGTAACTGGTTTAATACTTTTATTATCGATAAGGGAAGTAATGATGGAATTACCACTGACATGAATGTTTTATCCGGAAGTGGTCTTGTTGGCAGGGTTACGGATGTAGGTCCTAACTGGTCCAGAGTACTTACAATAGTTGATGATAATTCCAATGTTTCATGTACTGTACTTAGTTCATCCGATAATCTTATTGTATCAGGTGATGTATTAAAACTTGAAAATGGATATATTACTTTTTCAAATCTTATAGATGATGACAATGATGTGGCAGTAGGAGATAAGGTTGTAACTTCAAATATAAGCGATAAGTTTATGCCGGGAATTCCGGTTGGATATATTTCTTATATTGAAACCGATTCCAATAACCTTACCAAGTCAGGCTATATTACACCAAGCGTTGATTTTCGCCATATTAATGATGTACTGATTATACTTAAAACCAAGGATATTACTGAATAAATATAGATGAAGAGAATAATAATCAATGCAATATTAATACTTATATGTTTTGTTTTGCAGACAACTTTTTTTTCCATGTTCTCAAGAACGGGAATAGTGCCAAATATCTGTATTATTCTTATTGCAACCACAGGTTTTATGTATGGTAAAACAGAAGGCCTTTTTGTAGGTTTTATATGCGGTCTTTTGTTTGATATTTTCTCTTTTAATGTTATAGGATTCAATGCTTTGTTATTGATGATAATAGGTTATCTGAACGGGTATTTTGTAAATACATTTTATTCGGAAGATGTTAAATTACCACTGCTTTTGATTTCATTAAGTGATCTTTTATATTCTTTCGTTTATTATGTATTTTTGTTTTTATTGAACAACAAACTGGAATTCGGCAATTATTTCTTCACAATTATTATGCCGGAATTCTTCTACACGATATTGATTTCGATTCTGTTTTATCCGCTTTTCTTATGGATACTCATAAAACAGAACAAGAAAGAAAGACAAACTGATGTTACAGGAATTTAGGGACAATTTACTTAAAATAATCAAATCCAGACTGTTTGTATTAATGGTTTTGTTTATTGTGGCAACCTGTTTGATTTTATACAGGCTTTTTGACTTGCAGATTGTTCACGGCGAGGAATATTTGGAGAACTATCAGCTCAAAATCGTCAGAGAACGTAATATAAGTTCCACAAGAGGAAATATCTATGACAGAAACGGATATCTTCTTGCATATAATGAACTGGCTTACAGTGTAACTTTAGAAGATGTTTATGATGATTCATCCAATAAAAATGCCGAATTTAACGAAACAATCGTTAAGCTCATTGAACTTATTGAGAAAAACGGGGATGAAATAGTTTCTGATTTCCCTATATATGTGGATGAGAATGATGAATACTGTTTCAGTTTAAGTGATACGCAGCTTTTAAGATTTTTAGCTGATATATATGGCAGAAAATATACAGATGATCTTAAGTTTGAGGAAAGAACCGCAACTCCTGATGAGGTGGTGGATTATCTGTGTCAGAGAAAGGTTTATGGCATCGGATATTATGAAGTTCCGGGTGATAAATCCACATTTGTTCCGGGGGGCGGCTATACAAAAGAGCAGATTATCAAGATAATCAACATGCGTTATGCTGTTGCGGTTAACAGTTATAAAAAGTATATTTATACAATTGTTGCCAAGGATATTTCCGATGAAACCATGATAGTTATCCTTGAAAACATGGATACTTTAAGAGGCGTAAATGTAATTAAGGATACTGTAAGAAGATATAACGACGGCGTGTATTTTTCCCAGATTATTGGATATACCGGAAAAATTTCTCAGGAAGAGTATGATACATATTCGGCAAATAATGATAATTATTCATTAAGTGATTATGTGGGCAAAACCGGCATTGAATATTCCATGGAAGAGTATCTTCAGGGTATTAAGGGCTCTGAAACCATATACGTAGATAATATGGGCAAAATCCTCGAGTCCACCAACTACGTGGAACCGGTTGCGGGTAAAGATATTTATCTTACCATTGATAAAGATCTTCAGATTGCGGTTTATAACATTCTTGAGCAGAAAATCGCAGGTATTCTGGTTAATAAAATCAGAAATGTAAAGGAATATGTGCCTTCGGAAAATGCATCTTCAAGTGATATTATCATCCCTATTGATGACGTGTATTTTGCATTATTTGATAATAATGTCATTGATGTTTCAAGATTTGAACAGTCATATGCTTCGGATACAGAGGCAAAGGTGCTAAATGCCTTTAATGCCAGCAAGGAAGAGGTTCTTTCTGAAATTCGTACTGAACTTCTTACAACCGGAACACCGTATAATGAATTACCAAAAGAATATCAGAATTATGAAAGTTATATTGTCACAATGCTTAAGAGTGACAATAACGGTATTTTGAATAAGTCCGTGATTAATACGGAAGATCCGATATATGTGGCATGGACAATCGATGAAAATATCTCATTAAAAGAATTCCTGACTTATGCCATATCACAAAACTGGATTGATACTTCCAAACTTGATTTAAATCAGAAATATTCAGATTCTGAAGAAATCTACAATGTGTTGGTTGATGTTATTATTGATAAATTAGATGGTAACCGCGAGTTTGGCAAAAAGATTTACAAATATATGATAAGAGATGGCAAAATCACCGGCAAGGATGTCTGCATCATTCTCTGGGAACAGGATATAATCAACGTTGATGAAGACAGAATAGTAGCGCTTAAGAGCGGAACGGTTACAAGCTATGATTTTATGCTTAAGTGTATTTCAAATCTTGAGATAACACCTGCCATGCTTGCATTAGAGCCTTGTTCAGGTTCATGTGTAATTGTTGATGTTAATACGGGTGATGTTTTAGCCTGCGTTTCATATCCAAGTTATAACAATGATAAACTTGCCAATTCATCCACATCGGCTTATCTTGTAAAACTTAATCAGGATAAATCCAATCCCCTTTGGAATTATGCAACACAGTACCGAAGCGCACCGGGTTCTACCTTTAAAATGGTTTCATCCATCTGTGGTGTGGAAAATGGAGTAATAGATTTAAATTCAAATATTGAATGTACCGGTACTTTTGACAAACTGACCGGTACCGTTCACCACTGCTGGATATATCCGGGAAGGCATGGAAACCTAAATCTTACTGAAGGTATCGCCAATTCATGCAACTGTTTCTTCTACGAAGTCGGTTACAGATTATCACAGGATGAAGATGGCTATAATGCCAACGTAGGTATTGACAAAATCGCCGAAACCGCCAGAATGTTTGGCCTTGGGGACAAGAGCGGAATGGAGATAAATGAAGTTGAACCCATGATATCGGATGAGTTTCCGGTACCATCTGCAATTGGTCAGGGTAATCATGCTTTTACAACTGCAGGTCTTGCAAGATATGTTACTGCAGTTGCCAATAAAGGAACGGTTTATGATCTTACTCTGGTAGATAAAATATATAACTCAAATGGTAATTTATATCTTGATAATAATGCAGATGTTTATAATACCATTACGATTGATCCTTCAGTATGGAGTGCTGTTCATCAGGGTATGAGAGAAGTGGTGCAGAATAAGGTTTATTATGATATCGGAGTTGAAGTAGCCGGTAAAACCGGTACGGCTCAGGAAAGTACATCCAAGCCAAATCATGGTCTGTTTGTGGGTTTTGCCCCATATCAGAATCCGGAGATTGCCTTCTCCATTAAAATCATGAACGGTTATTCTTCTGATTATGCAGCTCAGGTAGGCAAGGATATTGCGGTTTATTACTTTGACCTTGCAGACAAAGAAGAGATTATTACAGGTACTGCTGATGAACCTCTTAATGTTACAACAGGTGGTGACTGATGTTTAGTTATATAAAGAAATGTAAAATTAAAGATTACGATTTCGTGCTGATATTCTTACTGATGGCTATTACCATAATCGGAATATTAAGCCTCGGAAGTGTTGACCAGGCGGACCAGACCAAGCAGATCTACGGATTTGTTGCCGGAATGGTGGTCATGGTTGTAATTTCCCTTATGGATTATACATTTGTGCTTAAATTCTGGTATCTGATATATGCCCTCAATATTATATTGCTTGCACTGGTTAATTTTATGGGTGAGGAAACTTTCGGCGCCCAGAGATGGATAACTATTGCAGGAATAAGATTTCAGCCTTCGGAATCGGCAAAAATATTATTGATATTGTTTTTTGCACAGTTTATAATGTTTTTTAGGGAGCGTATAAATAAGTTTTATGTGGTTGTTCTTGCTGTAATGCTTATAGGATTGCCGCTTTTACTTATTATTAAACAGCCTGATTTATCTACAACAATAGTTATATTTTTAATCTTTTTAACAATGCTTTTTGTAGGTAATATCTCATATAAATATGTATTTTCCTTTTTAGGGATAAGCATACCTTCTTTTGTAATTGTATTTGCCATGATTCTTAACGGTCATCCTTTTATAATGAAATTTATAAAAGAATACCAAAGAACCCGTATTCTGGCATGGCTTCATCCGGAAGATTATGCAACGGAGGAAGCATACCAGCAGCTTAATTCGATTATGGCTATAGGTTCGGGAATGTTAACCGGTAAAGGACTTAACAATAATGTTGTTAATTCTGTTAAGAACGGTAATTTCATTTCACAGCCGCAGACAGACTTTATCTATACGATTGTAGGAGAGGAACTTGGCTTTATTGGTGCATCGGCGGTGATTTTGCTGCTTTTATGCATATGCTTAAGATGCATTTACATAGCTTATAAAGCCAAAGATATTCAGGGCAAGGTTATTGCTTCGGGTATGGCGGCGTTAGTCGGATTTCAGAGTCTGATTAATATATCCGTTAATGTAGGCCTTCTTCCTAACACCGGTCTGCCGCTTCCATTTGTAAGTTATGGTCTTACATCGCTTTTAAGTCTATATGCCGGAATGGGGTTCGTGCTAAATGTAGGCTTACAGAGACCTAAAAAATACGCGAATTAGGGGTAGCAAAAAATGAACATTGCACTTATTGCACATGATGCAAAGAAAAAACTGATGCAGAATTTTTGTATAGCTTATAGGGGTATACTATGCAAGAATGAACTGTATGCCACAGGTACAACGGGAAGACTGGTTGAAGAAGCTACCAATCTTACTGTTCATAAATCTCTGGCAGGGCATCTTGGTGGGGAACAGCAGATTGGTTCTCAGATAGAACAAAATCAGATTGATTTGGTTATTTTTTTAAGAGACCCTCTTACACAAAAAATGCATGAGCCTGATGTTAATAATGTTGTGAGATTATGTGATATTCATAATATTCCACTGGCAACCAATCTGGCATCTGCAGAACTTATGATAAAAGCTTTGGACAGAGGAGATTTAGAGTGGCGTGAAGCGTACAAGTAAGATATTATCAATTGCTTTATGTTTATGTATTATTAGTTCATTATTGGCAGCTTGTTCCGGCTCTTCTTATGACATGCCATATGAAAGAAATATGCCAACAGCAGCATATAATATGAATAGCAGTTTGACACAGGACGGTACAATCAAACCATTTGCCTATTCGTTATGTATTGATGACAATACTTTATATGTTAGTTCTGAAGGGTTTGAAACAAGCCACGCTTATGGTCTTTTTGATCTTAATAACAAAACCGTATTAACAGGCGAGAATATGTATGAGGAACTTCCTCCGGCATCACTTACCAAGGTATTAACTGCCCTGGTAGCACTTAAGTATGGCGATTTAAGTTCCATGGTAACTATTTCCGACAGGTGCCATATCACCGAGCCCGGAGCTCAGCTCTATGGCTTTAAAACCGGAGATACAATTTCCCTGGAGCAGGCCCTTAATGTGCTTTTACTTTATTCGGCCAATGATGTTGCAGTAGCAATAGCTGAAACAATTGGTGGTGATTATGATACCTTCATTCAGATGATGAATGATGAAGCAAAGGCTCTTGGATGTACACATTCTCATTTTGTAAATCCTCATGGACTTACAGCAGAAGATCACTATACCTGTTGTTATGATTTATATCTTATTTTCAATCAGGTTATTAAATATGACGCTTTCAGGGAAATAATTGCCAGGACAAATTATTCATCAGATTATGTTGATGCTGCAGGCAATACCCAGACTATTACAGTAAACAGTACCAACAGATTTGTAAATGGCAGTACCGCTATGCCGGATGGCATAACTGTTGTAGGTGGAAAGACCGGTACAACAGCGGCTGCAGGCAATTGTTTAATACTTTATGCAAAGGATGAACAGGGTAATCCATATATTTCAGTTATCCTTAATTCATCCACCAGAGATGATTTATATAATGATATGACAACTCTTTTGGAATTAACTTCCAAATAAGTCTAAAAGTGTTGTCTTTTTCGTCAATATTTCATATAATATTAGTAGATTTTCCTATCAAAATATTGGAGGTATATTTTTATGGTTCGTTTTATTACAGGGGGCAACGGCAAAGGCAAATCAAAGGTACTTCTGGAGATGGTTAATGCAGAAGTAAAAGAAATACTTGGTAACATTGTATTTCTTGATACAACAACTAAACATATGTATGAATTAAATAATAAGATTCGTCTTATTAACACATCGGAATATATGCTGAAATCCAGTGATATGTTTGTAGGTTTTATTGCAGGTATTGTTTCACAGGATCATGACTTACAGCAGTTATATTTCGATAATTTTTTGACCATCGCTAATTGTACAATTAATGATTTGGGAACAGTTATTCCTTTACTTGATGAACTTAGCAACAAGTTTGGTATTGATATGGTACTTTCAGTATCTACATCAGAAGGTGAACTTCCTAAAGAATTTGCAGACAGAGTAATTGAGGCTCTGTAAATTAAGAGAATAATAAGTATAAGCCTCGATTTTTTCGAGGCTTTTTCTTCTGTTAAGGTATAAATGGCTAGAAAAGACACTCAGAAAATTCAGAATATTAAATCTTCCAAGACTTTGGGCGGAGGATTAAGTTTCGGCGTAGGATTAAGTATTGTAATCTTGGTAATATTCACATTCTATGTCTTTTTTGTGTTCTTTAATTATTTAAGATCCAAGCCTATTGTAGCTTTCCAGGTAAATGTTGGTTCCATTAGTGAATCCAATATTTATGATGGCCTTGTACTTAGAAATGAAGAAATTGTCAAGGCTGAGAGTGCCGGTAATGTTAACTATTATCAAAGAGAAGGAGAGTGGGTTGCGGTAGGTGACCTTATCTATTCTGTTGACGGTAGTGGTAAATTAAGTGAATACTTATCTGGCGCTAATGCCGGAGATGTAGAACTTTCTGAACAGGATTTAAATATTGTTAAAAGCGATATATCTCAGTTCCTTAAAGATTATGATAATTCCTTCTTCGACAGTGTATATAATTTTAAATATGACCTTCAGGGTACAACCTTAAGAATCAGTAATTTAAATATTCTTGATAATATCGGTACACTTCAGAGCGGTATCAGTTCCTCAGCTGTTAATGTTAATTATGCTCCTAAGAGCGGATATATTGTATACAGCACTGATGGATATGAAGATATTAAAGAATCAGACATAAATGAAAGTCTGTTTGATAAGGATAATTACGAGAAAATACAGTTTACCAATAACTCCCTGGTATCTCCGGGTGATGATGTATATAAAAGGATATCATCTGAAGAGTGGTCAATTATTATAGAGGTTAAAGATAAGGCCAAGTTAGCTGAGTTTGCTGAGGGCGATAATTATGACATTCGTCTTTTGAAGAGTAATGAGACTCTTAAGGGTAAGGCTGAAATAATTAATAATGGAGAGGGAGACTTCGTTAAGTTTACCTTTAAATCATCCATGGTTAATTATATTACTGACAGATTTCTTGAACTTGAAGTTGTTAAGGAGAATGAGACTGGCCTTAAGATTCCTAACAGCGCGATTATTGAGAGAGAGCTTTTCGTGGTTCCGGTGGAATACTGCTATAATATTTCAGATACCAGCGGTACCTGCGATGTATATGTTGAAAAATATGATGAAGATGGCAATCAGACTGTTAAAATTGTGAATGTAAATATCTGTTCACTTGATGAGACAGAGGTTCTGATTGAAGATCCTTCACTTGAAATCGGTAATTATCTGATTATGGAGAATTCTGATGCAAAGGCAGTTATATCCAAGACTCAGACCATGATTGGTGTTTATAATATTAATAAGGGTTATGCGGAATTTAAACCAATTACAATTCTTGCACAGAATGAGGAATATGCAATTGTGCGTTCCAATACGACTTACGGTTTAAGGCCTTATGACAGAATTGCATCTGATGCATCTAATGTTAAGGAGAATGATTTGATTTATGAGTAATGCAGGTCAGAATTATATTGATGTATTAAAAAAATGTAAGAAGGCTTTGGCTGACGCAGGAAGAAAAGAAGATGATGCCACACTTATTGCGGTTAGTAAGACCAAGCCAATCGAAATGCTGAAGGAAGTTTATGATGCCGGATGCAGGGATTTTGGCGAAAATAAGGTGCAGGAGATAATGGATAAGTATCCTAAGCTTCCTTCTGATATCAGATGGCATATGATAGGTCATCTTCAGACAAATAAGGTTAAATATATTGTTGATAAGGTATATATGATTCATTCTGTTGATAGTTTCAAGCTGGCGGCTGAGATCAGTAAAGAAGCAGTTAAGAAGAATGTAACTGTTAAAATCCTTATAGAAGTTAATGTGGCTGGCGAAGAAAGCAAGTTTGGAACCGATACAAAAGGCTGCGTGGAACTTATCGAAAGCATCAAGGATTTACCTAATATTGAAATCTGCGGATTAATGACAATTGCACCATATGTAGAAAATTCTGAAGAAAACAGACCATATTTTGTTATTTTAAGGGAATTAATGGTTGATATAATGAAGAATAAAGACTATAATATAAGAGTGGGAGCCTTGTCAATGGGAATGACGGGAGATTATCTTGTCGCTCTTTCAGAAGGTGCAACATATGTCAGAGTTGGGACGGGTATTTTTGGAGAAAGAAATTATAATATTTAGTCCCTGAACAGTTAGGAGGTCAGAATTAAGCTATGGATAAGATGAAGAATATCCTTTTTGGCTCAGATGAGGGCGATGAAGACGATGATTATGTTGATAGCAGAAGCTACGACGATGAAAAAGAAACCACTAAACCTAAAAAGAGAAGATTTGGCAAATCAAGTTCAGATAATGAGGAGGACGATATGGCTGTAGAAATAGTTAATATTAAAGTAACTTCATGGGAAGACACAAGAGTAATTGCAGATAACTTACTTTCACATAAACCTGTTATTCTTAATATTGAAGGTGTTGATGTTGCTCTTGCACAGCGTATTATCGATTATACCTGCGGCGTTTCTTATGCCATCGATGGCGAACTTAAGAAGATTTCACAGTATATTTTCTTAATTGCTCCTGCCAATGTATCTACATCAGGCGTAGGACCTGGACCTGATGATTTTGATGATTTATCCAATTCAGATATCTTAAGCAGACCAGGTATCTAATTTAAAGATTAAATAATACTTTAAAGAGGGAGGAACCAATAATTCCTCCCTTTTATGTATATGGAGGATTTATGGATAAGATTGTAATAAATGGCAATAATGTATTTATAACTCAAAAAGGAGATGATATTCCATCCGGTATTATGCTTAAGTCCCTTGGTGATGTGGCAGATATGTCTATAACTCTTTTAAATGGCGAAAATAAGGATTATGTCATTACTATGGAAAATGTAACTGCTGATCCGAAAGAATATCTTTTAGGGGTTGCCAAATGCCTTAAAAAGGGTATCGAATATAATCTTAATCTGTATAAGAAATTAATTCTTAATCCATATGAATTATTTGAAATCGATGAAGATTATTTATATGAATTAATTGTTATGATATGTAAGGTTAATAAAAAAATAGTTGAAGAAAATATGGATTATACATATCTTAGCGATGTTATTATGGATGTACTTGATGAAAATGAGCATGATTTTAACCGTATTGCCTTATCTATGGTGGTTTCAGCCTGCATAGGCAAGGAATTACAGATAATGAGCACTGAAGAATGCTATGAAATCAGGGATATGTTTGTACTTCTTAATATGGGAATAAGCCAGGATGTTCTTAAGGCATCTGATATGGCAAAAAGTTTATCAAAGTTACTTAAGGATGATTTATATATAACAACCAAAGTTGCCAAGAGAATTACTCTTGGCGAAACTGAAATGAAGATTGATGAAGCGCTTTTAACCAGAGCTTTTGATAATATATGTTTTACTGAAGAAGATATGAAGGAATAAAAATGGAATCCAGGACGGTAATACTGCCAATAAATTCAGAAGATGAAGACTTAAGACTGGATGTTTATCTGTCTGAGCAGATTGAGGATTTATCCAGGTCTTATATTCAAAAATTAATCAAATCCGGAGATATAACTGTTGATGGAATGTCCCGTAAAAGCAGTTATTCATTAAAGGCAGGAGAGGAAGTAACTGTTAATATTCCGGTTAACATTGTGCCTGAGATTGAGCCTTCTGACATTCCTCTTGATATAATCTATGAAGATGATGATCTTTTAATTGTTAATAAACCCAAGGGCATGGTAGTTCATCCGGCTGCAGGTCATTATAATGATACTTTGGTTAATGCGCTTATGTATCACTGTAAGGGTAATCTGTCAGGAATTAACGGTGTTTTAAGACCTGGTATTGTTCACAGAATCGATAAAGATACATCAGGCTCACTTATTGTCTGTAAGAATGATTTTACCCATAATGCAATTGCTGAGCAGCTGTCTGCACACAGCATAAAAAGAGAATACAGAGCTATTGTGCTTGGAAATATAACATCTGATGGCACAGTAGATAAGAATATTGGAAGGTCTGTAAATGACCGTAAGAAGATGGCGGTTGTTTCATCCGGCGGTAAGAGAGCAGTAACGCATTATAAGGTACTAAAGAGACTTAAAAATAATATGACTTATATTTCATGCCAGCTTGAAACCGGTCGCACACATCAGATCAGGGTTCATATGGCATCAATTAATCATCCATTATTAGGTGATATGGTTTATGGCAATAAAGATCCATATCATACTAATGGTCAGGTTCTTCATGCCTTAAGTCTTGGTTTTGTTCACCCAAGAACAAATGAATATATGGAATTTGAGGCGCCGATTCCGGATTATTTTAATAATTTGCTTGATAAACTGGCGTTGGAATAAGCGAAAATTGAGATGAAAATGTAGTGGGGATAGTGTTAAATGCTATATCCAACTATTCGCAAAAGTCTAGTTTAACGAATAGTTGGACATGCAAAGAAGTAGATTGGCTGGCATTGCTTTTTTAGCATATCCAATTATTCGTTAAACTAGGGGTTTAAATAAAAGAAATTTAATTATTTACTTAGATTGGCTTTGAACCATCTCAATTCTTCGTTAAACTATCGTTATTACATAGAATAAAGCATTGCAATGAATTAACTTATTATAATGAATTAAATCAATTATTCTTTAAACTATCGGCACATAGAATAAAGTCAATCAATGAAATATATTTATAGCAAAAGATTTTCGCTAACTGATTTATTTTATTCTTTATTCCATCGATTCCATATTGCAGCTGCATTGGATTTAACCAGTAATTTGTCTATATCAATTTTAGCCGGGCAAATATCCCTGCATGCAAGTGATTTACCGCAGGAATTATATACGCCTTTCTTGTAATTCTTCTTTAATTCTTTATGCTGATCTTTGGATGATTTATCGATTATTCTTGCAAGTGGCGTCATTGCAGCCATTCCGCCGAATTTACCATCCATATAATAATTTGGACAAACCTCTAAACATAAACCGCATTCAAGGCATCTGGATGCTTCATAAGATATATTTTCGTTTCCATTAATTGAATCTGATTCAAGCCAGACTTTTAGTTCTTTAAGTTTATCCATTAAAGCCTGACGGTCAACGCGAAGGTCCTGGATTACCGGGAATTTACGTAACGGCTCTATGTTAATTATTTCACAATCCATATCTGCAAGTCTTGTGTTACATGCCAGTGCCGGCTTTCCATTAATAACCATTGCACAGGCTCCGCATTTCTTTTGAAGGCAGCTGTGTTCCCATATTACAGGTGTTGTTAAAAGTGCCGTTGCAACTGTGGCATTCTCATTATCAGACTCATATACAAAATTTTCATAATAACTTTCTGAATTACTATTAAGTTGTCTTTTTATATGCAGTATTTTCTTCATAATTACTCTATTATTATCTCATTATTTACTAAAGAAACTGTTGTAGGCTTTTTATATGAATCATTACTTTCAGGATAATCTGTCCTGTTGTGCGCTCCTCTGGATTCTCTTCTGCTTATTGCGCATTCTGTTATGGCTTTGGCAAGATTCAGTCTTGATTTAAATTCAAATGAAGCATTATTTGTTTCGATATTTTCAAGTTCGCACAATCCTAAATTAAGTGAAGTTTCATCTCTTAGAATACCCATTGTTTTACTTAGAATATCTGTTAGCATAATATCTTTTGCTTTTTCATCATCTGTCAAAAAGATATTGCCATTTAAATCATCAGAAAGCTCATTTAAGTCGTTAATATAGTCAAATCTATCAAGTGACTTAATTATGGACTTGGCGGCTGTTTTGCCCCCATATATTGCTCCAAGAAGGCTGTTGCCACCAAGTCTGTTTGCTCCATGATAAGCTGCAGCGCATTCGCCAGCTGCATAAAGCCCTTCTATATTGGTTTCGTGGTTTATATCTACCTTAATTCCGCCCATAAAATAATGAATTCCTGGAGCAACTTCAATTAATTCATAAGCAGGATCTTTATGAAGATAATCGATAATTTCCTGTCTTAAATCTGATAATCTGTTATTCCAGATATCACTGTTTAAACCTGTCATATCCAGATAAGTTGTTTTATTAATTAAAGCAATTTCTTTGGATACTACATCTCTTGGCATTAAATTGCCACGCTCTCCAAACTTATCTTCCATAAAAGAGACTTTTTTATCGTCATCCAAATAACATAATCTTCCGCCCTCTCCTCTTGCGGCTTCAGATATCAGCATTCTTTTATCAGTAATTCTTACTGTTGTTGGATGATACTGAATAAATTCAAGATTGGAAAGTTTAACACCTGAGTTAAAAAGCATTGCCGTAACAGAACCTGTATTGGAAGTTGTGCCTGTAGTTCTGCCAGGAAACATGCCATTCATACCGCCTGAACAGATAATTACAGGTCCTGAATAATTATTATATGTACCTTCATGATTATCATATATTTTAATTCCAATACACTTATTATTATTTACAAGGATTCCTGCAAACTTATGATGTGTATATCTTTCAATAAGTCCTGAATCCTCATATTTTCTTGTATCATCAATGGATGCGGTGGTAAGGATTTTGCCCGTGCTGCTCATGCAAAAGCAGGTTCTTCTTTTCTTCTGTCCACCAAACGGCCTTTGAATGATATGACCGTTTTCCATATGCCATGGGACGCCGATTCTTTTCATCTCATCAACAATTGAAGGAGCTCCTTCGCAAAGACCTTTGACCATGTCCGGATTTGCAATATAACAGCCGCCTTTCATGGTATCTTCATAATGCTGATTAATATCATCGTCCTCTCCCATCATATTTAAGGCAGCATTAAGTCCGCCTTCAGCTAAGTTGGACTGGGCTCTCTGGGAAACCTGAACCGAGAATAGACGCACATGTATATTATTTTTTGCCAGTGTTCTGGCGGCAGTCATACCTGCCAGACCTGCGCCAAGAATATTAACGTAAACAGCCATTTAAACTCCTATAGTAGTGATAAAAAGAAAACTAAAAAAGCAACTGCTGATATTAAAAGTATCACGGACAGAACAAAAACTATACTCGTATTTATGGATTCCTTATCAGTCAGGCCCATTGCAATTGTTAAAGGCTTAATGTTGCCAACCAGATGAATTATCAGCGAAAGAACCATTAGTATTTGAATAAACAAAATTGGAATACTAAAGGTTCCGTGGTTAAAAGCAATTACAAAATTAATCATGTGATTAAACATAAATATAAATACCGCAAAACCACTGATTCTTCTTATCCAGAATAACATATTTTCCTTAAAATAATGCTTTCCGGCCTTTTTGATTGCAACTATTGTTTTGATAGTAAGGATAATTCCGATAATGGAATGAATCAATATTAAAAGAGCCATCAGTGTAGCGATAATATAGATATATACAGCTACATTAATAGCCCTAAACATTGCAAGAGAACCAAATATGACATGCAATAAAAACAAAACAAGCATCAATATTGTAATTATTGTATTACATTTACGCATTCATTCCCCCTGTTAAATTTAAATCCCCGTTTGTGACGAGGATTTAATTTATTTTATGCATTTAATAATAATTCTTTTGCTTCATTCTCAGGTAAAGGCTTGCCCCATATGAACCCCTGGATAAAATCACAGTTAATCTTTTTAAGGGTTTCAATCTGGTCCACATCTTCAACACCTTCTGAGATTACTTCGAAGTTCATTATATGACCGATTGAAATAATTGCTGCAACATACTGTTTGGAAGATTCATTAAGATTCATCTTATCAATAAAGGATTTATCAATCTTAAGTAAGTCTGCCGGCAGTTTGTTCAAATAACTTAATGATGAATAACCGGTTCCAAAATCATCGATGGCGATTTTGATTCCATAATTCTTAAGTTCATTGATACATTCAAGTGCTTTTTCTGCTGACTCAATCATAATGGATTCTGTAATTTCGATTTCAAGATGATCTGCAGGGAAATTATTGCGTCCCAGAGTTGAAATGATTTCATCAACAAAATCTGCTTTCATTAAATGTCTTACAGAAACATTTACACTTAATGTAAAATCGGCCGGATGATTCTTAAGTATCTCTCCAAAGAAGCTGGTTGATTTATCAAATACACTACTGTCTATTCTGTCAATTAAACCAACCTTTTCAGCAACGGGAATAAATGTGCCGGGACTTACAATATTGCCCTCTTCATCCCTCATTCTGGCTAATGCTTCGAATCCTCTTAAATGGTGATTTACATCAAACTGAGGCTGGAACAAAGCATATATTCTGTCCTCGTCGATTGCTTTTCTGATTTCTCTTTCAATTTCAAGATTGTTCTCTTCTCTGAGAAGTTCCTGTGTGAAATGACATATATGATTGCTGCTGTTTTTCTTTTTCACATCATACATGGCAACATCACTGTAGGAAAGAATTGTATCGGTTTCGGCAGCATCATCGGGATAAATCGCATAACCGAAACTGGCATTAATGAAATAATCATTATCATTAAGAGTAAATTTATTCTCAAGCACATTCTCATAATGCTTAATTGTTTTAATTATATCATCTTTTGTAGCATATCCTTTGATAATTAAACAGAATTCATCACCGCTTAATCTTGCAACAAGATCCGTGGTTCCGGATGCTCCCGATTCAGCAACAATCTTCCATCTTTTGGCAATTTCGATAAGAATCTTATTACCATTGCTGTGTCCCAATGAATCATTAATGCTTTTAAAATTATTAATATCTATTGAAACAACGGCAAAAGGTGCTTTCTTGCTTATTAATGATGAAATATATTCCGTAGCGGCAAATCTGTTATATATACCGGTTAATCTGTCGGTAACGGCCTGAACGCTGAGACTTTTTTGATATTTTTCTTTCTTGACATCATTGGAATAAATAAGAATAATGGCTACAAGAGTCATAAGATTGGTAAAAAGTCCCGGAATACTTGTATATATACCGGCGACAAAAATAGTCATCAATATGGACGGAAACTGAACCAAAAGAATGGTAAGTGCAGCAGCAAAGCCCTTTCGATGGTAAACAGCCACCATACTTATGATACAGATATTGCCGATTGATGTAAAAATACCGGTGGCGAAAGACAAAGGCAGCATCCTGCCGTTAATATTAACCATCAACTCGCTTCTTGATGTAAAAATAACAACAATCTGAGATATAAAATATAAAGCAATAAGAAAAACAAAGACACTTGTAGGTGACTTTTTTTCTTTAAACAGATTATTTATTTCATTCTGCTGATTACTACCCATTCCAAACCAAATCCTTTATTTATTTAACTGCATCCTTGCATAGATATATTATTTCTTCTCTTTTTTATTAATATGTATCTTTTCCATTCTATCATTTTTGATGGCATAAGGCAATTGAATATACTCATAATTTATAGTATTTTCATTATTTTCCTCTTTAATATAATCCACATTTATATAATTATCTGACGGTAAATCAAGCTGCTTCTTCTCAAGCCTGTTTTCAATATAGGTTTTAAAGGCTGCATAAATTACTGCAAAAGCAGGAACGCCGATAATCATACCAGGGACCTTGAAGAATCCGCTGGCTACAATTACTGCAAATAATACCCAGAAACTTGAAATACCTGTTGATACACCAAGAAGCTTTGGACCTAATATATTTCCGTCAAACTGCTGAAGCACAATAGCGAATATAATAAAGAATAAAGCATGGAGTGGATTGACCAAAAGTAAAAGGATAACGCAAGGCACTGCTCCAATTATAGGTCCAAAGAATGGAATTATATTTGTAACACCCACAATTACACTAAGTAATAACGGGTATTCAAACTTAAATATAAGGCAGCATATAAAGCAGATTACGCCAATAATAAAAGAGTCGACGATTTTGCCAACGATGAAGCCTGAAAACTTATTATTAACAATACGAAGATTCTTAATAAATGAATTGGCAGTTTTGACTTCCATAATGCCATATATTACTTTCTTGCACTGACCTGAGAATTTCTCTTTTTGCATCATTACATAAACGGAAATAATGATACCGATGATGCTGTTTATAAGAATTGATACTACGCTCACAATTGTTGTTGAAGCGCCGGATAAGAAGTCTTTAGCCTTTGGAAGAATATATTTGGTGGTCACGTTATCAAATACCGATTCGTAATCTCCTATCTTATCCTGGACAAAATCTGTAACTTCCGGATATTTCCTGATATTTGCAATTACAACATCATTAACCCATTCGTTGAAATTTTCTTTATAAGTGTCAAAGTTTTCTATAATACTGTCAACACTGTCTCTTATCTGTGGTGTAATTGAGTTGATAAATATGGAAATCAGGCAAATGATTGCAACATAAGTGATAACAATTGATGCCACTCTGATCCATACATTATATCTGTGACCCTGTACTTTAAGAGGAAGTTTCTCAATTGCACTGATTTCATCAGATGAAGAATATTGTGCTGCGTTGGCTCTGTCTTCCTGCACCTGTTTTCTTAAGAAAATTTTAAATAAAATACCATCTAAAATATTAATGACAGGATTTAATAAAAATGCCAGCACAAGACCTATGATAAATGGGAAAAATACGGAAAATATCTTATCTACAATATTGCTGATACTATTTGGATTATATAATGCATATATAAAAAGAATTGAACAGACAATAACTATAAATGCAGTTACGCCCCAGTACAAATATTTTTTATCCCATTTAAACTTCACCTGAATATTCCTCCGATAGTTATACATATTCGTATATACTACAATTATATCACTAAATATTCCTAAAACAAACAATTTGTATGTAAATTCAATGGATTATTGTGCTATAATTTAAATAAAAAACAAGGGTTATGATTATGACACTTCAGCAGGTAATGTCCAAAACAAGAAAAGCGATTGATGATTATAATATGATTGAAGACGGCGACCGAATTGCCGTTGGAATTTCAGGTGGTAAGGACTCTCTTACTCTTTTGGATGCATTGGCCGGGATGCGGAGATTTTACCCAAAAAAGTACGAATTATGCGCGGTTACCGTAGATCTGGGCTTTGATAATCTTAATCTTGATAAAATAAAAGAAATGTGCGATAAGCTTGAAGTGCCTTATTACATTGCTAAAACTGACATTAAAGAAATTGTTTTTGATGTTCGTAAAGAGGCCAATCCGTGCTCTTTATGTGCCAAGATGAGGAAGGGCGCATTAAATGATTTAATTAAGGCTAATGGCTGCAATAAGGTTGCATATGCACATCATAAGGATGATGTTATTGATACTCTTTTAATGAGCCTTATGTATGAAGGAAGAATTAATACCTTTAGTCCGGTTACTTTTCTTGACAGGACTGAAATTACGGTCATCAGGCCGCTTATATATATGAATGAAATTGATGTTATTGGCTATGTCAGGGCTAATTCTCTTCCGGTTGTTAAGAGTCCATGCCCGGCTGACGGCTATACAAAAAGAGAATATGTGAAAACAATAATTAAAGAAATGCAGAAAGATTCTCCTGATGTTAAAGACAGGCTCTTTGCTGCAGTTCTTGGTTCAAATATAAAAGGATGGGCTAAAAATTGAGCACATACCACGACAAACTTATAAAAGATAATATTGTTAAATTAAGGGAATTAATCGCTGAGCTTCCGGAGTTCTGTAATGATTTTTTCCTGGGAAGGGATCAGCTTATATCCTCTCGTACCAAAATCGCCTATGCTTATGATTTGGGAGTATTCTTTAAGTTTATTCATGAGAATAAAAAAGGATATAAAGATATGGAGATTACAGATTATCCTCTCTCACTTCTTGATGATATAACCCGAAATGATATTTTGAGATATATGGAGGATTTATCATTTTACAATAACAAGGATGAGAAGGAAGTCCGTAATGATGAAAGAGGAAAAGCCAGGAAACTCGCCTCTCTTCGCAGTTTTTACAATTATTATTTCCGTAATGAAATGATTAAATCCAATCCGGCTTCCCTGGTTGAGATGCCAAAGATTCATGAAAAGGAAATTGTAAGGCTTGATTTTAATGAAGTTGCCGAACTTCTTGACATGGTTGAAAAAGGCAATAATCTTACCAAGGGGGAAGAAAGATTTTATAATAAAAATGCCACCAGGGACCTTTGTATCTTAACTTTAATGCTTGGAACCGGAATAAGAGTTTCGGAATGCGTTGGAATTGATTTATCTGATCTTGATTTAAAAGAGAACAGACTTAAAGTAAGACGAAAAGGTGGAAATGAAAGCATAATATACTTTGGCGACGAAGTACTGGCGGCTTTGGAGGATTATGTACTGATACGTGAGGATATGCATCCTCTTGAAGGTCATGAAGATGCTCTCTTTCTTTCCATGCAAAACAAAAGAATGTCAGTAAGAGCTGTTGAAAATATGGTTAC
The DNA here is from genome assembly GCA_002393735.1 of Lachnospiraceae bacterium UBA4338. GTDB lineage: Bacteria > Bacillota > Clostridia > Lachnospirales > Lachnospiraceae > UBA3766. Next base: position 152,147 of record DGTK01000017.1, read on the forward strand.
CAAATATACTTCCAAATTGGGAACACTTAAAAGAATTACTCCTCATAAATTAAGAAGTACCTTTGGTACCAATCTTTACAGGGAAACCGGTGATATTTATATGGTTGCTGATTTCCTTGGACATAAGGATGTTAATACCACAAGAAAGCATTATGCATCCATATCGGATGACAGCAGGCGTAAAGCTATCAGAGGATTTAAATTACGAGAAGACGAAGAATGACCGGCATTATCTGCCGGTCATCTTCTTTTGCATGTGGTGGAACAATCTGCCCCATAGATAAATATGTGTATTTTGAAGGTATAAGCTTAATTATAATAAGGAATTAATATTGTATCTCCTGAATGGATATCATTAACGTCGTCAATATTATTTATATATTTAACTTCTTTAATATATGCCTTTGTACTCTCATATCCCAGTAAATGTTCGTTGGCAATATCCCATAAAGTATCATTATATCCAATGGTATAACTTGTATAATATTTGGTAAGAGCCTCAGATTCCCTGGCTGAAGCTTTATTACTTATAATAACTGAAGTTGCAATAATAAGAATTAATAATAATGCAATTGCTGCTGCTACTTTGAGAATATTCTTAAACATATTTCTACCTCCCGTAAATCAGAACGAGTGTTCTTTATATTTCACATTATACGAACATATGTTTCAAAAGTCAAGAGAAAATCGAACATATTTTCCAAATATATGTTTGCTTTTTTTTTAAACATATGATATTATACATTTAGATACAATTTTGCATCTAAGGAGGTATTTATATGGCTCAGGGAAAGATAAGTAATAAACAAAGAGAAATATTAGAATTTATTAAAGGAGAGATTCTTAAGAAAGGCTATCCGCCTGCTGTTCGTGAAATCTGCGAAGCAGTTCATCTTAAGTCAACCTCTTCTGTTCATGCTCATTTAGAGACACTTGAAAAGAATGGTTATATCAGAAGAGACCCGACAAAGCCTCGTGCAATTGAAATTATTGATGATACTTTTTACAGTACCAGAACAGAAATTGCCAATATTCCTATTGTAGGTACTGTTGCTGCCGGCTCTCCTATTCTTGCTACAGAGAATATTGATGGATTTTTCCCAATGCCGGCAAGCATGGTTCCTAATGGAGAAAGTTTTGTTCTCAAAGTAAAAGGTGACAGCATGATTAATGCGGGAATTTTTAGTGGAGACAGTGTTTTTGTAGAAAAGAGAAATACTGCTTCCAATGGCGACATGGTTGTTGCTCTGGTTGATGACAGTGCTACCGTTAAGACTTTCTATAAAGAGAATGGTCATTACAGACTTCAGCCTGAGAATGATTCCATGGACCCTATAATTGTAGATGATGTAACTATTTTGGGTAAAGTATTTGGAGTATTCAGACTTTGCAGATAATGGAGTAAAGAGCAAACTAAGAAAAAGCCGATTATAAGTCGGCTTTTTTTAGTCATTTAAATGTATTTTATAATATTCATATGACATCTTTGTCATTGGATCAATTGCTTTTAACTGATTGTTTTCTCTTTCTTTTAAATAAATACAGGTTTCTTCTAAGATTAATGCAACACATTTATCCAGATTAACTTTGGATACTTCTCTGTATTCATCCAATCTTGGACTGTGAGTTCTGCCCTTCTCAAGATAATCAGAAACAAATATGATTTTCTCTAACATAGTCATATCAGGTTTTCCGGTTGTATGATATGTTATTGCTGAAAGTATCTCTTCATCATCTACTTCATATATTTCCTTGGCAAGAATGGCTCCTGCTTTGGCGTGAAGTAATTCCGGATTATTTCTTTCAATATTTGTTACTTCAATATTATGATCATTGCAAAGCTTTATCTTATCTTCTGTACTTACATACTTAGCGCAGTCATGAAGCATGGCGGCTCTCCTGGCTCTTTTTTCATCAACACCATAGATTTTAGAGAGCATTACGGCATATTCCATAACGCCTTCGGTATGTGTGATTCTTTTGGGTTTAAGATTTTTGCATAATATTTCAAATCTTTTCTTATCTTTCATTATATATACCTTCTTTAATGATATATTCTAATGTTTTTGAAGGAATATAATTTCTGGCTTTATCATATTCCTTATTTTTAAGGATATTTCGTAAATCTGTGGAAGAAATATCGATTTTATCCATATGAAGTCTTAATATCACAGCATCTGGATTATTCAGGCACATTTCTTCGAAATATGTATCATCTTCAACATCTTCATTATCTATAATGCCTTCATGAGTGTTGTCAGATCTGGTTTTGGTTCTTGGCGCAACTACCAGGGCTGCCAGTTCAAGGATATCCTTATAACTCTTCCATTTATGAAATAATCTGAAAGAATCCATTCCCATAATAAAGAATAATTCATCATCAGGAAACTGTTTTCTGAAAAGCTTAACGGTGTCAATCGAATAAGTATTGCCTACTCTTTTTATTTCACAGTCTGATGCTTTAAATTTATCATTTGAATCTATGGCTGATTTAACCATATTTAGCCTTATGTCAGAACCTAATACATTTTCTTTAAAATAAGATTTACCAGTTGGAATAAAATATATGGTATCAAGATTAAGTTCATCCATGGCTTTATTGGCTATTTCAATATGTCCAATATGGATTGGATCATAGGTCCCACCAAAAAGTCCGATTTTTCCCATATCATATCTCCCTAATCTTATTTAGGTAAAACAATCTTCGGATCATCCTTAAAAGGCTTATATAAAACAATTTTACGGCCTATAACCTGCACTAATGTTGATGATGTTCTGTCAGCCAGTGCATTAGCCATTTCGTTTATATTATCATCACAGTTTTTTAAGACGGTGATTTTGACAAGTTCATGTGTATTAAAACTTTCTGATACAGCATTGGTAACATCAGGAGTTAATGCATTTTTGCCGATTTGAAATAAAGAGTCTAAGTTTGATGCCAATGATTTAAGATATGCTCTTTGTTTGCTGTTCATATTGTCTCCTTATTCGTAATACTGGAAGGATAAGCCGTACATTCTGACTGTATCTCCTTCGTTTATGCCTAATTCTTTTAATTTATCAAGGATTTCATTCTCCTTAAGGAAGTTCTGGAAGAACATGAAGCCCTTTTCTGACTCAAGATTTGTGTAGCCAAGCATCTTTTCAATTCTAGGGCCTTCAACCACATATTCCTTATTCTCTGAATCATATGTAACTTCAAATGGTTCGTTAGTAAAGGATAATTCATATTCCGGGAAGAATTCACTTTCGAATACCAGTGGTTCTTCTTCCATATTCTTAAGGATGTCAGATACATAATATAACATCTCACTAAGGCCTTCGCCGGTTACAGCGCTTATTGGAAAAACCTTTATTCCCTTAGGCTCGAATTCTTCTTTAAGTGATGTAATTATATCTTTTGAATCCTCATAAATAAGCTCGCCGTTATCATCAATATCAATTGCTTCTTTTTCAGCGTTAATGGAATCGATTTTATTGGCAGCAATTATCTGCGGTTTATTCTCAAGATCTGAATTATATTTCTTAAGTTCATCATTGATGGTATAGAAATCTTCTACAGGATTTCTTCCCTCAGTTGATGCGGCGTCAAGAACATGAATAAATACTCTTGTTCTTTCGATATGCCTTAAGAACTTATGACCAAGACCTGCTCCATCAGCAGCGCCTTCAATAAGTCCGGGAATGTCTGCCATTACAAAACTGTTATCGCCAAGATTTACAACACCTAAATGAGGAGTAATTGTTGTAAAATGGTAGTTTGCTATTTCAGGTTTTGCATTGGTAACATGGGCAAGCAGGGTTGATTTACCAACATTTGGATAACCTATTAAACCTACATCAGCAATTAATTTAAGTTCAAGTATAAGATTTAATTCTCTTCCCGGCTGACCAGGCTGCGCATATTTAGGAGCCTGCATTGTGGATGTTGCATAATGCTGGTTGCCGTTTCCGCCTTTTCCGCCTTTGAGAATAACATATTCATCTTCAGTATCAGACATATCATATATTACTTTGCCTGAATTCTCTTCTCTGATGACTGTGCCGGCAGGAACATTGATAATGATATCACTGCCGTTTTTTCCCCGACAGTTTCTTTTCTTGCCATCTTCACCATTTTCAGCTTTATATTTGCGCACAGCTCTAAAAGGGCTTAATGTATTAAGTCCTTTATCTATTTTAAAGATAACACTTCCACCGTCTCCGCCGTCACCACCATCCGGACCGCCGTCAGGGACATATTTCTCTCTTCTGAAAGATACATGGCCGTCGCCACCTTTACCGCTTCTTATATATATTTTAGCAAAATCACAAAACATATTAACACCTTAAAGAAAAAGCCTCAATTAATAATTGAGGCTTAAAAATAACTTCTTATTTCTCTACAGGATAAACACTAGCCTGCTTCTTGTCTCTTCCCTTACGCTCAAAACGAAGAGTTCCATCAACTAAAGCGAACAATGTATCATCTCCACCGATACCTACATTAGTACCTGGATGAATCTTAGTTCCTCTTTGTCTGTATATAATATTGCCGGCTTTAACGAACTGTCCGTCAGCTCTCTTAGCACCAAGTCTCTTGGATTCAGAGTCTCTACCGTTCTTTGTAGAACCGACACCCTTTTTATGAGCGAATAATTGAAGGTTCATTTGTAACATGACTTACACCTCCTTATAATCTACTGTTAAATACTTATCGCCATATTCTTCGGCGATGTTCTTAAGACCTAATTCAAGTGAATCAATTAATAATTTAGTTCCGTCTTTGGTATTATCTTTTAATACTACTATAAGTAATCCATCAGATTCTTCGGATGAAATTAAATCATCAGTTAAACTTTCAATGGAATTAACAGTATTAATTAATAATGTTGAAACTGCGCAACATACAAGATCATGACCATTTTTATTTTTCTTAAAACCGGCATGACCTGAAGCATATATTGCCTTGATATCACCATTATGTCTGTTAAATGTTATCTTAACCATAACAAAACCTTAAGCGTTGATTGAATTGATTTTTACGCTTGTGTATGCTTGTCTGTGACCATTTTTCTTATGATAGCCTGATTTTCTCTTATACTTATATACAAGAACCTTCTTAGCTCTGGCCTGCTTAAGAACAGTTGCTGATACAGTAGAATTAGAAACATCGCTGCCAACTTTTAAGCCGTCACCACCGATAGCTAATACGTTATCAAAAGTAACTTCCTTACCTTCTTCAACGTCTAACTTCTCTACATTAATTACATCTCCCTCGGCAACTTTATACTGCTTGCCACCGGTTGCTATAATTGCGTACATAAGGCACCTCCTTATTAACTTTACTCGCTAGTTTTGGTGATGTCTAAAAGACATACTTATACCTAACTAAGCGGCATACCTTGATATATTATCATTATTGGTAGGATAATGTCAAGCAAATTATGTAAAAATCGTACTCATCGAGTTAAACTGCTTCGCACTTTAACTCGATGTCGCGTTGCCTGTCAAATACAAATTCATGCAAGCATGATTTGTACTTGACAGGCTTATCGCGCAAAACAGCGCCACCGAAGTGACGCTGCTTAAATTTAGCTGTGAATGAATTATAATTCGCTCATAAGTTTCATCTTGTAATTTGTAAATTCATCAGATGTGAGCATTCCAACTTTCTCGAGATCCATAAGCTTCTTAACGCTAACCTGGAACTCTTCAGTTGATTCGTGTGGTTTGAAGATGTCTGCGATAAACTCTTCTTTCTTAAGGTTGTAATCTTCTTCAGAGATAAGTCCCATCTTAGGAGAAGCGATATAAATCTCAACCTTTGTAACATAATCATCAATTGCGCTAACCTTACGAAGAAGATCAACCTTCTTAGCATGGAAGTCACTGTCTGATAACCAGTTGCACTCTTTAAGAGCGATAAGTCTTTCAACAACAACCTTGAATTCATCTACATTGCTCCATGGAGCATTGTTAACGAAATCATTGATAACCTGCTGCTGCTTTGCTCTGAAGTCGTTCTCTGTGATAACCTTGGCATCAACAAGAACTGGCCACTTATTAAGCTTATCTTTAAGTGTAGGAATTGGATCTTCAAATCCTACATCGATGATATCAACTAATGACTGAATCTTCAGTTTGAATTCATCATCTGAAAGCATTCCAACTTCTTTAAGGATTGGCCATCTCTCTAACTTGTGAAGAAGAACTGTATTTGTATCATTGTAATCAAATTCAACTTCATCAAGAATTGATTTCTTCTTCTCTTCAAATTCAACATCGTTAATCATACCGCCAATCTTGAGGTATGGTAACTTCTCGATGTTGCTCTTGTATTCGTTAAGATCCTTAACATCTGTATTGCAGCACTCTTTGATGATGTCAGCCTTACGAGCATTGAATTCTGAATCATCAAGCATACCCATATCTTTAAGAACAACAAGTTTCTCAACCTTGGTATTGAAATCTGACATTCCGCATAATTCGCTGACAAGTTCTAACTTCTTGGCATCGAATTCCTTCTCAGATAACATACCACAGTCTTTTAAGATATATAACTTCTCTAATCTCTTCTGGAAATCTTCTGAGTTGTCCTCTTCCTTCTTTGCTGGAGCCGGAGCTGGAGCAGGTGGAGGTGTAGGAGCTGTTCTTCTGCTAAGTACTGGTGTACTTGGAATTGGTGCAGCTGCTGGAGCAGGTGCTGGTGTTGGAACTGCTTCTGCTCTCTTAAGTAATGATGATCCAAACTCTTCTGCAGGTGCCTCAGCCTTAGGTGCTCTGGCAGGTGCTGGAGCTGGAGCCTCAGCCTTAACTGGAGCTGGCTTAGGAGCCGGAGCTTCCGGTTTCTTAACTGGCTGTGGTTCAGGAGCCTGTACAGGTTTAACTACAGGAGTACCTGTAGGTCTCTGGATTGGCTGGCTCTGTGTTGTAGCCTGCTTAACCGGAGCTGCTGCGTTGCTTCCGCCTGAACTTTCTTTCAACTGACCTAATTTCTCGATAACTATATCTATATCCTTAATAGAAGGGAAAATAGTCTGTGCTTTCTTTGTACCATATAAACTGGTAATTCTTGTGTTCATGATCAAGGCCTGGTTACCCATATATTCACCTTTCAGAACTTCACGAACATCAGTAAGAGGATAATCGAAATTGTCTATGTAACCGTTTCTTCCCTCTTCGTTACAGATAAAAGCCTTTCCTGAGATTCTGTCCCCGTCAATTTTTAAGAAAAGCTTGTCTCCGCCTTTCAATAGCTTATTTTTAATGCTACCGCTGTAATTACAAGTAAAAACTTGAGCTGCCATTAAAATAACCTCCCTTTCATTCACGCTATATGGATGATGAACTTTTTATGCCTTTAGTCAAAAAAACAAAACAAAATTCACAAAGAATTTTGCGTTTTAAACATATATTTGTTCAAAATCACTTATCAATATAATACCAATAAATGACCTATTTTTCAAGTTTTTTTTATTAAATCTCTATAAACTGTTCAGACAACATTAAGCCTGATTTTTTTCTTGTTATTTCCGCCAAACCGAGGGCTGTAAAATCGTGAATATGCACAAAATTATCCTCCAGCGCCATGGTTTTTAAAGCATCAAAGAGTGTAATTCTGTCTTCTTTATCAGGCATATTGATAAAATCAACGATTATTATTCCTGATATATTTCTTAAGGTAAGCTGCAGCATAATCTCTTTGGATGCTTCCAAATTAATATCAAGTGCCGATAATTTATCAGTGGATTTAGCACCATTTACATCAATAACACACATGCTCTCAGTGTTCTCTATGTATATTGATGCACCGCTCTTTAAGTTTATTTTTGATGAAAATACATTATTTAAGTGTTTTTCAACTGAAAATACAACATTTAATGGAACAAGATTATCATCGTAAACTGAAACATTATGTAAACCTTTAGCCGATGCTACAGATTTTACCATTTCAAAAAGTTCTTTTGTTTCGCAGATAATACGGTCATTTTCATCTAGATAATCAATGAGACTTAAGATATTGGACTGACCTTCCTTAAGAACATAATAGTCAGTGAGTGTTTTTGCTTTTGTTATCAGTTCATTTATATTGTCATCTTTAATTTTGCAGGTTGCAGATGATAATTTGTTCTTCGAAGGAAGCCTTTTGATCTGAACAAGAACATTATCTCCAACTCTTAATGCACCGCCATCTCTTGATAAATTGCATTCCGGAAGATAATCGGTCTTACGCATAAAAAGTTTCTGCTTATCCTTCGCCAGCAGGAAAAGCGCATCAGTTCCCGGACTTATACTGTCGACTTTGGCAATAACGACAGATTTTTCAGCCAAAACCTTATCGGCCTTCGAAACAATCCTTATAAGTCTGTCATCCTTAATCAGCATCGACAGAATGCTTCCTTTATAATTCAAAAAAAGCAGAGTCCTGGCGAAGGCGCCATTATTTATATTTTTGCCATCCTGGCCTTTTGGAATTGGTTTAATCATCTTTTTGCTCCGAGAGATATAAAAGCATCATCTTCTATTGTATATAAATCTGTACGAAGAAGATTGAAATTCTCGCTATACTCAGCATTTTCAAGTTCATAAAGACATTTTACAGCCTCTTTAGGATTAAGATTCCCACTGCTTGATGCATTAACCAGAACATATAAATCATCATCTGACAATGTAAGACCTTTATCCTTAATATTGGTCCTAATCCCCGCCGGAAGTTCCGTCACTTTACAGATTTCATAAATGAAAGGCTTTATATCACTGGTTTTCTCAGACTTCTTGGTCTTCTTTGTAAAGAGAATCTCATCTTTTGAATTATAATCAGAAATTGCCTTATCAATATCAAAAGGCAGAGCATCTTTAAATCTGATAATATAGCCTGCAGCCTGAACTGAAGCCATGGCATTTTCTGCGTCATCCGGAAGCAAAATGATATCCTCGATATGCATTCCGTAAGCCATCTGAGCATCCAGATCTTCTTTCATCTTTTCAAGAGAATCATAGGAATTAGCCTCAATGTCGAAATATTCAGCCAGACCTTCCAGACCGATTCCCATTGGAAAAGCAAAAGACATAATCTGGTGTGGACTAAAGCCTTCTGTATATTTAATGTCTATGTCAGCTCTCTTAACAGCTTTCTGGAAATATCTGAGGATATCCAGGTGGCCTATGAATTTAAGGGGGCCGATTTTGCTAAATTTGATTCTTAATTTCATAAAAATACCTATTTATAAAAGCAGAATTTACCGGAGCCATATACGCTGGCGCCGCACATCTGGCATTTTTCCTTGCAGTTAACAGTAGTTTCGCCTCTCTGAGCTTTAAGATATTCTTTCTTAAGGAAATTCTTGGTAACGCCTATGTCAATGAAATCCCATGGCAAAATCTCCGCCAGATCTCTTTCTCTGTCAATGTAAAATTTATAATCAATTCCGCATTCCTCAAAAGAATCAAGCCAGTTCTGGAATATGAAGAATTCGTTCCAGGCATCGAAGAAACTGCCTTTTTGATATGCTTTATATATGGCCTTGGAGACTTTTCTGTCGCCTCTTGCGAATATTCCTTCCAAAACGGAAACATCTGTATCGTGCCATATGTATTTAATGCTCTTTTGGTTAAGAGTTTTAATTATACCCTGTCTTGTGGTAAAAGCCTTGTCCCTGAATTCTTCGAGGGAGCACATTCTGCTCCACTGAAAAGCCGTAAAAGGCTTTGGAATAAAGAAAGATGTACTGGCTGTAATTGAAACTCGGCCGTTTCTCTCAGATTTAGGCACTGTTTCATAATAAACTGCAGCCACCTTGTTACAAAGTTCGCCTATGCCTTCAATATCCTCGTTAGTCTCGGTAGGAAGACCAAGCATGAAATAAAATTTAACCTTATTCCAGCCGCCCTCAAAGGCAAGTTTGGCACCGCCTAGAATAACCTCCTCGGTCAATCCTTTGTTGATTACATTACGAAGCCTCTGGGATCCGGCCTCTGCCGCAAAGGTTAAGGATGTCTTCTTTACATCCTGCACTTTATTCATAACATCCAGGGAAAATGAGTCTATTCTAAGGCTTGGAAGAGATATATTAACCTTCCTTTTGTTACATTCATCAATCAAAAAACCAAGTAAGTCATATAGACCGGTATAGTCACTGGAACTTAAGGAACTTAAGCATATTTCCTCGTGTCCCGTATTATCCATAAGCTCGATGGCATATTTCTTTAATACCTCAATATCCCTCTCTCTTATAGGTCTGTAGAGCTGACCTGCCTGACAGAATCTGCAGCCTCTGGTGCAGCCACGCATAATCTCTAAGGTTAATCTGTCCTGAGTTGCCTTAATAAACGGAATTACAGGTTTAGTGGGATAATAAGTATGATTTAAATCCTCTTCCACTTCTTTCCTGATGGTCGTTGGAATATCATCAAAAAGCGGGAAGAATCTTTTGATTGTCCCGTCTTCGTTATATTCAACATCATATAAAGAAGGCACATATATACCCGGCACTTTGGCAGCATGATGGAGAAAATCAGCCCTGGAAACTCCGTTTTTCTTATCTTCTTTATATAAATCCAGAAGTTCTCTGTACCTGGTTTCACCCTCTCCTATATAAAACATATCAAAGAATTCGGCTATAGGTTCAGGATTATACGAACATGGTCCGCCGCCAATTACAATCGGATCATCTTCAGTTCTGTCTTTTGAAAAAATCGGAATTTTGGCGAGGTCAAGAATCTGCAATATATTGGTATAACACATCTCATACTGCAGAGTAATGCCAAGAAAATCAAAATCTTTAACCGGATCCTGACTCTCAAGAGCAAATAAAGGGATATCCTTTTCTCTCATGATTTTATCAAGATCAGGCCACGGTGAATAAACCCTTTCACAATATGTATCTTCAAAAGAATTAAACATATCATATAGGATCTGTATCCCTAAATGGCTCATACCAATTTCATAGACATCAGGAAAGCACATACAAAAACGAAGGGTATCTGGTGTGATATCCTTCATTATTGAATTAATTTCTAAGCCTATGTATCTGGCCGGTTTTTCAATTTGCATTAAAATATCATCAGATAATGCAAGTTCTCTCAAAATAAGCTCCTTATTCTCTGGATGCAAGTTCGTTTGTTATTTCATCCCAGGTAATACCCTTATCTACCATAAGAACCATCATATGATAGAGGAAATCAGATATTTCGTACTTAATCTCTCCGCTGTCAGGATTCTTGGAGGCAATAATAATCTCTGATGCTTCCTCGCCAACCTTCTTAAGAATCTTATCAATTCCTTTCTCGAAAAGGTAATTGGTATAAGAACCTTCCTTAGGATTAACTTTTCTGTCTTTAATTACATCATAAACATCATTAAAGACTTTAAGCGGATTCTTCTCTATATAACTCTTGGATGTAATTTCATTAAAGAAACAGCTGTAGCTGCCTGTATGGCAGGCAACGCCAACCTGGCTGACCTTGGCAAGAATTGTATCATAATCGCAGTCAGCATAAAGAGCCTTAACATACTGAAAATGACCGCTGCTTTCGCCCTTCTCCCACTGACCTTTACGGCTTCTTGAATAATAATTCATTTTGCCTGTAACCAAAGTCTTCTCAAAGGCTTCTTTATTCATATAAGCAAGCATAAGAACATCACCGGTTCTGTAATCCTGAGTAATAACAGGAATAAGTCCTGAACCGCCGACCTTAAGTTCATCCCAGCTGATTTTGGCTTCAAAAGAATTAACTTCGATGCCTTTTTCCTTGCATACATTCTTGATCTGATTTACTTCAGTCAGGCTTAAATCAATTACCTCACCGAATATGCCGCATACATTGTCATTTTGAGCGACAATCAGGAATTTTTCCAAACTTACGTCAGGAAGATATGCATTTACTGCAAGTGAAGTAAGTGCTGCGATACTTTCTGTATTTTCTTCTGTAAAAACATATAAATCTGTGGAATATTTCTCAGCATTAACACGGTATACGCCAAGAGAATTAATATCATCCACAGTTACAGAGATTCTGTCCTTGCCGAATCTGTTTGAAACATCCTCAAGCATTTCCCAGTTAGACTGCTTTGAAAGATTAAGAATAACCTTCTTACATCCGGCATAAACTAACTTTTTAACATCCTCGGCTCTTTCAATATTAAAGGAAACTGATAAATCTGTCTCGGCATAAGCCGCAATTTCCTTAATTCTCTTAATTGCAAGTTCTTTATTGTCGAAGTCCTCATCCATTACTATCATGAGTATTTCGTCAATATTGATATCGCATAATTTACGAATGTAACCTTCCAAATCAATGATGGTTTCATCCATTTTGGCAGTTGTATAAACAATGCCCTCTTTAATATATATTCTGGCTATGAAATTCTTTTTCATATGGCCCTCCTTAAGATTTATAAGCTTCCTTTGGTTGAAAGAACCTCAGATGCATCTCTGCCTACTGTTGTGGCAATTTTCAGAGCGTTGGCAAAAGCCTTGAACATGGCTTCAATTATGTGATGTGTATTATATCCGTCCATAACCTTAAAGTGTATATTCATGCCTGCGCTGTAGCTTAATGCATAGAAAAACTCTTTTAATGTCTCGGTTTCAAAATACCCGACCCTTTCAACTTTGAAATCATAATCAAAATTAAGATATGGTCTTCCTGAGATATCGATGGCACACAAAACTAGAGCATCATCCATAGGCATTACGAAAGAAGCATATCTGTTTATGCCCTTCTTCTCTCCTAAAGCCTTTGCAATGGCCTGTCCTAAAACAATGCCTGTATCCTCAACGGTATGATGATTATCAACTCTTAAATCGCCATTGGCAACAAGTGATAAATCAATACCTGAGTGCTTGGTGAAACTTTCAAGCATGTGATCAAAGAATCCGATTCCTGTGGAAATGTCATATTTGCCATTTCCATCTATATTAATCTTGCAGGTTATATCAGTTTCCCTGGTTTTTCTTTTTATTTCAGCGGCTCTTCCATTAACCAAAGGAGTCTCTTTCTTTACTTCTGTTTTAGTTTCAGGTTTTTTAACTGCCATATCTACCTCCCAAAATCTTAAATACAATTATACAATAAAATATTCAAAATATCATTATAAAGTATTTTTGCCAAATCTTTCCCTAATGGAATTAGCATGAGCCTCAAGTCCTTCATTCTCAGCAAAAATCTCAATCTTCTCATGAATCTTACGAAGTCCTTCTTCTGAATAGCAGATTACGCTGGATTTCTTAATGAAGTCATCAACTGATAAAGGTGAGAAGAATCTGGATGTTCCATTGGTTGGAAGCACATGATTAGGACCTGCAAAATAATCCCCCAGAGGTTCTGATGAATATTCACCAAGGAAAATAGCCCCTGCATTTCTAACCTTTGTCATATCAGCCCAAGGATTCTTTGTAATAATCTCAAGGTGCTCAGATGCAATATCGTTTACTGCATCAAATGCGCTGTCCATATCCTTTGCAATGAGAATAAATCCAAAATTCTCAACAGATTTTTCAAGAATTGATTTTCTCTTTGCCACTGCAACATATTTCTCAACAAGTTCTTCAACTTTATTGGCAAGTTCTTCCGAAGTTGTAACTAAAATGCATGATGCCATTTCATCATGTTCAGCCTGTGATAACAGGTCTCTGGCTACATATTCAGGCTTGGCTGTCTCGTCAGCAAGTACTAAAATCTCGGAAGGTCCTGCAACTGAATCAATACTTACATAGCCGTATACAGCCTTCTTTGCAAGGGCAACAAAGATATTTCCAGGGCCAACGATTTTGTCAACCTTGGGAACACTCTCGGTGCCAAATGCAAAAGCCGCAATAGCCTGAGCGCCACCAACTTTATATATGGTATCAACTCCTGCAATCTTTGCAGCAGCAAGAGTTCCCGGATTAACCTTACCTTCGCTGTTTGGAGGTGTAATCATATAAATATTCTTACATCCCGCGCATTTGGCAGGTCCGATATTCATAAGTGTAGATGAGGGATAAGCAGCCTTACCTCCCGGAACATATACGCCCACCTTATCAATCGGTGTAATTCTCTGACCTAATATTGAACCATTCTCATCTGTGGTAAAGAAGCTGTTTCTTACCTGCTTTTCATGGAATTTAACGATATTTGCATATGCTTCTTCCATAACCTTGATATAAACAGGGTCCATGGAATTATATGCTTCTTCAATTTCTTCTTTTGTTACTAAAATATTATCTTTGTTTAAGTCAAACTTATCGAAATTCTTAGTATATTCAAAAATCGCCGCATCCCCATTTTCTCTGACATTATTTACAATCTCGGCAACTTTAGCCTCGAAATCGCCATAGTGATTAGGGCTTCTTTTGATAAGCTCATCAAGTACGTTTTTCTTGTTTTCTTCAGTTAAATATAACTTTTTCATTGGTCAATCTCCGCTTTCATTTTGTCAATAATTTCTGTAATACGCTTATTCTGCATTCTCATGCTTACCTGATTGACGATTACTCTTGCAGATAAGTCCCTGATTTCTTCCAATACTTTAAGACCGTTTTCTCTTAAAGTGCTTCCGGTCTCAACTATATCAACGATACAGTCGCTTAAACCTACAATAGGTCCAAGTTCTACAGAACCGTTAAGTTTAATAATATCAACAGTCTGATGCTTGGTATTAAAGAAATAATCCTTGGCAATTACAGGATATTTGGTAGCAACTCTGATTCTCTCGCGGTGCTTAAGTAACTCTCCCGCACTTTCAGGTCCGCATACACACATTCTGCACTTACCCATTTTAAGATCAAGTACTTCATAAACCCTTCTGTTTTCTTCCAAAATTGTATCAAGTCCAACAATACCAATGTCTGCAGCACCAAGTTCCACATATGTGGGAACATCAGTAGCTTTGGCAAGGAAGAATTTTAGTTTCAATTCTTCGTTGACAAATACAAGTTTTCTGGTATCCTTGTCTTTCATCTCGTCACATGTAATACCGGTCTTTTCCAGTAATTCCATCGCTTGCCCCGCAAGTCTTCCCTTGGCCAGAGCAAAAACAATATATTTATTGTCGTCCATTTTATCTCCTTTTAGATGGTTATTACTTCTGAATAGCCACCTTTTTCAACATATGATTCAAATTCGTCCTTATTCATTGAAGGCTCTTTGATTACATCAGCAATAATGCCGCTTTTTCTTAATTCCAGAGCCTTTGCATCCGCCTTAAGATAATCTTCCTTAAAGGTAATCAGAACTTTTTTCTTAAGTTCCACATTTCTGTGGCCTGTTCTCATTATCGATGTAAGAAGCTCATCAGCCAAAACCACGAAGCCGATGGCGGAGGCGCTTTTGCCAAATTTCTCAAGCAGATTATCATAGCGACCGCCCTTAATTATCGCATCGCCTACTCCATAGGTATAAGCCTTGAAAATAATACCTGTATAGTAATGGTACTTGCTGAGCATACTTAAGTCAAAAGCGATATACTTATCGTACCCCTTCTTTGAAAGGATGTCTTTAAGTAACAAAAGTCTGTCCAAAGCCTTAACGGCATTCTTATTTTTTACCAAATTTTTAAGATTCTTAAGATCTTCAATCTCTAAATAAGTTTTTGAAAAATACCCGAACTGATCAATTATGTCTGAATTAATATCATTACTTGCCAGATATTCTTTCATCATATAAAAGTTCTTGGATGAAATATATTCTCTTAAGTTTAATTCTATTTCTTCTGTGATATTAGCTTCAGAACAGAGTCCTTTAAAGAATTCTGTATCTCCGATACTAACTACGAATTCTTCAAGACCAGCGGCAAGAAGTGTATCAATTACAAGGCATATCATCTGGGCATCAGCATAAATGCTGTTCTCATTAA
This sequence comes from Lachnospiraceae bacterium UBA4338, assembly GCA_002393735.1. Classification (GTDB taxonomy): domain Bacteria; phylum Bacillota; class Clostridia; order Lachnospirales; family Lachnospiraceae; genus UBA3766. The sequence continues at coordinate 167,967 of DGTK01000017.1, forward strand.
CCATTTCAACACCGATCTGTGTAGTCTCCTTTAACTTGCCCTGATATTCGCTGGTATTGATAAAAGTATTGCCTTTATAACAGAACTTAAGAGGTCCCTTCTCTTCTTTGAAATACTTGGCAAGGGCTCTTGCAACTGAAGGTGTGAAGTCCGGTCTTAAAACCAGAGTATTGCCTTCCTTATCAAAGAATTTATATAATTCTTTGGATGGAATTGTACCAATATCCTTGGAAAATACATCAAAAAATTCAAAAGTCGGTGTTTCTATATCCTTGAAACCATTAAGATGGAATGTATCATAAACCTTGTTTATTATTTCATTTTTTAATACTAATTCATCTCCGTAGATGTCTCTTACACCATCAGGAGTATGTAAAATCTGTGATATCATGATTCCTCCAAAATACTTTATTATGGTAAAGCGCTAATTTGCTAATCTGTTAGCAAGATAAATAGATTATATTAGGTTTCCTGATTTAAGTCAAGTTTTATCAAAGGGTTATGGTTCTTCCGCTTAAAGCTTTAATCTGACAGTTGTTATCAAATACAAGTTTATAACATGTAAGATGCTGTCCGTTATTTAACCCTTTTAAGCCATACTTGCCATCTCCTACTATAGGGAAACCAAGATAACTTAAATGTGCCCTTATCTGATGGCTTTTACCGGTTATTAAATCAACTTCCATTACAGTTTTATCATCTTTATATTCAAGAGGCTTGAAAGCCGTTATAATCTCTTTTGAGTTATCAAATGGCTTGTCAGAAACTGTAACTTTATTAGTTTTATTATCTTTAACAAGATAAGCCTTAAAGGTACCTTCTAACTCGCATTTTCCTTCAACTGTACATTTATAATATTTCTTTACAGTTCTGTCTTTGATTATGCCTGTAAGAATTCTGGCACTTTCATAATTATTGGCACAAATCACCAGACCGTCTGTATTTCTGTCAAGTCTGTTACACACAGATGGTTTGAATTTATTTAAACTGTCTTCGGTGATTATTTTTTTATCAAGAAGATATCCCACATGATATTCATTTAAGGATAAACTGTTACCATTATCTCTTTGACTAAGAATTCCCGATGGCTTGTAATATATGACATGATCAGGGCTTTCATCAATAACTTTTATGCCTTTTAAGGTTTTAAAGGCAGTCATATATATATTTGATGATGCATCTTTATGAAACTTGTTAAAGGTTTCGTCAGATAAATAAATCTTTATATTATCTCCCTTATTCAGAACTTCATTACCGGATGCCTTTTTATCATTTAGAACAATGTTTTTCTTTCTGAGCATCTTGTAGACAAAGGAAGATGAAGCCTCGTTAAGGATTTTTAACAAATATTTATCAAGTCTTCTACCTTTATCATTATTTTCAACAATATATTCTTTCATTCTTTTCCTATAAGGACAGGTTAAGCATTAAATTATATATGCTGTAAGCCATGTCTGTAGATTTGCAACCATCATCCGAACACTTCTTAACTCTTGCCACATATTTATCCAGGTTGTCAATTAACTTTATATCAGCATCCTTGATACCGTTTTTATTCATATAAAGTTCAATATGTTTTTTTAAATCTTCCTTACTTACCTTTTTATCAGGAATATACAGGTAAAGATTATTATCATCTACAAATAAGGCATTAATTGGGAAAAACTTTTTCTCAGATGTAAGATATAAATCATAACCGTGAATTATTTCATGATCACCTATTGCCTTCTCGATTTCCAGGAAATCTTCCGGCTTACAGCTGTGCTTTTCTGCCTTAAAGAGCATAATCATATTAACGAGGCTTCTGCAGGCAGGGAGCATTCCCAGTACACTTACCACAGTAAGTATATTTTTGATGTCCTTTGTCGTCACGTAGCCTATATACCAGACACCTGCGGAGAGCAAAAACAGTAATATGGTGATAATTCCAACTCTTATCGGCTCTTTTTTTAAATATTGATAATTGCCTTTTTTATTCTTAAACATTACAAACCTTTCTAAGTTCCGGGATTATATCTGTATTTATTCGCAACAAATAATACCAAAGCTGTACTGATACCAGTAATCAGACCTAAAATAAGCACAAATGCATATTTGCCATTGGCAGGTACATCGTAAGGATTCATTTCCTCATTTAAAACATATAATGGAATCTCATTAATCAGGTCTTCCGGATCTTCGAACTCTTCCGGAGCCTTCTGAATGCCATACAATTCTGTATTCATGTCAAATACATCGCTGTCAGTTGACAAATTATAAAAGTTGGTTGCCCTGACCACCAAATTGGTTCCGGTAAGCACAGATTTAGGCAAAGTAAATCTTCCGCTTGGACAGCCATAAAGGTAATTTGCAGGGTAAAAAGTCTCGCCTCCGTCCAGCGAATAAGAATAATAATCGATTCCGCTTTGGGTATCATAGGCATAAAAGTTAATATTTACCAGGGAATCATCATCCTTATCTTCGTAGATTTTTACTTCAACATAGTTAGGCGCTGTATTATCACTGGTCAGAATATCAAGAGGAAGTGAAAGTTCATCTCCCTTTTTATATTTAAAATCCGTATAATCCCTGCCAAGTTCATCAGATTTAAGCCTGTATGCCATGGCAACTGCTGTGGCATCAAGTCTTCCCAATACATTTAAATCCCTGTCAGTTGCATAATATTTTTCATTTTCAGGAGAATCCAGATAACAGTGTTCCAGGATTATGCTTGGAATCTTGTGATTGGTTGAATATCTTAAAATTCCATAATATTCTCCGGAAGTAAGTTCACTTTCCCTTGTAAAAATCCCCTTCGGTTGTATACCGATATTTTCCAATAGTGATAATTCAATATTTCCAAAATATGAAGACCTGGCATTTAATATGCTGTCCATTGGAGCCCACATCTCTGCACCGGTTCCATCATGGTTTTCTGACATATTAAAGTGAAGGCTTATAAGAATATCTGCATTATACTTTTTGGCAATATCAGCTCTTTCATTAAGTTCTAAGTTGATATCGTTTTCTCTTGTTAAATAAACCTCTACATTATCATATTTTTCCAGTTCATGTCTCATACATTTGGCAACAAATAAAGTCATGTCTTTTTCGATGACATTATTCCACTCGGCGCCCAGATTATCGCCGCCATGGCCGGGATCTATAACGATAATTACAGGTCCTGGGTCTGCTGCTTTAACACTTAATGTAAAAAGGCTCATAAACATAAATAAGGCAATTAGCATCAAAGGTGCTAATTGCCAATATTGTTTGTATCTCTTGTTCCTTTTATTAATCTTCATCAATTAAGCTGTCTACTTCATCCGGCAGTTCAGTTGACTCTGCCACTACACCATCTTCTTGCTGTTCTTCTTCAGGAACCTGTGTAAGTTCTGCCAGGTTGCTGGTAATTGTATCATAATAAGCATTTAATGTACCAATAACTTCCTGGTTTCTGTATTCATATTCGTTAAGAGTTCTGCCAACCAGATCCTGAAGGGAAATAAGCTGATCAGTAACATAATCATTAATCATCTGCTGAAGATCATTAGCATTATTCTGAGCATCATTTAAAACATTATTAGCTTCATTATATGCTTCCTGAATAATCTGATTAGCTTCATTAATAGCATTCTTGGTAGTTACATCTTCGCTAACGATTTCGTTTGCTTTCTGTACTGCCTGATTCTCAATATCTTTAGCCTTATCCTGAGCCTTCTGGATATGAGCTGAAGCCTTATCTTTAGCATCGATAATAATTGCTTCTCTGTTAGCTAAGACTTTACGAGCATATTCAACTTCGTCAGGAATACTTGAACGAAGGTTGGCAATATACATCTCGATTTCGCTTTTCTCAACAAGAATAATGTCATTTGAAAAAGCCTTTGGCTTGCATGAATCAAGATACTGCTCTAACTGCTTAATCTCACTTTCAATTTTGTTTAACTCTTTGTTGGCCAATTTATTGTTCCTCCCACACTAATAGCCGTATTTCGATTTCAATAATTTAGCGACGCTTTCCGGAACACTCTGTGAAACATCTCCGTTAAAGCTTGCGATTTCTCTTACTGTTGATGAGCAAAGGTAAGAATAAGCTAAATCTGTTGTCAAAAATACGGTTTCTAATTTACCACCTGAAATAAGGAAATTGGTCTGTGCCATATGTAATTCATAATCGAAATCAGTCATGGCTCTTAAGCCCCTGACTGCGATATTTACATCCTTACTACGGGCATAGTCTATTAAAAGTCCACTAAAAGAATCAATTTCCACATTAGGAATATCTTTAGTTACTTCTTCTAGCATTTTAACACGCTCTGGCACTAAAAACAATGCTTTTTTGCGTGGATTATCAAGAACTGCAACGATTACTTTGTCAAAAATCGTGCTCGCTCTTTTTATTATATCAATATGACCATAAGTTACTGGATCAAAACTGCCCGGATAAATAGCTGTACTCATTAGCTGCTCCTAAACTGCATAAATGTATGTTTGCATGTCTTATATTCTTTGACTTTATATATTTCAAGGTCTAAGCCATCAATATAATCAAAGTTCTCTTCCAATGTTGATTCTACAATAATTTTGGTACTTTGGCAACAAACATCGGATTTTACTATTTCTTCAATTATATCCTTATAAGTGGATTCCTTAAAAGGAGGATCAAGAAAAATTATATCAGCCTTTTCTTTTGCCTGGCTTCTTAAAAAAGCAATTACATCGCCGCTTACAACACAGGCTTTTGAATCAAGGTGTGTGAAACTAAGGTTTTCCTTAATGCATTTAAGGGCTTCCTTGTTCCTTTCAACCAGATAAGCCTTTTTTGCGCCCCTGCTTAAAGCCTCAATTGCTATGGCTCCGCTTCCGCTGAACAAATCAACGAAAATACAGTCATATATATAATTATTAAGGCAGTTAAATAAAGTTTCTTTATGTTTATCTATTGTCGGCCTTGTATTATCGCCTTTCGGTGATTTTAGAGGAAGGCTTCTTGCTGTACCTGCAATTACTCTCATTATCTTAACTTGCTACCCTTTGAATCCCTGCTTAACAATTTAAGCTTGCTTAAATCAACATCCTTATCATGATAATTAATTACTTTGCTCTCGCCCTCGTTTATATAATAAATATCTTCAAGGTAAGCGCCTGCATTTAATTTCATACCTCTTACACCAACAGCATTCTTCTTCTTTTCAGGAATATCATCAATGCTGAATCTTAAGAAATATCCATCTGTTGACTTAAATACCACATAGCCCCTGGTATTAAGTACAGATATATATGCGACCTTATCATCATCCATAAGCTTGGTTGCTGCAATCTGACGACGGCTTACATCGAATTCATCACCGCTTACAACCTTACACATACCCATCTTTGTGATAAATAAGAATCTGTAAAGATTAATATCTGATAATGAGCAAAGGCATATGATTGCCTCATCCTTTGAATTATAAAGGCTTATATTATCAATGGCTACGCCCTTATCTTTTGCTCTTCCCATTGGAATGTCGAAGTTCTTGATGGTATACATGTTACCCATATCTGTGAAGGCGCAGATTTTGCCAGTATTTTTGGTTAAGACAATATACTTATTCTCTTCGTTGATTGTTTCAATGTTACGTTCATAAGCCAGCTTATCCACGCACTTGATATAACCGAATCTGTCCATAAGAACATAAATATCTGTCTCTTCCACAGCCTTTTCTTCATATACGGCCTCTTCGGCATTCTCGATAACTGTTCTTCTTGGGCGCCCGAAGTTTTTCTTGTAATAATCAAGGTCATTGATGATAACCTGAGTCATGGAATCGTGTCTGTCCAGGATATCCTCATACATGTAGATATTGGCCATGGTCTCGTCGTGTTCCTTAATAAGGGCATCGATTTCAAGACCTATTAACTTATATAATCTCATTTCAAGGATGGCATTGGCCTGCTTCTCTGTAAAGTTAAGCAGAGACGCCATAACCTTGGATTCTTTGGACTTAAAATTAATACCTAAAGTCTCGCCGTTAACCAGGCAGTTCTTCGCCATCTGTCTGTCTTTTGAGCCTCTTAAAATCTCAATAATCAGGTCAATTACATTGCAGGCTCTTATAAGACCTTCCTGGATTTCTTTTCTCTCATTTTCCTTTTCTAAAAGAGTTGTATATTTCCTCTTGTTAACTTCGTAATAAAAATCAACGCAGTTCTTAATAACGCCCTTAAGTCCCAGGATTTCCGGCTTATTATCAGCAATTGCAAGCATATTAACGCCGAAGGTATCTTCAAGTTTTGTCTTTTTATATAAAAGATTTACAAAATTCTCGGCGTCAGCATCCTTCTTAAGTTCGATAACGATTTTAATCCCTTCTTTGGAAGACTGATTGGTAATATCCACAATTTCAGGAGCCTTCTTGGAATCATAAAGTGCTGCCACATCAGATAAGAACTTGGATATATTCATACCTATCATGGTATAAGGAATCTCAGTAATAACCACATTGGTTTTACCATTCTTACCCTTTTCGATATCAACCTTTCCTCTTATCTTTATCTTTCCAACACCGGTTTCATAAATATCTAAAAGGTCGTCCTTATTTATAACTATTCCACCTGTTGGAAAATCAGGCCCCTTAACATATTTCATTAATTCCTTGGTTGTGATTTCAGGATTATTAAGATAAGCCTTGGTAGCATCAATAACCTCGCTTAAGTTATGAGGCGGGGTGCTGGTAACCATACCAACCGCAATACCTTCAGAGCCGTTAATAAGGAAATTAGGTATCTTACAAGGCAGAACCTCAGGCTCTTCTTCGGTTTCATCAAAGTTAGGAATGAAATTAACCACATCTTTATCAAGATCGGCAAGGAAGCCTTCCTGAGTTACTTTTTGAAGCCTTGCTTCGGTATAACGCATGGCTGCGGCCCCATCACCTTCGATATTGCCAAAGTTACCATGACCGTCTACAAGTGGAAGTTCCTTCTTGAAATCCTGAGTCATTACAACCAGGGCTTCATATATGGAACTGTCACCGTGGGGATGATATTTACCCATGGTATCACCCACAATTCTGGCGCTTTTACGATATGGCTTATCATATTTAATGCCAAGTTCATGCATATCATACAGGGTACGCCTCTGAACCGGTTTAAGACCGTCTCTGACATCCGGAACGGCTCTTGATATGATAACGCTCATGGCGTAATCAATATAGGATTTCTCCATTACTTCACTATATTCTGTTTTAAGAATTGTTTCAGGCATTACTTAAACCTCTTTTATTTTTTATACGTCAAGAACAGCATCTTTGGCATGTTCATAAATAAAATCTTTTCTAGGCTGAACATCTGAGCCCATTAAAAGTCCTGTAGTTTTGCTTGCAAGAGATGCATCTTCTATTCTGACTCTCTTAAGATTTCTATTCTCCGGATCAAGGGTTGTCTCCCATAACTGCTGCGCATCCATCTCACCAAGACCTTTATATCTTTGAAGCGTGAAAGGTCCTTTATGTTTCTTTCTGTACTGACTTAAGGCATAATCATCATAAAGATATTCTTCCTTGCCCTTTGACGGAATTGCCTTATATAAAGGCGGCATAGCGATATAAACATGGCCTTCCATAATAAGCTCCGGCATAAAGCGATAGAAAAGCGTAAGAAGCAGCGTACAGATATGCGCACCATCCACGTCCGCATCCGCCATAATAATAATCTTATCATATCTAAGCTTACTTATGTCAAAATCATTGCCGTATCCTTCCGAGAAACCGCAGCCAAAAGCATTAATCATGGTTTTGATTTCTGCATTGGCGAGGATTTTATCAATGCTGGCTTTTTCAACATTAAGAATCTTACCTCTTATAGGCAAAATAGCCTGATATTTCCTGTCTCTTGCTGTCTTTGCACTGCCGCCGGCAGAATCACCTTCGACTATGAAAATCTCGCACATTGAAGCATCCTTGGATTCGCAGTTGGCAAGTTTGCCATTGGAATCAAAAGAGAATTTAGGCTTTGTAAGCATATTTGTTTTAGCCTTCTCTTCTGCCTTACGAATCTTTGCTGCCTTCTCAGCTGAAGAAATAATATTCTTAAGAGTTTCCAGATTTCTGTCAAAGAATAAAACAAGTTCATCACCCGCAACCTTGGATACTGCTTTAGCTGCATCCTGGTTATCAAGTTTGGTCTTGGTCTGGCCTTCAAATCTTGGAGAGGGATGCTTAACACTTATAACACATACAAGACCTGATCTGACCTCAGAACCGGTGAAGTTGGCATCTTTATCCTTAAGAGTACCAAGCATTCTTGCATAGTTATTTATTACCGTGGTTAAAGTAGTCTTAAAACCTGTAATGTGTGTACCGCCTTCAGCGTTGTAGATATTATTACAGAATCCCAGTACTTCTTCATGAAATTCATTTACATACTGAAATGCGCATTCCACGATAATATCATCAGATGTGCCTTTGAAATATACGATATCGCTGGCTGTTTCCTTATCCTTATTGATATCACTTATGAATCCTGACAAACCCCCCGGTTCATGATAAGTAATTTTCTCAGGACTTTCTTCTCTTTTATCCTCAAAGAATATGGTCAGTTCAGGATTAAGATAAGCGGTTTCATGAAGTCTGTTTTTGATATCTTCAGATTTAAATCTGGTCTTCTCAAATATGGTATCATCCGGCAAGAAATTAATGGTTGTACCGGTCTGGCGGCTCTTTCCGATAATAGGAAGCAGGCCTTTATCAAGTTCTATTGTTGGAATACCGCACTCATATTCATCCTTATAAACAAAACCATCTCTTTTGATGGTAACTGTCATCTTCTTCGAAAGCGCATTAACAACAGATGAACCTACACCATGAAGACCACCGGCATTCTTGTAAATGCTGTTACCGAACTTACCGCCTGCATGAAGCGTGGTAAATACAAGTCTTGCAGCACTGACACCTTTTTCATGCATGTCTACAGGAACACCACGACCATTATCTGATACAGTAGCAGAACCGTCTTTTTCCAGTGTTACATGGATTTCCGAACAATATCCTGCCATATGCTCATCTACTGAGTTATCAACTATTTCATATACTAAATGATTAAGACCTTTGGTAGATACAGAACCTATATACATACCAGGTCTTTCCCTTACTGCTTCAAGTCCTTCGAGGACGGTAATGGCAGAGGAATCATATACTACTTCTTCATCTTTCTTACTCAATTTTATCCTCCTAAATAAGGCTAAATATCCCAATAAGCCTTTTAGCCCAAAATACTAAATCATTTTATCACAAAAAACTTAAAAATTAAAGTAGAAAATACAAGGTATTGTGGTTTGATTACATAATAAATACATTATGTATACGAAGGACGGCAAAATCAAAGCCTGCAGCATATTGCCACAGGCTTAAATTCTAATTCATCTCTTCATCCGCAATTTGTTTTGCCAAAAACAGCATTTTACTGTCTGTATAAATGTCGGCGATTTTGAAAAGCATCACTCCGCTTTGCCTTACGCCGAGTACATCTCCGGGGCCTCTTAACCTTAAGTCCTCATTTGCTATATGAAAGCCGTCATTAGAATGATATACAACGTCCAGTCTTTCTATTGACTCATCGGTTGGATTACAGTTAATAAACATACAGTATGACTGGGCATCGCCTCTTCCGACTCTTCCTCTTATCTGATGAAGCTGTGATAAACCGAATCTTTCGGCATTCTCTATCATGATGACGGTTGCATTCGGAACATCAATACCAACTTCAATTACTGTGGTAGAAACCAGAATATCTATGTTTCCGTCCTTAAAATCATTCATTATTTTGTCTTTGTCCTTAGCAGACAACTGACCGTGGAGGTACTGTATATTATACTTATTTCCAAATATTTCCTGTAATTCTTTTGAATAAGTAACAACATCCTTTAATGATGTTTCATCTTCGTTTTCAAGCGCCATGGGACATATCACATAGGCCTGATGTCCTAAACAAAGTTCCTTATTTATTACGCTATATGCTTTTGCCCTGTCTTCTTTTAATAATACAGCATTTTTGATTGCAAGCCTGTTTGCCGGTTTATCAGGTATAATGCTGACATTAAGATTTGCATACAGCGCCTGTGCAAGGCTTCTTGGAATTGGCGTTGCACTCATAATGAGATTATGAATATTATTACCTTTATCACTAAGCTTTTCCCGTTGATTTACACCAAAACGATGCATTTCATCGGTAACTGTAAGCGCAAGATTCTTTATTACAACATCATCTTCTATAAGCGCATGGGTACCGATTATAAGATTATATTCGCCGTTAGCTGCCTTTTCTTTGATTTCTCTTTTGTTTTTGGCACTTACCGAACCTGTAAGAAGGGCAATTTTAAGTCCTAAATTATATTTTTCATTATAATCTTCTATTGTTTTATAATGCTGATTTGCAAGAACTTCCGTAGGAGCCATCAGCGCTGATGAAAGCCCATTTGATGCTACAGTAAGTATTGCAATTAATGAAACCAGCGTTTTACCTGAGCCTACATCACCCTGAATCAGGCGATTCATCACAATTCCACTTGTAAGATCAGAAGTTATATCATTAATGGCACTTTTCTGACCAGAGGTAAGTTCAAAAGGAAGTTTCTCAATAAATCTTGTTACATCTGCAGTCTCTATAATCGAAAAATCTGATTTTTTATCAAGAAGTTCTTTCTTTTTTTCATTAATTTCCCTGAAAAATTCAAGGAATTCCTCAAAGGCCAGCCTGTTTCTTGCCATTCTTACATCGCTGTAGTCTTTAGGGAAATGAATAAGCTTAATTGCATCATTATATGATATAAGTTTTGTTTTACTTAAAATATTCTCATCAAGCGTTTCATCAAGGGGAATGAATTCATTTAATGCTTCGTGGACATATTTAATCAAAGCCCGGTTTGTTACAGACTTTGTTAATGAATATATTGGATTAAGATTTTTGGTCAGGTTAATATAATCGTTATAATCATATATTTCAGGGGCGTCCATTTTGACACTGGTACCCTTAACGGTTACTTTTCCGTAGAATACCTTCATGGTATTCTTCTTTAAAACTCTCGTTAAGTAATCCTGCCTGAAAAATGTAATATCAACTTTCCCCGTATTATCAAAGCCCACGGCTTTAATAATATTCATTTTGGATGTTTTAATTAAGGATGCGCTCTGGAAAATAGTTAAATAAAGGGCAATTTTCTCCCCATCTTTAGCATCCTTAACCTCTTTTATGGGATTATAAGTGGAATAATCTCTTGGATAATAGTTTAATAAATCATAAATAGAATTTATATTAAGACGACTTAAAGGGATTGAGGTTTTCTCCCCAATCCCTTTTAGCTTTTTAATTGATACTTCTTTAATATCTGACATATTATTCTACAGAAATAATGTAATAATAGATAGGCTGTCCGCCATATTGTAATTCAATATCAAGTCCTGAATACTTCTTAGCTATGGTTTCCTTAAATGCATCTGCATCTTCGTTAGATACATCTTCGCCATAATAGATGGTAATAAGCTCTGAATCATCATCAACAAGATTATCGATAAGTTCAGCAGTTACATCATTTATTTCCTTACCAACGGAAAGAATGCCCTTATCACCAATACCCATAAAGTCATCTTTATGGATTTCTTTTTCGTCAATTACTGTATCCCTTACAGCATATGTAACCTGACCTGTCTTAACTCCCTGTACGCCTTCAGTCATTGCTGTTTCGTTATCAAGTGGAGCAATGTCCTCGATGAAGTTAATTACAGCTGTAATACCCTGAGGAATTGTCTTGGTCGGGATTACGATAATATTCTTATCCTTTGTAAGGTCTCTTGCCTGGTTAGCTGCAAGAATAATATTCTTGTTATTAGGAAGAATAAAGATATTCTCAGCATTAACATTATCTATGGCATGAAGCATATCATCAGTTGAAGGATTCATTGTCTGACCGCCTTCAATAATATAGTCAACGCCAAGAGATTCAAAGATTTCATTAATTCCCTTACCGGTTGAAACTGTAATGAAACCATATGTCTTCTTAGGACCTAAATCCTTAGGCTTCTCTTCTGTCTTTGTATCTTCCTTGCTGTCAGGAATCTTGAGGTTAACAATCTTAATATTATTAAGCTCGCCATACTTAAGAGCTTTCTGCATAACAAGACCCGGATCATTGGTATTAACATGGATATCAGCCTTCTCATCATTAACAACTATGCTGATTGTATCACCAATTGATTCCATATATGCCTTGAAATCAATTTCATTCTTAATATTGAAATTACGAGAAAGATTAATTGTAAAATCTACTTCATAAGCAAATTTAACTTCTACTTCCTTAGGTTCTTCTTCCTTCTTTGGTGATGACTGACCAAAGTTAAGATCAATCTTCTTGCCAATGAAAGCATCATAAGCACCTTCCATTAATGCCATAAGACCTGCACCGCCGGAATCAACAACGCCTGCCTGCTTAAGAACAGGAAGAAGTTCAGGTGTTTCATCAAGAACCTTGTTACCATATGCAATAACTTCCTGTAAGAATTTATTCATATCAGTAACGCCTGCTTCATTTAGTTCAGCAGCCTTCTTGTATATGCCGTTGGCAACTGTAAGAATAGTTCCTTCCTTAGGAGCCATAACTGCCTTATATGCTGTCTTAACACCGTTTTCTGCAGCAAGTGTTAAATCTGGAACTGTAAGTTCTTCTTTTTCCAGTTTTGATATAACTTTTGTAAAGCCTCTGATAAGCTGGCTTAAAATAACACCTGAGTTACCTCTTGCACCTCTGAGTGATCCGGAAGATGCTGCCTTACATACAGCAGGAAGTGATGTATCTGTTAAAGATGTTAACTCCTTAGCTGCTGAAAGGATTGTAAGTGTCATATTTGTACCTGTATCGCCATCCGGAACAGGGAATACATTTAATTCATTAATCTTTTCTTTATTATTCTCTAAGTTCTTGGCTCCATAAAGAAACATCTTTCTTAAGAGCTCAGCGTTTATAACGTTAGACATGATTTTCCTCCTAAAGTCTATTCTGCCACGCGAACGCCTTCAACATAAACATTAACTGTTTCAACAGTAAGTCCTGTGAATTGTTCGACTTTATATTTTACTTCGCTCATAAGATTATTGGCAACAGCCGAAATACTTACACCAAAAGCAACAATAATATGCATATTAATGGTTAATTTGTTATTGTCCAGGGAAACTGTGATTCCTTTGGACATACTGTCTTTCTTAAGTAAAGAAGCGATTCCTTCTTTGGCATTAACAGATGCCATGCCAAGGACACCGTAGCATTCTAATGCAACATTGCCAGCAAATTGTGCAATAACATTATTGTCGATCATTATACTGCCCATATGTGTGTCAACAGAGCTCTTCATAACTTACACCTCCATTAAAATATATTTAACATGCCCCTATTACAAATCTTTAAAACCCATAATCTTTATCATTATATTCCTTTTTGGCTGAAATTACAAGGAGCATAAATCTATAGAAATAATAAAAAGTTCTTGCATTTTGCCTTGGTCTTATGTTAATATCTTAATGTTGCGTGTATATAGAGATTTCACCTTAAGGTTAGGTGATTCGTATACTAATAGATAATCGGACTAGGAGGTGACTTAAAATGGCTAAATGTGAATGTTGCGGTAAGAATGTTCATTTCGGTAACAATGTATCACACTCACACAGACGTTCTAACCATGCTTGGAATTCAAATATCAGAAAGGTTAGATGTAAAGTTAATGGTGGTACAAAGACTATGCATGTTTGTACAAGATGCTTACGTTCTAACGCTGTAGAAAGAGCATAATTCTTATTATAAAAACAAAAATTAAAGCTACCGGTAAACGGTAGCTTATTTTTTTGCATTATTTTTAATTTCCACTTTTCAAAGATTCATATTCTTTATTTATCTTATCCAGGGTTTCGCTGTCTCCCACCCCGTTATCAGGGTGAAATACCTTAATAAGTTCTTTATATCTTTTCTTAATATCTTTATCAGAACTTACACCCTTAAAGAAAGAAGTATCATTATCGAAATTATAATTAGTAGCAAGTTCTGCAAGCCTTCTGTTAAGAAGTTCTCTTTCTTTTTTTACCTGCAGCCTGTCTTTATCCAGCTGATTATAACTGCTTTCAATAATGGACTGTTTCTTTTGAAGAAACGCATTGTCTTTTTCCAGTTTTTGCTGTTTCTCTTCAATTTCTTTAAGTATTACTGATTTTTTTATTTCCAGCTCTTTTAATTCAGCCTGAGCTTCAGTAATCTTTTTATCCAATTCCTCTTCTTTTTGCTTAAGTCTTGCCCATTCATCTTCAATGTCGGCTCTTTCGGTCTTAAGATTGACATTCTCTTTAAAAAGCATCACCTTAAGTTCTTCTAATTCTTCAGGAGAATTGGCATCCCTTAATATACTGATAAAATTATTCATAAAGGTTACCCTGTATGTTAAATCTCTTACTCTTCGTCTTCTTCAGGAAATGCTAACTTTGTTGCATCTTCATCATTAACAGGAATAGGCTTATTCTTCTGAGATATTCTGTCTACAATATCAGGAATAAGATCAAGAATCTTTGTCATGCTATCCTGGTTCTTAATATTAACAAGTCTTGTATGACCATCATGAATAACAAGTACAGCACTTGGTGTAACCTTACCGCTAAGAGCGCCCATACCGCCATTGCTGTCTTTACCATTGGCAGAACCGGCACCTACACCAAAAGAAACATCAACCAAAGGAACAATAATGGTATCTCCAACCTTTGTTGCATCTCCTACAACTGTCTTGGTTGATAAGAATCCATCCATACCTTTAATTAAAGATTCAACTACCCCGTTAAAACTATTTTCTGCCATTTCTTCTGACCTCCCGTATTATAATACGTATAAACTGTCTTACGTCTTTATATAAAAATAATCTAAATGTTAGCCACAAATATGGAAATACAACCACTTTGCCTTTTACATAACCATCGCCTTCATATATTACATTATCAAAATCCGCATTATATGTGACATATCTTCCTATAAATGGAATAAGCATACAGTAATAACTATAAACCTTGGCTGTAGTTGATGGATCATCAAATCCCAAATGCAGATTAAGTCTTGCTTTTGATGGTTTTAATAACTTAAGGAGCTTAAAGAATGCATCCTTTAGCCTCTTAAGCGTGCCTTTAACGCAAGGCTTTTTTAGTATTTTGTAATAATGTTTTATTAACTTATAATATCTTCTTACATTTCTCTTAAATTGAACAAAAGAATCCTTAATATTATAACACTTTTTGATTAAATTTGAAATAGCTAAGTGTATTTTGGATAAATAGACTCTGAATTTACCAATAAGTGATAAATGTTCAATATAATCATCTTCATTTAAGATATCTTCAAGTTCTTCCCCGGTGTATTCATGGAAACTTTCATCATCTTTAAGTGAACCTTCATTTGACCTGATTACCTGAACACTTTCTTCGGTTTCATCTTCTTTAGCTACATCATCTGAAGATGTTTCATCCAAAGAGGCTTCTGATTCACTTTCTTTGCCCTCTTCACTCTCTTCACCCCCCGCAGGAGTCTCTTCGGAATTCATATATTTTTCTATTAATTCAATTATGCTTTTCTTATATACCGGAATGAAAAACAGTTTAACTATCAGCATTGGATCTGTGCCATAATCATATTTAATATGAATATTAAACAGCCATAGCAGATAATGTATATTCAAATCGGCATGAGGCTCATTCTCTTTGTAACTGCCTTTAATCTTATAGAATATGGGCCAGAAAAGGAAAACAAGCGCCAGTATAACAATAAGAGCTAATATACAAAGAAGAATAATACCTATTACTTTTAGTACAATCATTAATCCTCGTCCTTAATATTATCAACTATTACATATTCTCTTTTTTTATATTTTTTTGATACAAGGGAAGAAAGGATGAAATTTTTAACATCAATATCTTCGCTTATTTTAATCATATCATTATATATGGCAACAATAAGAGATTTGGCATTTTCTGAATTCTCGGCAATTCCAAGAACAAGTTGTTCTTTCTTTGGATAAAACTTATGGGCAAAAATATCCGCATCAGTATATTCAAGACGATTGAAGTCTTTATTGAATACAATGACATAGGTATGACCACATTTCTGTCTTCTTTTAATTTTTCTTAAGATCTTCGGAATCTTCTTCTCCAAAGTTTCATCTACATACATTTTATTCGTAAACATGCCAAATCCTTACAACAATAAACGCCACTTAAAATCTTAAGTGGCGCTTTAAATTAAACCCAATCCTTATTATCTTTAAGTCTCAGATATTCATTATATGCTTTTTCTAAAATCTCTTTCTCATTAGAATATTTAAGAAGATGATATGCTTCGTGGTATTTGTAAAAACCTGAATCAAAGAAATGTTCAGATTTCTGCGGGGTTGAATAATAATTTTCGGCCTTCATGAGATACCAGTGAACTTCTTTATGTACCACATCCTCAAAAAGATTATAATTATATTCGCTTTTGCCGACATAACATACAATCTTCGGAGAACTTCCGGCCTCCTCATATACTTCCCTTAACGCAGTTTCTTCATGTGTTTCATTCTCTTCTACTGTTCCTTTGGGAAGAACCCAACCACAATTTTTCTTAAAATAATCTTTGTATAAAAGAAGAATTTTACCTCTGAAAATAACTACGCCGCCACAACTTACTGCATTTGTTACCATTTATTATTTATGATAACTTCTCTATAAGCTTAATAACCGCATCAGCCTCAAATGGCTTGGTTACAAATTCTGATGCACCATGCTTGATGGCATCAAGCATTTTATTCTGCTGACCGGCGGCGGTAATCATAATAATCTTCGCATTAGAATCGATAGCCTTTATGTTCTTAAGCGCTTCAAGTCCGTCCATAACCGGCATTGTAATATCAAGAGTTGTGATGTCTGGCTTGAATTCTTTGAACTTTTCAACGCCATCTGCACCATCAACACCTTCGGCTACAACTTCGTTTCCAGCTTCTTCCAGAATATTTCTTAAAATCTTACGAGATGTTCTTGAATCATCTACAATTAAAATCTTAGCCATTGGTTGTTTTCCTCCTAAACCTCTAAAGCTTCACCAAAAGTAGCAAGTAAATTAACCTTCTTACCTTTGATATATATTGGTAAAACACAAATATTATTAGCATTAAATATAACATCTTCAGCCTTATACTGTGGTGGAAGCATATCAATATTTACTCTTGAAGCAACCTTTGTAGCAAACATACCATTTACACAGTTGATAAATTCTGCTACTGAATCAAGTGCATCTGCGTCCACTACTTCGAATTCTTCACCTGCGAAAGGATTAGCAATCTCCAAAAGTGAATCCTCAATACCTGTGAATCCCAAGGAAGCCTTGGTGTCTCCATCAAGTGTCTGAAGCGCATAACCAAAAGCCTTAACAGTTGAAAGATTAGTTGCATTGCCAATATAGATATCAGAATCAATAAGTCTTATCATTGTTCTGACAGCTATTGAAATATGCTCAATCATAAGATCGTCAGCATCAGGAGTCATAAACAGAGGCACAATTCTGTCACTGTCACCACTCTTAAGTGCTTCCATATCTGTAAGTGTGAAACCATTTTCTTTCTGGTAATCACCAAGCGCTTTTTCAATCTCGGAAATGCTCATAAAACCAAGATCTGAAATTGCCTGAGCGAATGTAAGATAAGGATTACCCTGAAGACCAAGAAGTCTTGTAACCTGTTCTTCTGTAAGATATCCCATATCAACTGCGATATCACCAAATCTCTTATCAAGCATTGCCTGCTTGCGGTTAACCTTTTTAGCCTGTTCAGGTGTCATTAATTTCTCTGAAACAGCGATTAAACCAAGTTTAACTCTTGCTTTCTTCTGCTCCTCGAAAGCAGCCTCAAGCTGAGTGCTGGATAATTTACCGGCTTTAACCAGATAATTACCGAATAAACGATTAATCATATAATTACCCCTCCATATGCATTATACTCTTATAATAATATACAATATATTTGCTAAAAAATAAAGCGAAAGATTAGCAAAAATAAGGATTTTTATAACATAATCAGTTATAACTTTCACCAAAATACGCGTCAAATATTCTTTTGGCTATGGGAACGGCATAATCACCACCTGATCCTGCCCCCTCAATTACCACAGTAACTGCAATTTCAGGGTCATTCATAGGTGCAAAACCGGTAAAGAGCGCATGACTGTCACCCTTAACGGTTCCATATTCTGCAGAACCGGTTTTACCGCAGGCTTCATAGGTTGATCCTTTTAGAACATCACCGGTACCTGTTGTAACAACCGATCTCATATACTCAGTAACAATATCCGCCTCTTCTTTCGACAGAATTCTTCTGTATTCTGAAGGATTATAAATCTTAACACTGTCACCGCCGGAAGATTCAACTCTCTTTATTATCATTGGAGTCATAACCATACCATCATTGGCGATTCCCTGGGTAACCATATTAAGATGCATCGGGCTCATAAGAACTGTACCCTGTCCGATTGAACTTTGTACCAGTGTACTGTCTGAACAGCCGTCCTCTATTTCAACAAAACTCTTTTTATACTCAAGTTCCAAAGGGAGTTTTTCATTAAACATCATGGTATTAAGAGTTGAGGCATACATTCCTCTGTCAAAACTTAACGCCAGATTGGCAAAAGCACAGTTACACGATTTGGCAAAAGCCTTCTCCAAAGAAAGACTTCCGTGACTCATACCATGATAACAGCTGATTTTCTTGCCATTATCATATTTAAGTGAACCGCCGCAGGTATAGGTATATTTATCATAATCTGACGGATGCTCTTTAATATATTCAATCAGGTCGAATATTTTGAATGTGGAACCAGGCGGATACATACCCTGAGTAGCCCTGTTAACAAGGCAGGAACTCTTGGTATCATTAATAACATCATCCCAGTCATCTGCAATGGTATTCGGATCATAATCAGACTTTGATACCATTACAAGTATTTCGCCGGTTTTAACATTTGTAACAATAATGGCGCCCTTATATACGCCTAGAGCCTTGCTTGCCACTTCCTGAAGATTTACATCCAGTGTTGTTACAACAGTATCACCCTTATCTTTTGAGCCATAAAGATCATTTTCGATTTTATTAAGCAGTGTATCGTTTGATGTAACAAGTCTCATGTTGGCAATCTGTTCAACACCTGTGGTTCCATATGTTGAATATCCAACCACATGGGCAAAAAGATTGGCATAAGGATAATATCTTACTTCCTCACCATCCACAATTCTGGTTGTGGCAAGAACAGTTCCGTCATTTGAAACAATATCGCCCCTTATATTTTCTTTTGCAAGCATCACTGCCCTGTTATTACTTGAGTTATTTATATCCTCATAACTGTGATTCATTAAGTATAAAACAATATTTAAAGCCATCGCAGTAAATACTGCAGCAAACAGAAGTCCCGTAATATTCACAGGATTCTTAAGATGTCTGTAAAGATGCTTTAAATCATCTTTTAAATTATATTTCATCTTCTTCCTCCTCTTCTTCAACAGGTTCTTCAGCCTCATTGGCAAGTACCATTCCCTGAATAATGGAGAACATTAGAATTGTTGTCCAAAGTGAACTTCCGCCCATGCTGATTAAAGGAAGCGTAACGCCGGTAAGCGGAATAAATCTGCTTCCGCCGCCAACCGTAAGCACTACCTGAGTTGCAAGGCTTACTCCGAATCCATAAATTGTATATTTGTAAAAATCATTCTTCATGGATTTGGCAAGTTTAAACATATAAAGTATTACGGCAAGATAAAGGAATATTAATGAGCATGAGAAGAATACGCCCATCTCCTCACCTATTGCCGAGAAAATAAAGTCTTCAGAAACGTAAGGTATGGAATAAGGCATACCTTTTAACAGTCCAAGTCCAAACCATCCGCCTGTACCTATTGCAAACAGACTCTGTGTAAGCTGATATCCGGAACCTCTGATATCTTCCCAGGGATTTAACCAGGTAGCAACTCTGACCTTAACGTGATCAAACATAATATAGGCAAGTGTAAAACTGCCAAGTCCTGCAATCGCTCCGGTCAAAATGGTCAGAATATTTTCACTTGATACGAAAATAAGGAATATCATAGACATAAAATATATGCCCGCACTACCAAGGTCTCTGGAGACAACAAGTATTGCAATATGAATTAATGCTATTACGATTGCAAATATATAATTCTGTGCTTTTTTGTAATTGGCAAGATAGGATGCAAGAAATAAAATCAGAGAAATTTTAACGAATTCCGCGCTCTGGAATGACATATCGCCAATTCTGAAAGCAAGCATTGAACCATTAACAACTCTTCCTGCTAAAACAACAATCAGCAGAAGCGAAATGCCTACGCCGGCATAGATGAAATACCATTTATCCAGGCTCGGAATTCGCTTGATAATATATGGAACAAAAAATGAAAATACCAGAATTACCAGTTCGTAGATAAACTGCTTTAAGGCCAGATCAAACTTTAGTCTTGAAAGCATAATCGAGCCTACAAACAGGAAGAAAAACATGTTATATAGCAATATTTTGTTGATTTTCGGATATAAAGTATGATATATCATTATGACAGCCAGGATAATTATTTCCTGGAATGCAAAGAAAAAGAAATATCTTATATCATCACTTCTGATAAGAAGGGTTATATAACCAATGGCATGCAAAAAAATACCCAAGATAACCTGAGATAAGTTAATAATATCTTTTACAGATTTATTAAAACTGTTATTAAAAACAAGCACATCCGACAATAAGAATAACAATATTGTTATTACAAAAAGATAATTGGATGTCTCTGATATAAAACTACCCATTTATAATATACCGTTATTAAAGTGTCCTTTCGTATGTTCAAAGGTCACTTTATCCCCGAATTCTTCCTTTAACTTCAAAGCCTCATCAAGTATATGACGAACTTCCTTAACATCTTCATCTGTAAATCTTATGCTTAAAGATTGCGGATGAAGGTTAATGACATCCTTATATCTGTCAAAAAGACAGAGTGGTACACCATTAACTATTGTATTATAACATATATCCTCGTTGCAGTGAAGAATAACTGCCTCGGCCCTTTGCTGGCGGTCAGTCAGATAAGTATAATTTATATCGCCTTTTCCCTTCATACACTGCCCTTTTGTGTTCTTGACACAGTTTGCACTGTGCATAAAAGGAATTTTGCCATATATAATCATTTCTGCCCTGGACAGATTGATATGATTTAATTCCTGCCTGGTAAGTTCAACCGGCGCTGTATATGTGGATAGAGAGTCAAAGAATCTTTCAGCCTCATTATTATAAATATAAAGATTAATATCCCCTTTAATGCTGATTTCAGGGAATCTGTTTTTCATCATATAATATGAATCCAGCTGATTAACATAGATTCCATCAATAAAATCCTTAAACTCACCAATCTTTTTACATAAGTTTTCAACCTGAGGCTGTCTTATAACATATGGAAGATGTACATAAAGTTTAAGTGATTTATTCTTAATATCCGTCACAAATCCGCGCCCATTTTCATTAAGCATATAAGAAGGTATGCTGATTGCGTCATAAAAATCATATTTTAAGCATTCATCCAGCTGATCTTTATCATTAACATAGATTATCAGATCGCCTGTATTACCACTATTCTTATAGTCATAATCCTTATCATTATAATAATTTACAGCATCTATAGTATTCTGATTTGCCTTTTTGGCAATCATATTTGTAAGAATATCAATGGCATTTCTTCTAAGTTCATTAATATCCTTAATATTCATATATGCATTTTCTGATAATTCTGCTTCAGAAACAACCGGCTGAATAAGGGCATTGCCAGACTTGGACAGTCTCTTTATTACATCGTCCTTATTTAAAGGATAATTATTGGCTTTTTGTGCCTCTCCTCCTTCCACCCTGGCAGATATCTCCTCGCCATTATATTTGGTGGTTAAAACCACAAACGAAGGCTCGTCTTCTACAATGTGAGCCTTTAAATCAGCTTTAACTTTCGGAATATTAGTATAATCATCGAGATTTTTCTCTTCATGATTATACGTTGCCTTATCCATGGTTATCATATCAGGAGACTTAAATCTGTGAATATAGCCATTACTTCTGTCTTTTCTGACATAGGTATTATCTAATATTTCTATATCTTTTGAAGAAAGACAAATATCACCTTTCTCATAATAGGAATCCACTAATCTTCTGTAGATTCCGGTAACAAGGCCAACATATGAAGCATCTTTCATTCTGCCTTCGATTTTAAGAGACATAGGTCCCAAAGCCATGATTTCATTCATATTTTCGGCAAGACACATATCCTTTAAGGATAAAATATATTCCGGCTTACCTTTGCCTTCCAATTTATAGCACTGTCTGCAGGGCTGGGCACATCTGCCTCTGTTAGCACTTCTGTCGCCTAAAAATGAACTAAACAGGCACTGTCCTGAGTATGAATAGCACATTGCTCCATGAATAAAGATTTCAATATCTACGCCTAAACTGTAAATATCCTTTATTTCATCCAAAGTAAGTTCTCTTGCCAAAACAATGCGTTTTATACCATAATCAGCCAAAGCTTTAACAGCCTCTTTGGATGTAATGGTAGCCTGAGTACTTAAATGTATTTCAAGAGACGGAAAGCATTTCTTAATAAAAGAAACAACGCCCATATCCTGCACAATAACAGCATCCAACCCTGCTTCATAAAGAGGATAAAGATAATCATATATTAATTTGAATTGTGGATTCTTGCACAGAGTATTAACCGTAAGATATATCTTACGGCCATGAAGATGGGCAAACTTAATGGCCCAGATTAGTTCATCATTATCGAAATTGCCGGCATAGGCTCTTGCTCCGAACATATTACCGGCTAAATAAATTGCATCTGCTCCGGCATTTACAGCTGCAATCAAACAGTCTTTGTTTCCCGCCGGAGATAAAATCTCTGCTTTATTCATAATTATAAATTCTTTTTATTTGCTTTTAATTCAGTTTCCAAAACTGCTATCTTCTTCTCGTATTCCTTGGCAGTTTCCTGAAGTGTAAGAAGATTCTTGTCTGAGTTATCAAGTTTAACCTGAGATGCAATCAAATCTCTTTTGATTGTATAAATCTCATCATCCTTCTGATTAAGTTGTTCTTCAAGCAAAGCCACCTGATTCTTGGCTTTATAATAATCATCTGCCATATTAAGCTGTAAAAGCAGACTCTGGTAATCTATATTAAGTTTCTTAAAACTATCTTCCTTGGAATATTCTGAATATTTGCTGTTAATATAAGATGCAAGTTTCTGAAGATATTCTTCACTTTCGTAACCACTAATGGTATAAACTTTTCCAGCTACTACAACTTCAGCATATGTTTTAGCAGACATGATATTTCCTCCTTAACACAACGGTTAATTAATCAATTAAAGTATAAAATATGAATTATGGTTTTTCAAGACCAAAGTGGTCATAACAAAGCGTTGTTGCTACTCTTCCCTTAGGGGTTCTGTTAATGAATCCGTTCTTGATTAAATATGGTTCATAAACATCTTCAACTGTTCCCGAATCCTCACCTATGGCTGCAGATATTGTATCAAGTCCAACAGGTCCTCCACCAAATTTCTCAATAATGGTAAGCAGCAGTTTTCTGTCGGTTTCATCAAGACCATTTCTGTCAATTCCAATTAAATCAAGAGCTTCATTGGTTATATCAGCATTTAATACGCCTTCATGACAAACAAGGGAATAATCCCTTACTCTTTTAAGAATTCTGTTGGCAAGTCTTGGTGTTCCCCTGCTTCTTAAGGCCATTGCCATGGCGCTGTCATAATCTACCATTATATCCATGGTTTTGGATGAATTAAGAATTATTGTTGTTAATTCTTCAGGTGTATAGAACTCAAGCCTGTGAATTTCACCGAATCTGTCACGAAGCGGCGCTGAAAGAAGTCCTGCCCTTGTGGTAGCGCCAACCAGGGTAAACTTAGGAAGGGAAAGCCTTACAGACCTTGCGCTGCTGCTCTGATCCTTACCAAGAATAATATCTATTACAAAATCCTCCATCGCAGGATATAATACTTCTTCAACCTGTCTGTTAAGCCTGTGAATCTCATCGATAAATAAAATATCGCCTTCATTAAGCCCGTTAAGAATCGCAGCAATTTCACCGGGTTTCTCAATGGCAGGCCCGCTGGTGATTTTGATCTTGGATCCCATTTCATTGGCAAGAATTGTAGCAAGTGTTGTCTTACCAAGTCCCGGAGGGCCATATAATAAAATATGATCAAGGGCTTCTCCTCTTGATTTAGCGGCATCAATTGAGATGCGAACCGCCTTTTTAATATTATCCTGACCAATATAATTATTCAGGGTAACAGGTCTTAAGGAGACTTCTTTACTCTGCTCTTCTTTTTGTATTTCAGTTTCTATAATTCTTTTGGCCATTATCTAACCTCTATAAAGTAATAATGATTCTAAGCGCTTTACTGAGTAAATCACTTTCATTTAAGCTTTCTGCCCCGTCAATACTCTTAACTGCCTTAATTGCATTAGCCTTGGAATAACCAAGAGAAACAAGAGCATCTATTACATTAACAACATTCTCATTGTCTATATCACTCTTAAGTACAGCAGCGCCGGAAGAAATACCACTTTTCTCAAGTTTCTTTTTACAGTCTGCCACGATTTTGGTAGCAATTCTTTCTGAAATGCCTGATGGCTTTGATAAAAATACAATATCTTCAGCAAGAATTGCGTCAATAACTTCAGAATAAGAATAATTATCATAAAATGACAGCACACTCTTAGGTCCCACGCCGGAAGCATTTAATAAAATCTTACATAAATCCAGTTCTTCCTTAAGTTCAAAACCGAATAATGTTACTTCTCCGTCCTTACCGTAATTGGTATAGATATATAATGCCATATTGTCATCCGGAAGTACTTTGGCCATAACGGTTTTTGATACTCTTACATTATATCCAACTCCTGAACAAAGAAGACACACATTCTCACTGTCTGTATATATAACTTTACCTTCAAGATAACCTATCATTAACTCTTAACTCTTTCCAAATCTATTTTCTTAAGCTGCGGCAGTATTATTCTGCCAATGATTCCTATGATTAAACCTGTAATAATACCGCTTATTATAAGCACAGGCAGATAATCAATAAGTTTGACAATTCCTGTCACTGCCATGGCAGTAAGTATCTGCGCAGTATTATGTCCAACTGCTCCCGCAACAGATACGCCTATAATGCTAAAGCCTTTACTCTTATATAAAGGATACATTAAAGCCATGCTTATCACTGCGCCAGCCAATGAATAAATAAAACTGTAAGGATTGGCAAAAAGCACCGCCAGCAGTATTATTCTTACAAAATTAATCGCCACCGCTTCCTTAACGCCATATGTATAAAGACAAATAACTATTAATACATTGGCAAGTCCTAGTTTAACCCCGGGTACCGGGATTGGCAGCGGAACTATGGCTTCCACATATGAAAATATTAAAGCAAGGCAGGCAAAAAGCCCGAGAAACGCAGTTTTCTTATACATTATTCCGAAACAAAATCAATATTATTATCTTTATCAGATTCAACAGTTACAATCACAGAATGAGGAATACATATTATGCTCTCACCATCACGTGATATATGCCCCATCCTTACACAGTCAAGGCCTTTGCAGTTGGCATCATCTATATAGGCTTCGCCGTCTTTTATCACAAGATTATTATAGTCATTACCTGTTTTTATCAGATATTCTGAGTCTTCATTTAAAAGTGCTGTATAAATTACTTTATCATTTAATTTAACAATGACCTTTTCTCCTGATGACTGACCCCTAAGAATTATAATAATCCAGACAACTGATATTATGGTCAAAGAAGCTATTAATATATAATCCCATTTCTTCATAAAGACTATTCACCCAAAGAGCATTTGCTCATTGCAAGAGTACCTGTTCTGCAAACTTCAGTTATATTAAACTTACCAAGCATATCCAAAAGACCTGTGGTTTTATCAGGTTCAGCACAAAGATAAATAATCATATAGTCTTTATTTGAATCCACAATCTCTGCTTTGGTAAGCTGGCAAATCTCAAGAATCTCTCCACGATTTGCCGCTGTATACTTAATCTTTACAAGAATTATCTCTTTTAAAATCGCATTCTGCTCTTCAAAAGTTCTAACCTTTATAACATCAAGTTTCTTATTAAGCTGTTTCTCAATCTGTTCCATCTCCCACTTGCTGCCGCTTGAGCAGATTGTCATATGGGATATGGTTTTATCATTAGTCTCCCCCACCGTAAGTGTATCGATATTATAGGAGCGTCTTGCGAATAATCCGGAAACCTTTGATAATACACCGGAGCGGTTTTCAACTAAAACTGAAAAAATCTTCTTCATGTCTTCTTCCTCTTAAGATGCAGTAAAAGCATCCGGATCCACCATTACTTCCATAATGACGCTCTCATCAGCCTTTAGGAATTCATTTATCATGTCTTCTTCTTTATCCATATTCTCCATAAGCATATATTTGATGTCATATGCTTTGGCTATATGTTTAAGTTTAGGATAAATACCCAGTTCTTCCATTGTATAATTATTCTGATATGAAATATGCTGATATTCCTTAATCATTCCAAGGCTGTGATTATTCATGACAATAATCTTTATCTTTCCATTAAGAGCCTTTAGGGATGACAGTTCATTCATATTCATTTGAAAAGCCCCGTCGCCCATAACTGCAATTACATTCCTGTCGTGCATTGAAGCACCGATTGCTGCAGGAAGTGAATAACCCATACAGCCCATTCCGCCGGAAGTTAAGAACTTATTATCCTTAATTATAAAATTCTGACAGGAATAAATCTGATTTTGTCCAATATCCGAAACATAAACATATGAACTGTCCAGTTTACCTGATAAATCTCTTACAAGTTCATTAGGATTTACATACTTGGATGTACTTTCCAACTTTTCTTCCCTTGTCTGTTTATACTTAAGAAGACTCATAAGCCATGGAGTAAAATCCATCTCATCCTCAAAAGCATTCAGATCTTCAAGGATATTCTTTGCATCCCCTACGATAGGAATTGAAGGGCCGGCATTTTTGCCAATTTCGGCAGGATCTACATCAATATGAATAAGTTTCTTGTTATTTGTTATTAAATCCGGCTGCTTAACAGCCCTGTCTGCAACTCTTGCGCCAACCATAATAAGTACATCTGACTCATTCATGGCTTTGTTGGCATATTTCTTACCATTATTTCCAACCATTCCCATATAAAGTTCATCATAGGAATTCATGATTCCAAGACCCATCATGGTTGTAACAACAGGAATATTATATTTATGTGCAAAGGTACGAAGTTCATCAATTGCATCAGCCGAGATTACGCCGCCGCCTGCACAGATAATCGGCCTCGTTGCCTTCTTAAGCTGAGTGATAACCTTCTTAATCTGAACTGCATGACCTTTAACTGTCGGTTTATATGTTCTTAAATTAACTGACTCAGGATAGTTAAAATCCCCGCCTTCATTTAAAAGCACATCCACAGGAATATCCACAAGCACAGGACCTTTACGGCCTGTTGATGCTATATAAAATGCTTCTTTGATAACCCTTGGAATGTCTGATGCATTCTTAACAAGATAACTGTATTTAACAAAAGACTCTGAAGCCCCTGTAATATCAGCTTCCTGGAACATGTCTGTTCCTATATGTTCACTCTTAACCTGGCCTGTAATACAAACTAAAGGAATGCTGTCTGCAAATGCAGTCGCTATTCCTGTAATAAGATTGGTTGCACCAGGACCTGAAGAAACCGCACATACACCAACTTTGCCATAACTTCTTGCATATCCGTTGGCAGCATGAGCACAGTTAGCTTCATGTCTCATTAATACTCCCTTTATTTCTGACTTTGTAAGAGCATCATAAAAAGGGCATATTGAAACACCCGGATAACCAAAAACATATTCTGTATTTTCTTTTTCTAAAGCTTTAACCAAAAGCTCTGCGCCAGTCATTAGTTATTTCTCCGTTTTTACGCTTATTCCCACATATTTTATCACATTTATATGGTCTATATCAAATATTTTGACCATATATATACTATATATTGATTTTTTTTGCTATATATGGTACATTTTATGAGTTGAAAGGAGTGAATAATATGAAAAAGTCATTATTTTTCGCTGCATTATTTCTTATGGTCTTATCATTGGCCGGATGCGGCAAAAAAGACAAGGAATTAGCTGAATATAAAACCCAAGTTGAATCATTTTACGATACAGTATTTACATCATCACAGAATATCAATGCAATTGATATGACAGATAAAGATAAAGCTGAGACTGAGATGCTTGCGGAATTAGATACAATCAATGCAGCATTCCAGGAATTTGCAGAAGTTACTGCTCCTGAGGAATTCTCAAATGTAGATGAATCTGCTGATGCAGCTGCCGAAGCAATGGCCGAAGCCAACAGTTTGTATCACGAATTCTTTGCCAAAGAAGAATATGATGAAGCATTGGCCCTTAATGCCAAAGCAAAATATTCTGAAGCAATCACCTATGTTAACGAAATGGGAACAATGTTTTCAGAAAAGAGATAATGAGGTAACCAATGAAGGCGTTCTAACATTAGAACGCCTTATTTTTATGTCTTTTATTTAATTAAAATTTATTTATATTATCTTTTTGCAACAATATGATCTGCATCTTTATAAATGCTATTTGCCTCAACATATCCTCTTACACATGAAGTTGGATAAATGTTACTGAACTTTCCAACTACTGTTCCAGGATTAAGCACGCTGTTACAGCCAACTTCTACATTATCTGCAAGCATTGCACCAAACTTCTTAAGTCCTGTTTCGATATTACCCTCTTTTGACTTAACAACAACCAGAGTTTTGTCGCTCTTAACATTGGATGTAATTGAACCGGCACCCATATGAGACTTAAATCCAAGTACGCTGTCTCCAACATAATTATAATGTGGAACCTGAACATTATTAAATAAAATAACATTCTTAAGTTCTGTCGAATTACCTACAACGCAGTTTTTGCCAACAATGGCATTGCCACGAATGAAAGCACACTGTCTTACCTCTGCATTTTCATCAATGATACATGGGCCATTGATATAGGCTGTAGGAAATACTGTTGCACTTTTTGCAATCCAGACATTTTCCTTAACCTCTTCATAAATCTCCTTATCAAGAGTCGGACCTAATTTAAGAATAAAATCCTTGATTAAAGGAAGTGCTTCCCAAGGATAATTAAGACCTTCAAAAATCTCCGCCGCTATAGTCTCCTCTAAAGTATACATATTTTTAATTAACATCTTGTCGTACATTTACGATTCCTCCTTCTTAGACTTCTTGTTTTTATCTGTTTTATTATTCTTATAATAAACTGCAGCCCTGTCAAAATACTGATTAAGAGTATACTGATTCTTAAGTCCCTTTACCATATTTGTTGAATCAGTAACAAATTTATTTAATTTCTCAGTATATTCATCTTTGCTGATTTCTCCATCTGCAACCTTTGATAATCCCATTTCCCAGCTGGCAGTAAATGCCGGATTCAAAAGATTCTTAATGGATAAAACCACCACATCACAGATCATTTCTCCTAAAAGTGTCGGAGTAACAATCTGGGTTTTATTATTAAGTAAAAGATATTTATTATTAACAAGCTTTGTAAGAATACCGGCTCTTGTGGCAGAAGTTCCTATTCCACTGCCCTTCATCCTGGCCTTTAAATCTTCGTTATCGATGGTTTTGCCGGCGCTTTCCATGGCTTTAATAAGAGAACCTGAATTGTATCTTGTAGGAGGCTTGGTTTCACCACTGTTAATCTTTAGATCAGTAATTCTTACCATGGCACCTTTCTTTAAGCCCGATAAGGCAAGAAGCATGTTGTCATCGCATTCGATTTCAACTTCCCTTTCTTCCTTATTCTCATCTTCATCCTCTTCTTTGGCCTTATTCTTCTTAAAGGAAAATTTTAGAGCCTTTAAATATCCTTCATCCTTAAGAACCTTGAAGGATGAGAAGAAATGCTCATTCTCAGCCGATAATTCCAGTTGCAGTTTCTCATACTGGGCAGGATTTAAGAATATGCTAATAAATCTTCTGCAGATAAGTTCATATATATTTCTCTTTGTTTCATCCAGGGATGCCAAAGCTGACAGTCCATCACCCGTAGGAATAATGGCATAGTGGTCTGTAATAGCCTTGTCATTAACATACTTGGTTTTGGTTATTGACTTATATAAACCAAGGTCTTTAATCTCATTTATTAAATCCTTATAGGCATCCATTTTGTAAAGGCCGTTAAGATTCTTGGTAATTTCCTTCGATACTGCTGTAGAAAGCACTCTTGCATCAGTTCTTGGATATGTTACAAGTTTCTTTTCATATAATTCCTGAATTGCATTCAGGGTCTGATCCGGATTTATCTTAAAATACTTGGAGCATTCGTTTTGTAAGTCTGCAAGGTTATACAAAAGAGGCGCATTTTTCTTCTCTGTCTTCTTGTTTGTACTTACAATTTCTGCTTCCACATTATCATTTTCCAAAGAACGTCCCTTAAGAATATGATTAATCAGTTCCCGAGCTTTCTCTTCTTTTAAGAAGCCGCAATCTTTATATAATTCCTTATCATCCTTAAAAGCAGACGTATCAGTAACTTTCCACTCTGCATCTATGTTATTTTCTGATAAAGCAAAAGAAAGCACCACCTTGTAAAACGGAGTCTTGACAAAGTTTCTGATTTCCCTCTCTCTTCTTACCACCATACCTAAAGTACAGGTCATAACGCGGCCTACGGCAATAACGGATTTATCCAGGTTAAGATACTGCTTAATCTGATAGCCGTATTTTAAGGTTAATACTCTGGAGAAATTAATACCCATGAGGTAATCTTCCTGAGCCCTGAGGTAAGCTGCATCCGAAAGATTATCATAATAGGAAATATCCTTAGCTTCCCTTATTCCTCTTAAAATCTCTTCATCAGTCTGGGAATCAATCCACACTCTTAAGGTCTTCTTATCCTTAACACCGCACTGCGCTGCCACAAGACGGTATATATATTCTCCTTCTCGTCCCGAGTCAGTGCAGACATAGATTGTATCGACTTTGTCACTGGTAAGAAGTTTTGATACAATTTCATACTGCTTACTTGCTGATGCAATAACTTCGTATTTATATTCAGTTGGTATAAATGGAATTGTATTATAATCCCACTTCTTTAAATTCTCATCATAAATTTCCGGATAACTCATATTAACAAGGTGACCTACACACCAGGTCACAATATAGGAATCAGATTCCATATATCCGTTTGAAGATGAGAAATTCTCCTTAAGGGCCGCAGCAAACTGTTTGGCAACTGAAGGTTTTTCTGCTATAAATAACTTTTTTGACATATATTTACCTAAAAATCTGATAATTCAATAAGTTTAATCTGGTCACTGCCCCTGGCATTCATTTTAAGCTTATTATCAAAGCCATATAATGAATAAATATAAATCATTTCCGGATCAAGATAAGCTTTATCAATGCAGAATATCAGCCACTCCAAATCCATAAGATTCATGGCATCAGGACCTGTATGGCAAAAACCAACTACGGTTTTTCTGTTATCATCTTCCAAAATTATATCGATTGTACCATTCTTTCCTACCCAGGTTCCATATCTGGTAGCTTCGATTTCCAAAGCACCTTTTTCGCTCATCAAAAGCATATATTCCCTGCAAACATTACTAAAATACCTGTTTGTAAAATCCCTGAGCCCCTCTTTAATGAACTTATCATAAAACTCAT
Organism: Lachnospiraceae bacterium UBA4338; assembly: GCA_002393735.1. Classification (GTDB taxonomy): domain Bacteria; phylum Bacillota; class Clostridia; order Lachnospirales; family Lachnospiraceae; genus UBA3766. The sequence goes on from DGTK01000017.1 coordinate 199,847, forward strand.
CAGGGTCTAATGTATCAAGCATGGAAAGATTCGGATAAATAAATCTATACCAGAATGCCACCAGAGAATTATTAATCCTGTATATTCCTTTTTTGGTATTTACAAAACCGGCAGTATCGTAGGAATATACTTTCTTTATTACATCAATGGCATCAAGATTCTTTAAATAAACACTTAATTTGGCTCTTCCAAATTCTGTATGATTATGAAGGGCATTAAGTTTCTCTCTTCCTTCTGCAAGGGAGGCAAGTACTGTGGAATATACATTTAATTCTCTCATTTCATTAAGAATTATATCTTCTCCAACCCTCTTAAGTGGCGCATCATCTTTTAAAAAAGCATTAATAATATTATCTTTTAGACTTAGTTCCGGCTTAAAATAAATCCAGTAATCCTGAAGACCGCCTAAAATGCAGTAATAGCCAATACATTTTTCAATATCTGTATTATAGAAACATGCAAGATCAAGGAAAGACAATGGATTAACCTTTATAAATCCATCTATGGAGTAGGCACTTTTGCCTATGATTGATACAAACTGATTCTCAATCCAGGAAATATGGTCAGTTGATAATATCACCAGAAGGCGGTTATCAAGCTGATATTCTCTTACAAATATTCCGAGCTGATTGACAAAATCAGGACATACCTTAAGAATATTATGAAAATCTTCAATGACTATAACAAGTTTATCTCCCTTAAGAGACTCCAAAATAGCATCAAAAATATCAGAAAAATCAGGGTATTCATTATCCAAACAAATACCCTGACTAACTAACTGTTTGTTCCAAAGGTAGCATATATTACGAAGTGATGTATTAGCCACTTTGTGAATATATGCCTTTTTATCCTTTGTAAATTCTTTAATTAAACTAAGAAGCCCTACGCCTTTAGGGCCATAGAGAACAATAAGGTTGCTGGTATCATTATTATAGAAACTATTTAATTTATTAAGTTCTTCTGCGATACCCGGTAACATATTATCCCCTTATATTAAATATTATCCAATATATCCTTTTGCTTTAAGTAATTCAGCACAAAGAATAGCACCACCAGCAGCGCCTCTGATTGTATTATGAGAAAGACCAACGAACTTCCAGTCATAGATTGAATCTTCTCTTAAACGTCCAACGCTGATACCCATACCGTTCTCATAATCAACATCAAGTGCAACCTGAGGTCTGTTATCTTCTTCAAGATACTGAATGAACTGCTTTGGAGCTGAAGGAAGTCCTAAAGCCTGTGGTTCACCACTAAAGTTCTTTAGTGCTTCAAGTAACTGCTCCTTGGTTGGTTTCTTCTTAAATTTAACAAATACAGAAGCTGTATGACCATTAAGAACAGGAACTCTTATACACTGGCTTGTGATGGCGATTTTGTCATATAACTTAATCTCTCCATCAACCATTTCGCCCCAGATTCTAAGTGGTTCTTTCTCACTCTTTTCTTCTTCACCGCCAATGTAAGGAATGATATTACCTTCCATTTCAGGCCAGTCCTTGAAAGTCTTGCCTGCACCGGAAATAGCCTGATATGTTGAAACAACAACTTCATATGGCTCAAATTCCATCCATGCTGTAAGAACAGGAGCATAGCTCTGAATTGAGCAGTTAGGCTTAACAGCAATAAAACCTTTTGTTGTGCCAAGTCTCTTCTTCTGATATTCAATTAATTCAATATGCTTTGAGTTGATTTCAGGTACAACCATAGGCACATCCTTAGTCCATCTGTGAGCAGAGTTATTACTTACTACAGGAACTTCTGCCTTGGCATATTTCTCCTCAATTGCTCTGATTTCATCTTTAGTCATATCAACAGCACTAAATACAAAATCAACATTCTTTGCAACATTCTCAACATCATTTACATCATAAACAATTAAATCCTTAACTGCTTCTGGCATTGGAGTGGTCATTTTCCATCTTTCTCCAACAGCCTCCTTATATGTTTTGCCGGCTGATCTTGGGCTTGCTGCAACCAAAACTACTTCAAACCAAGGGTGGTTCTCCAAAAGAGATATAAATCTCTGTCCAACCATACCCGTACCACCTAAGATACCAACTTTTAATTTCTCACTCATAAGTCCTCCTTCAGAGCATAAGTCTTTAGAACTTCTTCCATGGCTTCTATGCCAGGTGCTCCTATTGTTAATCTTTTATTGACACACTCCTTTAAGGAAATGGCATCATATACGTCCGTTTCGAAACATTCAGATATATTCTTTAATTCATCTAATGACAAATCTTCAATTGAACACTTCTTTTCTTCACAAAGAAGAACCAGTTTACCAATTATTCCATGTGCATCACGGAATGGAACTCCCTTGTTAACCAGGTAGTCAGCAGCATCTGTGGCATTGGTAAAGCCCATCATTGCACTGGCCGCCATTCTTTCTTTATTGAAAGTAATTGTAGGAAGCATAAGAGAATAAATATGTACTGAAGATAATACAGTATCCATAGCATCAAAACTGATTTCCTTATCTTCCTGCATATCCTTGTTATAAGCTAAAGGTAAAGCCTTCATTGTGGTAAGCATACTCATTAATGAGCCATATACTCTTCCGCTTTTCCCTCTTACAAGTTCTGCAATATCAGGATTCTTCTTCTGTGGCATTATGCTGCTTCCTGTTGAAAAAGAATCATCCATTTCAATGAAACGATATTCATTGGTATTAAATATAATCATCTCTTCAGAGAGTCTGCTTAAATGCATCATTATAAGGGATAATGCATTAAGAAGTTCAATAAGATAATCTCTGTCTGAGACTGAATCCATACTGTTAAGCGTTGGCCCGTTAAACCCAAGAGCATTTGCTACGAATTCTCTGTCCAGATTATATGTAGTACCACATAAAGCACCGGAACCAAGGGGACAGTAATTCATTCTTTCTCTGATGGATTTAAGCCTGTCCTTGTCTCTTGAGAACATTTCAAAATAAGCCCCCATATAATGAGCCAGTGTCGTTGGCTGAGCTTTCTGAAGATGTGTAAAAGCCGGCATATATGTATGAAGATTATCTTTCATAATGTCATATATTGCTTTCAAAAGATTATGCACCTCCAGGATAAGCTTGTCAATATAATCTCTTGTATATAATCTCATATCAAGAGCAACCTGATCATTACGGCTTCTTCCTGTATGAAGTTTCTTTCCGGCATCACCAATCCTGTTTATAAGCGTAGCTTCAACAAATGAATGAATATCTTCCTGAGTATCATCAAAAACTAAAGTGCCGTTCTCAAGTTCTTCAAGAATTTTTTTAAGTTCAGTGACAATTTTGTCGCTTTCTTCGCTTGAGATAATACCCTGTTTTCCAAGCATTGTTGCATGAGCAATACTGCCGGTAATGTCACATTTATATAATCTTTTATCAAATCCAAGGGACTGATTAAAATTATAAACTTCTTCATCACAAGGTTTTGCGAATCTTCCGCCCCACAACTGCGCCATAGCATTTCTCCTTATTTAAATCTAAAGCCGAAAATCGGATTCGAACCGACGACCCCTTCATTACGAGTGAAGTGCTCTACCGACTGAGCTATTTCGGCATATCCTGTTTGCAATAAACAACCTATTTATTGTACCATAAATATTCATTATTGCAAGCAGGAATAAGGTTTATAAGCCTTTTAATAATTTCTTTAATTCATTTATCTTCTTATTTGCTTCCTCTGTAGCCTTGCCAATAATCTCATCTCTTTCTTTGATGATTTCCTTTATTTTGGCATCTACGTATTTTTCCATCTCTTTACGCTTCTTAATTCTGATAGCTTCAAGCTCTTTTTCAGTAAATGGTCTGTAGGATAAAACTATCATTGAAAGTGCCGGGATACGAACAGTGATTGAATAATCTCTTCTGTCGTATTCTTCTTCATTTGATGAAATAAATCCCTTATTTACATAGCCTGTACCGCCATATTCTTTTGAATCTGTATTAAGGATTTCTTTATATTTACCATATCCGGATACGCCAAGCGTATACTTATCCATAAAGCATCCTGAGAAATTACAGATACAGGTAATTATTTCTTCTCCAACTTTTCTTTCAAAGATGAAAATATTATTCTTTGCATCATAATTATTTATAAATGCAAAAGATTCAGCATTAACATCATTTGAATTAAGAAGACTGTTTGTCATATATAACTTATTGGCATCTTCTGTTAATTTATTAAATGCTTTTCTGTCTTCGTCATCACAGGTAAGATATAATGCTTCTCCGTTAAGATAAGGTTTCTTCTCCATTGTATCAATACCCATAAAGGTTAATTTCTTACCAGGAAGCAGCATTCTTAATGCATATGTTAATCTTGCATTCTTAATCTTATCCTCATCTGTACCAGGCATACGATTAAAGAATGATACATTATCCTTTCTTGTATCTTCAGAAGATAATGGAAGAATAAATCTCTCATTAAACATATACTGCATTGAATTAATCAGATCTTCATAAGATTCCGATCTGAAATACGGATCAGCCTGAGTATAATTAATAACCTCATTCTTAAAGCCTGTATTAAGAACATAATCGAACTTAAGACCTTCACCTGTCTTCTTTGTAATATCAGGATATACAGCATCAAGTGATGCTATTTTTATGAGTCCCGGATATTTACGAATAAGATATGTATTTAATTCCCTAATAAAGTTAATGGCATCATCGCCCATATTTCCGCCGTGGATATTAGGTAAATAATCGCCACTGTTCTTACCATAATCAAGGTAGATTAATAAAGCAAGGAATGGAAAATCAACGCCGTCAAGATTATATTCAGTAATCACGAAATTGCATAATGAATAAATATATGTACTTACAATCTTCCTGGAATAATCAAATAAATATACATTATTCTTTGGATAATATGATCTTCTTAAATCATCATGTTCAAAAATATTGCTGCCGTCAAAAGTACGAAGTCCGTAAGCAGCAGGTGAGAATGTTGCAATATCAATATCCATGAATACCTTAATTCCGGCCTTATGAAGAGCATCAATTAACAGTTTAACTTCGGTTTCGGAGACTTTGTCAGAAATTGCAAACTGTCCACATACATGATATCTGTCTCTGTTCTCATTATCTGACGGAGAAAGAGGCATAATCTTAACCGCATTATAAGAAAGTTTGTTAAGATATGCAACGAAGTTCTCTATGTTATCTTCGGATAATTCGGATTTAAACAATTCAACCAGGTCACATTCATAAATATTAAGAGGCAGCGTATCAAGGTCAGCCTTTGAATCCCTTAAATTTTTAGCCTTAAAAGCATAACTGTTTTCATATGTATAGGAATATGTTCCGTCTCCGTAAAGTGCAAAAGGATCGCATTTTACAACGGTTGCAGTACCTTTGCTCTTAAGTTCATACTGATATTTTGCACCTGCTTCAAGTCCCGGAATAAAAAGACCAAAGAAGCCATTACCCAGATTCTCCATAATATGAGTTCTGTTATCATAATTATTCCAGTCCCCAAGAATACTGATTCTGTATGCATTTGGAGCATATACCACAAATCTGTAACCCTTTACTGAATTAATTGTAGTCTTTCTTGCACCAAGATACTTATATGCATCCTTGCACTTACCATTTTTGATATCCTTATAAATCTTCTCATCAATATTGATATCAAAATTATATGGGTCATATAATTCCTTAACTGTTTTATCTTTATAATAGATATTGAAATAGTAATTGTTAAATGTATTCTTGGTAAGAAACAGTGCATAGAAACCGTTTTCATCAACAATTTCCATCTCTTTAACAGTTTTCTTGCCTGAATTTAATAATACAACATCAACTTTCTCTGCTTCCGGAAAAAAGGCCTGAAGAAGTTTCTCTTTCTTAACCTCTTTTACACCCAGTATCTGCTTTGGATGATCATTATCAGCATAAATAATAGATTCAATTTCTTCCCAATTCATTAAACCATACTGTTTTTTGTTCATAGGTTTTGCCCCTTTCTTTGTTTACCCCTATTTAATCTTATGTATGAAAAGTCCGCTTCTTAACTTAGGCTCAAACCATGTGGACTTCGGAGGCATAAGAAGTTTGGCATCTGCTACATGGAACAATTCATTAATTGAAGTTGGATACATTGCAAATGCAACCTTGCAGTCTGAGTGGACTCTTCTTTCAAGTTCCTTTAAGCCCCTGATACCGCCGACAAAATCAATTCTCTTGTCAGTTTTTGGATCATTGATTCCAAGTACAGGCCCTAAAATATTATCCTGCAAAATTGACACATCGAGTCCCTTAATTGGATCATCAGATGTGAATTCTTTTTTGCATTCAAGCAAATACCATTTATCATTAATAAACATTGATACCTGACCTTTTGCCTGTGGCTTAATCTGGGCATCAGATGTATTAACTACATCAAAAACTTCTTTGACTTTTTCAACAAAAGCATCCTCAGATAATCCGTTCAAATCCTTAACAACCCTGTTATAATCCATAATCATAAGCTGATTATCAGGGAATAAAACTGATAAGAAGAAGTTGAATTCTTCTGTTCCGTCATATCCGGGATTCTCTTCTCTAAGTCTCATTCCAACCTTATTTGCTGAAGCACATCTGTGATGTCCGTCTGCAATATAGATTGAATCTATCTTAGCGAAAGTATTCTCAATTACTTCAATATCTTTTTCATCATCAATTATCCAAACTTTGTGAGCTATTCCATCATCAGCAACAAAGTCATAAACGGCCTTTTTAGCCTTATTCTTCGCAATTATCTCATCAACTGTCTCATTATCTCTGTAAGCTAAGAATATAGGTCCTGTCTGAGCCCCGCAGGTATAAACATGATTAATTCTGTCTACTTCCTTGTCTGCTCTTGTATTCTCATGCTTCTTAATAATATTATTGGCATAATCATCGATTGATGCACAGGCTACAAGACCGGTCTGTGAACGGCCATCCATAATAAGTTCGTAAATATAATAGCAGGCCTTGGAATCGCTGATGAAATCCCCACATTCAATTCTTCTGTTAAGCTCATCTCTTGCCTTTAAATATACTCTTTCATCATATGTATCCACATCATCCGGAAAGAATGTTTCAGCCCTGTCGATTGCAAGGAAAGAATCAGGATTAGCCTTAACAACTTCCTTGGCTTCCTCTCTGTTATATACATCATATGGAAGGGCTGCAATTCTGTCTGCCATATCCTCCCTTGGTCTGATTGCCTTAAATGGTTTAATAACTGCCATATTTATCCTCCTGGTTTTTTAAGCTGTCCAAATTGGTAGCTTTTAATTTCTCTATAATTAAATCATACTTGTCTTCATAACACCTTGGAATCGCAAAAGAACAGCTTTTCTTAGGCTTCTTGAACAGATGATTAATATTATTTATATCTCCTGTCATGGTAAATATCTCTAGGTAGTGATTGCTTATTGTATAATACAGATCCACCTTTGGATATACCACATCCATTACTTTCCTGGTATAAAAACCAATCCTTGAAAGTTTTATCTCATCATCCTTTATTGTACCAAATATCTTGGCATATCTTGGTATGTCTGGCATTTTATTTTTATCAATGATAATGGCAAAAGCACAGACAACACCTTCATTTGTATCCATATTGGCACTTTTAAGTATCTTTTTAGGTATCTTCGCCATAAATGGCTTTGTCTTTTTAAAGGCCGGGAACAAATCTCCATAAAATGGCTTGGCATAAATGTTATAAAAGAAATCAAGCGATCTGGAAGATATCTTTAATAACAGTATGCAGATTATTATAAATCCAATATTTACACCAATCGACAGCGTCGGGAAGAAAGTTCTAATCAGAAAAAGCCCCGCCACCATAAACATTACAAACATCTCATAAAAGAATGATGTAAAAGGTATAAATGATATATGAAGCTGCAAAGCCTGCATGCCCAGCATTGTTTTGGAAACCAGATTTGATATTCCAATTGCAATGGCTGTGGATACTGCAGCATATAATATAACAAGTATAAATACTACATAAGGAAGTGCCCCACCGGATAAACTGCTTAAGGTATCCTCATGCTTTAAACAAATATAATTAAGTATATATAAGTTATTTATTGAACAGTAAGCCAGATATATATAAGTTATTAACCTGCCAAGCTGAACATACAAAATCATGGCAATTTTACGGCTGTTTGACATACATAGCATAAACTTGCCGATTATATATATACCAATAAAGAGAAAGCTCATAAATGGATTAACGTAAAAGGTTTCGATATTAAATGTCAGGCCCAAATAAGCACTGATATAATATGTAAAACCTGAAAGCATCAGTCCTAAAAATGGTTCAACGGATATACAGATAATCTGAGTATATGAGGAAAAGCATGCTAAGAATAATTCATTTAATATGCCAAGTAACTCCAAGTTATTTACTCCTCGCCCGTTTCTTTATCGCTGTCTGCTTCTATCATATAATCCACAACTTTCTCATCATCCAATTCAAAGAAAGCCTTTATTCCGCTTTTGAAATTATCAAATTTCTCTTTTCTTACGGCTGATTTCTCCGACTTTATTCTGTCTTTTTCAGCCTTTCTTTCATCAAGGAATATCTGATAATCAGTAAATCCTGTAAGTTTAATCAATCTTTCCAGGGCATAATAATATCTGTTACTAAGAACGAAGGAAAATTCCTTCCTTGGATTCTTCTTATCCATATTTCCCGGAACATTCTGATATGAGAATACTTCGAAGAATCTGTGGCCTTTTCTGATATATATTGGATTATCATCATAATCCTTAAGATTATATGTAATCATCTTTTTGCCCCAGAGTTTCGAAACGAGATATATATTATCTTCCATTCCGATAAGGTAAAGTCTTACCAGTTTTTTCTTAGGCATTCCAAATAAGGTTGAATACTTATGAATAAATACCGGCACACTGAGTTCTACTTTTTTATCACCAACAAACTGCTTTCTGATTTTGCGAGGAAGTTTAATGGTAAGTTCAACATGAGGATCAAAGCCTCTAAATCTTTCAAAAAGCGGCTTGGCATATATTTCCTTGAAATAATAGCAGGCAATATAGCATTTTCTAAATAAGAATAATGCAATTATAAATATAATCAGATTAAGGGCATATCCAAGGGGTGGGAATATTACATTTATAAGTAATATGATAATTACAAGTGCGCTCTTTAAGAACTCACAGATAAAAGCACTGCCCGGAATAAATGAAAATACCATCTGAAGTACTTCCATACCCTCTATAACTGTCTTAATAACCAGATATACCACAATTGATACAATAGCCATAAATACAGCATAAATAGTCGTAATGGTGGCCATCAGCGGATTAACTGCAGAAACATCACCGGATGCCGCATTAACCGCGCCATTTAAATTAATATCAGTAAGGCCCCAGATATTCATAATTCCAATAACAATTACGAAAGCCAGACCTAAATATTTCTCAAGCTGTCCCAGGGTAATAATTCCAAAAACCTCGGTTCCTTCAAAACATTTCATCAATTTACTTGCAATAAAGAAAACAAGAATAACCACAAGAACTACCGGATTACCTGCAGGTGTGGACATTATATGAAGAGGATTACCAATCAAATTATTGATATTCTCCATTATTCCAAGAAAAAGAAGCGCCGTAAAAGGCTCACAGGATATACCAACTATTCCGGCATAAGAACCGGCTATTGTTTTAAAAGAAGCTGACGAAAATAATACAGCCAAAGAAAGAATAGTATCTCCTACTGCTTCCTCTCCCCCACCCTGCGTTGCTTCAGCAGCCAGTGGAAATCCACCAAGCAAAGGACCTGTGAAAAATCCCAGGAAAATAATAAAACCAAGATATAAAAATATTAATGATTTATGCTTATCATATTCAATTTTGACAATATCTTTCATCTTATTACAGATTCTCCCTTAAAACAGCAATTTTGCACATAAACATACATAATAATTTTACTTTTTTTTAGCCAATAAATCAAGAATAATCCCCTTTTTAAACCATAAAAAAAGCCCAGACTTTAACTGTCTGGGCTTAAGTAATTAAAATAACTGATTATTTAACTTTTCTTACTCTGAATACGCCATCAATTGCAGCAAGTTTAGCAACTACATCATCTGTAATTGGCTCTTCAACATCAAGCATTGTATAAGCATAATCTCCTTTTGACTTATTGGTCATATCAGAGATATTAACCCCTGCATCACCAAAGAGTGCTGTAAACTTGGTAATCATGTTTGCGATATTCTTATGGAAAATAGCAACTCTGCCTGCATTTGTGCAAATACCCATATCACATGCAGGATAGTTAACTGAGTTTGTAATATTACCATTTTCAAGGTAATCTTTCATTTCCTTAACTGCCATCTTAGCACAGTTGTCTTCAGATTCCTCTGTAGAAGCACCAAGGTGAGGAATTACGATACATCCGTCAACACCTGCTGTTGTAGGATTAGCGAAGTCAGAAACATACTTTCTAACCTTACCGGCCTTAATAGCTTCAACAACTGCCTTCTCATCGCAGAGTACGTCACGTGCAAAGTTAAGAATGATAACGCCATCTTTCATCTTATCGATTGCTTCTTTGTTGATCATACCCTTTGTTGAATCAAGTGCCGGAACATGAATTGTAATAAAATCACAATTTTCGAAGATTTCATCAAGACTGTTAACGTGATTGATTCTTCTGCTTAAGTGCCAGGCTGCATTGATTGAAAGATATGGATCATAACCATAAACTTCCATTCCAAGTTCGTTAGCTGCGTTAGCAACCTTAACACCGATAGCACCAAGACCGATAACACCTAACTTCTTGCCTTCAATTTCTGTACCTGCGAAAGCCTTTTTAGCCTTCTCAGCAGTCTTTCCGATATTTTCATCAGCCTTATTCTCTTTAACCCATTCAATACCACCAACGATATCTCTTGAAGCAAGGAGCATACCAGCCAAAACAAGTTCCTTAACGCCATTAGCGTTAGCACCAGGAGTATTGAATACTACAATACCTTTCTCAGCGCACTTATCTAAAGGAATATTGTTAACACCGGCACCGGCTCTTGCAACACATAATAAGTTGTCTGATAACTCAAGTTCATGCATTGAAGCACTTCTTACGAGTACACCATCAGCTTCATCAAAATTATCTGTTTGGGCATAATTAGAATCAAAATTATCAAGACCTACCTTAGCGATAGGATTTAAGCAGTTATACTTAAACATTTTATGCATTCTCCTTCTCGAATTTCTTCATAAATTCAACTAATTTCTCAACACCTTCAATTGGCATTGCATTGTAGATGCTGGCTCTCATACCACCAACTGTTCTGTGACCTTTAAGGTTAACAAAACCAGCTTCTGTAGCTTCTTTGATGAACTTGGCTTCCATTTCATCCTTCTTCTCTTTGTCAGCAATATTGCAAACGAAAGGAACGTTCATTAAAGATCTGTCCTCTTTTACAACAGTACCAACGAAAAGTTTGGACTCATCAAGATAATCATAAAGAATCTTAGCCTTCTTCTCGTTTAATTCTTTCATCTTCTCAAGTCCGCCCATCTTCTTGAGCCACTTGAACACCTTGCCACAGATATAAATTGTATAGCATGGAGGTGTATTATATAAAGAATCATTATCAGCCTGAGTCTTCCACTTAAGCATGGTTGGTGTTCCAGGAAGGCAATCATCTGTAATTAAATCTTCTCTGATAATAGCGATTACGCAACCTGCAGGGCCAACGTTCTTCTGTACGCCACCGTAAATAACAGCATACTTTGAAACATCAACAGGCTCTGATAAGAAGCATGATGAAACATCTGCTACCAAATCCTTACCCTTTGTATTAGGTAATTTTTTATACTTTGTTCCGTAGATTGTGTTATTCTCGCAGATATATACATAATCCATATCATCTGTAATAGGAAGATCTGAACAATCTGGAATATATGAGAATGTCTTGTCTGCAGAGGATGCAAGTTCAACAGCCTCACCATAAATTTTAGCTTCAGCAAAAGCCTTCTTAGCCCACTGACCTGTTAAGATATAACCAGCCTTCTTATTCTTCATCATATTCATAGGAACTTCAGCGAAGAACTGTGAAGCGCCACCCTGTAAGAATAATACCTTATAATTATCAGGGATATTCATGAGATCTCTTAAATCCTGTTCTGCATCTTTGATGATCTTATCGTATACTTTTGAACGATGGCTCATCTCCATAACAGACTGTCCTGAACCCTGATAGTCAAGCATTTCAGCAGCTGCTTCTTTTAATACTTCTTCAGGTAAAACCGCCGGACCTGCAGAAAAGTTATAAACTCGTGACATTTTAAACTTCCTCCTTAGCATCTTAAGATAATCTATAATCTTCACGGATATGTCGACTCCGTAAAATCACGCTAAAATTAATTTTACATTTCTAAAGAATAATAGTCAATAACTAAAATAGGGTTTTTGATATTATTTTAACAATGTAAATATTTTAATAAAACATAACAACCGGCGTTCCGACTTCAACCATGTTATATAATTCTCCGGCCTTGCTCTTAGGCATATTTACACAGCCATGGGAACCGTTGTACTTATATTCATCGCCGCCGAATCTTCTACGCCATGTAGCATCATGAAGACCGATATTGCCATTTACTGCCATCCAGTAATAAACAAATGAAGCATAACCAGGTCCTCTTAATGTACGATTTCTCTGCATATAATAGATATAACAGATCTTCGCCGGAGTTCCGGTTCTTCTGGCAATATTACCGGTTACAACGTCTGTTTCAAGTTTAAGTTTGTTATCCTCATAATAATAGAGTTTCTGAGCTGACATATCAACCTCAATATATGTACCACCAAGGTCGTCATAGCCATCGCCTCTTGCCTGACACTTATAAACAGGTTCTCTCTTTACTCCTGTAATATTATGATTATATTTATCAAGGAATTCCTTGGCTTCTAAATCCTCATCAATATCATCGCCATAGAGACCACCTTCAAAAGTAATCTCATCACCTCTTGTTGACATGAAGTGTCTGGTAATATTAATTGTTTCATACTGCCTTAGGATTTCCTTAATTCCTTCTTCAGCCTTTTTCTCATCAAGTGAGTATTTACCATCCGAATCAGATACAAACTTGCCATCTTCATCAGTTAAAATCCAGTCAGCAATCTGCCCCGGTCCTACAACAACTTCTTTATCTCTTATAAGATAGGTATATGTATAATTCTGAACACGGTTGATCTTGTCATAAATGGCTACATTATTTCTCATTTCAGTACTTACAATGAGACTTTTATAATATGTATCCTTATCAAGTTCAATAGTATCTTCTAAGTTATAAACACCTTCAAGGATTCTTTCATTTACCAGATCCTTGCAAATCAGATTCTGAGTATGGTCTTTAATTACATAACCCTTATCAGCTGTTTTGACAATTTCAATGGTATTATGAATATCATAGACATCACCTGAATAAATCAGGCATTTATCAACATTTGAAAGAAGTTTTTCCTCATCAAATGTTACAACAGGCTCAACCTTGTAATTTTGCTGATTAAAATAATAAACTGGCCATTTAAACGGATCCTGAGATGCCATAATCCTGTTTAGACTTTCAAGATAATCAACACTTAAATCAATATCAGTAGTTGGAACCTTATAGGTTTTGCCATCAGGATCAACAATTTTAAGCTGCTTTAAATCAACCTTCTTCAAAAGAATGTCATTGACAGTCTCGGCATCATATCCGGTTACATTCATACCATTAATATAGGTATTAAGTCCATATCCGAAATTATCCGCAAATTTATATGCATATCCTACATATACTCCACCTACAGCCGTAAGCATCAGTAATAATAAAGTTAGTATAATAATTAATTTCTTTTTCATATCAAAAATTACTTATTTCTCTGCTTTCTCCACTGATTCAATTGCTGACTTACGCATAGGAATTCTGCAGTTCTTGTTAGAACCAAATTCAACGATAACATCTTCTTCTGTAATATCAATTAATACGCCATAGAATCCGCTGGTTGTAACAACAACATCACCAACTTCCATTGATTCCATTAAAGCATTTCTTCTCTTCTGTTCTTTCTTTGATGGAGCAAAGAAGAAAAAATAACCTAAAACAAGGAAAAATACAACATATGCAACCATTAACCATATGTTCATTCCGCCTCCGGCCTGCTGCGTAGCCTCTAAAATCATTAACATTTTTTAACCTCCTGTACTTAATCAGACTGACTCATAGTCTGAATTTTGTTTCTCTTATATTCGGCATAATTGCCATTTTCGATGGCAGTTCTTATTTCCGCCATCATATTATTATAAAAATAAAGATTATGTATTACACAAAGTCTCATGCCCAGCATTTCCTTGGCTTTAAGCAGATGTCTTATATAAGCCCTTGAATATCTCTGACAGGTCGGACATTTACAGCCTTCTTCTATGGGAGACATGTCGTTTTCATGAATTGCATTAAGCAGATTAATCTTACCCTTATTTGTATAAAGATGAGCATGTCTTGCATTTCTTGAAGGATAAACACAGTCGAAGAAATCCACTCCCCTGTCCACTGCTTCAAGAATATTTTCAGGAGTACCAACACCCATAAGATAAACCGGTTTATTAGCCGGCAGATAAGGAATGGTATTCTCTAAAACATCATACATTTCTTCGTGGGACTCCCCAACTGCCAGCCCGCCTAAGGCATAACCCGGTAAATCCAGTTCAGAAATCCTCTTGGCATGTTCTATTCTTATATCATTATAGACAGCACCCTGATTAATACCGAATAATAACTGATTCTTATTAATGGTATCTTCACGGGAATTAAGTTCGGTTATTTTGTCCTTGCATCTTACAAGCCATCTTGTGGTTCTGTCAACGGAATCCTTAACATATTTATAATCAGCCTTGCTGTTTGGGCATTCATCAAATGCCATGGCGATGGTTGAGCCAAGATTGCTTTGTATCTGCATACTTTCTTCCGGTCCCATAAATATCTTACGGCCATCAACATGAGAGTTAAAATACACGCCTTCTTCTTTTATCTTTCTCAGTGATGAAAGTGAAAAAACCTGAAACCCGCCGGAATCAGTAAGTATCGGCTTATCCCAGACCATAAACTTATGAAGACCGCCAAGGCTTTTAATAAGTTCATCACCCGGTCTTACATGAAGATGATATGTATTGGATAGCTGAACCTGAGTCCCGATTTTTTCAAGGTCTTCTGTGCCTACAGCCCCTTTAATGGCTCCAACTGTTCCCACATTCATGAATACCGGAGTCTCAATATCACCATGAACTGTATGAAAAACACCTCTTTTGGCTCTTCCTTCTTTTTTTAATATATCAAAAGTGCCCTGCATAGAAACCTCTTATCTGATTCTGTAGAAAATAATACAGTTAGGTTTCTCGATTTTGATTTCCTTTGCACACATTGAAATCACATGCTTATCAGTATCCACAGCAAAGAATGTCATGGTATCTGATTCATGGTTTAAGGAAACAAGATGTTTATTATCAGGGAAAAGTGATGCATCCTTCGGATATGAACCACTTATAGGAAGGCACAGATTCTTGGTAAGCGTACCTTCTTCCTTATTTATATCGTAGATAATAACGCTGTTATCACCGGCATTGGTACTTAATAAATAATTACCATCAAAAGAAATCTTAAGTGCTCTTGATGCACATTTTTCTGTATGATAGTCATTTAATGTTGAAATAGTCTGGATTCTCTCGAACTCTGGATATTTTTCGCCTGCCTTATATGAATAAACATCAATTGTATTACTCATTTCATTAACTATGTAGAAAAATCTGCCATCCTTTGAGAAAAGAATATGTCTTGGAGCAGAATTCTGATCGCATCTGATAATATCAACTTCCTTTAATTTACCGGTTTCGGAATTAAGTTCATATACATTAACATGGTCCATCCCAATATCAGCAGCAAATAAGTACTTATTGTCTCTGGACATCTTTACGCAGTTAACATGTGGCTGGAAGCTTCTGTCTACTACCTCTCCCATACCTCTTAAATATATTTCGTCTGTAATGCCTTCAACTCTGCCTTCGTTGTCGAGTTTGAGGGCGGTGATTTTGCCATCATGATATCCTGCAACAAATAAGAATTTATCTTCATAATCTGTTGAAAGATAGCAGCCTCTCATACCATTGATGGAACACATATTAAGAGTTTCCAGGTCGCCGTCAGGCATAATCTTATAACTTTCAACGCCAAAGTCTGTAATGGCATAAAGATACTTGTCATTATGAGAACAGGTCATATAGGAAGAATTGGTTATCTCCTTGCTTGTTCTAAAAGACAGGGTTCCCTTTTCAAGATTGACATCATAAATAGAGATACCGTGTTTGTCTTTCATTGTATAAGTTGAAACATATGCTACATATTTTTCCGACATAGGTTTTTCCTCTTATTTAAAGTAGTTTTTGACAATCAAAATTACTATATCACATATTTATATAATATTACAAGTGTGCAGGATGTTGGAAAATTCCAAATAAAATCTACTTTATTTATATAAATCTATTGATTTTTTTTACATTAATAAATATACTTAAATAGTTTTGTAAGATGCGTTAGTTTAAATCGCAAAAGTTAGGAGCGTGATATTACATAATCCTGGTTGTTTAAGAAAGGTAATAAAGAATTGGGAAACAAATTAATTACATTAGAAAACATATCTAAGTCCTACGGCAGTAATACTGTTTTAGATGAATTAAATTTATATATTAACGAGAATGAATTCCTTACTTTGTTAGGTCCAAGTGGTTGTGGCAAAACTACAACTCTTAGAATTATTGGCGGTTTTGAAACCCCTGACACTGGTAAGGTTATTTTTGACGGCAAAGATATAACATCTTTGGCGCCAAATAAAAGACAGGTTAATACTGTTTTCCAGAAATATGCTCTTTTTACACATATGACAATTGCGGAAAATATCGCATTTGGTCTTAAAATAAAGAAGAAATCCAAAGCATATATTGATGACAAGATTAAATATGCTCTTAAACTTGTTAACTTAGAGGATTTTGCCAACAGAATGCCTGACTCTCTCTCCGGTGGTCAGCAGCAGCGTATTGCCATTGCAAGAGCCATTGTTAACGAGCCTAAGGTTTTATTGCTTGACGAGCCACTTGGAGCTTTGGACCTTAAACTTCGCCAGGATATGCAATATGAGCTTATCAGACTTAAGAATGAACTTGGAATTACCTTTATATATGTAACACATGATCAGGAAGAAGCTCTTACAATGTCTGATACTATCGTGGTTATGAACCAGGGTTATATTCAGCAGATTGGTACGCCTGAGAATATTTATAATGAACCGGAAAATGCTTTCGTGGCGGATTTTATCGGCGACAGCAATATTATAAGCGGCACCATGATTCATGATGAGCTTGTTGAAATTCTAAATGTTAAATGGGCCTGCGTTGATAAGGGCTTTGGAATTAATAAGCCTGTGGATGTTGTAATCAGACCTGAAGATGTTGAACTTGTTAAGGAAGACGAAGGAACAATTAAAGGTATCGTTACAAATATTATCTTTAAGGGCGTTCATTATGAAATGGAAGTTATGGCCAACGGTTTTGAATGGCTGGTTCATTCCACTTCCCTCTTCCCTGTTGGTACTAAAGTAGGAATCAGGGTTGATCCTTTCAATATACAGATTATGAACAAACCTGAAAGCGAGGACGAGGAGGCCATAGGCGTTGAAGAATAAGTATATTAAATTCCTTTCGGCGCCATACATTATCTGGGCATTAATATTCATAATCGTTCCACTTTTAATGGTATTTTATTATGGATTTACAGATAAAAGCGGCGCTTTTACCATTAGTAATATAACAGCAATTGCAACCCATGAGCATTCAAAAGCTTTATGGCTTGCTCTCTATTTGTCTTTAATCAGTACAGCAATCTGCATTCTTCTTGCATATCCACTTGCTATGATACTCTCTCACATTGGTGAAAATGCGGGAGCAAACAAAGATAAATACATGGTTTTCATTTTTATTCTTCCAATGTGGATGAATTTCTTATTAAGAACCATTGCATGGCAGACACTCTTAGAGAATGATGGTGTTATTAATTCTTTTCTTAATTTACTGCACCTTCCTGCCCTTCGAATAATCAATACTCCGGCAGCCATTGTATTTGGTATGGTTTATAACTTCCTTCCATTTATGGTACTGCCACTTGTTAATGCACTTAATAAAATAGATATAAATGTAATTAATGCTGCAAGAGATCTTGGCGCCAATTCGGTTCAGACTTTCCTTAGAATTATTCTTCCGCTGTCTCTACCGGGACTTATCAGTGGTATTACCATGGTATTTATTCCATCACTTACCACTTTCATTGTCAGTGACTTACTTGGCGGCAGCAAGATTCTTCTTATAGGAAATGTAATTGAACAGGAATTTACCCAGTATTCCAACTGGAACTTAGGCAGCGGTCTTTCCATTGTTTTAATGATATTCATCATAGTAAGCATTGTTCTTTCAACCATATTTGATAAAGATATGGAGGGAACTGCCATATGATGAAGTTTATTAAGAAGTTTTATCTTGTAATAATATTTATATTCCTTTATGCTCCTATGGTGACTTTGATTGTATTTTCCTTTAATAATACCAAGTCCAGAGCTAAATGGGGCGGATTTACATTTAAATGGTACGCGGGGCTTTTTAATGACAGTTCAATAATTCAGGCATTAATTAATACCTTAACCATTGCTCTTTTATCAAGCCTTATTGCCACATTAATCGGTACTATCGCTGCCCTTGCGATGAATAACATGAAGAAACTCAGCAAGAATATATTAATGGGTGTAACCAACATTCCGATGCTTAATGCAGAAATTGTAACCGGTATATCCTTAATGCTTTTATTTATTTTCTTTAAATACAGATTCGGATATGTTACTATATTACTTGCGCATATTACTTTTAACATACCTTATGTTATATTAAGTGTGGCTCCAAGGCTTAAAACACTTAATCCTAACATATATGAAGCTGCCCTTGATTTAGGTGCAAATCCATTAAAAGCATTCTTTAAAGTCGTATTCCCTGACATTATGCCGGGTATACTTTCAGGCTTTTTAATGTGCTTTACAATGTCAATCGATGATTTTATCATCACTCACTTTACCAAGGGTGCCGGTGTAGATACTCTCTCCACCAAAATTTATGCACAGGTCAAAAAAGGCATTGACCCTAAAATGTATGCCTTATCTACTCTTATATTTGTGACTGTTTTAGTATTGTTAATACTTGTTAATTACACGCCAAATAAAGAGAAACAAAGGAGACTAAAAGGAGAAAAAGCAAAATGAAGAAATTGATGATTGGAATTTTGGGACTTACCTGTTTATTTGCTTTGGCAGGATGTTCAAGGACTTACGCCAATGGCGAAGTTTATGTCTACAACTGGGGAGAATACTGCGATCCTGAAACTCTTGAAATGTTTGAGGAAGAATATGATATCAAAGTTATCTATGATGAATATGAAACTAATGAAATCATGTATCCAAAGGTTGAAGCAGGCGCAGTAAAATATGATGTAGTCTGCCCTTCAGACTATATGATCTGCAAAATGATCGAGCACGATTTATTACAGGAAATCAACTTTGACAATATTCCTAATTCAACCAATATCGGCGATCAGTATTATAAAATGTCAGAGGAATTTGATCCTGGTAACAAGTATTCCGTACCTTACTGCTGGGGAACAGTTGGTATTCTTTATAACAAGACTATGATTGACCCTGAAGATACCGTTGATTCATGGAGCATTCTCTGGGATGAGAAATATGCCAACAGTATTCTTATGCAGGATTCTGTAAGAGATGCATTTATGGTTTCATTAAAGCTTAATGGTTATTCAATGAACACTTTAAATGATGATGAATTAGAGGTTGCCAAAGATTCACTTATTGAGCAAAAGCCACTGGTTCAGGCTTATGTTATTGACCAGGTCAGAGATAAAATGATTGGTAATGAAGCTGCCCTTGGTGTTATATACTCAGGCGAAGCAATCTATACACAAAGAGAGAATCCTGACCTTGAATATGTTATTCCTAAGGAAGGTACAAATGTATGGATTGATTCATGGGTTATTCTTAAAGATGCAGAGAATGTGGAAAATGCAGAGAAATTCATTAATTTCATGTGCAGACCTGACATTGCATTAATGAACTTTGAATATATTACCTACTCTACTCCTAATGATGCAGCCAGGGAATTAATCGAGGATGAGGAAATCAGAAATTCAGAAATCGCATTTCCTGATTTATCTCAGTATAACGACCTTGAAACCTTTATCTATCTTGGTGATGAAGGTGATGAGAAATATTCAGAACTTTGGAAAAAAGTTAAATCTGAGTAATCTGATATAAAAATACTAAAAATTATGCCTGTCCGTTTGGACAGGCTTTTTTGCTGGCTTTGCAGTTCGGCCCATAGCGCATGGCGCATTCGGCGCGCGACGCGTGACCCGGCGTGGCGCGTGGCGTGTGGCGCCCAGGCCGGCACCAAGGCTTAAAAAGAGCCCGACATAATCGGGCTCAATGTTTTTATACTAAGGTCTTACCGGGAAACCAACTTTCTTCTGCACCTTGCGAAGAGTCTTGGTTGAATAATACTGAGCTTTCTCAGCATTCTCTTTAATAATACCATCAATATATTCTTTATCCTTGCTAAGCTCATTAAAACGCTCATTAAGAGGCTTTAACAAATCAGCAACTGTTTCACCAACAGCAAGTTTGAAATCTCCGTATCCCTTGCCATCAAACTCTTTCTCTATCTCTTCCACGCTTTTACCTGTACAGGCTGAATAAATATCAATAAGATTTGAAATACCAGGCTGTTCTTCAGAATGTTTTACAACGCCAACCGAATCAGTAACGGCTCTTTTGAACTTTCTTATAATTGTATCTGTATCATCTGTTAAATAGATGCTGGCATTAGGATTCTCATCTGATTTACTCATCTTCTTACTTGGATCCTGGAGACTCATAATCTTCGCTCCTGCCTTTCCTAAATAAGGTTCAGGAACAGTAAATACATCGCCATAAATACTATTAAATCTCTGAGCAATATCTCTTGTTAATTCAAGATGCTGAAGCTGATCCTTACCTACCGGAACCACATCAGCCTGATAAAGAAGAATATCTGCCGCCATAAGTACAGGATAAGTAAATAAACCTGCATTGATATTATCAGCATGCTTGGCTGACTTATCCTTAAACTGTGTCATTCTGTTGAGCTCACCCATATATGTGAAACAGTTAAGAATCCATGCAAGTTCAGCATGTCCTGAAACATGAGACTGATAATAAAGACAATTCTTCTTTGGATCAAGTCCTGCCGCAATATATAAAGTAAGCAGATTTCTTGCCTTTGTTCTTAATTCTGCAGGGTCCTGACGAACTGTAATTGAATGTAAATCAACTACTGAATAAAAGCATTCATATTCATCTGCCAGATTAACCCAGTTTTGCAGAGCTCCCAAATAGTTGCCAAGTGTAAGGCTTCCTGTGGCCTGCATACCACTAAATAATACTTTCTTATCACCAATCATTATTATATAATCCCTTTCTCTTTATATTTACATAGGCACAAAAGCTGTAAAAATCGCCACCGAGCGACCTTTTAATATATAAACTTCCGAACCGGCTCTGTCTTCAGTCTTTTTAACCTCTTCCGTTCCCATCACAAAATTCCATTTATTTTTGGATGGCAACTTAGGAAGGGCAAAATCCATGTCATCCCAGTACATATTATAGGCAATATATGTCAGATTAACGCCCTTCTTACCTGCAAAAGCCTTCTCAGTATACATTATTGCCACATGTCTGTTGTAATTATTTATATCAGCTCTCCATGCATCCTGTCCATGATAGGATAAATCCGGGAAACCGACAGAATCCACATCAAGCATGGTAAGTTCATTATCTTTATGGAATATAGGATTACTCTTTCTGTATTTAATTAGTTCCTTAACATACTCAAGCACTTCCTTATTGGTTTTATTCATATTCCATTTTATATGAGTAATATCATTGTCCTGACAGTATGGATTATTATTACCATTCTGGGTATTCATCAGTTCATCCCCTGCCGTAATCAAAGGAACTCCCTGTGATAAAAGCACAAATGAAAATGCATTTTTAATCATTCTCTTACGAAGTGCATTAACCAAAGGCTTCTTTGTCTTACCTTCAACGCCGCAGTTCCAGCTGTAATTATAATCAGAACCGTCATTATTCTTTTCGCCGTTATCTTCATTATGCTTCTTATCATAAGACACCAGATCATTAAGCGTAAAACCATAATAGTTGGTAATGAAATTGACATTTCCAACATATCCATTCTTACGTCTGTTAAGCTCTAAGAAGGTTTGAAGCATATCTTCATCACCTTTAAGATAACGCCTGATCTTATACATAAATTCATCAGAATATATACACATATTCTTGAATTTAGGTTTTTCTTTATTTCCATACATATTCTCATAAGGAATATAATCATACATTATCTTGGTATGAGAAAATAATGGATTTAAACCAAGTATTGGAATCGGAATATTGTTACCTTTAAGATGAAATCCATCAATATGATAACTATATACAAAATGATACATTACCTCACCAATAATGGTTCTTGAAACATTATCAGGAAAATAAAGCTGCATAATAACTTCTATGCCGTTTTTATGAAGCTCAAGTACCGTTTCCCTAAGTTCCCTGCAAGGATCTTTGGAAAAAGCATATGAAGCCTTAGGGGCAAAATAATAGCCTTCCTTAAACCCCCAGTAATTAAGTCTTTTCTTTGTAAAATCAATATTTTTGGCGCCAGAATTAATAAAGGCATCCCTGTCAGCACTGACTTCCACCTCTTCAAATTCATAACAAGGCATAAGTTCAATGGCATTTATACCTAAATCCACAAGATAAGGAATCTTTTCCTGGATACCTTTAAATGTACCCTTCGCCTTAACCTTGGATGATGGATGCGCCGTAAATCCTCTTACATGAAGAAGATAAATTATCATGTCATTATATGGTATATTCAGTTTTTTATCTGAAGACCAGTCAAAGATCTCATCATCAAAACCACCGGACAGATTCTTCTTATAATCCGTTATACCATATACTTCATTACCCAGTATCTTTGTTGCAAATGGATCAACATATTCCTTATTACCCCTGTAATAAGTATAAGAATATTTCTTATAATCAATACCCTTAATAAGCATTGATACCACATCACCAACTCTGTTGCCTTTATCAAAAGAGATTTTGGTTTTCTTACCTGTATCAAGGCTCGTAAGAATAACACCCATCTCAAGATTGGTGTCATTAATTGCCGCAATATGAGCATCGTTTCCAACAACTTCTGTTCCTAACGGATATGGTTTTGAACCCTGTACCTTAAAATTATCCATATAACTCCTTAAAATCCCTTATTTTCAAACAAAAAAGCAAATTTATTATATCATAAAATAGCTTATTATTCAATCAATCAGTAAAATCTCCGCTTATTCTTGCTTTTTATCAGTCCACTTGATACAATAATCATAAATAATTTCCCTTTCAAGGAGGTCTGAAATGGCTAAAAATGACGAAAATATGAATCCTGAAGATACAGATATCACTGTAGAACTTGAATTAGATGATGGAAGCAAAGTTAACTGTGCCATTATCACTATTCTTACCGTAGATGGACAGGATTATATCTGTCTTCTTCCTATGGTTGATGAAGATGATGAAAACTACGGAGAAGTATGGTTCTATGAATATCATGAAGATGGTGACGACGAAGACTCCGATCCGGACCTTGCATATATCGAAGATGACGAAGTATACGAGAAAGTTGCTGATGCCTTCGACGAATTTCTTGATGGTCAGGAGTTTGATGAAATCATCGAATCCGAGGAATAATCACTTCCCCATCTCTTTAATAAACATAGATGGATTAGTATAGTCATGCAATATATACAGATTATCTTTTGCTCTTGTTACGGCTACATAGAAGATGCGCCTTTCTTCTGAAAGGTTATCTTCGCTGTGGCCGTTTATTTTTGGCACTCTTCCACTTTCAATATCAGGCAGAATCACAACCTTGAATTCAAGCCCCTTGGATGCATGCATTGTCATTATATTTATTCCGTCATCATTACCTCTTTTTTCAACTTCAAAATTATTTAGTGCATATATCAAATCTTCAAGTTCTTCATATTCCTTTGCTATATCAAGTAAATCCTCTATTATTTGTAAATTATCACTGTAATTATCCATTCCCTTAAGATTATCCTTAAGATATGTCTTATAACCAATTACTGTAAGAATATATATTATTCCCTCATAAAGACTTAAATGTCTTAATTTTTCAATATCATTTTTAAGTCTGCGCATTGCATCATAAAGATATTTTGTTTTTCTTGCCCTGAATATTAGTTCATCAATATCCGGTTTATTTGATGTTATATCTTTAAGAGGCATAAATCTAACCGGTTTATTAAGTATTCTAAGCCAGTCTTCCTTATCATCCATATCACGGCTTATTCTTAAATATCCAAGTATATCTTTAATTACCTCCCTGTCTGACATTGATGTTTTCTTTTCCTTGATATTAAGAGGAATACGCTCTTTAACCAGTTTTCTCATGATCCCTGAATTGAAAGTATTTGTCCTGAATAATATGGCAATATCCTTATATTCCATACCTTCATTTATCTTTTCATTTATGATATCAAAAACAGCCTGTGATTCATCGCTGTTCATTTTATAAGGAATTACTTTAACAAGCCCTTCATCCCCCGACATGGCCACAGACTCTTTATCAAAACGGTTTATATTATGTTTTATGAGTCTGTTGGCTCTTTTAACAATATTTTCCTTACATCTGTGATTATTTGTCATCATAAAAACCCTGGCTTTTGGGAAATCTTTTGTAAATTCAAACATATATCTAGGATCAGACCCCCTGAATGAATATATGGCCTGATCTTCATCTCCCACTGCAAAAACATTGGAATTACCAAAAAGCCTGACCACTGTATCATACTGTATATAATTTATGTCCTGAAACTCATCTATTAAGATATATTCATATAAAGACTTAATCATAACTTTAAAATCATCGTCAAAAGCTTTTTTATGGCAAAGTCTTAGAATGTCATCATAATCCACATAACTTAAGGCTTCACATCTTTTATGATAATCTGTAAACACAGTTTTAAAACCCTCTCTTAACGTAGGGGAAAAATAATCATTTATATTAATTCCTGAATTGATTACTACTGAAAATTCCCGAAGAATCTCAGTAAGAAATAGATTATTTAGATTATTGATTTTGCGATTTATTAGAACCTGTTTTAGAATTTTATATTTGTCATTAACAGATATGAAATTCAAATCCCGAATACCCGACAGTTTAATAAAATTATAGAATATGGAATGAAATGTACCAAAAACCACATCTCCATATTCCGAGCCAGTTAGTGTATGAAATCTGTTCTTAATCTCAAGAGCTGAAGCCCTTGTATAAGATATCACCACAATGGATGCCGGATTAATATTTAATTGTTCTATCAGATATCTTATCTTATGTATTAATACATAAGTCTTACCACTGCCGGGACCTGCCGAAACAATTGCAGGTCCCTCATGGTATTTAATTATTTCTTCACTAGTGGCTGATATACCCTTAAGAGAGTTTGATGACAGCGGCTTTAAGCCTGTCAATTGACTCCTCCTTACCCAAGAGTTCCAGCATCTCTGTTGCACCGCAAGGTGTCATCTGTTTGCCTGACAAAGCTGTACGAACCGGCCATAAAACCATACCGTTTTTATATTCATGCTCTGCGGCAAAATTAACTAGTAATTCATATAATGCATCATTGGTATAATTATCAAATTCTTCCAGTACAGGAATTATCTCTTTAAGAATCTTAAGTGATATTTCCTCATTGGTCTTCATCTTCTTATGCACATACATTGAATTATCATATTCAGGTACTGCATCAAAGAAATCAATTAATCCCGGAATATCTGGGAATATTTCAATTCTTGATTTAGTCATCTCAAGAAGTTTGTCCACATTTATATCCCTGTGAACAGTCTCTTTGATATAAGGCATTGCAAATTTGGCATATTCTTCCATATCCATTGCCTTAATATATTCGCCATTCATCCATTTTAACTTGGTATAATCAAATACTGCAGGTGACTTGGAAATATGCTTGTAATCAAAGACTTTGATTAATTCTTCCAAAGAGAAAATCTCTCTGTTATCTGTTGGTGACCATCCAAGAAGAGCCACGAAATTGATAATAGCATCACTTAAGAAGCCCTGTTCAAGCAAATCTTCATATGATGAATGTCCGCATCTTTTGGATAACTTTGCATGATTCTCATCAGTAATCAAAGGACAGTGAACATATACAGGAACTTCCCAGCCGAAAGCATCATATAATCTGTTATATTTAGGTGATGATGATAAATATTCATTACCTCTTACAACATGTGTAATGCCCATAAGATGATCATCCACAACATTAGCGAAATTATATGTAGGATATCCGTCTGACTTAATCAGAATCATATCATCAAGTTCAGAATTATCTACTGTAATATCACCATAAATTTCATCATGGAAAGTAGTTGTTCCGGTTGTGGGATTATTCTGTCTTATAACATAAGGCTTTCCCTCAGCCAGATTCTTCTCTATCTCTTCCTTGGATAAATGTAAGCAGTGCTTGTCATATACACACATTTCCTTGCCATCAATCACAGTCTTAAGAGATTCAAGTCTCTCCTTATCACAGAAACAGTAATAAGCCTCGCCTTTTTCAATAAGTTTCTTGGCATATTCAAGATATACGCCTTGTTTTTGTCTGTCACTCTGAACATAAGGACCAACGCCCTTATCCTTATCAGGACCTTCATCATGAATAAGCCCTGTCTTCTCCAAGGTTCTGTATATTATATCTACAGCACCTTCAACATAACGCTCCTGATCTGTATCCTCAATTCTAAGGATAAAATCACCGCCCTCATGTTTTGCAATTAAATATGCATATAAAGCAGTTCTTAAATTACCAACATGCATACGGCCTGTTGGTGATGGAGCAAATCTTGTTCTAATCTTAGTCATTAATGTCTCCTTAATTATTTTTTACGTCTTGAAACTGCTACAACAATACCTGCAATTATGAAGCCTGCCGGCAAAACAAGGAGGCAGATTGCTGCATAAATACCAATCATACCATAATCAACCGTAATCGGATCATATGACATACTCTTGGCTGGAATCATTGATTTAAGTTCTACATCTGTAAATGTAAGAATTGTGTCAGTAACAAGTTTTGCATTGGCACCACTAACCATAGTATCCAGACTTTCATTTAAGAATTCCGGTGTACCAATAAGTAATGCTTCTGCTTCATTTTCACCATCAATATACTTACTTGCATATGCTGCTGTAATGAATGGTCCGGTTTCATCACCATCTTCATATTCAAGTGAAGTGCCCTGTGAAAGAACCTTGCAGTATGAATCACCGGTTGAAACATAGAGAGCCTCTACGTAGATATCATCCGGAATATCCGCTTTTGTTTCCATACCTCTGGTCTGGGCAAAGAAGTTAAACATTTTGCTATTATAAAGGTCTGCTGTAACCGGGTTGTAAACTGGATCAAGCAATAAAAAGTAAGGATAATCACCATACATATAATATGAGTTGGATTCAATTACAGTTCCGTCGGTTAAAACAACACCAAATTCTTCCATAAATGCATCATAATTAGGTGTATTATCAACATCCATTGATGCAAGTAATATTAATTTACCACCCTTATCCCTGTAATTCTGAAGAGCCTGGATTTCTTCAGTATTAAGGTCATTGGCAGGTCCGTTTACGATAACTACTGAAGCATCTTCAGGAATATCTTTCTCTTTCATGATTGAAAGTTCATCTACTGTAAAACCACCTTTACCAATGGTTTCAATAAATGTATAAGGAACTTCTCTCTCTCCATGACCTACAAGGTAATAAATATGTTCATCAACATCTGAAATAAGTGAAGAAATTGCAGATGTAATCTGACCTTCAATATCAATTGAAACATCATTAACAGCATACTGACCTGTAGTATAATCCATGCCGTAATCGTAAACATATAATTTATCTGCTGAAACTACCCTGTACTTATCTATAACCTCTTTACCGCTTTCATCAGTGGTTTTTGTACAGACAAGCAATCCGCCATAATCAAGGGCTTCAGCGTAATCATTAAAGAAATTAGGATTATCTTTATTATCAATAAATTCAACCTTAATCTTATCGCTGTACTTACGATAATTGTTAAGATATTTACTTTCAAAATCATCGATATCCTTCTCAGAACCACTTACATAAATTGTAATATCCTTATCAAGTGTATCAAGTACACTCTTTGTATCATCTGTAAGTGCTACCAGTTCCTTATCAGTAAAATCATATTCAACATATTTGTCATCTGCAAAATTAACTGCAACATTAATCCCAACGAAAGCTGCGATTAAAATAAAGATGACGGCGATTTTGGATATGAATTTCTTCTTACCAACAGATTTGATAACAAAACCATTCTTTCCAAAAGCAACACCTGACATAATAAGGAATAATGCAATAATTGAAATGATATATACAATATCCTTAAGATTAAGTCCGCAAAGGGGAGTTAAATTAATATCATAGGCTACACCGAATAACATATTAAATGGTGATGTGATATCAATATATCTCATGATGGCATAAATCCATGAATCTTCGCCAAAGAGATACAATGTAAATGTAGGCACAAGATACATAATGAATAATACGCCATATGTAAGAATTGCAGCCACAAACTGATGCTCAGTCAGGGATGATAAGAACATACCAATTGATATGCAGACACATCCAAATAAGAAGAATCCAAGCAGTGAAAGCACGGTTTCAACCATTGGAACCGGTCCAAATATCATCATAACAAGTGCGCCCAAAACAAGTATCATGGTGGTGATTAAAAGAATTGTTGCAAGTGCAAAGAACTTACCTAAAACAATGCTTGTAATACTGATAGGCGACGATATTAAAAGTCTGTCAGTTCCAGCCTTCTTCTCTTCTGCAAAGGTACGCATTGTAAGTACCGGCAGAATAAGCAGCAAAATAATCATTAAAGCTGAAACTGTATATGACAAATATGGATTTGAATAAAACAGATTATATAAAACAAAATATAATCCTGCAAAGAATGTAAATACAGCCAGGAATAACCAGCCAAAGAAGGATTTAAAATAAGATTTAATCTCTTTAATATAGATGGTAAACATTACTATTCATCCTCCTTTCCTTCTTCTTCATCCAAAGACTCTTCGGATTCAGACTCTTCATCATCCTCTTCATCCTCTTCATCTTTGTCTTTAGCCAGAGATTCTTCCATAAGACGTTTTTCTTCCTCTTCCAGTTCTTCATTGAAATCCTTCATGATTTCAAGATAACTGTCTTCAAGAGATGTCTTACTTACGCTAAGTTCAAGGATAAGAATTCTTTCATCGGATAAGGCAAAGGATAATTCTTCTCTGACATCCTCTCCCTCTTTGGATTCAACTTTGAATTTAACACCGGAAGCATTTTCTTCAACGAAGGTATAATTGTCGATTTTATCAACCTTTGACAGTACCTTTTCAACCGCTTCCTTGCTGCCCTTTGCCGTAAATTCAAAGGTAACACCCTTACGCTTGGAATTAATAATATTATCAGTTGTATCAGAAGCAACAACTCTTCCGTGAGAAATAACAAGACATTCATCACAGATAGCCCCAATCTCAGAAAGAATATGAGAACTGATAATAACAGTATGCTCTTCTTTTAAAGATTTGATTAAGTTTCTGATTTCAATTATCTGTTCCGGATCAAGACCAACTGTGGGCTCATCCAGGATAATAATGGGAGGATTGCCGATTAGAGCACCTGCAATACCGACTCTTTGTCTGTAACCTTTTGACAAATGTTTAATTAATTTGTACTGTACCTCTTCAAGCCCCGTTTTCTTAAGAATATCCAGAGTGGAAGCCTCTTTGGTACTTTTATCTATTTTCTTAAGACTACCTACGAAATTAAGGTATTCTCTTACATCCATATCCAGATAAAGTGGTGGGATTTCCGGAAGATATCCAATACATTTCTTGGCTTCCTTGGATTCCACACCCATAATATGACCATTAATAGTAATTACACCTTCTGTTGGTGTAAGTAAACCGGTAATGGTATTCATAATTGTAGATTTACCTGCACCATTAGGTCCAAGCAAACCGTAAATATGGCCATCTTCTACAGTAAAAGATACATCTGTAACTGCAGGATTCTTGCCATAATACTTTGTTAAGTGTTCAACCTGTATCATTTTTCAGCCTTTCTTATCGGATAATAATTATCCGAACATGAAATCTTTTATCCCACACAATTCTTGCCACCGCATAATGCGATGGCAAGTATGTAGTAGTAATTATAATTAAATATTATTCAGCGGAAGACTCGCTTTCAGACTCATCAAAATGCTTTTCAACAAGTTTTGTAATAAATGGAACCTTGCAAACTTTACCCTTAAGTGAACCAAATACAAAGATAACAGTAAAGATAAAGTAAAGAAGATGTAAAACATTGTTGCAGAATCTGACAAGATCAAATGTTGATACCCAGTTAGCCACACCATAGAAGAAATCGCTGACAGGGGTAGCCTTAAATGTATTAAACATTCCGGCAAAGTAATAAATAATATCATAAATTACATCTGAAAACTGTGATAAAATACCTGTAACAACTGTAAATAATGCGCTAAATACAATTGCCTGAGTTGCATTAACTCTAAGATCCTTATTCTGTGAGTAGATTAATACTACTGCGAAAAGAATCGCACATGCTGTAAAGTTATAATAACCTGCAAAATAACAAAGCATGCTGAGTAAAGCAACTGAAATACCTAATTTTGAACATTTTTGCATAATTGCACCTCCTAAATAAAATACAACTTAATTATAACGACTTTTTTATATTTTACAACCTTTTTAAAGTTAATTAACGCCTGTGGCTCCGAATCCCCCACGGTCTGTATTATCAAGGCTTTTAACCTCTTCAAAGATGAGTTTTGGCTGATTCTTCATAATACGGAACTGACAAATCCTGTCATTTACATTTATATCCGTATCTCTCATGGCAAGTGCCGGATAAAACCATTCATCATTATCTCCCGAATAAGAGCCGTCAATAACTCCCATATGATTGGTTTGAATAATGCCAAAAGTCTTAAATGTAGAACTTCTCGGCACTACGTGAGCCTCATATCCTTCAGGAAGTTTCATACCGACCCCCAAAGGAATCAAAGCCCACTCACCCTTATTTAAGTGAATATCTTTGGCTGCTCTTAAATCAACCCAGTCCGAAACGCCGCCAATATAATCTATTTTTTCTATCTCATCACTGAAATATTTAATCTTGACAGATAAGGATTCTTCCATTACTTTTCTCCTTATTAAGCCTGAGTGGCCTCTTCATCATCTGCTTTCTCTATATCTGCAAGATTCTTTTTCTCCTTAGCCTTGGCCAAAGAAATGCCAATAAATACTGCAAGAGCAATTACACCTATAAAAAACAGGAAAAGAATAAGTGATGCTACAAAAAACAAAACAAAACTGAACATTATAATAATTCCTCCTTAATCGACATCCCTCCACTCTCCGGTTTTAAGGAAATCCGAAGCAATGCGGTCAGCATTATTAACTATATTTTCATCATATCCCATCAGTGACAAAAGCCTGATAGCATTTCTGCTGGTCGCCTTGCCTGCATTAATATGATAATTAAATACTATGTCATTATCCTTAATCTCTTCTTCAAAATGCATATTCTGATATGTATTCTCCAAAAGAGATGTAAGTTCAATATCATGAGTTGCGGCAAAGCAAAGAGATTTACCCTTACTTAAG
Source organism: Lachnospiraceae bacterium UBA4338 (assembly GCA_002393735.1). Taxonomy (GTDB): domain Bacteria; phylum Bacillota; class Clostridia; order Lachnospirales; family Lachnospiraceae; genus UBA3766. The sequence continues at coordinate 231,865 of DGTK01000017.1, forward strand.
GATAATAAAATTTCATATCCTCCGGCAATTCTCTCTACGGTATTGGTTCCCTTTAAAACCTCATCCACAAAACATAATACATTATAATCCATGGCAACCTTATCAAGCAATCTTCGGATGGATTTAATCTCAGCCATATAGTAGCTGTCCCCTTTAAGTAAATCATCCTTTATTGTCATGGATGACATTATCTTATAGAATTTGCCCCTGTAACTCTTTGAAAGCGATGTATTAATGCTCTGACTAAGGAGTGCATTAATTCCTATTGTCCTTAAGAATGTGGACTTTCCTGAGGCATTAGAACCTGTTATAAGTACACCTTTCTTTTCTACCTTTATACTGTTACTTACAGGATTATTAAGAAGCGGATGATAAACATCAACGGCTTCCATGTCATATTTATTATCAAGATCAGGCTTAGCATAATAATCAATTCTGTTTCTGTAATTGATTACTGAAATCTTACTCTCAACAGAACCCAGTATTGAAAACATTTCATCAATAGTCCCGGTATTGGCCTTAACATTACCAATAAGATTATTAAAAATAAACATATCAAGGTGTGTCAGCATATTAAGGTAATCATACAAACCACCCGAAATATCCCCTACTGAGTTGGTATTACTTTTAAAAAGTATATTAATTAATGGGCCGTTTATAAATTTAAGTTTCTTAATGTCTTCTTTTAATTTAACCTTTTCTTCCCCGTATTCATCAGGAAGATAAGATTCAACTTCAGTGGCGCATCTAACCATCTTGTTAATATATTTAAAGCATAGAAGGTATTCAGAAACATCCTTTTTATGATATAAATATATTCCCGCAACAACAATGGCATACAAAAATAGAAGCACCAGTCCAAGATAAGGACTAAATACAATCACTAAGGTAATAATCCCATAAATAATCCACAAAATAATATATTTAATATTACTTTTCTTTTCCAGATTATCTAATTTATCAATATAATCATATAGGGAAAATCGGCCGGTCCTTGATAATAAATAAAAACTTAAACTTAATTTATCCTTATTACCGCCATCCTTAATTAATCCAATCTTCTTCTCATAATCACTTATGTCCCACTTATCAAGGTGTGGATTTAACAGAGTATACATCAAATACTCATCACCTACGGAAGAATAGGAATAATTAATCTCTTTATATACGGATAAAATATCCAGATCCTCAAATGTTATTTCATCCAGAGTATCATCATTTTGATGCCTCTTGGCATATCCATATATGGATTTAAGCCTTTTTTGGCTGTAATCCTTATTTGGCGCCCTGGATAAATCAGATTTAAAAGAATCAAGTATATTCTTTATTTTCTTTTTATCATCAAGATACCAGTATATTCTTACAAGAATAATAAATACCAGTATAGCAGACAGTACATAAATCCAAATCATTAAAAATTATTCCCACTCATCTTTATCAAGATTATCAGACAAAGCAGCATCTACTGCCATCGAATCACATCTCTCATTCTCAGGATGTCCTGCATGTCCTTTAATCCAGTTATAATTGACCTCTTTACCTTCAGAGGCTTTAAGAAGTCTTTCCCATAAATCCACATTCTTAACAGGATTCTTTGTATTCCTTCTAAAATCACTTCGAAGCCAGCCCTGAATCCAGTTTTTGTTAAAAGCATCGCTCACATACTTGGAATCAGTATAAACTTCAACCCTGACTCCTTTTTTAAGAGCTTCAAGTCCGGTAATAACTCCCATTAACTCCATTCTGTTATTGGTAGTATTTTCATACCCTTTTGAGTATTCTCTTTCATAGAATTTACCCTTTGGGTCTGTATATTGCAGGATTGTTCCATATCCTCCGGGTCCCGGATTACCCCTTGATGACCCGTCAGAGAAAAGTTTAACAACCATATTACTCCTTTAGTGTAAAAGAATGTGGCAGCAGTTCTTCCAAAGTATATTCTTTTATATCACCCTCAGGTCCTGCCACATAAATAACAGCATCACCATCCATAAGTTCTGACATAACCTGTCTGCATGTTCCGCAAGGATAAGCATAATCAGTTATTGCATCACCCTTAGGACTTCCAGCCACCAGAATATATTTAAGGTTAGAAGCGCCCTCGGAAACCGCCTCAAACATTGCAACTCTCTCAGCGCACACGCTATCTCCATAGGCCGCATTCTCAACATTACAACCTGAGTAAATATTTCCTTTATCATCCATTACAGCCGCGCCTACAGCGAAACCAGAATATGGACAGTATGAATTCTTTCTTGCCTTAAGGGCCGCATCAAGCAAAGTATTAATTATTTCCATAAGCCTTACCCATTTTAATCACTGATTTGGTAACAAGTTCTTTAAACTTAGGAGCAGCCTCATTAGCCGCAGCCTGGACCTCATCATGAGTAAGAGGTGTGGGACTGATACCTGCCGCCAGGTTGCATACACAGGAAATAGCGCAAATCTTAAGTCCCATATGATTAGCCGCAATTGCTTCGACTACAGTACTCATACCCACAGCGTCCGCTCCAAGAGTCTTAAGCATTCTGATTTCAGCCGGGGACTCAAAGGAAGGGCCGGTAAGCTGGGCATAAATTCCTTCCTGCAATTTAATATTGTTATCTGATGCGGTTTGTCGGATAATATCCTGCAAATCTTCATCGTAAACGTGGGACATGTCCGGGAATCTTGTGCCCAGCTCGTCCACATTTGGACCGATTAAAGGATTAGGTACGAAGCAGGAAATGTGATCCTTAATCATCATAAAATCTCCGGCCCCAAATCCCGTATTTATTCCACCGGATGCATTGGTTAAGAAAAGAATTTTGGCTCCCATTAATCCCATTAATCTTACAGGAAGCACAACATCTGAGATGTCATATCCTTCGTAATAATGAACCCTTCCCTTCATGCAGACAACAGGAACATCATACACATATCCAAAGATAAACTGACCTGCATGTCCGGGAACCGTTGAAACCGGGAAACCGTCAATATCATGATAATCCACGATTGCTTCAACCTTAATATTATTAGCATAATCACCAAGTCCTGAACCAAGTACTATGGCTACAAGCGGCTTAAAGGCAGTTTTTTCTCTTACCTGATTAAGGCATTTATTTAATTTATCCATTACTAAATTACTCATTATCTGCCTCCTTATTATCTTCAAGTTCTACTTTTAAATAGAAACCTGTAGGTTTATTCTCTATTTCCCTGACTATACCTTTTCTTGCCATAATTCTCTGATTGGTAGGGAAATTACCACTCATGGCAATTGCAGGTTCTACAACATAATAGTAACTGTACGGAAGTTTACCTTCTGATATTGGAACTTCCTGTCCAACAGTTACCAGATCTTCTCTTTCCATTTTAAATTCAACAAACATCTTTATTACCTTATTTCTTATATGTTCCCGCAAGCTGAGCCTTTATTGGCCAGTCATTTCTTTTTTTATATATATCCTCTCTTGCATAAATGAATAAATCATTGTAATCCACAATGAACTTATCAGGTTTATATACCTCTATTCTGTAAACAGGCAGGTAGCCTGGCATCTCTTCCCCCGTTTCAAGAATTCCAAGACCGGTATAATCTCCAACAAAGAATTCCGGATAGCCAAGAGCGCTCAAATCCTTAAAAATCCTTTCATTGGTAGCACTGTCTAAAGACTGCATATTATATGTCACATCATGATTATACATATTATGATTGACAAAAATATTCTCATCTAAGTAAGCAAGAGAATCAAAGAACTGTGTTATTCCAAATTCATGCTTATAATTATGGGCATCTCTGTAAGATTCCGGGCTTGAACCGTCACCTATATAACTCATATCCCATCTGAGATATGTATTGTTATTATCAAGTCCAAGCACTTCTACCGCATCTGCCATATCTTTGGTATGCCATGTAACTTTTGTTATATCAGTATATGAGCAAAATACAGACCAGGCCAGAGACATGCCAATACATAAGCCTATAAACAATGGCACAGTCTTACGAATATAAGATTTATCCTTATCAAAAACATATGGCCTGTCATCTTTTTTAAACAATGTAAAGCCATCAAAGCATATCCACATTACAAATAATATATATCCAAAAACAATGCCTATATGATGATACCAGAAATATACATATGCACTGAATATGGAAAATAAAACATATGGAATAATAAGTTCCTTAAGTTTTCCACATTTTTTGGCTACATATACCAGTACAGCCACTGTAAGAGCCCCAAGAATTATATTTATAACTGAATACGTGGACAAAGACACAAGTCTCGCCGCATAATCCTGAAGTCTTCCATCGAGCCCTGCATCAATAAACATGGAATCAGCAGGTGCAATTATAAGCATATAAACAAGACCTTTTATAAAAGGCACAAGTCCGGTACTTACAACACTGTTGGTATCTGCTTTTGGAGATATTAAATATGCCAGACCAATATTAAATAATAATATAAAACTTAATGATGATATTTCTAATATTAAGCTGCTTTTGCTTTCTTCTTTACTTTTACAGGTGCTTTCTTTTTGCCCTTCTGAAGAATTCTCTGAACTTTCTTTCTTGCATTCTTCTGGAAGTTCTTTGTCATACTGTTCAGAAGTGCTGTTGAAATCACTTTCACCAGATAAAGAATTATTATCGGAAGAAGGAGCTGTAATGCAATCAGTAATGCCCCCTTCAGCCAGGTTTTGATTAAAGGTTTGAATAGCTTGAATAGTAACATTTCTTTTCCTCCTTATAATATCTTTTATTATTTCATAAGCCCAGATAATACAGATTCCGCAGGCTATGCACATTCCATAGGCTGTACTTAAGCAAAGAAGCAGAATAAGTATCATAAACCTTATTGGTTTATTTCTCTTGGACTTATAATAATAAGCCATAAAAATCAGTACTGTGCAGGTTAATACATAAGGTCTTACAATAACACCAAATCTGAAAAACAGATAATATGTAAAAGGCAATAAAAACTTTACATATTTGTTAAAAGGCGCTTTAAAAATAAGCATATATGCCAAAGTAATATTAAGTATGGCACCCGGTATTCTTAGAGATGCCTCGAAACCAAATCCGCTTTTGGCAAATATTGCAATTATAAGATGCCAAAGCGGCGGATGACCTTCGTAATGAGGTATCTTCGTAAGTATATCAAGAAGACTTCCATCCCTGGCAATCAGAAAACTCTGAGCCTCATCATACATTGGTTCGTGGTAAGCACAGACTGTAAAATATATAACTATATAGACGGCAAGCACTATAAATTCTATATAGTGTTTGAGAATATAATCTTTAACTTTATTCATATAATCACATTACTGCTGGAAAATCGGCCAGTCTGTTCTTGATGCAAATATGTCTGATCTTGCATATACATATTCATTTGCATAAATTGCATTATATTTATTTATTCTGTAACATCTCATTGAATATACAGGAATATAAGATACATTTGAAACATCAAGATCCATAAGACCTAATATTTCAGGACTGCCCATAATAAAATCAGGATATCCCTTCTCTCCTAATTCATGAAGATAAGCATTGGCCTCCTCTTCAGAAGGAGTATTATGATCTACATATCTCTTGTGAGGATCTCCATTGTTGAAATTATAAATATAATTTCTTCCCATAGGGTCATAAGCAAGAACATCCACGAAATTAACCATATTTACGTAATTATGATAATCTTCCTTGTATAACTGTCTGATTTCAGTTGAAACTTCCATTGTTCCATCATCATTATACTGAATATCATTAAGTCTCTCTTCTACTCCTGCGCCTGTATATTCATAAGTCCAGGATGAAGCAATACTGTAATCATATAAATCATAAGTATCTATAAAAAGAGCAAGTCTCTTGGCATACCATGAATCCGAATTATAATCATTGTAGCATGCCATTACAGTCCAGAATAATGGAACTATAACCATGATACCGCCAAGGAAATACATATATTTCTTTCCAAAGCCTGGCATCTGTTCTTCTATCTTTTCAAGTAACTTGATCTTACCCAGAGTTTCAGGCTTGTCATCAAGGCAGATCCAGATAAAGAAAAGTGCAAATAATGAAACAATACCAATATGATGATTATAGAAATAACCAAGTGCTGCATATAAAGCAAATGCTGTATATGGCAGAATAAGAATGGCTTTTTTCTTAAATACATGAGCAATCATAACTGCAGAAGCAATAATGATTACAGACATAAAGATGCAAAGTCCGGTAGCATAATCTGCCTTAATCACATCAGGTGTCTGCTGAAGTCTTCCAAGTAATGATACATCACTAAGCAGTGCATCTGCAGGAAGTACAAAGAATGTATATATTAAACATTTAATTGCTGATGTATTGGTCTCTCTTATCTGCGCAAAAGCATTGGACGCAGGGAATATTGAAACAAGTTCTGCAACTGCCAATACCAAAAGACATAAAAGTGAGTAAAATCTGCTGTCCTTAAATACTGTATTAAATGCCTTTTTGTTTTTAAGTTCAACAAGTATTTCAACTGTCCATACAACTGAGAACATGCAGGCAAAAAGCATACCATAAGCTGAACTTAAGCAAAGAAGCAAAAGTGATGCAACATATCTTACCGGATGTTCGTTTCTGCTCTTATAAAAGAATGCAAGAAGCACGAAAGCCAAAAACATTATTGAATACGGACGACAGATTACTGTGTACTGATAGAATAAAAAGTATGTAAATGGAATAAGGCATCTGAATATTCTCTTAAATGGCGCCTTAAATATGATTAATCCGGCAGCAATTGTTGTAAATAACATATTCCAGATTCTAAGGCCGTAATCCATATTTACACCGGTCTTGGCAAATACTGCAAGAAGCAGTGACCATAAAGCCGGATGACCTTCATAATGAGGAGCATTAAATAAAAGTTCCTTAATTGATGCATCTTTGGCAAGCATCCATGACTGAATCTCGTCATACCAGGGTTCATGATAAATGAACATTATGATTCCAAGACCGATAAAAGCAACAATTGCAATGAGTTCCGGAAGGTATTTAACTAAAAAATCATTTTCGTCATCATCTTCTTCTGAACTTTTTGAAACATCCTTGAGGTCCTTATCTTCCTTTATCTCTTCACTAAGAACCTCTTCATTATTGACTGTCTTTTCGTTTTCCATTTCAATCCCCTTTAAATATATAATTTAGATATAAATCTTAAAGCTGTAATCAATATAGTATCTGTAGATACTGATTTATACAGGGCCGCATCACATATAGCCTTCTTTGCGACTCTCTTGGGTGTATTCATAAAAAGCGATTTAAATTTCATAAAAGTTTCATCGTCATAATATCTTTCGCTTTTATCAAAGAAAGGTGTATCAACAGGGCCCGGGCATACTGCCATAACATGGATTCTTCTTTTGGCAAGTTCATAATTAAGAGCCCTCGAAAGATTAAGCACATAAGCCTTTGACGCACCATAAACTGCGAAAGAAGGAAGTGGAATAAATCCGGCACTTGATGCAAGATTAATCATATGACTTCCTTTTCTCATATATGGAATACAGATATGAGCAATATTGGTTAATGCCTTGCAGTTTAAGTCAATCATATATGTCTGGTCTTTAGCTGTTCTTTCCATAAATCTTCCGTGAAGGCCTTCGCCTGCACTCTGGAAAAGCATTCTTATATTAGGCTCATACTGATCAAGCAAGCCTTCCAAAGCATCGATATCACTTTGCTTGGTAACGTCCATCATAATGATTCTTACGCTTCTGTGTAATTTAGCTGCCAAAGCATTAAGTTTCTCTTCATTACGACCAATAATCCAGATTTCTTCAAGAGAATTAAATCTTCTGTCTATCTCAAGTGTTGCTTCGTAGCCAATACCTGAGGATGCACCTGTGATAATCGCGATTTTCCTGCCGTACATAATATATCTCCTTTATAAAGTAATATTTACGCTTTTCTTATTAATTGCAGACCTTAAATTAAGTGTAAATCCATCTACTCCATTTGCCACAGCACTTTCCGGAACTTCTGACACAACCACAAGCCTTATGGTTTCACCTGCTCCAAGCACATCATTATGAAGCATCAGATCGTCAAATAAAAGTGTAGTAAGGGCTGTATAATTACTGCCGTTTCCTTTGAATTTGCCTCTAAGCTGAGCATCAGCAAAATTAAGGGAAACGATGGTATCTGTTGTATTGGTTACATCAAAATAAGAAACAATAAATTTATTCCCCATGGCTGATGACATGGTAAATGCCATAGCCTCTCCTGAATCAGGATAAGTATCCTTAATATCAGAACCTGCATATGTAATGCTGATTCCTTCAATCTCAACAACATCTTCCAAAGTAGAGGCAGTTGCCTGTGAACTTGATGAACCGCCGCCTTCAACTTCTATATCATCCGGCGCATTCTCTTTTTCCTGAAGTTCTTTAAGAAGTCTTTCTTCTTCCTCAATTCTTGCAAGTTCAGCCTGTCTTTCAATTTCAACCGCAACGGCAACAGGCTTCTCTTCTTCAGTCAGAAGTTTGGAATTATAATTAACATCATGCTCTAAAAGAATCATGGACATATAGGTTGTAACCTTATCCATATCTTCTTCTGATAAATCAGGTATGGCATTCATACAGCCTGTCAGTATGGTCATACTAAAAGCCAATAATGAAATTGTTAAGATTTTTTTCTTCATACCGTTTTCCTTTTATTCTTCATCTTCTTCATCAAATTCGAGTATAATACCCTGTTCTTTAAGTTCTTCTTCCATCATTCTGATTTTATTTTCCTTCTTACGAAGTTCCGCATCCTTCTCAGTCAGTTCATCAGACCATTCGGAATACTTATTAATCAGAGCATTCTCATAATTAAGAATATTTACATTGTCTCCCGTTGTCGTTATATAGAAAAGCACGCCAATAACCACAATGAGCATGGCAATTATTCCAAGACACCAGTAAAGTGCTATTGTGGAAGCACTTGTCTTTGTTTTATTTCGCTCCTTTTCCTGCTCCATGAACTTGTCATATTTTTCCAGAGTATTCCTGGAATCAAAATCATAGGTGGAATAAAGCGGAACCGGCAAAATATCTCCAAGACTTTCATTCTTCTCAATTCTGGCCTTAATTTCCTTCATATAGTCCTGACCGATGGGTGTCTTGAAAGTCCTGCTTTCAATACATTTGTTATAGACTTTATATAATAAAACATCATCAGCCTTTGAAAGTTTCTCTTTTAATTTATTAACTTTATCCAGTTCATCTCTTGCAAGATTAGCATCTGCCGTATTGGCAAAAAGATAATCTCCAACCTGATTCTCTTTATTCATAATTTCTTCCTAAAAACACAATAAACGCATTATGATTTATTATACCACAAAAGCTATATTTTGTCATATTTTTACTGAAAAAATCCCCGCCACTACCATATATCCAAAATATACACTTATGTAAACCAGCCAATATAAAAAAATAAAAGCCACGGAATACCGTTTCCATGACTTTCATTTAAGTGGAGTAGACGGGAGTCGAACCCGTGTCCAAAAATAAATTCCCTGTCCTTCTACTATCATAGTTGCTTATTAAAGATTCCCTGCCTTAAAGGAGAAGCAACACCCCTTTTAAGTCAGGTAGCTTCATCTTACGCCCTTATATTCAAAGCTTTATATAAGTCGTTTCCTGCGAATGATGATGCCCCATATAAACGTGCAGGTCCGAAAATACAGGACAAGCTGCATCTTAGGCAGCTACTGCTAATTTATTATCAGCGTTTATATTTAGGTTTGTGATGTAACGTATCACATCCGGATAGCTTCTCCAGCTGCATTATCCCTGTCGAAACCTTGACTACCCCATATTTAATTGTATATATATTATAACCTTTTTAATGATTATAATCTACATTTTCAGGCTTTCTCTGAATTCTCTTTCCACAGAACGCTTAAGATCTTTCTTTGCAATATCTTCACGTTTGTCATATAACTTCTTACCTTTGCAAAGTCCAATCTCAACCTTGGCCTTACCATTTTTAAAATATACCGACAAAGGTATAATGGCATAACCCTTTTCAGATGCCTTACTTGCAAGCTTGATTATCTCAGATTTATGAAGAAGAAGCTTACGTACTCTCATTGGGTCTTTATTAAATATATTACCCTTTTCATAAGGTGATATATTCATTGCATTTATAAAAGCCTCATTATGGTCTATATTCACATAAGCTTCTTTAATGGAGCATTTTCCCAGCCTTAAACTCTTAACTTCAGTTCCTGCAAGGGCAATGCCGCATTCATACTTTTCTTCAACAAAATAATCATGATATGCTTTTTTATTATTTGCAATTAATTTGCTGCCTTCACTCATTTTACTCACCTAAATCAAAATCAATGGTTCTTGAAGATACATCAACATTTATAACCCTGATTTTAATACTGTCTCCCAGTCGGTATTTCAAATTTCTTCTATTCGATCTCACCTCTTTAGTTTTATCGTCATAGAATAATTTTTCTTTACCTCTTTGTCCTAATCTTATCATACCTTCAATGGTATTTGGAAGCATAACAAACATTCCAAAATCAGTCACTCCCGAGACAACGCCTTCATATTCCTCGCCAATTCTTTCTATCATATACTGAGCTTTCTTAAGGCGATTGACTTCTCTTTCAGCCTGAACTGCCCTTCTTTCACAGTTTGAAGATGATGCAGCAAGGCCTTCCAAAGTCATATTATAATAATTAATCTTATCATCATCCATACGATTATTTAAATAATCCTTGATAATGCGATGCACAAGCAAATCCGGATATCGTCTGATTGGAGATGTAAAATGGCAGTAATAATCAGACGCCAGTCCAAAATGCCTGTTCTGATATGAAGAATATCTTGCCTGATTCATGCATCTTAAGGTCATAAAGGACACAAAGGCTTCCTCACTCTTTCCTTCCACGCTCTTAAGAAGTTTCTGAATTTCCATTGGATGAACCTTGCCATGGTTGGTCTTAATCGTAATTCCCATGGTATGAAGAGTATTTTTAAGTTCATCGATTTTATCAGCTCCAGGCTCCTCATGAATTCTGTATACACAAGGCATATGCTCATCATAAAGTGCCTTCGCCACAGTCTCATTGGCCATTATCATGAAATCCTCAATAATTCTGGACGCTTCATTTCTCTCATGAGCCCTGATAATAACAGGAAATCCCTCATCATTAAGAATAATCTCGCTCTCATCTATGTTAAAATCAATGCCTCCTCTATCCTGCCTTCTTTTTCTGATAATCAAAGAAAGTTCATGCATTAAAGGAAAAATATGAGCAATATCATTATATTTATCAATCTCTTCCTTATCGCCATCGAGTATTTTCTGAACCGATACATAGCTCATTCTGTGATTAACATTAATTACAGTTTCGGCGATTTGGTGAGAAATGACATTACCCTTATTATCAATATCCATAATGCAGGATAATGTAAGTCTGTCCACCTGTTCATTTAAAGAGCAGATTCCATTGGACAGTTTCTTAGGAAGCATCGGAATAACCCTGTTACAAAGATATGCGCTGGTACCCCTTTTGATGGCTTCTTCATTAAGCTTAGAGCCCAAAGTTACATACTCTGAAACATCCGCAATAGAGACATAAAGCCTGTACATATCCCCATTCTTTTCGATGGATATGGCATCATCAAGATCCTTGGCACTGTCAGAATCAATGGTAACAGTTATCTTATCCCTTAAGTCCATTCTTTTAGCGGCATCTTTAGGTGAAACACTGTCTGGGATCCTCTCAGCCTCAGCCATTACTTCTTCCGGAAATTTATCAGGAATATTCATGGATTCCACAATGGCTCTTATATCAACACCCGGTTCATCCTTATAACCGATTATTTCAATTATCTCGCCTTCAGCATGACTGTTTCTCGAAGCCGGATACTCAGTAATCTTACAGATTACCATCTGGCCATCCTTCGCTCCATTAATGTCTTTTTTAGGGATAAATATATCTTCTTTTAAAACTTTTCCATCCGGAATCACAAAGCCGAAATCCTTGCTTTTATCTAGCACGCCAACCACTTTGGTGATGCCTCTTTCAAGAATTTCAACAACCTTTCCTTCATCCTTCTTGCCGGCTCTTTTTAAAGTTATTTCCACTTTAACCTTATCTTTTTCAAAAGACCCGTTTCTATCAGATGACGGAATATATACAGAATAATTCTCATCCACATCCACAAAACCGCCTCTTGGCCCTGATGAATATATACCCTCTATATATGCAATTTTACCTTTCTTCTTTCCCAAAATAAATCAACCTCTGGTTTTAAAACCTTTATACATAACAAAAGCGCCCTCTTTATTGAAGAGAGCGCTGTAAATAACTAAATAACTATTTAGAATATGGTCAGATTCAATACAACTGCAAGTATTATAAAACCTATTGCGAGTATTCTTGTTATCTTTACAAGAACACCTTCCATAGATCTGCCCTTATTCCTGCCCCAGTAGCTTTCAGCCATACCGCCGATTGAACCGAGACCAGCACTTTTGCCCTCCTGCATTAATACAAGGAATGTTAATGCAACACATATTATAATAAAAAGAATAGTTAAAACTATTTTAAGTACGTCCATAATTAAACCTATATCCTTTCGTTAGGCCACTAACTGTCTTAATATATCATAGTAAAATGTTAAATGCAAGAAAAAATTATAACATTTCTGTTTCAAACTTGATTGTCATTTTATACTGAGGATAGTCTTTGGCCAGGTTTTCAGCAATTATTCTGTCAATATCCTCAGCCTTATATTTACAGTCAAAAGGAACCGGAAGTTCAAATATAATACATAATCCTTCCTCTTTTGCCGTCACCCTGAAATCATGATATTTAAGGCGTTTATCAATATCTGAAAGTTTTTCATTAATATAAGCCTTCAACAAATCAACAACTTCATTATCCACCTGAACCGGGTCTACATGAATCGATGCATCTATTCCAAGTGTATTTTCAATTTCACTTTCTATTTCATCGATAACATCATGTACCAAAACAAGATTATTTCGGTAATCAACCTCTGCGTGAAGTGAAAGCATCCTTCTGTTTGGACCATAATCATGAATTATCAGATCGTGATACCCAAGAATCATCTTCTGTTTCTTTACTATATTTTCTATTCTTTCAACCAGTTCCGGATCAGGTTTCGTTCCAAGAAGTGGTGAAGACGTTTCTTTAAGTGCATTTATTCCGGCTCTAAGTACAAAGAGCGAAACCACAATACCTGCATAGGCATCAATGTTGATTTTAAACAAATAATAAATAACAGCAGATGCTATAACCACACTTGTTGCAAGCACGTCGCTGGCGCTGTCAAGAGCCGTTGCCTTTAATGTTGCAGAGCCAAGGCGTTTTCCATAATAGAAATTATATGAACTCATATAAATCTTAACAAGCACTGATATTATCATAATAATCAGCGCCCATATACTGATATTAATCTCACTCGGATTAAAAATCTCCGCAATGGATGTATGGAATAATTCAAAAGCCATGAGAATAATAACTATGGATACCACAAGGCCTGAAATATATTCCATTCTGCCATGTCCAAAAGGATGCTCTTTATCAGGTTTCTGCCTTGATACAACAAAACCAAATAATGTCACTAACGAACTTCCTGCATCCGAAAGATTATTTAATGCATCAGCAAGAATTGATACGGAAGATGCAAAAAAACTTAATAATATTTTAAATGCAAACAATAAAACATTAAGTATGATTCCAAAAATGGCGCAGATTATGCCATAGGATGTTCTTACCTTTGCATCTTCAGTATTCTTATAATCTTTAATAAATATCCTGGAAAGTAATAAAATCATTACTTAACTTAAGCTCCTACCTGTGATAATTATTCTCTTTCACATAATAACGGATCGAGCCTTCGGCAAAATGATTGTAAGAACCGGTGCTGTCACCGAAATCATTGGATTTCTTTAAAAGCAATCCCGTAATAAATACAGATAAAGAAACAGCAATTAATAAACCAAGAATAAATCCAAGTCCACTCATTATACATCCTGCCTTTCTTTACTAAATCTGTTTATAGCCTGCTCCTTGGTTAAATCTATACTCTTTTTAACTTTACTGAAATAATTGATTCCGGCAATAATAATAAATATTGCACCAACAATTATTACTCCTATCAGTTTACCCGGAGCATCATCCGAATCTGATAACGCACCAAGTATTCCACTTACAATAAATGGAATAAATGTAGCAAATACTCCAAAAAGCACAATCATTGTGACTACAACCTTCCACATTACATACGGAAGACCGCCAACCAGTTTACCTGTCTGACCATTAACCATAAGAGTATATGGAATATTTTCATATCTGACTGTCATAAACCATACAGGTGCCAGCAGATACTTATTACCAAGTAAATCAACTTTCGGGTCGCTTGATACAACCTGATGTCCGGAACCCGGCACAGTTTTCATTACTTCTCCAACAAAAAGATCACATGCTTTTTGAATAGCATTACCTCTTATTACATTCATTGCCATATCATATCTGTCAGCATAGAATCCTGAAAGATATTTGGCATCAAAAGGAACACTGTTTTTTACGTAAAAAGGTTCAAGTTTCTGGGATGAATCATCATTAAGCATCCTGGATGCATCATATGTCAAATCCCTGAAAGTAGTCTCTCCCGCTCTTCTGGCATACTTGGTGACGGTGGTTTTGCCACTTTTAACCTTATATCTGATAATAAGGTCATCTTCATATCTCATATCATATGTCCAGAAAGGTACGTATATTCCTCTTACTCTTTCAATATCAATTTTCTTCAACTTTGCAGGAATATATAAACCTTTTCTTACTCTTTGCTGCATAATTCCTATAGCCTGCTCCTTGGTTACTGAGAAAGGAATAACAACATCAGGCTTATCCATTCCCTCAACCCTGGAAAAAATAACCGTCGGCTGACCACAATAAGCACAGAAAGATGAACTTTCAACACCATTTACTGCAAGTTCTGCCCCACAGGAAGAACATCTGTAGATATTAACATTTAATTTTTCCTTTTCTATTGTATCCTGATTCTTGTTTGCTGCATTTAAATCAGGATTCTGATTCTCCCTGTTAACCTGACTTTGCGCCTTAACCTGCCCGTCAGTATACTGGCTGGTTTTCTCTTCCATGTGGGCATAAAGCTGATTAATCTCATCCATGGTAAAAATGGAACCACAGTATTCGCATTCCATTTTATCCAAAGCCGCATTATATTTTAAAGCGCCATAGCAATTAGGACATTTATATGTCATCTTACTTTCTCCTTAAATATAATCATGGGTATCACCCATCTCAGTACCTGATAAATTGGATTTACATATCCACTTTGTCATAATTGTACAGGTAAGAGCTGCTGCATTGGCAAGTAATAATAAAACCAAAATTATTTTCATATCTATTTCTCCTGTCTCTTTGTGGCGTACCTTCTTACTCTTCTTTCCTTTGTAAGATCAAATACTTCCAGATATTTCATAAATGAATCATATGCAAATTTCGCATTAAAAATAAGAATTACAAAAAGTACAATTGAAAACTGGAACAATAATCTGTCTCCTAAAAATTCCAGCATTTCAAGTATAGGAATTACTATAAAAGTAATAATAAGGCATATTACTGCAAAAATAATTAATGATGTAACAATAACCTTGGATTTATCAAGAGGCATCGCGCCCACCAGTTTACCGGTCTGGCCATTAACTGCGAATGTATATGGCTCGCCCTTATACTGAAGACACATGAAATAAGCAGGCAGATAA
The DNA here is from genome assembly GCA_002393735.1 of Lachnospiraceae bacterium UBA4338. Taxonomy (GTDB): domain Bacteria; phylum Bacillota; class Clostridia; order Lachnospirales; family Lachnospiraceae; genus UBA3766. The sequence continues at coordinate 247,658 of DGTK01000017.1, forward strand.
GCATATCTTGTATTTGTTCCCCAGTGATAAACCGGAGTTGATTTAATTATTCTTTTACCGCCACCATCTACCATATCCATGGCTTCCTGGCATACAAGGGTATTGGCCTTCTTATAGGCATTAGCCTTCATTCTGGCTTCTGATATATCATATCTGTCTGAATAATATCCACTTAAGTAACTAATATCAAAAGGTTTTGATAATTCAAAATAATAAGGCTCTATCATAAATGAAATATTATCATTTAAATCTATTGAAGCATCACAGGCAAGGTTCTTAAATTCCCTATGCATCGGAATACTTTGATAAGACTTTTTTGAATTTCCCGAACCAACGGCCCAGCTTCCATAAGATGAAGCAAAACTTGTCTTGGATGTTGAATATTCAACTGTAATGAAATCCGAGTACTCAAGTTCATAAAGCCAGTATGGAATATATATTCCCGAGATTCTGTCTACAGTAAACTTTTTAAAAGCCTTAGGTATAAAGAAACCTTTCTGGAACTTGGTTCTTAATATATCCTCAGCCTTTCCCTTTGTAATTTCAAAAGGAATAATAACGTCAGGCTTTAAAATACCTTCCACTCTGTCAAATACAATGGTCGGCTGACCACAGTAGGCGCAGAAAGAAGAAGTCTCCTTGCCATTTATGTTTAGCTCGGCACCACATGATGTACACTTATATACATTGGTTTCAAGGATTTCCCTGACAATATCTGCCTGATCGAATACACTCCTGTCTGCTCCGGCTGTTTTGTAATCTTCATCATTTTCAGGTTCATTAATGTTTACAAAACTTCCACAATGCTCACAAAACAGGTCTTTTTCAGAAGGATCATATTCCAAAGAAGCGCCACAATTAGGGCATTTAATAATCATATTTTTCTCCTTTTACAAAATAATACACAATTTGAAATATTATAACATTTTTCAGGCAAAATATAAAGAGGAAGGCTATTAACCTTCCTCTTATATTAAAACATAATTTTTATTAGGATTATTGTTTCTCTGGATGAACAATCTTACCAAAGTCCGGCTTAAGTGAAGCTCCACCAATAAGACCGCCATCAATATCAGGCTTTGATAATAATTCATAAGCATTACCAGCATTCATTGATCCGCCATACTGGATTCTGACAGCCTCAGCTGTAGCATCATCATAAAGTTTGGCAATAAGATCACGGATAAGCTTACATACTTCTTCAGCCTGATCAGCTGTTGCTGTCTCGCCTGTACCGATAGCCCAGATTGGCTCGTATGCGATAACAAGATTCTTAACCTGATCTGCTGTTACATCTGTAAGATCCCACTTAATCTGTCTTTCAATCCACTCTTTGTAAGTACCTGCCTTACGAAGTGCAAGTGACTCACCACAGCAAAGGATTGGCTTAAGACCAGCTGCAAATGCCTTTTTAACCTTAGCATTGATTAAGATATCATTCTCACCGAAGATATCTCTTCTCTCTGAATGTCCGATGATGATATATTCAACACCTGCATCCTTAAGCATTGGAGCAGAAATCTCACCTGTGAAAGCACCCTTATCTTCAATGTAGAAGTTCTCAGCACCAACCTTAACGTTGGTTCCCTTAACAGCCTCAGCTACAGGAACGATGTCAATTGCAGGTACGCAGTAAACTACATCTACATCATCACTAACTACTAAATCTTTTAATTCATTAACCAGAGCAACTGCCTCTGAAGGAGTCTTGTTCATTTTCCAGTTGCCGGCAATAATTCTTCTTCTAGCCATTTTTAAATATCTCCTTAATCTTATTTATCATCTGCTGCATATACACCAGGAAGTTCCTTACCCTCTAAGAATTCAAGAGAAGCACCACCACCTGTGGAGATATGGCTCATCTTATCAGCGAAACCAAGCTGGTTACAAGCAGCTGCACTATCACCACCACCGATAATGGTTGTAGCATCTGTTTCAGCAAGTGCCTTAGCTACTGCAATTGTACCTTTAGCAAGAACAGGATTCTCGAATACACCCATAGGTCCATTCCATACAACTGTCTTTGCATTCTTAACTGCATTAGCATATAACTCAGCCGTCTTAGGTCCGATATCAAGACCTTCCTTGTTAGCAGGAATCTTATCAGCATCTACAACATCTACAGCGATTTCAGCATCGATAGGATTTGGAAAACCATCAGCGATTGTTGTATCGATAGGAAGTAAGAGCTGCTTTCCAAGGCTCTCAGCCTTAGCCATCATTTCTTTACAGTAATCAATCTTCTCATCATCTACAAGTGAGTTACCAATTTCATATCCCTTAGCTTTAAGGAATGTGAATGCCATACCACCACCGATGATAAGTGTATCGCACTTCTCAAGTAAGTTATTGATAACGTTAAGTTTATCAGCAACCTTAGCACCACCAAGGATAGCTACGAAAGGTCTTACTGGATTCTCAACTGCATTACCTAAGAAATCGATTTCCTTCTGCATAAGGTAACCAACTGCACAGTTGCCACCTTTTTCACGAACATACTTTGTAACAACAGCTACAGAAGCATGAGCTCTGTGTGCAGAACCGAAAGCATCACATACATAATCATCACAAAGATCAGCAAGTTCCTTAGCGAAAGCTTCGCCGGCATCCTGAGGCTTTGTCTCTTCTTTGCCACGGAATCTTGTATTCTGAAGAAGAACTACATCTCCTTCTTTCATAGCTGCAACAGCAGCTGTAGCATCAGCGCCTGTTACATTGTAATCCTTAACGAATACAACGTTCTTACCTAATTTCTCAGATAACTTAGCAGCTACAGGAGCAAGTGATTCCTTCTCATTTGGTCCTTCTTTAACTTTTCCAAGGTGTGAGCAAAGAATAACCTTAGCGCCATCACCAATTAACTTATTGATTGTAGGAAGAGCTGCATTAATTCTGGTTTCATCTGTGATAACGCCATCTTTTAATGGTACGTTGAAGTCACATCTTACCAATACTCTCTTACCCTTAGCATTAAAATCATCAACTGATTTCTTGTTTAATGACATGATAAATGTCCTCCTTATTATTTATTAAATAAATAAGGCCCGGCCCAATCAAGGCCGGACCTCATTAAATTTAGAAGTTAATTAATTCGTAAGTTCTAATTATAACTCAGCGAAGTACTTAATTGTTCTAACCATCTGGCTTGTGTAGCTGTTCTCATTATCATACCATGAAACAACCTGTACAAGTGAGTTACCGTCATCCATCTTTGAAACCATTGTCTGGTTAGCATCAAAGAGTGAACCAAATCTCATACCAACGATATCAGAAGAAACAAGCTTCTCTTCTGTGTAACCGAATGATTCGTTAGCAGCTGCCTTCATTGCTGCATTGATTCCGTCTACAGTAACTTCACCCTTAACAACTGCGTGAAGAATTGTTGTTGAACCTGTAGGGGTAGGAACTCTCTGAGCAGCACCGATAAGCTTGCCGTTAAGTTCAGGAATAACAAGACCGATAGCCTTAGCAGCACCTGTTGAGTTAGGAACAATGTTAGCTGCACCAGCTCTTGCTCTCTGAAGGTCACCCTTTCTGTGAGGACCATCAAGGATCATCTGGTCACCTGTGTAAGCATGAACTGTTGTCATGATACCACTCTGGATAGGAGCGTAGTCGTTAAGAGCCTTTGTCATAGGTGCAAGGCAGTTTGTTGTACAAGAAGCTGCTGAAATAATTGTATCATCCTTTGTTAATGTTGTGTGGTTTACATTGTAAACGATTGTAGGAAGGTCATTACCTGCAGGAGCAGAAATAACTACTTTCTTAGCACCGGCATTGATATGAGCCTGTGATTTTTCCTTAGATGTATAGAAACCTGTACACTCAAGAACAACATCTACACCAATCTTACCCCAAGGAAGGTTGTTTGCATCTGCCTCTTTGTAGATCTGAAGTGTCTTTCCGTCTACTGTAATTGTGTTAGCTTCGTCATCAGCTGTTACTGTGTGCTTATTCTCTCCGATTGCTCCACAGTATCCGCCCTGTGCTGTATCATACTTAAGAAGATGAGCAAGCATTGAAGGCTTTGTAAGATCGTTGATTGCAACTACTTCATATCCTTCTGCTCCGAACATCTGTCTGAAAGCAAGACGACCGATACGGCCAAAACCATTAATTGCTACTTTTACTGCCATTTTTAAATCCTCCTAAAAATATGTTTGATATTTTTTTATCAACATCCTTATTGTAATAAAGTAACGCTATAATTTCAAGATATATTTGTTTATTTTAGTAAATTTTTATGCTACTATAAGTTATGTTGACGGGGATTTTAGTCGATATTATATGTTATGTAAATCTAACTAAAAATCAGAGGTTAAAAATAATGATAATTACCGATGTTCATATGCATACTAATAATTCCGGGGATTCACAGGCTCCAATGTCGGATATGGTCTCATCTGCCATAAATAAAGGGCTTAAACATATATGTTTCACTGACCATTATGATATGGACTTTCCTTATACAGTAAGCGGCGAAGAAGGAATGTTTGAACTGGATTTGGAAAAATACAGGAAGGATTACGAGTCCAACCTTTCCTTATATGGAGACAAAATTGATTTAAATTTCGGCATTGAACTTGGAATAATGCCTACAACCTATGATAAATTAAGGGATTATCTTAAGGATAAACAGTTTGATTTCATCATTGGCTCATCTCATACATGCACCTGCAGGGATGTCTACTATCCTGCCATTTACGAAGGAAGAACCGATGTCCAGGTTTTCAATATGTATTTTAGTGAGATATATGATAATATCTGTAATTTCACGGATTTTGACATCTACGCTCACCTTGATTATGTTGTAAGATATGCTCCAAATGGTGATGCCAATTATAAATTTAGTAATCATGCGGAGATTTTTGAAGCCATTCTTAAACGAATTATCGAGCTTGGCAAGGGAATCGAAATAAATACCGGTGGCTTAAGAGCCAGGGTAAGCCGCATTAATCCATCCGAGGACATTTTAAGGCTCTACCACTCCCTGGGTGGAGAAATCCTTACCATCGGGGCCGATGCCCACAGACCGGAAGATGTGGCATATGAATTCCAATATGCCGGGGACCTTTTGAAAGACATTGGATTTAAGTATTTAACATATTTCAAAAAAAGAAAACCCGAATTCATTAAATTATAAAAATCCCGCCTGTAATTAAGATTATTTCTTAAAATCCACAGGCGGGTTTTATTATTTGCATATACGTATAAAATTGCAATTCTCGCGATTTATTCTGGTATATATCCACTGACTGGATAACTTTCTCACTAATCCGATTCCCATATTACTGTCAATATGCTTAACCATCATTTCCTCATCTTTGTAGTCCATGGTTGGATTAAAACCAATACCATTATCCCAAAAAGCAATAACCGTATCTCCCTGCACAATACCACAGTAAAATCTCACATACGAAGCAGAAGAATAATTACATATATTAACAAAAATCTCTTCAAATGCAATTTTGGCTTTTGTATTCAAAATTACATCTTCAACTGTTTCATCAATAATTTCTTTATATTTTTCTATATTATCGATTTTTAATTCCAGTTCATGAATAACCATCTGCTCAGGAATAATGTTCCACTCTTTTGTAATATCTCTCCAGTCCTGTCCTTCACGTTCATCACCTTCTTTATCTTCTTTTGCGTGATAGAACAAAGCCTGACGCTGCTTACTTTTCTTGGATATTCTTCTGACCACAGCTCTCAGGACATCGGTAATGCTTCTCCTTTTTATTATTGCAACTATAACAACTGCTACAACCATGATAAAGAAAAGAACCAGGATTGAAATAGGCAGTATCACATATAATAACACATACGTTTCATATCCGGTCCAGCAAACCTTAAAAGTCACTTCGTTGCCGGAGACAGGAAAAACTAAATAATCTCCAAAAATGTAACTATTTGCAGACAATACCCAGGTTTCATCATTTTGAATATATACTTTATAATAATCATCTATATGTTTTTTGTCATTTCCAATATAATATCTGACTGTATGAATATCCTGACCGTCGTCTGGAATCAATAAGGTGCAGCATCCTACCATGTATTCGCCGTTTTGGTCTTTTTTAAATTCATTATCTAATTGTACATCTAATGAATCTTTTTCATTAAACAATCCATCAACAACAATATATGATTGATGAAGCCCTTCTATATCGGGTCCGGACAAACTCTTTACGTAAGGGCAAAATAAGGCTGTAACCCTGGTATCCAAAGTTGCACCATCAATACCATCCATATCCCATTTGATGTAATATCCCTCAGGCGCATCCACGGAAGGATAATCTTCTTTTTTCACAGAACTGCCATATGGGATATATTTAGTTTTAATTACCGTTTTTTCTTCATTATCCAAGACGAACTGAATTCTTACTTTATCAAAATCATCAGGAATGAAAACATTTTCCAGTTCCGTCAGCTCACCTATTGATGTTGCCTGTGCCTTCATTTCATAACTTACTCTGTTGATTCCTGCTAAATCATCAGATATATAATAGTTATTTCTTACCAGAGCATCTTTAGGAACAAATCCGGCAATTGCTCCATACCAGTCTGTACACCCAATAATGGAAACCAAAGAAATCGAATTAAGAATATTGTATCCTTCTCCGGCAATTCCTCCTGCATATTCAGTTCCATATATATTACCTCTGGAAGCACAATCTGATATATATCCACTGGAATAACCTGATATTCCACCCACAAAATCACAATTTAAAGCATCGATATCACCATAACTTGAACATTTGTATATTAAACCCGTAGTGCTTTTGCCGCAAATTCCACCGATATTTGTTTTAGTACCTGTGATATTGCTATTATTGTCAGAATATCTTATGACGCATTTTGTAACATATGAGTCACCTTTTATAATCGACGAGACCCCTAGAATTTTCTCATAATTTTCAACATCCGTCGATACATCCATCTTACCTGCTATACCGCCGACATTGTATTTACCCTTAATTTCAGCATTATTGGTACACTTATTTACTGTTCCATCAATGCTTGTTTCCGATTCCTTTACGGATTCATCTGTATAAATATCCTCTATATCTTTATTTATAACTTTTTCAAAGGCTTCACTGTACAATATAAGGACCTGTTCGAACTGATTATTAACGTCCATTAAATCTGCAACCAGCCTGTCATCAGCTTCATTGTATTCATTAATCAAAAGCCCCATATTATCATTAACCGCTTTCAAATTTCCGTTAAGCGACGAAATTCTCATAAAATAGTTCTGATCGAGAGTGGGAAATGTGGCGTCAGAAATTTCTATATCCTTACTCTTAGCTAAATTATTACTTTCATAACTGCCATCACTTAAAATATCTGAATAAGATTTTTCTCTTATAGTCCGGGAAAGTTCACTAAGATTATCCCTTGTGACATTAATTTGACCGGCAATTTCATTAGTCTTATTCATAAGACTATTAGCTGAAGCAGATACGGAATTAGCGTAATTACCTGTTGCATTTATGATATACGAAGTATCATCTATGGCCCCTCCGGTAAATTGCTGTATTATAGAAAGCCTTGTAGAAATAACATCTGAAGAATCATCATAATCTTCCAAAGTCTTATTGATCAAATCATGTAAATCCTCAATGGATTTTTTTAATTTTACCCCTGTGTCAGAATCCATATCAATAACAACATACGGCTCTGCAAATCCTACAATTCCACCCACATTGGACTCACCAAGTACTTTTCCGTTATTTATGCACTTATATATATATCCGGATTGTCTTCCCACGACTCCGCCAACATTTGAACCAAAAAACTGATATCCCACACCTGCATTATTAACACTATTAGCAACAACACCATAAGATACCCCGCATATACCGCCTATATCGTACACATATGAATATATATCAGCCAAATCATCTTCTGAACTTATCTGATCCAGATAATTGAGAATATTGATGGAAGAATCTGTGTTAATAATTTCATTTGGAGCGTCGACAAACAAATTATTAACTTCTGCATTATTTGTACAACGGTTAATATTTCCCGTATTCAGCCCTGCAATACCGCCGACATAATGTCTGCCAGTAATTGTTCCATTTGTTTCGCAATCATAGATTTGTCCCTGTATATCATTAATTCCCACAATTCCGCCGATGTAATCACAACCTGACACTTCTCCCGAAAAAGATGAATTTATGATAATTCCTTTGTTGCATGCTGCAATTCCCCCGATTTCACAACATACATCCTTATTCTCAGTTACATTCCCTTCTAAATGAAAGTCCATAATAATGGCATCTTCTTGTATGATACCAAAAAAACCACTGTAAGACCTTCCGCTTTGTATATCAACTCCACTGATTCTATGACCTCCGCCATCCCATATTCCGCTAAATATAGGGATCCCACTAAAATCCGTCCCATCAAGACTGATATCGCAGGTAATGCTAATAATTTTATTCATGGACCAGGAGTCCAGCACACAATTATGGGCCACCTCCATCAATTCCTCAGCATTGGAAACCTCAATTGTTTCCCAATCATCGCAGAAATCTTCTCGAATTATCTGTCTTATATCTGAATCGATACTATTGATAACTTCCGATTCAATCAGATTCTGCTGACCAGCGGTAACAGGCAAAGTATCATCCAAGCAATTTTCAACCCCTGCTTTCAGTTCCAGTTCGGGAGCTGCTGTTTCACCGGATAACTCCTCTTCTTCGGAAGGATTTGCCAAAACCCTGACACAGGGAAGCAAAAATGTATTAATCATAAGAACAATTAATAATAAAGCGCATATATATTTTTTTAAAACATAATTCTTCATCAACATCCTCTTTGTCTGAAATAATTTTTAATCATTCCCATTATCAGAAATTTCCATATAATCTTCTGTTTGATCATTAATCATTTCAACAGTGTTGTTAACAACTGCATTAATTTCACCATTAAAATCCGCATTGATCATTCCTTTTATTTCCCCATTTAAATATCCGTTAACCATTCCTCCAAGATGCATTACTCCTTTTCTGCTCTGGCTTGCATCGGATAATTTAACATTAAAATACGTTTTTTCAATTATTCTGTCTCCAACAAGCAAAATCTGCGGTAATGCCAGCATTGTTATGATTATGGAAATTATAGTTCCCCGTCCAATGGTTTTTCCGATACAAAAAATGGCATAATTTGATGTCAGTCTTCCAAGAATTATACCAATTATGGCCAATGTTGCGCCGGATGTAACAATTGTAGGCAAAGTCTGATTCATGGTATTAATTACTGTCTCTTTACGAAGCATGGTTTTACGAAGATCCATGTATCTGGAAGAAATAACAATAGCATAATCAATATTGGCGCCCATTTGAATTGAACTTACAATCAAATATGCCAGGAAGAAACAATAATCATGTTGTAAAGTATTAAAGGAAAAGTTTATCCATATACTGCCCTGAATAACAAGAATCAGCAAAAGCGGCAATCCCACGGACTTAAATGTAAAAAGAAGCACCACCAAAACAGTAAGAATCGATATAATTGTTACTACCCTGTTATCTCTGTCAAAGGTACTTTTAAGGTCCAATGCAGCAACAGATTCACCTGCAAATACCACATCTTCAGGATTATAATAAAATCCGGCAAGAGTATGGGCATATTCAATAAATTCTTCTGTTTTGTCAGATTCCACAGGCAATGATAAATCAAGAACTATACGAGAATAATTTTCCCCCTGAAGGTGATCTTTTGCATAATTTATCATCCTGTTAGCATCCTCCAGGGCTGCCATATCATCTTCACTAAGACTCACATATCCGGCTTTAACTTCTTTATATAAGAATTCAAACATATCTATCAAAGGAACCCGATAATTGTTAAGTCCATTAACAACTTTTGCATAATTCTCATTATCAACCGAATACGCAGCATATATCAAAAGAACAAGATTATAGTCAATATTTAAACTTTCAGAAAACTCTCTCGGAGTAAGTTTATCTGTCAGGCTGTATCCTCCTATAGCTTTAGTATTGGAAAGTGCTGTAATACTCTGAACCTCTTCGGACTCTTCCAATGCATCAATTAATGCCTTTTCTTTATCGGGATCACCGGAAGGCACGCATATCGCAACTATATTAGAATATCCGAAATTATCTTCAATTTCTTTTTTTATGTTATCAAGTTCGCTGGTTTTGTTAACAGCAATTTTTGTGCCTGTATAGTCTAAAGGCATTTTGTTGGAAACAAAGTAAGCAGCAACTATTGTTAAAAAAAACATGGGAGCAATAATAAATCTGGTTTTATAAGCAAATTTCCCCACAAATGGTATTTGGGGAACAAAATTCTTATGTTTTGTTTTATCCATAAGTGGAGCAAAATACACTACAAGACCCGGCATTACTATAAAAACAGATATGATACTGATAATAATTGCCTTAATTAACACCAGTCCCAGATCTGCTCCGATACCAAACTTCATGAAAATCATGGCTGTGAGACCGCCAATAGTTGTCAGAGAACTTCCTGATATTTCCGGGATTGCTTTTTTAAGCGCATTTATTGACGCCTCTTCGGCATTGGCATCCTTATATTCTTCTTTAAATCTGGACATGAAAATAACAGCATAATCCAAAGAAAGTGCCAGTTGAAGAACAACAGAAACAGAATCAGAAATATAAGAGATTGTCCCAAAGACGAAGTTTGTGCCCATCTGTAAAACAGCCGCAATTCCGAAAACTATAAGCAGGGCCGGTACTTCCGCAAAAGATGTAGATGTAAAAATAAGCACTAAGACAACTACTATTACAACAATAATTTTAATAGGCAACATTTCCTTAATCAGACTTTCAGCCTCCTGGTCGCCTAAAGTTGTATCATAAATATAATCGTAATCAGTAAAATATTCTTTTAGGTTATCTATTAATTCAAGGCACCTTTCATCTTTCTCATTATAATCAAAAGTAATACTGAATAAAGCACAGTCATTATTATAATGAGTTTTATCCGAATTGAATTCCACATTAAAAATACCATCCATGGATGATAATTCATCCCTAATGGCATATGCCTGCTCCAAAGTTATATTCCTGACTTCAAAATTACACACTCCGTAGGTATTGAATTCTTCTTCCATAATACCAAGTGCTTTTTTAGTCTCGGTTGAATCCGGAAGATATTTGTCAAAACCATATTCAATATTAACCAAATTTTTTGAAAAAAAGCTGAATAAAATAAGAATTAAAATAATCAGAAAAAAAAGTTTCCTCTTTTCAACAATGATTTCACTAATTTTATATAAAAATCCTTTTTCGTTTTTCATTTGTTAATCCTTATAAAATAATTGTATAAGTTTATTATACACTATAATATTGATTAAAAAAAATGAAAAATAATAAAAAACTTTATTATCACAAAAAAAGCACTCTTGCCGTAACAAGAGTGCCTTTAATTAAACATAAACCATTTATTTAGCTTCTTGGATGTGCCTTATCATACACATCTCTTAAATGCTTATTCTTCATATTCACATAAACCTGAGTTGTGGATATGTCAGAATGACCAAGCATTTCCTGAACAGATCTTAAATCTGCTCCATTGTCTACCAGATGAGCCGCGAAAGAATGTCTTAAGGTATGCGGAGTAATATCTGCCGCAATTCCCGCCTTATCAGAATAAGCTTTGATTATCTTCCAGAAGCCCTGTCTTGTCATCAGACCACCATTGCAGTTAACAAAAAGATAATCGCTTTCTCCTGTAAGGAGCACTTTTCTTGAGTTTGCCACATAATCCATAAGCGCTTTCTTGGCTTTTGAATTAAATGGAATGGTTCTGCTCTTCTTTCCGCTTCCTATGGTTATAACACCAAGGCCTAATTCCACGTCTTCGTTCTTAAGGTTAATAAGTTCACTTACACGAATACCTGTGGCATACATAAGCTCAAGCATTGCTCTGTCTCTGATAGCTTTAGGTGAGTCGCCTTTTGGCTGGCTAAGGAGAAGATCAACATCCTTTTCAGAAAGGATTTCAGGTGCTTTCTTTTCGACCTTTGGTGCTTTTAACTTAAGTGTTATATCATCTGAGCAGATTTTATTATTAATTAAATATCTCCAAAAAGATTTAGCACATGCTACAAATCTTGAAACAGAAGCTGCGGCAAAATTACCGTCGGTCAAATAGCCGATATAATCTTCCAGATCCTTGTCTGTAACCTTATCCCAACTCTGAATCCCCTTTTCGTTTTTAAGGTAATTCATAAGTTTGGTCAAATCTCTTTTATAAGATAATTCAGTATTGAGTGACATCTTCTTGATATCACGCATATATACTATAAACGCCTCAATTTGATCCAGCATTTAATACCCCTTACATTCTTACATATACAATTTATATTGACCGACATGATAATTGTTTTATGTGAACAAAAATAAATTGTTATGTAAATAATTTTCGTTATGTCAATTGTTGACCGAACTGTTTTTATTATATCTATTTTTCCCTGTAATTGCAAACAATTATTTAATAAAATTTTCAAGAAAACCCTATAAAATAGGCACTTTTTCAATATCTTGTTGAAAGCGCAATTATACAGACTAGATATTGTTATTCTTTACATAAAAAATTTTTCGTGAAACATTATGTAAAACATAAAAAACATATAAAAACATTATGACAACCTTAATTTACGTAAACAAAAAACGCTCCAGATTATAAATAATCCGAAGCGCACACTATTGACCGGCTTGGTTTACGGCTTATTTTACATATTTATTCTTATAAGCCATCAAAGATGCAATTGTTTTCGAATCTGTAATTTCCATTTTATATATCTTATCCATCAGCTCATCAATGGTAAAATATTCAACATTTACAAATTCATCATCATCCAGTTCCTGCTCTTTTCTCTCACCCTTAATAAAGGCTACAAAGATAGGAATAATCTCATTGCAGAAAGCCACTGTTGTATTAACAGTAATAAGAGGCTCTAAATCATCACATGAATATCCAGTCTCTTCTCTTAATTCTCTTTTGGCTGCATCTATATAAGGCTCCCCTACATGATCAAGACCACCTGCCGGAATCTCTATTGTAAATCTGTCCAGGGCATTTCTGTACTGCCTTACCATTACTATCCTGCCATCAGGAAGTACCGGAACCACTGCCGCAGCCCCCTTATGACCTATAAAATCAAAATATTCTTCCTTACCGCCGGGAATAAGTACCTTATCTCTGTAAACATCAATAATGGCACCCTTATATACATGCTCTCTGTCTAATCTTTTAATAATCTCATCCATGGATAAGCCTATCTTTCTGATAAAATCTTCTCAATGCTTGAAAGCTTAACACATAATGTAAATATGTCAATCGCCTTCTCAAGTTCATCAATTGGCGGGAATGTCGGAGCAATACGTATATTTGAATCATGCGGATCATTCTTATATGGATATGTAGCGCCGGCGCCTGTTAAAGTAACGCCCGCATCCTTACATCTCTTAACAATGTCCTTCGCACAGCCATCAAGGCTTTCAAATGATACGAAATATCCGCCAATAGGTCTTGTCCATGTTCCAATGCCAAGACCGCCAAGTTCCTTATCAAGAGTACTTACAACCATTTCAAATTTAGGTCTTAAAATCTTGGCATGCTTACGCATATGTTCTCTCATACCATCAATATTCTTGAAATATCTTACATGTCTGAGCTGATTAAGCTTATCATGACCAATTGTCTGAATTGTAATAACTTTCTTAATGAAGTTAATATTATTTTCTGAAGTTCCAAGTGCTGCTATACCGCTACCTGGAAATGTAACCTTGGATGTAGAACAGAATTTATATACAATATCAGGATTTCCGGCCTTCTTACACTCTTCCAGAATCTCAAGAAGGAAGTCCTGCTTATCATCATAAAGATGATGGATGCAGTAAGCATTATCCCAGAAAATACGGAAATCTTCTGCTGCAGGCTTAAGGTTGGCAAATCTCTTAACTGTTTCTTCTGAATATGTAATACCCTGAGGATTTGAATATTTAGGAACACACCAGATACCCTTAACTGCTGGATCATTATTAACATACTCTTCAACCATATCCATGTCAGGGCCTGTTGGAAGCATTGGAATTACTATCATTTCAATGCCAAAACTCTCAGTAATGGCAAAATGTCTGTCATATCCGGGAGCCGGACATAAGAATTTAACCTTATCAAGTTTACACCAAGGTGTTGAACCGCAGACACCAAGTATCATGGATCTTGCAACTGTATCATACATTACATTAAGGCTTGAATTACCAAATACAATAACATTATCAGCAGGTATCTCCATCATGTCGCCCATAAGTTCTCTGGCTTCACGAATACCTATAAGCTCACCATAGTTACGGCAGTCAATTCCGGCTTCAGATATAAAATTAACATTAGGATTAAGAGTATTAAAAAAATCCGCCTCCATATCAAGCTGCTCCGCACTAGGAAGTCCTCTTGCCATATTAAGCTTAAGATTAAGAGAAACCATATCATCATACTTATTCTCTAATTCAATTTTAAGCTTTAATAATTCTTCTTTTGATAAGTCTTTGTATTCCTTCATATTTCTCTACCTCGTAAATTTTTTCATACTTTATTTATTTTATAACTATTAATTACATTATTCAAGAAAAAAGATAAGCAAATGGCAATGAAAAACCCACCGACATTTCTATCGGTGGGCATTCTTTTCTAAGTATAATAACTATTTAGCAACATCTGATACTCTTGATTCTCTGATTACATTAACCTTAATCTGACCAGGATATTCAAGTTCTGATTCAATCTTCTGAGCTATATCATGTGCCAGGAGAACCATATCGTCATCAGTTACCTGTTCTGGAACTACCATAACACGTATCTCATGACCACCGGATATTACAAAGGACTTATCAACTCCCTTGAAGTCATTAGTTATTTCTTCAAGCTGTTTCAGACGAGATGTATATAATTCGATAGTTTCTCTTCTTGCACCAGGACGAGCAGCTGATATTGCATCGGCTGCCTGAACTATGCAGGCAATAAGAGAAGTTGGTTCCACATCACCATGATGTGCTTCTACTGCATTAATAACAATTGCAGATTCTTTGTATTTTCTACAAAGTTCTGTACCAAGCTGTACATGTGTACCTTCCATATCATGATCGATTGCTTTACCGATATCATGAAGAAGTCCTGCTCTCTTGGCAAGTCTTACATCGAGACCAAGTTCTGATGCAAGCATACCGGAAATATGAGCAACCTCAATGGAATGCTTAAGCACATTCTGACCATAACTTGTTCTGTAATGCATCTTACCAAGTAATTTAACAAGTTCAGGATGTATGCCATGTACGCCTACATCAAGCACTGCTGCTTCACCCTGGTCAACGATAAATGCATCCAGATCTTTCTTGGCCTTCTCAACAGTTTCTTCAATTCTGGCGGGCTGAATACGTCCATCCAGTACCAGTCTTTCCAAAGCCATTCTGGCCAGATCTCTTCTCATTGGATCAAATGCAGAGATAATAATTGCTTCAGGCATATCATCAATAATAAGTTCAACACCTGTCGCATTCTCAAAGGCTTTAACATTACGGCCTTCACGACCAATAATACGACCTTTCATCTCATCATTAGGAAGTTCAAATACAGAAATAGCAGTTTCAGATACTATATCGGATGAACATCTTTGAATAGCTCCAACGATATATTCTCTCGCTTTCTTATCTGCTTCTTCCTTGGCTCTGTTCTCCATCTCTTTAATAAGAACAGCAGTTTCATGCTTAACTTCGTCTTCAACAGTCTTTAATAAGAAATCCTTTGCCTGTTCGGCTGTCAAACCGGAGATACGTTCAAGTTCCTGTAATCTTTGCTCATTAAGCTTAGATACTGTTTCTTTTTGCTTGTTTAATTCGCTTTCTCTAGCAGCAAGTGAATTCTCTCTCTTTTCCAAGGTTTCCAGCTTTTTGTCAACATTTTCTTCTTTCTGCTGAACTCTTCTTTCGAAGCGCTGTGCTTCGGCTCTTCTTTCCTTGATTTCCTTATCAAGTTCATTCTTAGCCTTTATGCTTTCTTCCTTGACCTCGAGTAAGCCTTCTCTCTTCTTGGCATCTGCTGTTCTTAAAGCTTCATCAAGAATCTGTCTTGCTTTTTCTTCTGCATTACCAATCTTCTTCTCAACACTTTTCTTGTGAACAGAAGCTGTGATAATTGCAGTAATAACAGCAGTAATAGCCACGCTAGCAACAATAGCGATGATCAAAACAACCATACTAACATTGCTCGGCATTACAGGAGCACCTCCTTATTCAATTTTCATTGTACATATCATATTGGGCTTTAACACCCTAATAAGCCAAATTACAACATTATTATTATACTAGGATAACAATATTATGTCAAATAAATATGTGAAAAGTGCACAAAATATTGTTTACATTACCACAATATATGGATAAATAATTAAAAATACCCACGAATAGTGGGTATTAATACTTTAATAATTGTGAGATTTTACATACATCTGTTAATAGAATCCATGTCATATCCTTTTCTATAGAGATAACCTTTAAGTTTCTCCCTCTCTTCATAAGAAAAATCATCTTTTGAATAATTCTTCTTAAGTAATATCTTATTAATTCCTTCAATGGCTTTACTCTCTATCAGATTATTATCCATACTTTCGAAGCCAAAAGATATTATATCATCAGGGATACCTTTATTTTTCAGTTCCAGAATAACCTTATTCTTAGGCTTATTCTCAATATGTTTTCTTATATATTTTTTTACATATTCTTCATCATTAATAAAGCCTTTACTAACCATTTCATCTTTAACTCTCAAAGCTACATCCCTGGTATAACCGTTATCAAGAAGTTTGTTATAAATCTCATAGGATGAATAATCCCTGGTATCTAAAAGGTAAAGTATGCGTTCTTTCCCTCTTTTATAAAGCATATCCTGAATTTCATTATATGTTTTATCATCTATTTCCATGTTCGACACAATATTAAACTTAAGCAAATCGCCTTTGTATAATACAAAGGCGATTCCCTCATCAGTTAATACTTTATATCTGTCTTTTTTAATTTGTATAATATTATTTATATACATAAGCAGTTACTTACTCTTCATCAGATTTTTTCTTCTTTTTCTTATCTACAGTGTCCATCTCAGATGCTGTACCGGAAAGACCAAAATGTTCTCTTACCTTCTGCTCTATTATAGCACATAATTCAGGATTATCCTCTAAGAATACCTTGGCATTCTCTCTACCCTGGCCAATCTTATTTCCTTCGTAAGCATACCATGCACCGCTCTTATTAATAACACCGATTTCAGCAGCGAGGTCAAGTACATCACCTTCGAATGAAATGCCCTTACCAAACATGATATCGAATTCAGCCTCTTTAAATGGAGGAGCAATCTTATTCTTAACAATCTTTGCTCTTGTTCTGTTACCAATTATATCTGCACCGCTCTTAAGCTGTTCAACCTTTCTAATCTCCATACGTACTGAAGAATAGAACTTAAGAGCATTACCACCTGTCGTAACCTGAGGATTACCGTAGAATACGCCAACCTTTTCTCTAAGCTGGTTAATAAATACTACTGTACAGTTAGATCTGCCAATTGCACCTGTAAGTTTTCTTAAAGCCTGTGACATAAGTCTTGCCTGAAGACCTACATGTGAATCACCCATCTCGCCTTCAAGTTCAGCCTTAGGAACCAAAGCTGCTACTGAGTCTACTACAACAATATCAATGGCACCTGAACGTACCATGGTTTCTGTAATCTCCAGTGCCTGTTCACCATTATCAGGCTGTGAAATATACATATTATCAACATCTACACCGATAGCCTTGGCATATGCAGGATCAAGAGCATGCTCAGCATCGATAAAACCTGCAATACCACCACGCTTTTGAACCTCAGCTATCATATGAAGAGTAACTGTAGTCTTACCACTGGATTCAGGTCCGTATATCTCAACGATTCTTCCCTTAGGAATTCCACCAAGACCTAAAGCTATATCCAGGCTAAGCGAGCCTGTTGGAATTGTTTCAACATTCATGGCAGTAGCCGGATCACCCAGCTTCATGACTGCGCCCTTACCATACTGTCTTTCAATCTGCATTAAAGCCGCATCAAGGGCTTTCATCTTGTCTTCTCTATCCATTTTATTCTCCTTCTTAGTGAACATTTGTTCTAAAAGTATAATAAAACATCTGTTCGATTTTGTCAACTTATTTTTGATAATTAAATATTAATTGTTTTTAAGTCCCATAAAAGGTACTCAAAATAGCAATAGGCGAAATATTACATTTCGCCTAATCTATATAATCTCTTATTCTATATTTTCTTTCGTCCCTTTTAATCTAACACAAAACATAAAGGATATCAAGTTATAATTCTTCTCCGTCATCAGTTATTACAGGAGCTGAATCATTAAGTTCAAAATCATACCTTTTATCACTAAGACCTACTGATGTATCCATATCCTTAAACTGATCTTCAACATAATCATTATATTCCATAATCGATATGGTGCTCCATCCCATTAAGTTTCCGGTATCACCATCTTCATAATTCATTCCTATTTCTAATCCAATCGGAGTAAAGAAACAAAATGCAGAATCAGGATTATTAAGTATAGCCTTAATATCATCAGAAGTCATTATGCCATTAACAATCACATTATATCCATTCTGATCTTCAGATCTTTCCATAAAGAAATTGCCAATATTTTCATCATATTCAACAATATCCTCGTAGGCGAGAATTTCACCGGAAGTAACATCAATATTAATGGCATCCAAGTATAAATCCTTAACATTATTATCACCATCCATAATTGATGTATCAACAATAATGCTCATTTTTTTATCATCATTATAAACAATGGTCGAATCCGCATATACATATAATTTTTCAGTTATTTCGCCATTATTAATACCATCTATGGTCTTTAATACACCATACATTACCTTGTCATAGATTTCCTGATTAAGTTCATCTTCATTGGACAGTCCTGTATTATTAAGTTCATAATAACCCACATATGCATTCATGGAGATTCCATTGGAAATCTGACCGCTAAACTGCATATATCTTCTGTCCACATCATATCCATAAAGCGGCTGATAACTTTCTGAGAAAGAATCATAATATGGTCCTACATAACTGTCACGGTCCATATTATAGTGTCCTGTGGGAATATGCAGAATAAACTGATTATTATAGAAAATATCACTTGAAAGATTATTTTCATAATCATACATATCAGCATTATCAGTATATTCAGAAAAATCAATTTCTTCTGTTAAATTATACCAGTCTCTTGCCACATATGACTGAGGCACATAATCATCTACATTATAGTCATAATCATAATCATCATCTAAATAATCATCATCGTCATAATCATAGTTATAGGTAGGCGGAATATAAGGATTATAATTATATGACTGGTTATTTAATGTAGTATATCTTAAAAATGCCGGTACAAAAATCGCCGCCAGCACTCCTAATACAACTATCACCAAAGGAACAACCACAGCAAAGCAGACCAGAACAATGATAACAACCATTACCGCTTTGCTGCCACCGTCTTTCTTCTCTTTCTTACGTTTACCTGCTGCATTGTTAGCTTCAAATGCCACATTATTGCCATTTACAGCCTTCTGAGGATTGCTGTCATTAAGAATATCCTTATTCACGGATGCCAAATCATCATAAATAACATCCTTTTCCAAATCCTTAAAATCATCCGCATTCTCATCAAAAATATATCCGCAGTTGGAACAGGTACCATTATTAAGCGTTACCGCTCCGCAGTTTGGACAAAATGTAAATGTTTCACCGTACATAATTATATCCCCTTAAAGTTATCCGTTAACACTTTCACTTAAGTATTCAAGTATACATCTTCTCATCATGAATAAAGCACTGGTAACTGCATTGGCTCTAACCTTTTCCCTGTTACCTGCAAAATTATATTCTTCAACCTTAACATTACCTTTAACTCCACAGCCTATATATACACGGCCTACAGGAATATTGGTTGAATCTGATGAAGGTCCCGCAAGACCTGTAACAGATACAATAACATCTGCCTTATTAAAAGCACTTGCGCCCTTAACCATAAGTTCAGCAACTTCAGCACTGACTGCTGTATGCTCTGCAATTATTCTTTTTTTAATACCCAGAGTTTTACGTTTGGACTTATTTGAATATGTAATTCTGCCCTCCTTGAATACTTCAGATACACCAGGCACATTAATTAATCTGCCTGCAAGAAGTCCACCTGTACAGGACTCAACTGTTGTAACTGTAAGATTATTGGCAACCAGGAGATCTACAACAGAACTTTCAAGTGTAGCCTCATCATCAGTTGAATATACATTAACTCCAAATCTGCTCTTAATCTCCTTAACTATAGGTCTTAAAAGTTTATTAGCGCTCTTCTCATCTTCAGCCTTGGCAGTTACTCTTACATGAACCTCTCCCTCTTTGCAATAGGTTGCAATTGTAGGATTGGTCTGTCTGTCAATCATATCCTTAAGTCTGTTTTCGACTTCACTTTCGCAGACGCCGCACATTTTGACAGTAACCGAATTAATAACTCCATCACTCTTTGTCTTAAGATAAGGAATAACATAATCCTTAGTCATATTCTCAAGTTCAATCGGAGGCCCAGGAAGCAGGATGAATATCTTTCCATCCTTTTCAATAATAAATCCCGGCGCTGTTCCGTTATTATTCTTAAGAAGCATAGAGCCTTCCGGCTTAAGTGCCTGCTTATAGTTGCTGTCGCAAAGCGGCATATTTTTCTTTTCAAAATAAGCCTCAATAGCCTTCTTTGTGTCCTCATCCATATTCATTTTAATATTTAAATATTCGCAGACACATTCCTTTGTCATATCATCTTCAGTAGGTCCAAGGCCACCATTTAAGATAATAATGTCAGACCTTTTAGCAGACATTTCAATTGTCTCTAAAATTCTTTCCCTGTTATCCCCAACAACGCTCTGGTTATAGCATACAAAGCCAAGTGAAGAGCAAACATTGGAAAGGTAAAAAGCATTGGTATTTACAATGTTACCAAGAAGTAATTCAGTTCCAACAAAAATAAATTCAACTTTCATAGGCTACCTCTAATCTTTTAATACCGCTCTGTTTCTTATAACATAATCACATAATGAATATACAGTTAAAAATACCACGACAACCTGTAATCCGATATTAATATAAAACATAAATGGCAGGCTTAAAATAAGCGACATTACCATCACCATCTGCATAACTGTCTTAATCTTGCCCCACCAGTTTGCAGCAATTACAACGCCTTTCTCTGCTGCAATCAGTCTGAAACCACTTATGATAAAATCCCTGAATATAATTATCAGTACAACATAAACATTTATATCCCCAAGACTTAACAGACAAATCAGGGCTGAACATACTAAAAGTTTGTCAGCCAAAGGGTCCATAAACTTCCCAAAATTGGTAACAAGATTCTTCTTTCTTGCAATATAACCATCTAAAAAGTCTGTAAAAGACGCCAGCGCAAAAATTGCAAGCGCCACATATCTTGCCCATGCCCCTTCAAACGGGAACATAAGAAAGAATATAAAAAACGGTATCATAATAACTCTAAGCAATGTGAGTCTGTTAGGTAAATTCATTCTGTAACTTCTCCAATCAAATCATATTCATTGGATGATGTAATTTGTACCTTAACCATATCTCCTGTTTTAAGTTCATAATCACAGGAATAAAATACATATCCATCAACTCCGGGAGCATCCATATAGGAGCGCCCCACATATATATCATCTTCAGGAATATATCCTTCTGTAAGCACTTCCAGTGTCCTGCCCACCTTCTCTTTGCAAAGTTCAAAAGCAACTTTCTGCTGGGTAAGCATAACCTCTTTAAGCCTTCTTTTCCTGGTATTGCCATTAACCTGATTCTTCATCGAGAAAGCCCTGGTATTGTCTTCCTTCGAATAGGCAAAAGCCCCGAGCCTGTCTATTCTCTCTTTTTCAATAAACTTAAGAAGAATCTGATGGTCTTCTTCGGTTTCTCCCGGGAATCCCGTCATCATTGTGGTTCTAAGCACAATATCAGGAATCTCTTTTCTAAGTCTGGCAATTGTCTTCTTAATCTCAGAATTGGTTGTCCTTCTGCCCATAGCCTTCAAAACCTTTGAAGATGCATGCTGTATAGGCATATCAAGATAATGACAAACCTTTGGATTATTCTTAATTGTCTGAATAAGCTCATCTGTTATCTCTTCAGGATAACAGTACATAAGTCTTATCCATTTAAGTTCTTCAATCTTTGAAAGTTCTTTAATTAAAGCACAAAGTTTCTTCTCACCATAAAGGTCCACGCCGTAAACTGTAGTCTCCTGAGCAACCAAAATCAGTTCCTTAACTCCAACATCATTTACAAGATACTCAGCCTTCTTTACAAGTTCCTCTATAGGAAAAGAGCGCGCCCTTCCTCTGATGAAAGGTATCGCGCAATAAGTACAGGCTTTATTACAGCCTTCGGATATTTTTAAAAAAGCATAATGTCCGCCTGTAGTCACCACTCTTGGAAGGTCGTGAACAAGGGCCTTGTCTCTGTCTGCTACACTGATAAACTGATGATCTTTGCCAATACTTTCAACTGCATCAACGATTTTCTCGATGGCAGTTGTACCAACAAAAGCATCCACCTCAGGGATAAGAGGTGTAATCTCATCAAG
Organism: Lachnospiraceae bacterium UBA4338; assembly: GCA_002393735.1. Classification (GTDB taxonomy): domain Bacteria; phylum Bacillota; class Clostridia; order Lachnospirales; family Lachnospiraceae; genus UBA3766. The sequence goes on from DGTK01000017.1 coordinate 270,405, forward strand.
ATATCTCTGTGCAAGGCATCCGCATACAATAATACCCGAAATGACTCCTTCATTCTTAAGATTAATCATCTCCATTATTGTATTAATGCTCTCTTCTTTGGCATCACTTATAAAAGAGCAGGTATTGATACATACAATATCAGCATCCTGCTCATCTGTAGTCAGTTCAATACCCTTCGATGCAAGAAGTCCCATCATCTCTTCGGTATCAACCAGATTCTTATCGCAGCCCAGAGATATAAAACAAACTTTCATAATTTATAATTTTATTCCTCGCCGTCTTCAGCAACAATTTTAAGTTTGCCCTGATATAATTCCTCAATGGCAATTGATAATGGCTTCTGATTAGGAACATCTTCTACAGAAACAAGTGGTGTGGCACCGTCAATAATGTCTCTGGCTCTCTTGGATGTAGCCATAACGATTGAATAACGGCTGTCAATAACCTTAGCCTTTGAATCACCGTTAAGGCTGTCCTCGTTAACTACCTTCATTAAATCTGAATAAGATGGATGTAACATTTTTATTTCCTCCGATTTATCTTTATTCTATATTCTGTACCTGTTCTCTTATCTTCTCGATTACAGTCTTTATATCAATAGCCTTGTTTGTAACCTCAAGGTCAGCAGACTTGGACAATGTTGTATTGGCTTCCCTGTTAAGCTCCTGTACTATAAAATCCAGTTTCTTGCCAACTGCTCCTTTTGCCTCAAGTTCCTTCTTAACGGCCTTAATATGAGTCTTAAGTCTTACAATCTCCTCATCCACACAGGACTTATCTGCAAAAATCGCCACCTCGGTAAGTATCCTGTTCTCATCGATGTTATTGTTATCAAGCATCTCCTTGATTTTAGTTGTAAGTCTTGTCTTATATTCTTCAATAATAAGTGGTGACTTCTTTTCAATGAAATCCACACACTCTGCAAGTTCATCCAGTTTAAGATTAAGGTCTTTGGCAAGCTGCTCGCCTTCTCTTTCCCTAAATGTTACAAAAGCCTTCGCTGCTTCATTAACACTCTTTGATATAAGTTCCTTTGTTTCCTCATCATCACAAGGTTCATCTTCCAAAGTAAATACCTCCGGAAATCTTGCAAGAAGTGGCGCACTTATATCCATTTTAATATCAAGATTCTCACTCATGACATTCATATAATGAAGATATTCTTTTGCAGCATCCTCATTATACTTAACTGCGCTGTCTGAGCCCTTAATCATTTCGTAAGAGACATATACATCAACCTTGCCTCTTTCCATATAGGCTTTAAGAATATTTCTAATATCTGATTCATAAGCATTAAACTTCTTCGGAAGTTTAATATTCATATCAAGATATTTATGATTAACTGATTTAATTTCTGTTATTACTTTTAGTTTTTCGTTAGAGCATTCTGCCCTGCCGAAACCGGTCATGCTTTTAACCATTTATTATCCCCTTCCAATAAACGCCTTTTTAACCAATATAATTATATCCGAAATACCAAAACCCGTCAAGTTTAGGCGCATTACTGCACTTCCTTAAGGTCATAACCCGAGATGTCCGTCTCACCTACCATTGAATAATTGGTATGATATATTACATAACCCTTGGCAGCTCCAGTTACTTTCTTAAGATGTTTCTTTCTTGTATAATCAATCTCAGCCTTGTCAGAGTTTGCCTTGGAAGAATAATGGGCAGCAAGACCTGCGGCCAGTGCAAATATCTCATCTTCCATATCCCACTCTTCAGACTGATTGGCATTTAAGTTTCTTACAATGACATGTGAACCCGGCGCATTCTTAACATGAAACCACCAGTCATTACCCGTTGCCACATCAAAGGATATATGCTCATTCTGGTAATTATTCTTACCAACATAAATATCATAACCCTTGTAATTGTAATGAAGAGGCTTACTCTTTCTTGTTGCCTTTTTAAGTTTATTCTTCTTCCTGATAAAACCTCTGTCAGCTAATTCTTTTCTGATTTCATCAAGATCTTCATCATTTCTGGAGAAGGTAATAAATGTCAGCATATCCTCCAGATAAGCAATATCTTTCCTGGTCTTTTGCATCTGTTCTTCGGTAATCGCCACAGACCTTTTGAGTTTATTGTATTTCTGGTAATACATATTGGCATTAGCTATTGCATTCATGCTTTCCTTAAGCGGTATCGTTATCTTCTCATTTGTATAATAATTATCCACCGTTACCGACTTAATATTAGGTTCAATCTGATATGAATAAACATTTAAGAGTTCGCCATATATCTTATATTTATCTCTTTCATCTGCATCCTTAAGCTGCTCAGTCTGAGCCTTAAGTTTCTTCTTGTCCCTTGAAAGAATGGTATTTATATTCTTAATTAAATCGCCACTTTTTTGCTTTAAAAGATATTCTTCAGATTTTTCATTATAATAGTCATAAAGCATATCTGAAAGGCAGTCATAACCTTTAAGCTCAACACTCTCTATTTCCTCTTTACCTGCAAGATATCTCTTAAGCGCCGCCTTAATCTCATCCATAGAATAATCAAAAACAATATAATCGAATACCCTGCCATTAAGCATTATCATATTAAATTTATAATTTGCATTCTTTACATCCGAAATGCTTCTTTCAAATCTGCCAAAAGTCTCCTCTTTACTCTCACCGGATAAAAATGCATTCATGAAAGAAGAAATGCCCATGTAATTATTCTGAAGACTCTCCTGCTCTTTACTTAAGAATTCCTCTTTCGTCTCTTCCAAAGGATTACTCTTTGAATTACTCTCAGGGATAAAATACCTGCACCCCGGCAGCACTGTTCTTACAGAACTCATGGCAGGGCCGACTCTTATAAGAGCATCCACTATTGTTTCGTCTTCATTATATAGAATCAGATTACTGTATCTTCCCATAAGTTCGAATGTGAGAATTCTGTGGCAGGTATCTCCCATTTCATTAAGGTGGCGTACCTTTATATTAATCACTCTTTCAAACTTAGGCTGATATATATCCTCAACAAGGGCGCCCTGAATATGCTTTCTTAAAACCATATTAAAAGAACTGGCTGAAAGCGGACTTAGAGCCTTATTTTTGGTTATATATATAAGTGGCATCTGTGCAGAAATCTGCATCATGAGTTTATAGGTTACAGGGCCGTTTTTAATATTAAGCACAACCTGTTTTTCTTCAGGATGAGTAACTTTAACTATTCTTCCGCCAACCAGCAGATTATTCAGTTCTTGGGACAATGCCGCAATTGTATATCCGTCAAAAGCCATTTTATAATCCTTTGCATTAAAAGAGCCTGGATATCCAGGCTCTTCAATCTTTGTTTAATTTAATTAACCAATCAACCAGTCATACATTTCCTGATATTTTCTTGCTGATACATGCCAGGAGAAATCAGCGGCCATGGCTCTGTCAACCATCTTATTCCACTCTCTCTTCTTGTCATAATAAATCTTCTCAGCATATCGAATGGTTCCAAGCATCTCATGAGCATTATAATTAACGAAGCTGAAACCTGTACCGGTTCCTTCATACTCATTATAAGGAATAACTGTATCCTTAAGACCACCTGTTTCTCTGACGATTGGAATTGAACCATAACGAAGGGCCATTAACTGGCTGAGTCCGCAAGGCTCAAATAAGGATGGCATTAAGAATGCATCAGATGCACCGTAAATCTTATGAGACATGGCTTCTGAATAATAGATATTTGCAGAAACCTTATTATTATATTTCCAGTCAAAATGACGGAACATATTCTCATACTGCTCTTCACCTGTACCAAGTACAACTATCTGTACTGCATCCTGGCAAAGCTCATCCATGATATAAGCGATAAGATCGAATCCTTTCTGATCGGTAAGTCTGGATACAATACCAATCATCATTATCTTATCATCCTGATCAAGACCTAAGTCCTTCTGAAGAGCTCTCTTATTCTTAATCTTCTCTTTACGGAAGGTGGAAGCACTGTACTTATAATCCAGAAACTTATCCGTAGCCGGATCATATTCTTCATAATCGATACCGTTAACAATACCTCTAAGGTCATTGGATCTTGCTCTTAAAAGTCCGTCAAGACTCTCACCATAGAACGGCATCTTAATCTCATCAGCATATGTCTCACTAACTGTAGTAATGGCATCTGCATAAACAAGACCACCTTTAAGTAAGTTGGCATTCTTATATGCTTCAAGTTTATCAGGTGTAAAGAAGTAATCAGGAAGGCCTGTAATATCCTGAACTGTCTTAACATCCCACTTACCCTGGAACTTAAGGTTATGAATAGTCATAATAGTCTTAATTCCCTGGAAGAATTCATTACCTGCAAATCTCTCTTTAAGATATACCGGAATAAGTCCTGTCTGCCAGTCATGACAATGAATGATGTCAGGTCTGAATCCAAGAAGCGGCATGGCTGCAAGTGATGCCTTACAGAAGAATGAGAACTTCTCAATGTCATCATAAACATTGCTGCTGTAAGGTCTGAATCCGCCAAACTTACCTTCGTTATCAATGAAATAATATGTTACTCCATCAACAACTGCTTCAAGAATACCAACATATTCATTTTTCCAGTGGAAATCCATATAGAAAGATGTTTTATAAACCATCTTATTCCTAAGTTCCTCCGGAATGCAGGTATACTTAGGAAGCATTACTCTAATATCAAAATATTTCTTATCAACACATTTAGGCAGTGAACCTACAACATCTGCAAGACCACCGGTTTTGATAAAAGGTACACCCTCAGATGCAACAAAAAGAATATTTTTCATTATAACCCTCCAACTAAATATTGATTCTCAATATTACATAAATTATATCTCATTTAAGGCTTTAAGTAAAGTAAAAACCAAGGTCGAAACCTTGGTTAACTCTTAAATATTTCCAAAATCACCGACGCCTTCTGTCATGCAATTTATAATACTCTGATTTGCTCTTGAACATCTTGGTTTCGGCGGAAACAATAATACTGTTTAAATCTGTATTTTTAACATTTCCTATTTCATATCCAACAGCCATATGAAAGCCTGCTTCTTCAATATTTTTATTGGCAGCATGAAGTTTGCTTACCACCGTTTCTTCATCCATATCTATGGCAAAAGTCACGAATTCATCTCCACCGATACGATATGAATCCATTGAGCCAAAAGCAGCCGATATTTCGTTTGCTATGGTCTTAAGCATTAAATCGCCTTTTTCATGACCTTCCGAATTGTTAAGCTGATGAAGACCGTTGGCATCAATATATATACAGCATATGGTGTCCTTTGCTCTTGTTTTATACTCATTAAGTCTCCACTCATAACAGTTACGGTTATTAAGACCTGTAAGCTGGTCCATCTCACTCATCTTCTGCAGTTTATTCTCCAGTACCAGACCGTTAATCTTATTCATTGCAACTATGGTCGAGCATGCTGCGGATAACATTCCATATATAAGCGCATTTGTAATATCCGAATATAGTACGGAACCGGTTTTAACTCTGGAAACAAGAAACAGAAAAAGCAAATCATAAAATCCCAGGCAGGAAATAATTCTAAGGGGCTTGTCCACAAAAATCATCGGCAGCAAAACCAGCATAACCAAAAATGTAGCAGCCTGCTGGTCAGGCCTTGAATATACCGCAATGGCTATTCCGTACAGCAGAAATATGGAAAAAGAAAAATATATCGCCACATAGGACAGGATTCTGATTTTATCCGAATAAAGAGAAATCAATATAAGTGCCAGACTGCACATTATTCCCCCTGCAAATATGTTCCTTGAGCTTGCGAAACCATCGAGCACAAATGATAAACCAAACATAATGCATACAAGAACAAAAGCAACGGATGAATAAATCAAAACTGTTTTGGCATTATTCTTTTCTATCTTTCTTCTGATTAAATTGTAGGTTTTTCTGTCTGTACCGCCATACAGACAAATATTAATGATTTTTCTAATCATACTTAATACTCTTACATTAAATCATTTCGTCCGTTATAAACATTGCATCGCCAAAAGAAAAAAATCTGTATCTTTCCTTAACCGCCACATTATATGCATTAAGCACATTATCCTTACCTGCAAGAGCACTGACCAGCATAATAAGAGTCGACTCCGGCAGATGAAAATTGGTAATAAGACAGTCAAGAATCTTAAACTTATAGCCCGGATATATGAATATATCGGTATTTCCGCTGCATGCTTTAATATGTCCGGTTTCATCCGCCGCACTTTCTATGGTTCTGCAACTGGTAGTTCCCACACATATTACCCTGCCGCCATTATCCCTGGTATCGTTAATTAACTTTGCACTTTCTTCGGATACCACATAATATTCCGAATGCATATGATGGTCTAAAATATTATCTTCCTTAACCGGCCTGAAAGTACCAAGACCTACATGCAGAGTGACATAGGCAATTTTAATACCCTTTTTCTCGATTTCAGCCAATAACTCCCTGGTAAAATGAAGGCCGGCAGTCGGTGCTGCGGCAGAGCCGTCAAACTTCGCATATACGGTCTGATATCTGTTCTTATCCTGCAATTTATGGGTAATATAAGGAGGCAGGGGCATCTGACCTATTTTATCCAGAATTTCTTCGAATATGCCGTCATATTCAAATTTAATCTCCCTGTTACCTTCTTCAAGTATATTAACGATTGTGCCTTTTAACAGTCCGTCACCAAAAATAAATTCATCTCCTACTTTCGCCTTTTTACCCGGTTTGCAAAGACACTCCCAGTTGGTATCCGAAAGTCTTTTGAGTAAAAGAAATTCCACATTTGCACCACTGGAAACCTTGCTGGCATAAATTCTTGCAGGAATAACTTTGGTATCATTAAGAACAAGGCAGTCACCTTCATGAAGATAATTAATTATATCCTTAAAAACATGATGGCTTATGCTGCCGTTGTCCTTATTTAAAACCATAAGTCTTGAAGAACTTCTGTCTGTAAGCGGGTCCTGAGCAATCAGTTCTTCCGGAAGTTCATAATTAAAATCTGATTTTAGTAAAATATTATCTGACATTTAAACACTCTTTAAGAAACTTACATATCCTCTGTATGTTTCATATACATCCGCTTTACTTACTACTTCAAAAGGTGCATGCATGTTAAGTACTGCAACGCCGCAGTCAATAACATTCATGCCATATTTGGCAAGAATATAGGCAATGGTTCCACCGCCGCCTAAATCAACCTTACCAAGTTCTGCAAGCTGATACTGAACATCGTCATCATCAAATGTCTTACGAAGGAATGCAAGATATTCAGCATTGGCATCATTAGAGCCGCTCTTTCCCCTGCTTCCGGTGAACTTACAAAGTACCATACCCTTTCCAAGATATGATGTATTCTTCTTATCAAATGATGAAGCAAACTTAGGATCAAATCCAGCATTAACATCAGATGATAACATTCTTGAATTTGAAAGCATTCTTCTAAGTGTAAGCTGGCTTTCCTTACCGGTTGCAAGCGCTACAATTTCAGCCATTACATTTTCAAAGAAAAGTGATGTCATACCTGTTGCACCAACGGAACCGATTTCTTCCTTGTCTGTCAGGATACATACCGCAGTTCTCTCTACTGCGCTTGTATCCATAATTGCTCTGAAAGATGGATATGAACATACTCTGTCATCATGTCCATAACCCATTATCATACTTCTGTCTATACCTGCATCATATGCTCTTCCCGCAGGAACAACTTCAAGTTCAGCAGATAAGAAATCTTCTTCATCCATATCATAATAATCTTTAAGAAGTTTAAGAACACCTTTCTTAACTGCTTCTTTCTCTTCTTTATCTTCATCATCCTTAGCGGATTTCTTCTTTGTATCAGCTATTGGTCTTGAGCCGATAACAACATCCAAATCCTCACCTTCAATAACTACAGAAGCTTTCTTCTCCATCTGTTTTGCAGATAAATGAATAAGTAAGTCAGAGATAAAGAATACAGGATCATCTGCTTCCTCACCTATATTTACAATAACTGTTGTACCGTCTTTTTTACATACTACGCCATGAATTGCAAGAGGAAGCGTTACCCACTGATATTTCTTGATACCGCCATAATAATGGGTATCAAGATAAGCAATACCGCCATCTTCATATAAAGGATTGGATTTAATATCCATTCTTGGAGAATCAATATGAGCACCAAGAATATTAACGCCTTCTTCTAATGGCTTTTTGCCAAGCTTAACCATAACAATTGACTTATTCATGTTTACGGCATAGATTTTATCTCCGGCCTTAAGTTTTTTACCTGACTTAATGGCTTCGCTTAATTCAACATAGCCATCCTTAATTGCTTCATCAACAAAGAAATCAACACATTCTCTCTCTGTTTTGCAATTTGAAAGAAACTCTCTGTAACTGTCATTAAGTTTGTTAAGTTCATTTAATTTTCTGGAATTATACTTATTCCATAAGTCTTTATTTTCCATTTACTACACCTTCTTTCTGGTAAGTTAACTTCTGATATCAACATCAAGTTTATATTTAAGATTGCCAAGTATCTTCTTTACATACTTATCAACACTGTCTTGTGCAAAATCTTCCTCTCCCGGTGTAAATGTAACAGTAAATGCCATACTCTTCTTATCTTCAGGAATGTTTTCTCCTTCATAAACGTCAAAGAGTTTAACATCAGTAATAAACTTACATGCATCCTTAATTGTCTTTTCAACTTCACCACATGATAATTCCTTATTCATAAGTAAAGCAAGGTCTCTGTTAACAGATGGGAACTTGGAAAGTGGCTTAAATGATGCCTTTGTATCAAGTGCATAAAGGTAATCAAGATCTATCTCACATATGAAAGCACCGGTTCTTAAATCAAGTTTCTCGGCTACTTCATATGCTACCTTTCCAAGATATCCTATTTCCTTATCGCCATGTTTGATTACAGCTGTCTGATAAGGATGTAAGAATGTCTTCTCAGCCTTCTCGTATGTAAAATCCGTGAAGAAAGATTTAGCTACAGCATTAACAATTCCCTTAAGAGTATAGAAATCATACTTATCACCAAAAATTGAAATACAAAGTGTCTGCTTTTCTTCAGGATACTCTGTAAGAGGCAGTGACTTAGGAATAAATCTTGAAGCGATTTCGAAGAGTTTGCCTTCAAGATTACCCTTCTTCTGATTTCTTGATACTGCATGAAGCATTGATGGAACAAGTGTTGTTCTCATAATTGATAAATCTTCATTTATAGGATTAAGAATCTTAATTGCCTGTCTTTCAGGAGCATCTTCAGGAAGATTAAGCAAATCAAAATCAGATGGTGAATAGAATGAATAATGAATACATTCATATGCACCCCTGGCACATAAGTCTTTCTTAAGTTTAAGTTCTTTCTTCTGCTTAAGTGATAAGCCACCCATTGTAACCTGAGCATCAGGAAGGAATGTATCTACTATATGATCATAACCATACATTCTGATAACTTCTTCAGCAACATCAGGATAACTTTCCATATCCTCTCTGTATGCAGGAATCATAAGTGTAAGTTCATCGCCATTTACCTTAGGATCAAATGATAAGTTCTTAAGGATCTTAACTATTTCATCTGTAGGTACTTCAATACCAAGTACTCTGTTAACCTTGGCAATGCTGACCTTCATTTCTCTAGGCTCAATGGAATTACCTGTATTAACATCAACATGAGTACAGGATACTTTACCACATTCAAGTTCTTCTACCAGATGAAGAGCTCTCTTCATTGCATTAAATGTTGAATATTCATCAACACCCTTTTCATACTTGGCAGAAGCATCAGTTCTCTTACCAAGTGCTCTTGATGTCTTTCTGATATTGTCTCTTGCGAACTTGGCAGATTCAAAAAGCACTTCTTTTGTTGTATCTCTGATTTCAGAATTAAGACCACCCATAACACCTGCAATTGCAACCGGCTTAACGCCATCGCAGATAACCAGATTATTACTGTTAAGTTCATATTCCTGTTCATCAAGTGTAACGATTTTTTCCTTATCTTCGGCACGTCTGACTACAATCTTATTTCCTTCAATGTAGTCGCAGTCAAAAGCATGCATAGGCTGTCCCATTTCAAGAGAAACATAGTTTGTAATATCAACCATATTTGAAATAGGCATCTGGCCAACCAAAGCAAGTCTTCTTTGCATCCAAAGTGGAGATTCCTTAATAACTACATCATGAACATAATGTCCGATATATCTTGGGCAGATATCCTGTGCCTTAACTTCAACTGTAAATCCATCTTTTGTTACACTGTCTTCATGGTATTCAAGTGATGGAGCCTTGTATTCTCTATCGAGTACTGCTGCAACTTCCTTTGCAATACCTGTGATACACTGGCAGTCAGGTCTGTTGGCAGTAATTGATACATCAAAAATATAATCATCAAGTCCTACGACCGGCTTAATATCTGCTCCGACTTCAGCATCATCAGATAATTCAAGCAAACCACAGTATGATGCGCCAGGATACATACCATCCTGAACACCAATTTCCACACCTGAGCAGAGCATACCTTCGGAATCAATACCACGAAGTTTGCCCTTCTTGATCTTCATAACACCTTCTACAGTCTTATGATCTTTAGCTGTTGCATAAACGCTTGCGCCATCAAGGGCTACAGGGAATTTCTTACCTGCTGCAACATTATCTGCACCACAGCATATCTGCAAAAGTTCAGGCTGTCCAACATCTACTTTACATACATGAAGATGTGTATCAGGAATAGGCTCGCATTCCTTTACAAGACCTACTACAACACCTGATATATCTTTACCAATTTCAATTACTTCTTCTACTTCGAATCCGCAGGAGAAAAGTTTCTCTTCAAGAACCGAAGGTTCAATATCATTAATATCTACATATTCTTTTAACCAACTTAAAGGTACTAACATGTTTTTATCCTCTCATATCTATATCAGTATTTCGTTATTAACTATTAGTTGTCATCTATCTGCTTAAGAACATTTAAGTCTGATTCAAATAACAGTTTGATGTTATTGATGCCATACTTAAGCATTGCTGTTCTCTCTATACCTATACCAAATGCAAGACCTGAATATTCTTCAGAATCAATGCCGCAATTCTCAAGTACTTTCTTGTTAACGATACCTGCACCAAGGATTTCTATCCAGCCTGTACCCTTGCAAAGTTTACATCCCTTACCGCCACATTCAAAGCAGCTTACATCAACTTCAACTGAAGGCTCTGTAAATGGGAAATATGAAGGACGAAGTCTTGTTGTTGTATCTTCGCCATATATCTTCTTAACGAAATTATCAAGCATTCCCTTAAGGTCACAAAGTGTAATCTTTTTATCAACTACCAAACCTTCCATCTGAGTAAACATTGGTGAATGTGTTGCATCATCATCACTTCTGAAAACCTTACCAGGAGAAAGAATCTTGATAGGAGGTTTTGAATTCTCCATTACATGAATCTGTCCTGATGAAGTCTGTGTTCTTAAAAGAAACTCAGGTGATAAATAGAATGTATCCTGCATATCACGGGCAGGATGATCTGCCGGGGTATTCAGAGCCGTGAAATTATAATAATCATTTTCAATCTCGGTTCCTTCATAAATTGTAAATCCCATGCCTGCGAATACATCAATAAGCTGATTTCTCATCTGGGTAATTGGATGAAGATTACCCTTCTCTTGGGCATCAGCATCGATAGTAACATCTATCTTTTCTCTTTGATATTTAAACTCTAATTCTTTTTCCTTCATCTTCTTATCAAGATCTTCGAAGACTTCGGTTGCCCATTTCTTAAGTTCGTTAACCTGCTTACCGAATTCTGCTCTGTCTTCTGCAGCAAGATTCTTCATCTCTTTCATGAGCTGACCAATCTCACCGTTCTTGGAATCAAGGAACTGTTTTCTAAGTTCGAAAGCTGTTGCTCTTGATGTGGCTTTTTTCTCAATGCCAACCAAAATGCTTTGTCTGATTTGAGATAATTTCTCGTTCATAATTTTCTCCTTACTTTATAAAATAAAAAATCCCATTCAAGGACAAACCTTAAATGGGACGTTATTAACGCGGTACCACCCACATTCCGTTATAAAACGGCTCTCATTAGAATTTAACGCATATCTTACGAATGCTCCTACTAATAGTTCAAAGCATCAGCTCCAATGTGAAATTCGGTTTTACATTCATGCCCGGAGTTCTCACCTTTTTCTCCTTCTCTTTAAGCCCTGAATGCATCCTACTGTGCACCTTCATCGCCTTTACATATCTTTATACATTTTAACAAATTAAAACCATAAGTCAACCACAAAATGGCTATATTTACATATCTTTCTTTTTCTTTTCGTGCTCTTTCTTGGCTAATTTTATCTCTTCGCGTAGTTTCTTTTTCTCTTCTTTCATTCTGGCTTTGGCATGTCTTTTTTCAATAACCCTTAGAAGTTTCTCATTATCAAGTTTTCCTTCAGGAACAACATTCTCAATATATCTTGGAACCATTGCATCCTTATATGTTCCTCTTATGTAAGCGTCAAGGAATGCTCCAAGGAAGAAAAGATTGACATATACAAATATCCAGATCATAACAACAATAATGGTTGCAAGCGAACCGTACATACTGAATGACTGGAAATGAGTCAGATAAAAGTTAAACAGATATGAAAACAGTGACCATGTAATACCTGTAAATAGTGCCCCTCTCCATGTCTTAAAAGGATTCTTGCCCTTACCGTTATTAGGTATCCAGGTATAGAACGGACAGAAAAATATGGCTGCAAATATCCACTCATACAGAAATCTGAAACGGTATAAAAAGTGGAATATGTTAAATTCAGTAAATATTACCCTGATAATATTCTCGTAGGCGATTTTGCCGGCGAAGCCAACTACAAAAAGGAATATGATTAAAATAATCAGGAAAAAAGTATGCATAATGGCTTCAAGCCTTAAGACAATAAAAGGTCTTGTTTCCTTAACACCATTAGCCGCATTAAGACCTCTTGTAATGGCCTGCATACCTTTTGCTGCTGACCAGAACAGGATGATGATGGATAAGGAAATGACCGTATTTGAAGTATTATATAGCTGCGAAATGATATCTTCAGTGAAATACAAAAGAGTTGTGGGCATAAATCTTTGCATGAAATCCAGGATGTCACTCTGTGTAAGAGGAGTAAAAGGAATAAAAGCGATAATTAATGCCACAATCGGGATAATTGACAGGAAAATATAAAAAGACGCCGCAGCAGCATAACTTGCAGCTTCAGTATATTTATAAGCATAACCTATCTTAATGATATAATTATATGCTTTAATTATATAACTGTCGGCATCTCTTCTTTCATTCATACTCATAATCCTATAAAAAAAGCAGCTTTCCCAAGCTGCATTTTTTACAATTTAGGCCTTCTATGTTCCGCCTCTATTTTGACGCCTAGCTTTCGCCAGGTGGGCAATCGCAACTTATCTTGCTGTCTTCCACTGAATGCTTGAGGCCTGACATCCAACAAGTATATAGAAATCCCTTAAAATATAATGTAGGTTCAAAATAAGTAGGCTCTTTGAACATATAAGGTTATTTTTATTATAACATAGTTATGTAAATTTGCAACTAAATAAAACTAATATATTTATAAACTTTTCGGCTTTTTGTTAAAACACCTTGTTAATATCCAAAAGGTAATCATAATTCCACAAAAAGCGCCAAAAGAATCCAGATACACATCTCCTATTAAAGAGCCTCTTCCCGAGAATAACTGTATGGTCTCATCAATGAACCCCGTAAAGAAACCTATCAAAAGAGCATACCACCATTTTCTGTTGTTCTTATCAAGGAAAAGAGCCATCCATTCCGCACCTATTACGAAATATTCCACGAAATGTGCCGTCTTACGAATCAGTGCAAGAGGCAGTTCCACTCCCTCTCCTTCCGATGCATGGGATAAGGTATTAATAACTTCTTCTACCAGTTCTTTAATTGTAACGCTTTCCTGTTCCGACTGAGGAATGGGAATCATGGACTGTCCCCAGGCAAACAATGTGGAAATTATAATTAAAGCAATTATTATTTTAGTTTTCATATTAATTATTATTTACTGTGGCAAAAGCAATGTTGGTAGCATGGTCAGCAACTCTTTCAAGTCCTGCAACAATGTCCGTAAATATCATACCTGCTTCAGGTGAGCATTCATTCTTTGTAAGTCTCTCAACATGTGCCTGCTGAACAGCTCTTTCCATAAGGTCTATCTTGTTCTCGTTCTCTTCTATTTCTGACATATGTTCCTCATTCTTATGAGTAAACATTTCAATACATAAATAAAGATTCTTATTAACAAGGTCCATCATTTCCCTTAATTCTTCCAAAGCGGTTTTACTGAATTCCACATTATCTTCTTTTCTCATTTTGGCTGCCTCGGCTATATTGGTTGCATGGTCGCCGATTCTTTCAATATCACCCACAACATGGAAGAGACCACCGATGGACTGCATATCTTCAACAGGTACTGTAGACTGCGTAAGTTTAACAAGATAATTAACTATCTGATGATTCAGGAAATTAATATTCTTCTCAACCTCAAATACTTCATTCATTTCATCTTCATCAAGTGTAACAAGTACATTCATGGCCCTGTTAAGATTATCAGTTGCAAGATGCGCCATTCTTTCAAGTTCGTTTGTAACATCTACTACTGCAGTTGCAGGGTTGAAGATGGTTTTCTGTCCGATAAACTGAAGCTGGAAGTTATCATTATATCCAACCTTGGTCTTGTCATCACCAGGGATTACAAGGTAAGTTGCCTTAACCAGAAGTGATGAGAACGGGAATAAAATAATAACCTGGAATATCTTTATAAGCGAATGGCTGTTAGCAACAAAACGTCCTGCATCCTGACCGGATATGGCAAGTATTCCCTGTACAATAGGTCCTGAGAAGAACATAAGGATAATAAATACTATTATCGTACCGACCAGATTGAATAAGAAATGTATCATGGCTGCTCTCTTGGCATCCTTCATACCTGCAAGGGAAGCTAAAAGCGCTGATGTACATGCACCCATGTTACAGCCAAGAATAATGAATAAACATACAGGAAGATCAAGAAGTCCCTGCTGTGCCATCAAAAGTGAAATACTGACTGTTACAGATGAACTTTGTACAATACTTGTAAGCACCAGACCAAGCAGCACTGCCAGGAAAGGATTGGTCATGGAGGAAAAAATTTCCGATATGTTAGGATTCTCCTTAATTCCTGCCATGGATGTGCTCATTAAGGATAAGCCTAAGAACAATACACCGAATCCAAGTAAAATCTCACCAAATTTCTTAACACCGTCTTTTTTTACAAACATAACCATAATTACGCCTGCAAGTAAGAATAAAGGTGCAAACTTGGAAAGGTTAAAAGATACCAGCTGTGATGTAACTGTAGTACCGATATTGGCACCCATAATTACGCCTACGGCCTGATAAAGAGTCATTAAACCTGCATTAACAAATGATACCACCATTACGGTACATGCAGATGATGACTGAATAATTGCTGTAAAAACGATACCGACTATAAGGCCGGAAAACTTATTCTTTGTAAAAAATTCCAATATGGAACGAAGCTTGGCACCCGCCGATTTCTCAATGGCCTCGCTCATAAGTTTCATACCGAAAAGAAATAATCCCAATCCCCCACACATATTAAGTAAAATAGACCAATCCATGACATCTCCTTGTCAAATTATTTGTTATAATACTTTACTATGGCTTCCAAATCTTCATCTATAACCTGCTTAAGTTCAGCCGCTGAGCCAAACTTCTTTTCAGGTCTTCTAAATTCATCTATATAAAGGAGAACTTTCTCTCCATAAATTTCTTCATTAAATTCCAGTATAATGCTCTCGCTAACCGGCTTTTTAACGGCTCCAAATGTGGGTGCCACGCCTACATTGGTAATTGCAGTATATTCTTTACCCTTAATAAGCGCTCTTGAATAATATACACCAAACTTTGGTACACATTTATTATCATCAAAGGCAATATTAATGGTGGCATATAATTCCTTATGCCCTATTCCCTTGCCTCTTTGAACCACACCTTCAATGGAATATTTTCTTCCAAGCATTTTTGCGCTCTTAATCATATCTCCATCTTTGATATAATTCTTTATGGCATTTGATGAAACTATCTGTCCATCAATCTCTATCTTTGAAACGATGTGAATATCAAGACCTTTGTCCTTCCCAAACTTAATCAGATATTTGTCATCGCCTTCTCTATTATAACCGAAGGATACGTCTTTTCCAACAGCAACCGTATCTGCTCCGGTACCATTTATCACCTTATCAAGATAATCACCGGCCCCGATATTTGCTGTATTTTCATCGAAGGGAACCACGAAAGCATAATCAATTCCAATATTTTCAATTATCTCGAGGCTTTCATTTAGTGTATTAACTCTTGTTTTATCCGGAAAATCAAAGTAACTTTCAGGACCCGGGGCAAAAATCACCGCCCCCGCTCTTTTGTCACCCCTCAAAGACATCATCTTATTCATTATGGTCTGATGCCCTAAATGCATGGCATCATACTTACCCCAGGTGATGACTTTAAGGTCCTTTTCATCCAGATTAATATCATTTATATTGTTACATTTTTTTATAATCATATTACTTTATTTTAAGAAATCTGTATGGCTTTAGCATATTGCCTGTATATGAATATAATCCATAGAATTCATCACCCATATAAAGCCTGAACATTTCTGATTCATTAGCCCCATCAAAGCCGTCTACCCAGGATGTTTCAAGCTTATTGCCATTGTCGGCAAGGCTCCTTACATCTTTATGAATATAAAGGGCTTTATATTCCATAAAAGGCTTATCCATAGACATTATTATGCTTTGTAAATCATTCTCCCTGGCTTTTTTCTCAATATCACTTATCTTAAGTGCATTATCAATATCAAAACCACAGGCCCTGACTCTTACCAAAGATTCCATGGCGCCATAGGTTCCAAGCTTTGAACCTATATCATCACAAAGAGACCTTATATATGTACCCTTAGAGCAGTTAACTATGAATTCTGCACTTAGGTTTTCTTTATTAACATCAATATTTAAAATTTCAATATTAAATATATGAACTAATCTCGCCTTACGTTCTACCACCATTCCCTGTCTTGCAAGATCATAAAGTTTTTTTCCATCAACTTTAATTGCAGAATACATTGGAGGCACCTGTTCATATGAACCAATAAAACCCATCATCGTATTCCTGATTGCCTCTTCTGTCAAAGTGACATCTTTGGTATCAAGAAGTTTTCCATAAATATCCAGCGTATCATATTTTTTGCCAAATACCATTTTACACTTATATGCCTTATCGCTGTCCGGCATAATATCGCATAATCTGGTGGCTCTTCCTATGCATACAGGAAGCACACCTTCAGCCATAGGATCCAGGGTTCCGGTGTGGCCGATTTTCTTAATATGGGTAATACCTCTAAGTATTGCAACCACATCAAAGGATGTATATTCTTTTTCCTTATAGACATTAATTATTCCGTCCATTTAATGTCCTTATTTATACTGTTAATCAGCTTATCAATAATCTCTTCCTTGTTGCCTTTAAGATATAAGCCTGCCGCCCTTACGTGACCACCGCCACCAAATTCCGATGCCACTCTTGAAACATCGACGATACGGGATGAACGGAGGCTGATTTTGTATGTTTCAGAATTAATCTGATACATAAAAATAGAACATTCTACTCCCTTAGTTGCCCTTAATGTACTAACAACGCCATCAAAATCATTATTGGTAACACCTAATTCCTTCATTGTGCTAAGGTCAATGGCAGATGCAATTACATTGCCCCCCAGGAACAGTCTGGAATGCATAAGGACATAAGACAATGCCTTATACTGAAGGTAACTCTTTTCATAGAATGTTTCTTCTAAAATCTTATTGTGATCAAAATTATATCGCATTAATTTGGATGCGATAAGCATGGTATCACTGTTGGTATTTGTATAACGAAATACACCTGTATCATGAGCAATGCCCATATATAAAAGCGCCGCGATATCATCATCCAAATACTCTTCTTCTATTAAATTGTAAACAAGCTCTGAAGCAGATGAAGCCTCAGGCACAATATAGTTAACGTCTCCGCCACCTAAAGCATTGCTGATATGATGGTCGATATTAATGATTTTACCTGTATTTGATGCAAACTTGGACGCAGAACCGATTCTCTCAATGTTGGTATCGATGACAATCAAAATGTCGCACTTCTCCCCGGAGAAAGTGGAATCAATAAGATCAAGAGCCGGCACATAGTCAAAGCAGTCAGCCGGTTTATCAAGTACTACCTTAATATCTGATTCTGGCAGTCTCTTCTTAAGATACAGACAGGCAGCCAAACATGAGCCTATACAGTCTCCGTCCGGCTTTATATGACCTGTTATTATAATACTTTTAGCACCTAAACATTCATTATACAGATTAATCACTGTTTTCTCCATTATCCTTATGCGCTTTAGCATCTTCTGATGCAACCTTATCTATAAGATTGGACATATACATACCATATTCCATGGAATCATCATAGATAAATGTCAGTTCCGGTGTATTGCGAAGATTAATTCTCTTTGCAAGCTGTGATCTGATAAAACCTGAAGCCTTCTTAAGTCCTGCAAGTGTATCATCTTTGGATGATTCATCACCAAATACACTTATATATACTTTGCAATACTTAAGGTCGGTTGTAACATCCACCTTTGTAACACTTGTCATCGGTGAGATGCGCGGGTCCTTAATCTCAGATCTGATTAGTTCAGCGATTTCTCTTTGAACTTCAGAATTGACTCTGGAGCTTTTAACCGAATTTTTTCTCATTATCTTGGTACCTCAACCATTGTATAAGCCTCAACGATATCGAATTCCTGCATATCGCCGAATCCATCGAATACAATACCGCATTCGAATCCTGACTTAACTTCCTTAACGTCATCCTTAAATCTCTTAAGTGATGAAAGCTTACCTTCGAAGATCTGCTCTCCCGCTCTTGTGATTCTGACTGAGCTGTCTTTTGTAATAATACCGTCAAGCACATAACATCCTGCGATATTTCCGGCATTTGTAGACTTGTAGATTGCTCTAACCTCTACATGACCCTGAATTTTTTCTTCATAAACAGGAGCAAGCATACCCTTAATAGCATCTGATACATCATTGGTTGCTCTGTAGATTACGTCGTAGAACTTAACATCCACGCCTTCTCTTTCGGCTGTTTCCTTGGCACCTGCATCAATTCTTACGTTGAAGCCGATGATAATAGCCTTACCTGCAGAAGCAAGTACAACGTCAGATTCATTAATTGTACCAACACCTGAGTGAATTACATCAACTCTGACCTCTTCATTTGAAAGATCTTCAAGTTCTTTCTTAACGGCCTCAACACTACCCTGAACGTCAGCCTTAACAATTAAGTTAAGAGTCTTAAGGTTACCGGTCTGAATCTGATTATATAATTCTTCAAGTGATACTTTCTTCTTGGACTCAGCAATCTTCTGTAACTTATTCTGAGCAATGAATGTATCAGCAAAGTTTTTAGCTTCCTTATCGCTTTCATGAGCGATGAAAATTTCACCTGCATTAGGAACCTTATCAAGACCCTGAATCTCAACAGGTGTTGAAGGTGGAGCCTCTTTGATTCTCTCACCCTTATCATTAATCATTGCTCTTACCTTACCATGAGCTTCGCCGGCTGAAATGAAGTCACCAACTTTAAGTGTACCCTTCTGAACAAGTACTGTTGATACAGGACCACGGCCCTTATCAAGTCTTGCTTCAATTACAAGACCTCTTGCCTTTCTCTTGGCATCAGCCTTAAGCTCTAAGATATCAGCCGAAAGTAAGATGATATCAAGAAGTTCCTGAATACCCTGTCTCTTCTTAGCTGAAATCGGAACATATACTGTTGTGCCACCCATGCTCTCTGGAAGGAGATCATGCTCGTAGGCAAGTTCATTCATAAGAGAATTAATGCTTGGATAGCTCATCATATCCCTATTTGGATCGTCAAAATCATAGCCAATCTTATCAACCTTGTTAACTGCAACTATGATAGGTACGTTAGCTGCCTTGGCATGGTTAATAGCTTCTATTGTCTGAGGCATAACACCATCGTCTGCTGCTACTACTAAGATGGCAATATCAGTAGCGTTGGCACCTCTCATACGCATTGCAGTGAAGGCCTCATGACCAGGTGTGTCGAGGAAGGTGATTTTGCGGCCGTTCTTCTCAACCATGTAAGCACCAATGTGCTGTGTAATACCACCGGCCTCTCTGTCGGTTACGTGTGTCTCTCTGATGGCATCAAGAAGTGATGTCTTACCATGGTCAACGTGACCCATTACACAGATAACCGGAGCTCTTTCTGTAAGGTTTGCATCAATTTCATCTTCTTCCTTAAGAAGTTCCTCGATAACGTCCTTAACAACTTCCTTCTCGCAGAGGATATCATATTCAAGTGCGATTTCCTCAGCCTCTTCATATGAAAGTTCCTGGTTTGCAGTATATACAACGCCCTGTAAGAATTTCTTCTTGATAATCTCGCTGGACTGAATCTTCATCTTGTCAGCCAGATCCTTGATTGAGATTACCTCAGGAACTGTAATTACCTTTACTTCATCTTCAACCTTTGTTTCTTCTTTCTTAACAGGTTTGATAAAAGCACCGGCCTTTGGTTTCTTCTGATTCTTTCCGCCAAAATCCTCGTCCTCAAATCTGTAATCCTTACGGTTCTTGTCTTTTTCCTTATTCTTAAATCTCTTGTCATTACGGTTCTTGTCATTTGAAACCATTATGACATCCTGAGTATCTTTACCCTTCTTCTTAAGCATTCCGCCGTTACCCATAGGACGCTGATTTCTGTCATTATCCTTGTTAGGAATACCGCTTCCGCCAAATGAAGTTTTCTGTGGTCTGTCATTTCTTCCGGCAAACTTATTATTATTTCTGTCGCCAAAATCTTTCTTCTGACCGTTGTCTCTGTTATCGTTTCTTCTGAAGTCGCCGCGATCTCTGTTGTCTCTGTTATCCCTGTTATCTCTGGGTCTGTTATCATTCTGAGGTCTTGCATTATTATTAACAACAACCTTTGGCTTATCCTGAGACTGAGTATTCTGAACAGGAGCACTAACCTTTGGCTCTTCTGTCTTAACTTCCGGAGCCTTGGTTACAACTTCTTCTTTTTTGATTTCTTCTTTCTTTAATTCTTCTTTTCTTTCTTCAGTTTTCTTGTTTTCCTGAGTATTTCTATATGATGAAATATTAGCTGTAGGTGTTTTGGATGGAGGTGTTGTAGGCTTGATAAGCTGGTGAGGAGCTTGTGGTCTTGCCATATTGCCGTTATTCTGCAAAGGTCTGTTATTATTTGCCGGAGCCTTGGCTGGTCCTCCTACAATAACAATACCCTTCTTTGGAGCAGTTTTCTTAACTGCTTCTGCTGGCTTTGCCTCTTTCTTAACTTCTTCCTTATGCTGAGCCGGAGCTTTCTCTGCCGGCTTTTCAGGAGCCTTCTCTACTGGTTTTGCTTCTTCCTTCTTTTCAGCCTTAGGAGCTTCTTTCTTATCCTCGTCGGAGATTTTGCCAGATGTTTTTTTAGCATCTGCACCTTCTAATTTGGACTTATTCTTCTTAACCAAATCCACAGTTTCATCATCTATTGCCTTCATAACACTGGTATATGGGAAATCAATCTCATCCTTAAGGAAGGCTATAATACTTTTACCTGTAACATTAAGTTCTTTAGCCAAATCATTTATTTTCATTCACTCACCTCCGAATCTTTATTCTCATCATATAACTTCATAATTGCCTTGGAAAATCCTTCATCAGTAATTCCAATGCTCACTCTGACTTCCTTGCCGATTATATGGCCCAGTGTCTCTTTATCTGAATAAAAGATAATTGGAACCTTATAATATGTACACATGTCATTGTAAGACTTTGTGGAATTAGCTGACGCATCCTTCGATACGATTACCAAAAGCACTTTGCCTTCTTTTACCCCTTTTTCTACCGAGAATTCCCCGCTCACCAGCTTCCCGGCTTTTGCCGAAAGGGATATCATGGACAACAGTTTATCATTCTTCAAATTAACTTAATTCTCCAATCAGTTTATTAATAACTTCCTTTGGAACCGCCTGAGAGAAAGACCTCTCAAGACCATGATTCTTCACAGCTTTATCCAGGCACTCCTTACTATTGCAGATATAGGCACCTCTTCCATTGGCCTTAAGTGTCTTATCTATTGCAAAATCACCCTCCGGAGTCCTTATTACCCTTATTAAGTTTTTCTTCTCTTTCATTTCCTGGCAGCCTACACATCTGCGCATAGGGATTTTCTTAGCTGTCATAGCGTTTCCAACTTTATATATTATTCTTCTGAAGACTCATCTGCAGCATTATCTACTGCTTCGCCTTCTTCATATTCTTCAGTATATTCACCATCTTCATAATATTCTTCTTCGCCATCATCAAGATAGTCTTCATATCTGAATCCTACTGCATCCTTAGCCTGAGTCTCAGACTTGATATCAATCTTGAACTTGGTAAGTTTTGCAGCAAGTCTTGCATTCTGTCCTTCCTTACCAATTGCAAGTGATAACTGGAAGTCAGGAACAACGACCTTTGCTGTATTCTCGTTAGGATCAGCGAATACATATACGATCTGTGCTGGTGATAAAGCATTCTGGATAAAGTTACCAGGGTTCTCATCCCATACAACAATATCAATCTTTTCACCGCCAAGTTCATCAACGATTGAATTAACTCTTGTACCGTTTACACCAACGCATGCACCAACCGGATCAACGTTTGGTTCATTGGAATATACCGCAATCTTTGTTCTACTGCCCGGCTCTCTTGCGATACTCTTAATCTCCACAATGCCGTCTCTGATTTCTGAGATTTCCTGCTCAAATAATCTCCTTACAAGTTCTGTGGACTTTCTTGATACAGAAATTTCAGGTCCCTTTGTTGTAGACTTAACAGAAGATACATATACTTTGATTCTGTCGCCGATTCTATATCTCTCACCTTTAACCTGATCTGCTTCCTTGAGCATTGCATCTGCTCTGCCAAGGTTAATAAGAATATTCTTTCCAAAGAATCTCTGAACAATACCTGTAACGATTTCTTTTTCCTTAGTCTTATATTCGTTATAGATTACATTTCTTTCTTCTTCTCTTATCTTCTGAAGAATTACATTCTTTGCATTCTGTGTTGCAATACGGCCAAATTCCTTGGAATCAATATCAATAGCCACTGTATCACCAATCTTTGCATTAGGATCAATTTTCCTGGCATCCTCTAAAGCAATCTGAAGGATATCATCTTCAATATCTTCTTCTACTTCAACTACTTCCTTATCAGCCCATACCTTATAATCACCTGTAGTATGGTCAATCTCTACTCTGATATTATCTGATTTGCCGAAACGGTTCTTGCAAGCTGTATAAATTGAGTTAACAATAGCATCAAAGATTGCATCTTTGCTGATATTCTTCTCTCTTTCAATAACCTCCAGTGCTTCGATTAATTCAGTGTTCATTTTTTAATCCTCCATAAAATAAATTAAACAATATATACTTTTCTTTACTATAATTCCAAAGTAAGTGAAATCTTGGCTATATCTGACCTTTTAAATTCCAGTTCTTTGTCATCTGCATCAATAACGATTTTATCCTTATCATAAGACTTAAGTATTCCTGTAAAATCCTTAACCTTATCTACAGGCTTATAGGTTTTAATATCTACCGACTGCCCAAGAGCCTTCTCAAGGTGTTTATCTTTGGTAAGCTTTCTTCCAAGTCCCGGAGAACTTACTTCCAGCACATAAGCTTCTTCTATGTAATCTTCCTTATCAAGAAGATCAGACAAAACCCTGTTAACTGCCACACAGTCATCAATGTTAACTCCGCCTTCCTTATCTATATATGCTCTAAGGATATAATCCCCGCCTTCCTTTACATATTCCACATCATATATGGATACGCCGGCTTCCTCGCATATTGGAACAAGAAGGGCTTCTGTCTTACTTTCAATAATCTCTTTGTTAGACATATTATTCCCTTTCATTCTTCTAACACGAAGAAAGTGGACTTTTTCAAGTCCACTTCCTGCATGTTTCTCAAAATCACTTATAAGTTAACACTTTTCTTTAAAAAAGTCAATAAAAAGTCTTGCTTTTTTATTCTCTTTATAATAAAATAACACTTGCGTGATTAAATATGGCTCGTTGGTCAAGCGGTTAAGACGCTGCCCTCTCACGGCAGAATCAGCGGTTCGATTCCGCTACGAGCTGCGCTAGGAAATGCCCTAAAATCAATGATTTGGGGCGTTTTTTTATGCCCGAAAAAGTGGTCCAAAAGTGGTCCAAGCCTTTTTTGCTTCTGAAAAATCCACTAATTTAGCACGTTTACGAGCACTTTTTGATGTTCTTTTGTGGCCGCTGCAATCTGAATATACTTCTCTGCAGTTTCACGATCTTTCCAGCCGAATGCCATCTGCATCGCCGGTGTTGTCATGCCTTCCAAAGCAGCATTTGTTGCAGCATATCTTATGTAAAACTTTTTTATTATTTCTGTTTATGATGAATTGTTAGAAAGTCCTGATACTCCTCTATTGTACACCAACTCTCCAAAATCCGTCTTTCTTTGCTCACTCTCGATAAATCACATGACTATCGGAAAGTTTTTTCATAATACGCTGAACCTTTGATCTTGAAAAACCGGATTTCTTAGAAATTTCTTCCTGGTTTATGCTCGGATCACCTGTTATAAGCTTAACAATAATCTTTTCATCAGCATTTAAAGCTTCATTTAAAGCTTCACTTGAAGCTTTATTTGACGTTTTATTCCTATGTGCCATCCGTTCATCAATATTATTTCGAAGAATAAGTTTAGTATGCGTGGAAAGACATAAGAAAAAGTACCCATTCAAGAGTACTTTTCCGTTAAATTTCTTATAAAATTTTGTTCTTAAAAAAGTGGTCCAAAGGTGTGGTTCAAGTTTCTGCGAAACTCGTGGAATTCGGGACCATCTTCAGCCCCTTATTTTTTTGTTTATGAAGTGACAGGTTCCTTTGTTTATATTAGTTTCAGCGCCGGATTAGCAAGCAGTTCACTAATCATAGTCTTATATATATCCACTTCTCTTATTTCTGTTATAGTCGTAACCTTATTTCCTGCATCTTTACTGCTTGCACCGCAATGGTATATTTTCATCGTTTTTTGATCATAATCTAAAACAATATACCGATCATGCACTTTGTTTTTCGTCTTTAAAAAACTTATTTTTGTATTGGGATACTCCACAAGGAAATCATTAAATTCAGATACTTTAAGCGGACTGTATCCTTTATTATCACTTATAATTGTTATATCGATACCTTTTTTGGCCTGAGTCAAATGATTCAGTGTTTTAATTCCCAAATAATCATCCACAATGATAATACTTTTCTTTGCTTTTTTATAGACTTTTTGATATGCTACATCCGCCTTAAAAGGTTCTCCATCAAGGATAAGAATCTCGTCAGTGCTAATACTATCATCAAAAAGACTTATCAAATTCGATAATTCTGCCTTAGTAACCATATTGTCTTGAATTTCCTGAACTTTTTCGGTCAATTGATAGTGCTGTATTTTCAAGGATTTCAGTTCTTCATACGGCAAAAGATTCCGATTCTGTTTAATGACATGAGCCATTTCAACAAATGCTTCCATGATTTGAATACTTGCTTCTATGGCTCTGTCCGTATGCAATGCAGATGTAAGCATTGCTACCCCTTGCTCCGTATATACATATGGCAAGTATTTTAAATTGGATCCTCTACCACCGTTCAAGATTCCAATTTGGAATCTTGAACATTCTTCATTTGTCAGTTGAAAACAAAATTTTTCCGGGAAGCGCTTAATATTCCGCTTCATAGCCTTGTTAAGATTACCGGTAGTAACACCAAAATACAAGGCTATATCACTGTCAACCATAACCTTTAAGCCTCGAATCTCATATATACGTTTTTTTACTTCTTCCTTATCAATTGGTCCAAAAACAGAGAGTTCATAATCAGACATGTAAATATACCTCATTATAACAATCGCTCTTTCGAATTTGAAATAGCAATTAAGAATATTAGAATGATTTGAGGTTCAAGATCGGAACCTCAAAATTCCTAAATACTATTTTACTGTGATGTAGCTATTTTCTCAACAAAAAACATGCTTTTTTCTTTCATTTAAAAAAGTGGTCCAAAGGGTGGTCCAAAGAATTCGGGACCGTCTCTAACCTCCTTATTTTACTGGTTTTTTGAGTAAGGGACCCCCTTCGATTCCGTTACGAGTTGTTAAAAAACCACAAGCATATTGAAGTGAACCCCAAATGTTGGA
>DGTK01000010.1:0-264 GCA_002393735.1 Lachnospiraceae bacterium UBA4338
AATATATTCGGTTTTCAAGGTTCCACGTCCACGTCCGCTCCGCTGTTGTTCGCACCCTCGGTGCTCACCGCGCTTCGCGACGTCTCCTCTTTCGCGTAAATGCAAGCATTTCCGCGAGGCCCCTTCGGGGCAACTAAAAGGAATCTTTAGAATAGTTTTTACTATTCCATGAGCCTTTCGTTAGAAAGGCGAATGGAGATGGAGAGATTCGAACTCTTGACCCCCTGCTTGCAAGGCAGGTGCTCTCCCAACTGAGCTATACCC
>DGTK01000010.1:294-77844 GCA_002393735.1 Lachnospiraceae bacterium UBA4338
CCAACTGAGCTACACCCCCATAAAATCCGGCAGCCACCTACTCTCCCATATCGTCTCCAACATAGTACCATCGGCCGCTTAAGTCTTAACCATCGTGTTCGGGATGAGAACGGGTGTTACCCCTAAGCGCATCACCACCGGAAATGAGTGTTATCATTTAAGATAACTGTTATTTAATTGGCTGTCTTGATTAGCGACAGCTTAATAATAATAGCACTCTAAAAATACATTGTCAATAACTTTTCTTAAAACTTTCAATGTTTTTTTAGAGTGCCTTTTTATATACAAAGTTATGTAAGCTATATATTAGTTATTAGAAGATATTTCTCTTCTGCATCATGCCAATAAACTCTCTGTTGTTCCTTGTTTTCTCAAAGAGATCAAGTACCGCATCAATTGCTTCTTCAGGTTTAAGTACGTTGAAGGAGCGGCGCATTTTGGACATGGTCTCTGTTTCTTCTTCTGATAAAAGAAGATTCTCATTTCTTGTACTGGACTTGGCAATATCAATTGCAGGGAAAATCCTCCTCTCAGAAAGTTTTCTGTCAAGAACCATTTCCATGTTACCGGTTCCCTTGAATTCCTCGTATACAACATCGTCCATACGGCTTCCTGTATCAACAAGTGCTGTTGCAAGAATTGTAAGACTTCCGCCCTCTCTCATATTACGGGCTGCACCGAAGAACTTCTTAGGCATATGAAGAGCCGCCGGATCAAGACCACCCGATAAAGTCCTGCCGCTTGATGGTACAATCTGGTTATATGCTCTTGTAAGTCTTGTAATACTGTCAAGAAGGATAACAACATCCTGCTTATATTCAACTAATCTCTTGGCTCTTTCAATAACCATTTCGGCCACTCTTTTGTGATGCTCAGGTGTTTCATCAAATGTGGAATAAACAACCTCAACATTAGGGCCTTCAATGGCTTCACGAATATCTGTTACTTCCTCAGGTCTTTCATCAATAAGAAGAATCATCAGATGCATCTTAGGATCATAAGCCTTAACCGACTTGGCAACAGCCTTAAGAAGTGTTGTCTTACCGGCCTTAGGAGGTGATACAATCATACCTCTTTGTCCCTTACCAAGAGGGCTGATAAGATTCATGACTCTCATGGATATCGGACAGCCCGGCTGTTCGAGATTAATTCTTTCATTTGGAAAAATCGGCGTCATCTTCTCAAATACATATCTCTTAAGTCCCTCTTCCAAAGACTTTCCATTAAGACCTGTCAATGTATCAAGTGCGCCAAACTTATCTGTCGGAGCTCCGGGTTTTGACATACCTTTAAGAATATCGCCTGTCTTAAGACCATATTTCTTAATAAGTGCAGGTGATACATAAATATCATTATTACCAGGAAGGAAATTGTCAGAACGGATGAAACCAAAGCCGTCAGACATAACCTCAAGTACGCCTCCAACTTCCTTTACACCACTTTCACGAAGTGCTTCTGCACTCTCCGCCTCAGAAGTCTTTTCATTATTCCTTTCAGCACTCTTCTCAGCGCCCTTATCAGCATTCTTCTCAGAAGTCTTTTCGCCTGCAGCGCTCCTGTCAGACTGTCCCTGCGCATTACCTCTTTGCGCATCTTTCCTTGGTGCCGCCTTTTTAGGCGCTTCACTCTTTGCAGTTGCTTCCTTAGCTGCACTGTCTTCTTTTTCTTTCTCAACCAAAATATCTATAAGCTGCTCTTTGCCCATAGAACTGTAGCCCTTAACACCAAGACCTTTAACGATGGCTCTTAAGTCGGTAATTTTGAGCATTTCATATTTTTCGCGCATATTACTCTCCTTTATTAATACAATGCCCGATTATACAACAAACACGCCAAAAGCATGTTATAAATACTTCTAAATTTTTAAATATACAATTCGCTTAAGGTAAATAAAAGAACAGATATCATATCCGTCTAGATAAATGAAAAAAATTAGAGAGGCCACTTAAAAAATAAGTGGCCTTGCATCTTAATTAAACAAAAATATCATAGAGCTTTGATGTCTCTATCTGAGCGGCTTTGCCACCCTTCTCATCATATACAGCGCTAGTGCCATTCTTGCCATTATCTTCTTCTTCGCTTACCTTGCTAACCTTGGTTTCATCCTTGGCTGATGCATAATAAGCTTTGAGAAGTTTACCATAGCTTCCACTCTTCACAAGTGCATAATCTGTAAGCACGCTTGTTCCTTTAGAACCACCGAGCACGCTGTTAGTAAGGCTTGCCATATTATTGGTTCCGCTAAGGAATGATGTTCCGCCTAAAACTGCACTTGTAACGTTGGCAGAAGAAGATTTGGACATAGATGAAAACAAAGCACTGCTGTTCATATAATTATTATAGCTGTTATATAACTTGTAATTAGATGAAATATTCATACCAAACCTCCTTTACCTATTATTACTGAAATTATAACCCAAGGGGTAATATTTTTCAACAAATATTTATTAGTGAATGCTCTTATGTAATTCCTGGAGCGAGTGTACTGCAATAGAGCCACCGGACTTAATTGCTGCAATACCCTCAATACTTGCTCTGGCTGCTGCCATGGTTGTGATATAAGGTACTTTATGTTTGATAGCATTCTTACGGATGTAGCTGTCGTCGAAAATCTTATCCTTGCCTGCAGGTGTATTAACAATGAGCTGAATCTCTTTGTTCATGATGGCATCCACAATATTAGGTCTGCCTTCCTGCATCTTGTTAATCTTCTTAGCCGGAATATTATTTGCTACGATTAAATCATAACTTGTTCCTGTTGCAAGAATGTTAAATCCATTATCATGGAACTTCTTTGCTATTTCTACAAGCTGTGGCTTATCGTTGGCATTTACACTAAAGAGAACTGTTCCCTCTAATGGAAGTGGATTCTGTGTAGCTTCCTGAGCCTTGTAATAAGCTTCGCCGTAATGCTTGGCAAGACCTAATACCTCACCTGTTGATCTCATTTCAGGTCCAAGGAGAGGGTCTACTTCTTGGAACATATTGAATGGGAATACAGCTTCCTTAACTCCGTAGTAATCATATTTGCTTTCTTTAAGATCTGCTACAGGATACTTCTTGCCTGTAAGTTCTTCTGTAATAATCTGTGTAGCAAGTCTTACCATGTTGATGCCGCAAACCTTTGATACCAAAGGTACTGTTCTTGACGCTCTTGGATTAGCCTCAAGTACGTATACCACATCATCCTCAATGGCATACTGCATATTCATAAGACCTCTTACATTCATTTCAGTAGCAATCTTCTTTGTATAATTCTTGATAGTCTCAAGATTCTTCTCAGAAATATGTACTGAAGGAAGGATACAAGCTGAGTCGCCTGAGTGAACACCTGCAAGTTCGATATGTTCCATAACTGCAGGAACGAATGCATGCTCACCATCAGAGATAGCATCTGCTTCACATTCCATTGCATTCTTTAAGAATCTGTCAATAAGGATAGGTCTGTCAGGTGTAACACCAACAGCTGCTCTCATATATTCTTTCAGGCTTTCCTGATCATATACAACTTCCATTCCTCTACCACCAAGTACGAAGGAAGGACGAACCATTACAGGATATCCGATTCTCTCAGCAATTTCTATTGCATCATCTACTGTAACAGCCATTCCTGATTCAGGCATAGGAATCTCTAACTTCTCCATCATTGCTCTGAAAAGGTCTCTGTCTTCAGCCATATCAATTACTGCAGGAGCTGTACCTAAAATCTTAACACCATTCTTCTCAAGAGAATCTGCTAAGTTAAGAGGAGTCTGACCACCGAACTGTGCGATAACACCAACCGGTTTCTCCTTCTCGTAGATACTAAGAACATCTTCAAGTGTAAGTGGCTCAAAGTATAACTTATCTGATGTATCATAGTCTGTTGAAACAGTTTCAGGGTTACAGTTAACGATGATTGTTTCGAATCCTAAATCTCTAAGGGCAAAAGCAGCGTGTACGCAGCAGTAGTCAAATTCAATACCCTGTCCGATTCTGTTAGGACCGCCACCAAGGATCATTACCTTTGGCTTATCATTCTTAACTTCATTCTTATCTGTTCCATTATATGTTGAATAATAATATGCGCTGTCCTGTGTTCCGCTTACATGAACGCCTTCCCACTCTTCCACAACGCCAATTGCCTTACGTGCATTTCTAATATCATCTTCAGGAACGCCAAGAAGAATTGAAAGATACTTATCTGAGAAACCATCTTTCTTAGCCTTGGTAAGAGCTTCTTTTGAAGGAACTGCACCTTTGTTCTTAAGGAGTTCTTCCTCTTCCTCAACTAATTCCTTCATCTGCTCGATGAAATAATGCTTAATCTTTGTAAGGTCATAAAGCTGTTCAACTGTAGCGCCCTTACGAAGAGCTTCATACATAATGAACTGTCTTTCGCTGGTTGCTGTATGAAGCATACCAAGAAGTTCATCAAGTGATTTCTCATTGAAATTCTTGGCAAAACCTAAACCGTATCTGCCAATTTCAAGAGATCTGATAGCCTTCTGGAAAGCTTCCTTATATGTCTTACCGATACTCATGACTTCACCAACGGCTCTCATCTGAGTACCTAACTTATCCTGTGCACCTTTGAATTTCTCGAATGCCCATCTTGCAAACTTAATAACAATGTAGTCTCCGCCCGGAACATACTTATCAAGTGTTCCATACTTACCACAAGGAATCTCATCAAGAGTGAGACCTGCTGCAAGCATTGCTGATACTAAAGCGATAGGGAAACCTGTTGCCTTGGAAGCAAGTGCTGAAGAACGTGATGTTCTTGGGTTAATCTCAATAACAACGATTCTGTCTGTTACAGGATCATGAGCAAACTGTACGTTGGTACCACCGATAACCTGTACGGACTCGACGATTTTGTAAGCCTG
This sequence comes from Lachnospiraceae bacterium UBA4338, assembly GCA_002393735.1. Taxonomy (GTDB): domain Bacteria; phylum Bacillota; class Clostridia; order Lachnospirales; family Lachnospiraceae; genus UBA3766. The sequence continues at coordinate 5,163 of DGTK01000010.1, forward strand.
TTCCTGTAATCTCTTCTGAAGATCTTCAGAAATTGTAAGCATAGGAGCTGAACAGAATGAATCACCTGTATGAACACCAAGTGGATCGATGTTCTCAATGAAACATACTGTTATCATATTGTTCTTGGCATCTCTTACTACTTCAAGCTCTAATTCTTCCCAGCCAAGGATTGACTCTTCTACAAGAACCTGGCCAACCAAAGAAGCCTGAAGACCTCTTGCCATAACTACTTTAAGTTCTTCTACATTATATACAAGGCCGCCGCCTGCGCCGCCCATTGTATATGCAGGTCTTAAACATACAGGATATCCTAATTCCTCAGCGATTCTAAGACCATCTTCTACTGAATAAGCAACTTCGGAACGAGCCATCTCAATTCCAAGTTCCTTCATGGCATTCTTAAATTCGATTCTGTCTTCACCCTTTTCGATAGCATCAACCTGAACACCAATTACTTTAACATCATACTTATCAAGGATTCCTTCCTTGGAAAGTTCTGAACAAAGGTTAAGGCCTGACTGACCACCTAAGTTAGGAAGCAGTGCATCAGGACGCTCCTTTGCAATAATCTGCTCTAATCTTTCTACATTAAGTGGCTCGATGTATGTAACATCAGCTGTATCAGGGTCCGTCATAATGGTAGCTGGGTTAGAGTTAACCAATACGATTTCGTATCCTAACTTTCTTAATGCCTTACAAGCCTGTGTTCCTGAATAGTCAAACTCACATGCCTGTCCAATGATAATAGGTCCTGAACCAATTATCAGTACTTTATGAATGTCTTCTCTTTTACCCATGTCGTCCTCCTGAGATATATCTTTATATTAATTCCTTTATTTTTTACACATAAATCTTCTGATATACAGAATTATTCCTTACCATCGAAACAATATGTACATAACTTGCAAGGATTAAGTCCTACTGCATTAATCATATCGTCAAGTCTGTTATATTTAAGGGATGTAAATTTCATCTGCTTGCAGATGCAGCCTTCCATCTCTTTGTAATTCTTGCTGTCCGGATTTGAATAATCTTCAAGTACTTCCGGAGTTACTTCCTTTTCTCTTTCAGCAATAACTCTTCTTGTAATAAGGTCCATATCTGATGTGCTTCTTGAGAAGTTCAGATATTTACAGCCATAAAGAAGTGGTGGACATGCAGGTCTTACATGTACTTCCTTGGCACCGGAGTTAAATAAGAACTCAGTTGTCTCTCTAAGTTGTGTACCTCTTACGATAGAGTCATCAATAAGCACCATTTTCTTGCCATTAATTAAAGGCTCAACAGGAAGGAGTTTCATCTTTGCAATAAGATTTCTCTTAACCTGTGTTGTCGGCATAAACGATCTTGGCCATGTTGGTGTATATTTAATGAAAGGTCTGGCAAAAGGAATGCCGGAAGCCTTAGCATAACCAACCGCATGTGCAGTACCTGAATCCGGCACACCTGCAACATAATCTATATCTTTGACATCGTCTCTTGCGGACATATTGGCACCACATCTGTAGCGCATTTCTTCTACGTTGATATTTTCATATATTGATGTAGGATATCCGAAATAAACCCAGAGGAATGAACAAATCTTCATCTCATCTCTTGGCTTAAGCAGGGTTTCATCATGCTCTGTATCGAAGAATACAACTTCGCCCGGTCCTAATTCTCTCTTTGTCTTATATCCTAAATGATGGAAGGCAAAATTCTCGAATGATGCACACTGTGCTCCTTCTTTGGCACCCAGAATAACCGGAGTTCTTCCGTATCTGTCTCTCATGGCATAAATGCCTTTTGAAGTCATAAGAAGCACGCTCATTGAACCATTAACTGATTCCTGAACGAAATTAAGACCTTCTACTATTGATTCTTTCTGATTAATTAGTGCTGCGACCAACTCAGTCTGGTTAATATCTCCACCACTCATTTCAAGGAAGTGTGAATAACCATTATTAAACAGCATTGATGTGAGTTCACTCACATTGTTGATTCTTCCGACTGTGGTAATAGAATAATTACCAAGATGTGAACGTACGATAAGGGGTTGCGGCTCCATATCGGAGATACAGCCTATACCGATCTGTCCTTTCATTTCTTCGAAATCTCTCTCGAACTTGGTTCTGAAAGGGGAATTCTCTATATTATGAATCGCTCTGTCAAAACCTTTATCTTTGTCATATAAGCACAGACCACCACGTCTGGTACCTAAGTGAGAATGATAATCAACTCCGAAAAATAAATCGAACATGCAATTTTCTTCGGAAACTACACCAAAAAATCCGCCCATTGGTTTCTCCTTCTTATCATCAATTTTCCCACCTAACACACCACATAAAAGTATAAATTTCTTACCCTTAGTATGTCAAGAATTCTTTTCTATTTTTTCTTCCAGTTTACAAGGGTATTATAGGCTAAAACAAGGGCTATACTTAACATAACTCCACCTACAATATCCGTGGTCCAATGAACACCTGCAAGCAATCTGAGCACAGGCATAAGTAAACATAAAATTCCAATTACCACGCTCAAAATTTTTGCCAGATTTTTATTAATTTTCATAACAAAAAGATTAACAATGGAATATCCGAAAAATGCCAGAGTCAGAAGACAGTGAGTTGAAGGATATGAACCCTCTAATCCCTCATCAAGAATAATAGGACGATAGTTAATAACAAGTACATGGTCAAACAGAATGTAAACAACTACTGTAATTACGGCAAATATAGCCAGTACATATAATCTGTAATCTACTTTTTTAAGGCTTTTTCTCTTTATTAACTGAACAAGTCCAACAACTGCCCAGGCCAGTATACTCAAAAATGCCAGATACATAATAATATCTGTTACAAAATCAAGCGTTCCATTGTAACCAAAAGTATTATGCACAAGTCCGTTAATTGCTGCAAAACCGACCTTGCTGCCCTCAGGTCCTATAGCCTGAACATCAATAAACATAATCATAATTGTATATACAACAAAAGCTGCGAACACACCCAGCGTTGTATATAAATTAATCTTATCCCTTTTCTCCATTTTTATCTCCCTGTAATCTTCCAATTAAACACAAAAAACATAGCAAAGGCTATGGAACCTTAAGTTCCATAGCCGCATGCATAATTATTTTTCATTATTTGATTCAACTTTAATCTCTTTAATTTCCTTTGTTGCAATCTCTTTAACAATCGCATCAACAAATTCTGAAAGAGGCTTCTGTCCTTCATCACCAAGATAACGGCTTCTTACAGATACCTTGCCGTCAGCCTGCTCCTGCTCACCAACAATAAGCATATACGGAACTCTGTCTAAACGAGCCTCGCGAATCTTATAACCAATCTTCTCGGATCTGGTATCGACAGTAACATCCACATTTGCTTTTCTAAGTTCCTTACGAACACTTTCAGCATAGTCTAAGAACTTGTCTGAAATAGGAAGGATACGAACCTGCTCCGGGCAAAGCCATGTAGGAAGGTTACCTGCATAATGCTCGATAAGCCATGCAAGTGTTCTTTCGTAGCATCCCATTGATGTTCTGTGAATGATATATGGACGCTTCTTATCGCCATTGGCATCGATATAATACATATCATATCTTTCAGCAAGGAACATATCCAGCTGAACGGTAATCATTGTATCTTCCTTACCATATACGTTCTTAGCCTGAATATCAAGCTTAGGTCCGTAGAAAGCAGCTTCCCCTTCAGCCTCTGTATAATCAAGACCGATTTCATCGAGAATCTCTCTCATGTTATTCTGAACAACATCCCACTCTGCAGCAGTTCCAAGATACTTATCAGGATTCTTCGGGTCCCACTTACTCATTCTGTAAGTCACCTCATCCTGAAGACCTAATGTTGTTAAGCAGTATTTAGCTAATTTAACACAGTTCTTAAATTCGTCAGCAATCTGCTCAGGAGTACAGATAAGATGTCCTTCGGAAATTGTGAACTGTCTTACTCTTGTAAGACCATGCATCTCACCTGAATCTTCATTTCTGAAGAGTGTTGATGTCTCACCCATTCTGTAAGGAAGGTCTCTGTAGCTGTGCTGTTTAGCCTTATATACGAAATACTGGAAAGGACATGTCATAGGACGAAGAGCCATAACTTCTCTGCCCTTGTCATCCATATATACATGCTCCTGTGCATTCTTCATTGCCACATCAGGATCGTTATATAATTTCTGATCTTCATGAGCATCAGCATCACTCATAAGGTCATCATTAAGTACGAACATACCGTCTTTGTAGTGGAACCAGTGATCTGATAACTTATAAAGATTGGATTTAGCCATAAGAGGTGTTCTTGTACGAACATAGCCCCACTCATAATCCTCCAAGTCCTCAATCCATCTCTGCATCTTCTGGATAATCTTTGTACCCTTTGGCATGAAAAGCGGAAGTCCCTGACCGATAACATCAACAGTGGTAAATAAATCCATTTCTCTTCCAAGTCTGTTATGGTCTCTTCTCTTAATATCCTCTAAATGCTCAAGATAAGCATTTAATTCTTCCTTCTTGGCAAAAGCACTGCCGTAAATTCTCTGAAGTCTTGCCTTCTTCTCATCGCCTCTCCAGTAAGCCATTGATGAGGAAATAAGTTTAAATGCCTTAATTCCCTTTGTGCTCATAAGGTGAGGACCTGCGCAGAGGTCAACGAAACCACCCTGATCATAGAAGGAAATCTCTGCACCTTCAGGAAGGTCTTCAATTAATTCAACCTTGAATGGCTCGTCTTTTTCTTTCATAAGTTTGATAGCCTCTTCTCTTGGAAGAGTAAATCTTGTAATCTCATGTCCTTCTTTGATGATTTTCTTCATCTCTGCTTCAATGGCATCAAGATCTTCTCTTGAGAAAGGCGCATGATCAAAATCATAATAAAATCCATCTTCAATTGCAGGACCAATAGTAACTTTGGCATCCGGGAATAATCTCTTAACAGCCTCAGCCATTACATGTGAGCATGTATGTCTGATAACCTTAAGACCTTCCGGATCATTAGCGGTAAGTATTGTAAGATTACAGTCATCAGTTATGATAGTTCGAAGATCCTTAACCTCTCCATCAATCTCGCCGGCACAAGCCACGCGTGCCAAACCTTCACTAATAGCTGTTGCAATCTCAATAATGCTCTTTGGCTCATTAAACTCAAGACTGCTTCCATCTTTTAACGTAATAATCATACTTTCGCCTCCTTTATGTATGTAAGCCCCTGCCACCTCCGGAAGGGGATAAGTTATAAAAAAATAACGCCCCATGCAACTAAATGCATGGGACGTAATATACGCGGTTCCACCCTGCTTGCAGATTACTCTGCCGCTCATACGACTGTAACGGAGTCACCGGACCGGATTGGGGCCACTCAGAGTTAGTTTTCAATTGCTTCCGTGTAAGAATGCTTCCACCATATGCATTCCTCTCTGTTACCTTTCACAACCTACTCGTCTCGTCAACGTGTTAAATATAGTTAGTTTTAACTTACTGTGGTTATTGTATTGCGTTTAAATCCAAAAGTCAAGAAAATAACTTATGCATTCTTACCACAGCACTTCTTATATTTCTTTCCTGAACCACATGGACATGGATCGTTAGGATAAATCTTAGCTTCCTTAACGATTGTTGTTGAAGACTTCTGCTCCTTGTAAAGAGCCTTTCTCTTATCTTCATCAAAAATATCATTCCACTCTTCAAGATTATATAACCAGTCAGCCTCAGCTGCTACCATGTTTTTGTAGAGTAATTCCTTATCAAACTCAAGAGATACTTCTGTATTCTCATCCATCTCCTCGATTGGATTAGGAGTAACCAGACTTTCGTTGATACCATCAAGGAAACCAACCATAAACTTAAGTTCAACATTATATTTCTCAGCGAGTTCAGAAACTGTACCCTTAACTACTTCATCAGGATTAGCAAGAAGCTGCTGATAAATGCCTTTCTCCTTGGTAAAATAAACCTTCCATAATCTTGATAATGCATTCTTGTCCTCTGCATTATAAGCTTCTGCTCTCCATTGTTCCAATAAACTCATAACTTTCACCTCATCACAAAATTTTTAAGTTTCAAACTAAAATTCATTATAGCAAATATACTCTTCGAATAAAAGTATATTTATTCATTATCTGCCTTACTTTCTTTTTCTGCCATGGCCTCTTTGATTCTCTCAGCTTCTTCCATGGTTTTCTCCATCTCTTCAGTTCTGAAAGATGCGATGGTCTTCTTTCCAGTAAGAAGTCCCACAAACCAGATTGCTATCCACAGAATAATCGGCAGAGCAATACATCCAAACATAAAATATTTAAAAATCGCCGCATGCATCACCGCAAGCACAAAGGTTACAACCACCCAGGCGGCAATAATTACAACTCCTGCCAGGGCAAGTATTCTTTTTAAATTCATCAATGTCTCCCTTTATTCCTGATCAAGCACCTTGCTCTGGTATTCAATACTTGTAATTGTATTGCTGCCATCAACATATAATCTGAGTCTGTCTCCGCCACCGTCGAAAGTACATACGCCGCTCTCAAGGACACCCTCTTCGCCGATTTTCTCTTTAGCGTCATCTAAGGACATTCCGATATATACTCCCTCTTTCGTTGTAACTGTGTCATCCTTTAAAAAGATGTTTGAAATCAGATCATCACTTCCATTTGGATATGTATAGATTTCAAAACTGCTGTAGGTATAGATTTTATCCAGACCTTCGAAAGCACAGCTCTTAACCTCATAGTAATGATTAGCCTCTCCCAAAACATTTAAAAACTCCTGACTGTTCATATCAGGAGCTAATGTAAGACCATCATACTCAAAAATGTATTTATTGGATGAATCAAGGATTTCCTGGAACTCAGCATCCTTCTCTTCACCGTCCTCTTTGATACCGTCTACGGCATCATCGGCCTTTTCTTCATTCTGATACATGTTCTCAACACCTTCCGCTGCATCCTCTGCCGGATTGGAACATCCTGCGAATGCCATGCCAAGTACAAGTGCTGAAACAACTAATAAAGCTTTAATTCTCATAATATTATCTCCTATCTAAAACAAAACAATAATACCATTTTTAGCTGTATGTGGCAAGAATTATTTGCCAGCATCCCTCTCTTCTTCCTTCTTTGCCAGTCTTTCCCTGTATTCAAGAAGTTTTTGATTATATTCTGCTGCCACCTTCTCGTTGGAACGAAGGTCTTCAAGGTCAGTATTTTCCTTAAGATATTCACCTAAATATCTTGTAAGTTTCTCAGCACCATATACATTAAGATGTAACCCTGCATCATAAGTATCCACGTTATAATCAAGGCCTATCTCATCTGTATGCTCTAAAAAGTTGATATAATCAAGATTATACTTAGCGGCATAATCCACCATCTGCGCATCCCATTCATCATGCCACTTTGGATACAGACTCGGTGCCTTAACTAAGATTAACTTTGAACCATGCTCTTCACAGATTTCTCTGATTGCATCCAGGTAATAATATGCGTTATCTCCGAAAGTATAATCCCCAAGCGGCTTTCCTTCCGGTACATAATCTGCGGGAACGATACCCACCTGCATGTAATAACCGTTATCAGCCACGGTAGGTTTATTGAAATAATATGTTATATCGTCTTTTTTAAGTTCCGTAATTCTGCTGTGATAACGAAGGATGGGGAATACATAATCTATCATGTTCTCATCTTCCATCATGGATGCTTTTATGGCACCCACCTTACTTGATGACCATTTCATTCCATCCAAGGTCATACGATTGTAGGCTTCTTTTTGCGGCTCATTATACTGCATTGAAAGCACGTTAAAGATTACCACATCCGGATTCTCATACTTATATGTTTCCTCAAGAAGATAGTAAGACTGCCATATAAGCTGCTGCGCGCTTCCTCTGATATATGATGTATATCCATAGTCCTCCCACAATACAGGTGGAACAAGATTCTCATATACCTCACAGTCTCCCACGATGATAATCTGATGGTCTTCAATATTGTCATAGTATTCCTCTATTAAAGAACCTTCACCACTGTTGTCCATATACTTAGGCTCCACAAGCCTTTGCAGGAATGCAAGAATTGTGGTTATAACCACCAATGAGATTATGACCGTGATAAGAAGTTTTATATTAAATTTTTTTGTTTCTTTTTCTTCCATATCGTCCTTTTATATTACTGCTGCGTGCCACGTGCCCGATTTGCCCTGGGCGTGATGCCGTTGTGTGGGCGGCATATCTGGTTCAAGTTAGACAATGTGTACCCTGGGTGGGGTGCCGGGGTGTGGGCGGCAACTAGAATTGATTATATATAAATTGTGACGCATCATATCCGATACCATAAGCACCGAATAAAATAATACATACAAACAGTACTCCATAAACAACACCACGAAGAACATAACCTTTCTTCGCAATAATATCTCTCATATTCTCTCTTCTCGACATCATACTAACTGAAAAAAGAATAATCGTTCCGATAATCAGTATTACATAATCAACACCTGTCAGTCCGAGATTCCAAATTCCTTCTCTGAGGGCTGATACAATATTCCACTTATAAAGCGTAGTACCCAACATCTTAAACGTAACCGGCACATTACGATATAAGTCAAACATACGAAGCGAACACATAAGGATGAACGTCCTTATAATTTGGAATGCCCTGTAATAATATCTGGACTCATTTATATGCATCTTCTTCTTAATCCATATATATACCGGATCAAGTTCCTCCGAAAGCATAATGAAGAAGCAGTTTCCCAGTCCCCATACCACAAAATTCCACGCGGCTCCATGCCAGATACCCGTTATGAGCCACACAATAATTGTGGAAAGATATACAGGAACTTTTTTACCGATTTTCTCGCCGAGGATTTTTCTTGCGACCTTTGAAATATCAAGCATCGGCTTACATACTGACACCGGATAAAACAGATATTCCGTAAAATACGCGCCCAAAGATATATGCCATCTTCTCCAGTATTCCTTAATACACTTCGAGAAGTATGGCCTAATGAAGTTCTCTTTAACCTTTATTCCAAGCGCCTCAGCAATACCTATGGTAATATCAATACCACCTGTGAAATCTGCATATAATTCAAGCGCATAAAAGAGTCCAAGAAGTACAACATAAAAACCATCCATGGTTTCATAGGAGTCTTTAAGGGTATTAACTGCAGGAAGTATTCTGTCTGCTATAACAAGTTTCTTAAAGAAGCCCCATATAATACGTTCTATTCCGCGCATAAATTTATTAATGTCAAAAGGATGCGCCTCATATAAAGATGTGGACAGGTCTCCATATCTGCTGATAGGACCCTGCACAAGCTGAGGGAAGAATAATACGAAGAGCGCAAGTTTGCCGATATTTCTTTGAGCCTTAACGCTGTCTCTTGATACATCAATAAGATAGCCCATACTCTGGAAGGTATAGAAAGATATACCAAGCGGAATAATCAGATCAACAAACTGAAGCTCAGTTCCCGAATGGAACATTTTCATGATTCCATTTATATTCGAAATACCAAAGTTGGTATATTTGGTTACGGCCAGTATTCCAAAGTTAAATATCAGGCATCCCCAGAATATCCATCTTCTTTTGCTCTTGTTGGCTCTTTTATATGCCTTCTTATCTTCCTTTGAAAGCGTCTCTTTATGTTCTTTAATATAAGCCTTCTCTTTGACATAGTTATTGTCCAGCATTATTCCGGCGCCATAAGTTGTTAAGATGGTTATACCTATGAAGATAAGATAAACCGGTGAATTAAGAGCATAGAAAATAAGGCTCGCAATGAGAAGTATCACCCACTGAGCCTTACTTGGAAATACGTAATAAATTACGAATAATAATATTAAAAATAACAAAAATGAATAAGACGTAAATAACATTATTCTTCTTCTAATCTTTCGATAAGTTCATAAAGTGCCTTTGCTGAGTTAAAATTCTCAGGCACAATATGTTCTGCAGAGATAACCACATCAAATTCCTGATTAATCTCTGAAATAAGTGTAACGATATCAAATGAATCAAGGATACCGTCATCTATAAGTGATTCGCATGTATTATAATCTACATCCGGATGAATTCCTTCTAATATTTCAATTAAGTCTTCCATAACAACCTCCTTCAATTCCATAGGGTATTGTAGCACTATGACTTCATTATGACAAGTGTGTCAGTTTTTCCGCAGGGCCACACACAGTTTATTAGCTGCCGAGCAAGCTTAAAATGCTCTGAGAAACGATTTGGTGACTTGCACCACTGAGTTTCGAAGAGTAGTTTTAAGCGACGCGTAAGGCAGCTTTACAGCGTAGCATGGCTACATAGCCGCCAGTCCCTTACGGTCAATCTTACCATTATCAGTAAGTGGCATCCTGTCTAACTTCTCTACTCTGTTCGGAATCATATACCTTGGAAGCGAATCCTTAAGGTGATTAAGAACTGCCACCTTATCAATGTCGCCAACATAGAAAAGATTAATCTTCTCTTTCTCTTTATTATAAGTGCAGGCACATATGGTTATCGCCTCAAGCGCATTAACTGCGGCTTCAATTTCACCAAGCTCAATCCTGTGTCCCATATGCTTAATCTGGTAATCCTTACGGGATATGAAATAAAGATTTCCATCATCTCCACGCCTTGCCACATCACCAGTATGATAAACAATTTCCTTATATGCACTGATTAACGGATTAAGTGTATATACCTCATTGGTCTTCTCTTCGTTATTGAAATAGCCTAAGGTTACACAGCTTCCGCGAAGCACAATCTCACCTTCATTTGCAAGTTTGCCTTCTTCATCAATTAACATTAATCCTGTATTTTTGAAAGGTCTTCCTATTGGAATAACATCCCCTTCGGCAAAATCCCTGTCCACCTCATAATAGCAGCACATACCTGTACCTTCTGTAGGACCGTAGAGATTAACAAATCTTGCATCAGGAGCTGCTTCTTTCCACATATTAAACTGCTTAATTGGGAATACTTCAGAACCAAATGCAACTAACCTTAAATGCTCAGGCTTAATTGTATCAAAAGCCTTAAGTCCTGATATCATGGTTAAAGCTGACACTACCCAGCAGATTGTATTAATCTTATTCTCATTAAGATATTCAACTAACTTTACCGGGAACATAAATAATTCCTTAGGAATTAAGTATGTGGTTGCGCAGTATTTAAGTGTTGGATATATCTCTTTAAGTGGTGAATCAAAATAAAGGGGAGTCTGATTACCAAATACTGTATTTTCATCAAACTTAAGAGCCTCACATAAACTCTCAATATAATCAATTACATTTCTGTGGCAGGCACATACTCCCTTAGGCACTCCGGTGCTGCCTGATGTAAATACAATGTAGATTGGATCCACATCAATTGCTGCATTACGAATTGTGGTTAAAACCACATTATCTGCTTCTGCCGCAATTACATCCTTAAATAAAATACACTTATGCTCACCCTCTAAGTTCGCTGCCTTGTCGATTGTTGTCTCATCACAGATTACAAGTCTTGGATTAACTGTCTGGATAATAAGATTAATTCTGGCCGCCGGCATCTTCTCATCAATAGGGACATAATAATTGCCTGACCTTATAACAGTAAAAAAAGCGGATATCTCTGATGGAGACTTGCTCATATATATAAGGATACCCTCGTTGTAATATCCCTCATTATGAAGATAAGTCGCCCCCCTATCCGCGTTATCTTTAAGCTGTCTGAATGTCAGACTTTCTTTCTTGTCTATGAATGCTGCTTTATCCGGATTCTTAAGTACCGCCTCGTCCAGATAATCAAGTACATTATTTCTCATATCATCCTCCTATGCTGCACATCTTAACTGCTTCTTCTGCAAGCACATCAAGAGTGTCCACATATATATCATTTTTGTCTGTCTCAGCAACTTCAGTAAGTTCTGTACAGCCAAGTATAATCTTCTGGGCTCCCATGGAAATCATATATTCCCTTACCCAGTTAATATCAACAGAAGGAATATTCTTTCCTGCCTTAACATAGTTATAAATCATGGAACTGACAACAGACTGCATCTTCTCATCAGGAATAATTGCTTCGATTCCATACTGGCCCAGGCACTTCTTAAATAAGCCCATCTTGATGGTACCTCTTGTAGCCATGACTCCTGCCTTCTTAACACCCATTCCAACCAGTCTTTCACAGGTTAAGGTGATTGGATTAAGTACAGGAACTGAAGAACCTGCTGCTATCTCATTATAAAATGCAAAAGCAGTATTACATGGAATTGCTATAACGTCGCACCCTCTTTTCTCAAGGTCTGTTCTTATTTCAACAATTCTCTCAACAGGACTGTCTGTGCTTTCTCCCAGGATAAAAGCAGTTCTGTCAGGTATTGTGGGATCGTTTATTATATCCATCTGAATATTTTCAGCATCTGTTGGAGCTTTGGTATATTCAATTACTTTTTTCATATAGATGGCTGTTGCCAAAGGCCCCATGCCACCTATAATGCCAAGTTTCTTCATAATTTTGCCTTACTGCCAGTTTACTGTAGGATAAAGTGTCTTATCATACACATGTGATCTTCTTACTGCCTCATCACCCTGAAGCATACTTTCTGACCAGTAGAATATAACTGTCTTATCATTACGAGGGGTTGCATCATAATGATACCAGCCGTCGCCACAGTCGATAAGATTCCAGAAATGCTTACTGAGTGTGGAATTTCTCTTTATATCAATATTAGGAATACCTGCTCTTGTAAGAAGTGCTTTGGAAGTACTTGCGAATGTATAGCAGTCTCCTCTCTTATCTGTAAAGCCTTCATATGCAGCCTCAACCCAGTCCTCTTTAATGGAATGTTCAGACCACATAATGTTGGAACGAACCCAGGTAAAGATTGCATGTGCCTTATCGTACTGACTCATGTCATCTGTAATAATGCCTGCTAAAATCTCATCAGCCAAAGCATATAATTCATCAATTGTTATAACCTCAACACCTTCAGGAAGTACGTTAACTGTGGTTGTTACTGTTGCCACATTACCGCTATGGTCTGTAGCTGTATATATAACCGGATAGCTTCCTTCCACATTAAGGTCTACTGCAGAATTATCTATCTGAACCTCTAAGTCTTCATCGCAGTTATCAACTACGCTTACGCCGCTTCTGTATGATACTGTGCCGCCTACCTGAACACCAAGGTTACCTGTACCAAGAATTGTAGGAGGCTCAACATCTGGAACTAATGCAAGATTAGCTGAAACTTCATATGTATTGCCACCTTCATCTGTACCCACAATGGTTACGGTCTGATTTTCCAAAGTCATATCAGGCTCTGTCTTATAAGAATAAGTTACATCTGTTGCATCAACGCAGGATGTTACAAACTTGGCAGGATCCAAATCGTGACCTATATAATCATTAAGATCCTGAACCTCAAATCTTGGTTCAATGCTGTCCACGATTTCAACCTTAACCTGAACTTCCTCTCCATCTACCAAAAGGAATACCGGATATACACCGCAGTGTGCTGAATCAACGAAATCCCAGCCTGACTGCCTGTATTCACACTCACCATCAGTCACCAGGAAAATCCTCGGGTCCGGCATATAACTTCCAGCCTCAATTGCATAAGGAGAAGCCAGGTCAACCTTTGATATATTAAGCGTCGAATTAATTATGGTTGTATTATTTCCTTCATCTGTAATTTTTACCGGAACTTCACGAAGTCCATATGCTGACCAGTCAACACTTTCAGCAAAATCAATGGTAACAGGGGTTTCATCAACTACATTCTCAACCAGATCTTTAGCTTCACATGTATCACCGGCCATTAAAACCATAGGCTTTGGATCTGCTGTTGGAAATGTGGTATCAACCACATTTAATACACAGTCTCTGCTGAAATTATCCGCTGTAACAGAAACTTTCATAGAAACGCAGGTGTTGGTTTCTATTTTATCGCTTCCATCAGTGAAACTGATTTCCTGTACATTATGCTTAATAAAATCTGTTGCATATACAGTGGTACCCGCTTCAACCGTTATGGATGACTGTGTCTTGTCAAACAGATAAAATACGTAACCTGCCACACCTGCTGATATTCCGAGAACTATAATAACCAGTAAGGCTATTATAGTTCCCTTTCCTCTTTTTGATAACTTTCTCATTTTCTTACTTCTTCTTCAACTTTTCTTAACTTTTCTTTTTTATGAATTAATTTTATACATTAATCTGAGCTACAACATTAAGCTCATCTTTATATTTTTCCAGGATTGGCTTGCATACTTCAGCCACGAACTTCTCAACCTGTCTTGGCGCTCTTCCCACATAAAGAGCCGGATCAAGTTTAGCTTCCATTTCTTCCTTTGTAAGGCCAAATGCCGGTTCTGCTGCCAGAAGTTCAAGAAGGTTATTGTCAAGACCTTTCTCCTTAACATTGGCACCTGCTTCCATCGACTTCTCTCTGATGATTTCATGAAGAACCTGTCTGTCTCCACCCGCCTTAACAGCATCCATCATAATATTCTCTGTAGCCATAAATGGAAGTTCAGCCTTGATATGTTTTTCAATAACCTTAGGATAAACCTTAAGTCCGTCAGTTACATTGATACATAAATCAAGAATACCATCTGTTGCAAGGAATCCTTCTGCTACTGATAATCTCTTATTTGCAGAGTCATCAAGTGTTCTCTCAAACCACTGTGTAGCCGATGTGATTGCAGGATTAAGTGCATCACAGATTACATATCTTGAAAGAGAACAGATTCTCTCTGAACGCATTGGATTACGCTTATAAGCCATGGCTGATGAACCAATCTGGCTCTTTTCAAATGGCTCTTCAACTTCCTTTAAGTGCTGAAGAAGTCTGATATCATTACCCATCTTATGAGCACTTGCTGCAATACCTGCAAGTACGTTACATACTCTTGTATCAATCTTTCTTGAATATGTCTGACCTGATACCGGATATGTTGATTCAAATCCCATCTTCTTTGCAATCATCGGATCAATCTTATCGATTGTTTCCTGATCTCCGTCAAATAACTCTAAGAAACTTGCCTGTGTACCTGTTGTACCCTTTGAACCAAGAAGTTTAAGAGAATCGATAACATAATCAAGATCCTCTAAGTCGATAACAAATTCATTAATCCAGAGTGTTGCTCTCTTACCAACTGTAGTTGGCTGAGCAGGCTGGAAATGTGTAAATGCAAGAGTCGGAAGATCTTTATATTCCTCAGCAAACTTGGTTAAGTTATTAATAACATTTACAACTTTCTTACGAACAAGAATAAGAGCTTCTTTCATAAGAATTATATCTGTATTATCACCAACGTAGCATGATGTTGCTCCAAGGTGAATAATACCTTTGGCCTTAGGGCACTGCATTCCATATGCATAAACATGGCTCATTACGTCATGTCTTACAATCTTTTCTCTTTCTTTTGCAACATCAAGATTAAGGTCATCTTTATGTTCCTTAAGTTCTTCTATCATCTCATCAGTAATCTGAGTTAAGCCTAATTCTTTCTCAGTTTCTGCAAGAGCAATCCATAATCTTCTCCAGGTTTTAAACTTCTTCTCTGGAGAAAAGATATACTGCATCTCCTTACTTGAATATCTTTCCGACAACGGGCTTACATAAACATCTTCGTTCATTCTTAATCCTCCATTTTTGGCTATATACTTACTTTACTTTCATATTTTTCCATCATTGTCATAACTTCTGTGGAATACTTCGGATATGCCTTAAGTAATTTCTTAAGTTCTTCCTCTGCTGCCATAGCATAGGCTTTACTTTCATCCATCTTCTTACGAAGCGCCTGTCTCTGACCTACAAGATGATGCCTTACCTCCACCATTTCCTTCGGGTTCAAAAGAGCGTTGGTCTGATATTTCCAGACTTCAGGATCCTGTATGTGCAGCCGCCTTAGTTTATTACTAAGTTCCCTGCTGTAATAATCCCACTCTTCCTGAGTCTTCATCATCTTCATTCTCTCATCCCTGACCTGAATATATCTGCTCCAGATTTCATCCAGTTCAGATGAACTTGCAACATTATACTTAATATAATAGTAATCCAGCAAGTTTGTATTATTAACATATCTGATTTTAACTGTATTATGAAGCTGGACAAGCCTTGCTATGTCACGCTCTATCACACGCTTTTCTTCCTGTCTCTCCATTACCTTGATGGCAACAATGGTATATCCAATCGCTGCTGCCGCAACAGTAATTAAGAAAGCAATCTTTACATCAAAGGAAAGCATAAGAGCAAATATAATCTCTATTGCCACACCTGTCAAGAAGCATATGGTAATTATTATAAGCGCCCCACCTAAGTTGGATATCATTGTCTCCATCTCACGAAGCCTGAATTTATATGCATTCTTCTCGGATTCCACATACTGAAGATCGGACCTGATTTTCTTCTGATAATTTTCAGCATCCAAAATCTGATTATACGCCTTTGGCATATCAGGTTCAATCTTTGTCATGATTGCATATTCACTCTCCGACAGATACGGCAGATTAGAATCCAGAGTAGCCTTGACATTCTCCACATTATTAAGGGCTCTTGCACACCCCATAATGTCTTCCCTGATATCCCTCGGGAAAGAATCAATCTGCTCAATATCACCAAGCAGTGATGTCAGTTTATCATACTCTCTTGAAAGAGAATCAATATCATCACCGGAAGCCTTCATCTGGCTTATGATACCTTCTATATACTTCTTTCTGTCTTCATCATTATCGATTATTTCTGACAGATAAAAGCTGGAATTCTCATAGTATTCATCATTCTTTTTTTTCGAAAAAAACTTTGAAAAAATCCCCATACATCACCTATACAAAACGCCTGTATTCTTCCTTAAGGTCACAAATCTTCTTATCAATAAATGCCTCATAATCACTGACTGACTGCGCATTCTCTTTAGCATTAACAAGTTCTTTATATTCTTCGCTTTCCAAAAATTCATTATTAATCTTAAATAAATCATCCTCAAGATTAATTATATTTGTATTGGCTTCATCCGCTGAGACTTTAGCCAGATATTCCTTTTCGCTTAAGGAAAGTCTCATCGCTGCCTTCGCCATATATTCGTGCTTTGGGTCTTCATCAAGTTCATAAGCTTTATTAAAAGCATCCACTGCCTCATTAAATATAAAGAGTCTCGCCTTTGCAATTCCAAGGGAATGATATAATTCTGCCAGGAAGAATTTCTCTTCCTCATCCACAGTTTCAATAAGCTGTTCATATTCCTTTATCGCCGGCATATATCTTTCTTTCTTTAAGAAAAAGTCGGCGTGGCTTTTGCGTCTGTGGTAAATATCTGAACTTACCATATCACGGATTATCTCATATATTTCATTCTTCTCTTCATCAGATATGTAAGGCGCGCATTCAAGTATAACCTTAACAAACTGAACCAGTCTTGCATCACTTGTGATGAGCTTTATTATCTCTGCTGCCAGCTCTCTTGCGCCGCACTCTCCCTCAAGCCAGATGGCAAGGTCTCTGGAGAAAATATCCTTCTCGATAAGTTCCGCATTCTCCGTAATTATATAGCACAGTTCTTCCACCGAATAAATTCTAAGTGAAACCCTGTCTATATAAAAAGGCTTATTCGCTCTTCTGTATAAACTTTTATATACACCCGCCATTGTATCACACTTCCAAATCTTCTTCGAATATCATTCCTGTTGATGGGAATATCTCACCAAATCCCAGATCCTGCGCCTTGAAATGCACAATCTTCTCATTTGTCATGGTTACGTCCATAAGTATCCTTGAGATTCTGCCATTTCTTATTGGAAAATCCTTAAGCTTGAACTCTGCCACTGCTCCCGGCTTTCCATTAGGTCTTTCAATGTAAATATTAATTACATTGGTATCCTTGATTATAACCTCTGCCTGACCGTGAACATCATACCAGTTAAGTCCTGCAGGAACCACATTAATCACTTCATCCTTGCCGGCAGTATTCACCTTAAGTCCGATTCCGATTTTGAGTTTGCCTTTACCCATGTAAACCACATCCTCTTCGAAATTGGATGGAACCACCTTCTCCAAAGCCGCTATGCATGCGCCTTTGCTAAACAAGTTATTACCTTTAAATACTCTTCTGTTCTTACATAAAAACTTAATTGAATTCTTAAGCCAGTCTCCCGCAAGACCGTCTCCAATCAAGAAGACTGAAGAGTAAATTTTATTCTCCATAAAGCCTGATACAATCTCCTGGAACTTGCTGTCCCTAAGTTCATATACAGCCTCACTTACTTCCTCAAATTTGTAATCCCTGTGCTCATCTGCAAAGACACTTACAAAATTAGGCTTTGCAAAAGTATTCTTCTCTAATGAATAAATATTAAGATATCCAAGAGATGAATCACAAAGCAGCACATTATACTTACTCAAATCACTTTCCTGTCCCACCATGTAATAGAAGAAGCTTTCTTCATAGTCCATCATTTCAAGTTTGTCATTTGGTACCTGAATGAGTTTTGGAACCTTACGGAAAATATTAACCAGTCTTTCATCCAGCTTCGGTGTTGCAATGCATATGCCCATAACCTTTTCAGGTGTGGTCATAACTGAAAGCAGGCCAAGACTCTTTTTGATAAATAAAAGCAGCAGGTCTTCCGCTCTGTAGAGTTCCCCTTCCACGTTAATATTCTCATCCGCCAGGGCTCTTTCATAGAGATTCTTAATTAAACCGCCATCCCTGTCCTTCTCGGCTTCCAGGGCTTCATTACCAAACACCCATGCCTTTGTGGAACGGCGCCTTAAGATAACAAGCGGAATATTGAATTCCTCCGCACCTGTAATGGTACTTAATGTCTCAGGAGTACGCTCATCAATTCTGCAGTATGAAATCTGCGCAAACTCCGGATTAATATCGTAGCCAACTACATATTTATCTTTACTTATTTTGTCAAATACATCCTTGATACTGTCTGATATCATTTACCTACCAACCTATTTGAATATCATTCTGGTTAAATAATCTTTTTTAATATACTCTTTAAGCATCTCTTCTGAATATGTATAATCATTCATCTTACGTGCTATCTCAGCTTCATTAAGAAGTGAATATCTCCATGATACGCCACTCGCGGCATCATCTTTTTGACGAAGCACTGAACTTTGCGTAAGCATCTCTTTATTATTAAGTTCCTCAGTAATGTAATACTGAATTGCTTCATCCGAGAACAGGATAAAATCACTGACGAATATTCCGCCATAAAGATTTACCATTTCATCCCTGTGATATTCATTCTCCTTATCAGCTTCTCTTTCAATTGAATAATGGATTATTACCCTGCTTCTGTTATCACCCTTATACTGGACAAAAGCCCTGTCCGTAAACCTAAGAAGTCCCGGAACCATGGATATATATTCCATAAAGAATGGGAAGCATCTGTCATTTCTGATTTCTTCTTCAATAAGTCTTGTAACAAGTTCCTTGTTAAGAAGAGTTTTATCCTTATCGCTGAGGAACTGAAGAAGCGCCAGCTTACATACTCTTGGCATTTTTTCACCATCAGCAAGGAAGCCTTCTATATGGGCAAATATATCATCATTTATCATGCCCTCTTTTACGAAAAATTCATATGCAGAACTTGCAAGGAAAGCCTTCTGCAAATCAGCACTTCCGTTCAAATGAACATATTCTTCAAAATATAACATCTTGGAAGATGAATATATTCCACTGAATAAGAACTGCATTAATATCTTCTCAAGCAGCGGGAATGTCTCAACCTGAAATTCTTTACTTACTTCATAAAGCACTCTTAAATCCGCAGTTGTTCCATCCATGTTCTTAACAAGATATGTAAGAATATTCTGATCATATTTATCTCTTCTGTAGATATAACCACTTAAATCCACAAGATAAGGATCTTCGTCAAAATCCCTTCTTTCAAGAAGTCTTGAACAAAGCCTTAATATTGTCTTGTCTTCCACATGATAAGGTCCATATTCACATACATATTTAAAGGCCTCATCATACATACCAAGAGATACCATGATCTGAATCAAATCTCCCCTGTCTGATGGAGATATTACACTCATATCCGGGTCAGCCAGAAGTTCATCCAGATTCTTTATATCATCAATGGAATGATAATATTTAATCAGCTTGACCATCAGTTCATCATGATAGGATTTAACCACTCTGTCTGAATCATATAATCTTTCATAATAAACCAGATTCTGCTCATCTATTGCATCATCATTATTGCCTTCTTCGCTGAAGTAGATACAAGGTCCCATACCCTTGGTATCAAAACTTCTCACATAAGTAATTAACTGTTCATCATCAATTACTTTCCTAACTTTGATATGCTCGTTGTCCACATATCTGTTATGTCTGTCATCTTCCAAAACTATGCAGTAATCCCTGCTGTATATCGGGAGATATGCCTTACCGTCAATGATTCTTGCCTGGAATTCCTTACTTGCCTTGCCATGAATAATAATAACCATGGAAGCCTTAGGATTAGTTACCTCAATCTCATGCATGAAGATAAGTGGCACAGCCCTCTCAATATTATCCTCATTAATCATATTTGTTGTAATATAATCCCTGTATAATTTTGATAATGACGAATTAATATGCCCCTCATTAAGCTGATCTTTAAGGAATCTCTCAATGCCCTCCAAGAAATTAAGGGCAATATCCGGATACTTGTCCTTATTATCCATAACCTTACGGATAAGATAAGACTGCTTCTCATATCCAAGACTGTTCTTGTATGTGAAATACATCATGATAATCTGCTTGAGTTCTATATTCTCGTCCATCGGAAGCGAATACATATAAAACTCATAAAGTCTTGTCAGTCTGATGTCTTCTTCTACCGCCTTTTCATACCATCTGAAATCTTCCCTGCCAACCTTATTACCCTTCATAAGGTATGAACAGACAGACGATAATGCCATCTTGTTTGGATTCTTGTTATAGATATAAACCAGCGCATTATAAATCGTTCTGTCAAAAGTCCTGTCCCTGTTGGCAAGAAAATCAATTCTCTCAGCGACTCTCTCATCAATCGCATCATACTTAAGTGCAAATCTCACAAGACTTCTTTCGAAGTCGCCAAGCTCAGTCACCAAAGCCGGATTAGCCTTGGCAAGAATAAGCGCCTGCGCTAAGAATAATGGGGAACTTACGCCTAAGTAATATTCTTCTTTTATAAATTCATATTTCTTATCTTTCTTAACAGCATATTCTTCCTGCAGGAACATATGCACATAGGCGATTATGGTATTATCCTTATTTCTGTGATATACCTTCTTAACCTTGTGCGCTGCCTTGTCCACATATGATGTGCTTCTGTCAGCCATTGCAGTCAAGTAAAGATAATATGCATATATCTCTTCTCCTGCCTTGAAGCTGTCAATCTCAGGTCCAACCTTCTCCAAAGAATATCTCGCATCCTTTACTCTGTCCTCAGCAATTAATACCTGAATCTTAAGAAGGGCTGACCACAATTCGGAGATTTTATCACCTCTTAACATTACCGCATAATTGGTAATCTTCTTTGCAAAATCCCCGAGCTCAATTTTACCTATCTCATAAAGAACATAGGCGCGCTCAATATCCATTATTATCTTCTTTGTGTAATACTCGGATGTTGATGTAATATCGATTGCTTTATTATTAATTACAACCGGAATAATGATATCCCCATTGTAATGTTCTACGTGAATATTAAGATAATTAAAGCCTGTATGCAGGGCTCCTTTATTAATCTCATATCTTACAACACATTCCCTGTCTTCAAAATCATTTATGTGATATTCCGTCTTCTCAGTAACAATCTGAAGGTCGTCAGCATAAACCTTAAATCCTGTTGCACCATAAGTAGAGGCGTAGATCTTAAACTCGCCTTTTGTATCCATAACAGTATTAAGATTAATCTTTGACACGCTTGAAGATAAGGATACCCTGGATTTCTTTCTGATTCCAACCAGGAACTCATCCACATACTGCTCATTATATCTTCTTGAGGATAAAGCCCTGTACATTCCAAGATATCTTGCATCCGGTCCTTTAAGAAGATTAATAAACTCCGGAGAATAGAAAACAGTTACAGCCTCGTCAAAATTATCTGCAGCCAGATTGGCAAAATGGAACAGATTACGAATCTCTCCCTTGGTAGAATCAATATAAGAGCCTGACATATGTGCCTTATATGGAATTACATATTCACCTTTATTGGATACAATCTGGAACTCTCCTTCGATTTCATCACCTTCAGCCATGCCGGTGGAATCAAAGGTAAAAGAACATACTGACTCCATTCCCTTGAAATAATCAGAAGTCAAGTACATCCTTGAGCCTGTAACATAGATATACCCCTCCATAGGGGTATCAGATGTGTTGATAATATTGAATTCGCCACTCTTCTTAGCCTCTGATAAGAAATCCAGTTCTATGCTTCCACAAGAGAATTCGAGACCCGGTGTACGATCAGAAAAATCATAATTATCTTCTATCATGGATTGAACGATATTTCTCAAAACTCTCTCCTTATTCCTATCAGGTTACTTTAAGTGTTGATTTTTGCGTTCGATGTTATATAATGATTTAAGGCATTTAACTTGCCATCAAACACAAAAAACCTTTGTATATTCTACCATAAAACAGGGGTAATTATCAACAAAAGAACATAGGTATATATGATGAATAAAAAAGAAATTTTTCATGGAAGCGATATTGAACGAATCGCTGAAATATACAATATAGATATTAATTCCATCATTAAGTTTGGAGCTAATGTTAATCCTTTGGGCCTGTCCGGGAATTTTCTTAAGAAGATGCCTGATCTTCTGGACAGAATAACCGCCTACCCTGACAGGGATTACGTCAGTTTAAGAAAGCACCTTTCTGAATATGTGAATACTCCATATGAGAATATTATCGTGGGTAACGGTACATCGGAACTTATTAACTTAAGTATCAGAGCTGTTAACCCGGGAAATGCTACAATTATAGCTCCTGCATATTCAGAATATGCCAATTCTCTTGAGAAAATCGGTTCTAAATGCAAGTACGCTTCACTTAAGAAAGAGAATGATTTTATCCTTAAAGAAGATCAGATAGATGATTTATTTGATGGTGATACAAAAATGCTCATCACCTGTAATCCTAACAATCCTACATCTACCCTGATTGACAGGGATATGATGATAAAGATTCTTGATAAGGCTGTTCAAAAAAATGCCTTTGTTTTGGTGGATGAAACCTATATTGAGTTTACACCGGATGTTAAGATATATAGCAGTATACCGTTATGTGAGAAATATAAAAATCTTATTGTTTTAAGAGGAATCAGTAAGTTCTTCGCATCCCCTGGCCTTCGCTTTGGATATGCCATCTGCTCAGATGAGAACTTAAGAGCGGCAATCCTTTCTTCTCAGGACCCATGGAGCGTTAACTCTCTTGCCGAATGTGGAGTTCCTCTTCTACTGGAAGATAAGGAATATATTGAGAAAAGCAGTAATTACATTCACAAAGAACGTGAATTCGTATATAATGAGTTAAGTCAGCTAAAAACTCTTACAGTATATAAGCCATATGCCAATTTTATTTTATGTCATATCCATGACAGCAATTACAGTTCAGCGGATTTATTTGACATATGTATTAAAAAAGGCTATATGATAAGAGACTGTCAGACCTTCCAGACTCTGGATGATACATATTTCAGATTCTGCTTTATGGAGCATGAGCACAATGAAGGATTAATTAAGACTATTAAAGAGTACTTAAAGTAAACAAACGCGCGTCGCAGCGCGAGCGGCAAATTAAAAAAATATAATGCTTACACTTAGTGTGCCCCGGGTGGGGTGCCGGGCTTAAAGGTACTTCCCGGGTGGGTGCCGGGCTTGCAGGTACTTCCCGGGTGGGGTGCCAGGCTTGCAGGTACTTCCTGTGAGAGGTACCGGGCTTGCAGGTACTTCCTGGGTGGGGTGCCGGCTTGCAGGTACTTCCTGGATGGGGTGCCGGGTTTGCGGGTACTTCCTGGGTGGGGTGCCGGGGTGTGGGCGGCAAAGGAGAAAAACATGGACGGATGTACACATGATTGTAGTAGTTGCGGTGCTGACTGTGCAAGCAGACAGCCTGAAAGTCTGATTGAGGAACCTAATAACCTCTCTCACATCAAAAAAGTAATCGCAGTTGTATCAGGTAAGGGAGGAGTTGGTAAGTCACTTGTTACATCAATGCTTACAGTAACCATGCAGCGCCGTGATAAGCACTGCGGTATCCTGGATGCTGATATTACAGGACCTTCAATTCCAAAGATTTTTGGTATCAACGAGAAGGCTACGGGTTCCGAGTTAGGTATCTACCCGGCCAAGACCAAATTTGGCACAGATATCGTATCTGTAAATATGTTTTTGGAGAACCCTGCTGATCCTGTTGTATGGCGTGGACCTGTTATTGCAGGAACAGTTAAGCAGTTCTGGACAGATGTTATCTGGGAGAATGAAGATTATCTCTTCATCGATATGCCTCCAGGAACAGGCGATGTACCTCTTACAGTATTCCAGTCTATTCCTGTTAACGGAATCGTAATTGTAACCTCTCCTCAGGAACTGGTTTCAATGATCGTTGAAAAGGCTGTTAAGATGGCTAATTTAATGAGCATTCCTGTACTGGGAATTGTCGAGAATATGTCATATTTCAAATGTCCTGACTGTGGCAAGGAGCATAAGATTTATGGTGAAAGCCATATCGAAGACATTGCTGCCAGATATGACATTAAGAATATTGCCAAGCTTCCAATCAATCCTGAACTGGCAGCTCAGTGCGATAAAGGTCTTATCGAATTATTCGAGGGAGATTATTTAGAGAAGTTTGCTGATGAACTTGAAAAAATCTGATAATTAAAACTGATTTAAAACACAGGAAAAGGGTGGCCGTCACAAGCCACCCTTTTATTGTTTTCATTAGTTTAATTATTCGTTATACCATCACATCGAAATTAGCACCAACACTAGGATTAACTGATAATTCCATTGCTGAACTGTCAATCATGGAAGTGATAGCATCGCCGGCTACATCCGCCATATCCATTGCATTACTAAGCATCTTAGCGCTCACTGCCTGCATTACATTGCTCTGAGCCATATTCATTGATAAAGCTGCTATGTCCATTGTGTGCTTCCCTCCTGTTCTTTCGATGTAACTACATTATAAATCCCCAATTTTTATAATGCAATACTCCTAATTATTAAGTTTATATAAACTAATTTCTTGTGCCAAATTCAATTCTTTTAGCCATCTCATCCTTAGCTTCTGTTCCCTGCATATATTCTAAAATTGCAAGACCAAAATCCACGGAGCAACCCATTCCCGGAGCTGTAATAAAGTTGCCGTCAACTACAACTTTCTTATCCATAATTACCTCTGCCCCCTTAAGTTCTTCTTCAAATCCCGGGAAGCAGCATGCCTTATGTCCCTCAAGAAGTCCTCTTTTTCCAAGAATGCTTGGAGCCGCACAGATAGCCGCAATCGGATTACCCTTCTTAGATAAAACATCAATTGCATTATTAACTGTGGGATCCTTGTCAAGATTGAGCGTTCCCGGCATTCCTCCCGGAAGAACCAGCATATAAACATCATTCCAGTTAATGTTCTCAACCAAAGTATCACAATTAAGCACTATGCCATGTGAACTGGCGATTGTCTTATTACCCCCTACCGCAGCAATGGTAATATCAATTCTGGATCTTCTTAAGATATCCACCACTGTAAGTGCTTCGATTTCTTCAACTCCGTTTGCCATGCATATTACTACTTTTTTATCCATAAGAATACCTCCATAAGACACATCTATGTTTTTAATAATTTTAACACCGACGGGGATAATATACAACTTGAAAAGGGACTTTGCTAATGCTGCAAAGTCCCTTTAATGTGAACTAAATAATCAATTATTTATGCTCATTGATATAAATCTGTACCCTGCTCTGGATAATTGAAGCAACTTCCTGAGCTGATTTTTGTCCGGCAAGATAAGCACTTACTTCTTCAGTAATGATATTATCAATATCTGTATCATAGTAACTGATCTGATTAATGCTTAAGATTAAATCCTTAAATTCCTGAATCTGTGCATCATTTAATGGATCAAGCTTAATCTCTTCACCATTAATATATACAGTATCCTGGTAGTAAACCTTCTTATCGCCGTCCATATAATATGGGCCTTTCTTCATTTCCTGAAGTTTGGCATCAAGTGAATCCATTCTGATTGGAAGACCATATGAATACTGATCCTGTGCCTCTTTTGAAAGGAAGCTGCTTAAGAAATCCCATGCTCCTTCAGGATTGCTACATGTATTTGTAATAGCCATAACTGAGGTCATTGAAATGGTTCCTCTCTGCTCAGCGCCAGGAGCTGAAACAAACTTATAGCCTTCATCAAAATTAGATCTGATTGTATTATTGATATAGTTAAGATCAGAAATAGTAAAGTTTGTCATAAGAGCATTATGAGCTCTGTATGCATTCTGATATTCCATATAATCAATTTCTTCAGCATTGATATCATCATATGACTTTGGATACTGAGATACATATTCAAGAATCTCTACAAATTCCGGATTATCAAAATTACATGTTCCTGCTACAGGATCCATGAATTTCTTTCTGCTGTTTGAAAGAATTGTATTAAGTACATAAGGTGCTGCAGTATTGAAGAATGCCTTGCATCCATACTGTGATTCAAGCGCCTTAACTTCATCAATTGTAAGAAGTCCGTCTGAAGGTGCATCCTCACCATTCATTACATATGTACTAACTGTAAATGACATTGGAAGTGTATATAACTTTCCATCATATGTATTGATATCAACGATATTTGGAAGGATATCGCTACTTGAAATATTACTGTTTGTATCAAGAAGAGTATTTAAGTCAACAAATAATCCCTTGGATGAATACTTCTCAGGATTTGAACCCCAGTCAAGAATAACCATATCAGGAGCATTACCGCTTATGATATCTGCGTCAAAAGCCCTGCCGCCTGCTTCATAATCATCCTCAGTATTAAGCTGTGAATAATTAACCACTCTTATTCTGTACTGTGAACTTGACTTGTTGTAATCTACTACCTTGTTAAGAACTGAATATTCAGGATATACACAGCCAAGAGTAATAATCTCTTTTGCAGCTACCTGATCAGCAGGAACCTTCTTATAGAAAACAACTGCGTAATTAGCATAATTATCATCATGCTCTGCTGTAACAATCTGGTCTTCTGAAACAGTTCCCATATAATCAATTCTTGATGGAGAAATATCTGAATCAATTAATGAACAGATTACTTCACCCTCAGTTTTATCTGCAGAATAACCTGTAAGATTAATTCCATCATAGCACTCTGCTGTATAAGCAGCCATTGCAGAACCATTAGCATTATATGCGGTAAAGTTGCCTGATGGTGTAAAGATTGCATCTGCGCCAAACTTTGCTGCATTAATATCAATGGTCTTATAAGCGTATTCAACACCGGTATCGGTACTCCTGGATGTAATTGCTATAACTTCACCATCTTTATTTCTGATAAGTTTTTCAACATAAACATCATCACAAGGAATCTCTCCCTTTTTAACAAGGCTTCTGTCGAATACATAGATAACACCTTCAGAGCTTAAAACAAAACCACCATTTCCATACAGGAATGTACCAGGATAGAAATATGAAACGGATGAAGCGTTGTTGCTTGCAATATCACCTCTTGCTATTTCGTTACCGTTTAAATCATATTCAACAAGGAAAAAATCCTCTGAATAATCGCCATTATCAGCCTCTGTATAAGAACTGTATAATACAACAAATGAATTATCTGTTGCTGCAATTCTGTATGCATTTTCATTTGCTTTGCCTTCAAGGTCAATAATTGTAGGCTCAGCATCACCTATCTTACCAACGGCAATATGTTCTGTAACCTTTGCATCTTCCGGAACATCTACATCAACTACATCTTCTGCATCTTCAGGTTCTACAGCTTCTTCAGTTTCTTCTGTTTCCGGCTCCTTTGCAGCCTCTGCATCAGCGTCTTCTGCATTTTCCTCTTCTTCATTTGCCGGAGCTTCCGGATCGTCAGCATTGGCATTTTCTAATTCTTCAAGAGTATTCTCACAATATTCATACTCCTGATATAAAGCTGCTATATTATCCTGATATACAGATATCTGCATACCATCCCAATCTAAATCCCATCTTGCCACTTCCTGATAAACATGCTCTGAAGCAGCTTCCGGATTGGATAATTCCTCTGTAATTGCAGAGCCGCCACCATTGTGTCCATTCTGGCCACCATTCTGTCCACCGCCGAAAAGCTTACATCCGCCAAGTGACAGAACCATCATGAGTGCCAGACTTGCACAAAGAATTCTCTTTGAAACCTTTCTCATATTGTTCCTCCTTTAATAAGATATAATATATACTTACATTTCGAATAATATCATAAATACTTCAAAATGTAAAAAACTACTTTTTCCTGGTTTTCTCACCAAACCAGTCTTCCATTCGTTCGACACTTTCCCTGTCAGGTTTGTGCTTAATTATCCATGCTGTAATTGATACTACATAAACAGTGGCAAGAATGCCCATGCATATCCACTGAACCCTGGCATATCCGGACAACCTATCTTCCAGGTCTCTGGCAATATTCTCCCAATAAGGAAATGCAATTTCATCAACCCTCATCTTACGGGCTCTCTTATTCTGAAGCACATTCCAGTAAGAAGGCCAGGTGTATCTCTTTGAATTACAGACTATAGCTTTGCTTGTAACATCTGCAAATACCTTATCGTTAAGCATATTTAAGCCAAAGTTCTTAACCGGGTCCGGCATTACAACCTCATAACATGTAATAGGAGTCTTACCCTCCGGATCCATTGCCGAATATGACATATAAATTGTGCTGTCTGCGTTACCTGCTATTTTATTAAGCTCATCATCAGGTCTGTTATATACTCCCGCAATGACATATAATTCGCCATTGATATTTACCCAGAAGCCTTCAACATCCGTTGCACCGAATAATGCCCAGGCGCACTCCCTGTCAATGAGCACATAGTCATCATTAAGAAAATCTTCAGTAAAATACGTGCCGGAAACCAGTTCCAACGGGTGGAAATAGAAATAATCTCCTCCTACTCCCTTTGCTTTAACCTTGGCGCTTTTACCGGTATCGAGTTCAACAGTTAATTCGGATTCTCCATAATATGCATCAACATAGAGTCTGCCTTCATAAGTACCCTCTTCAATACCATTTTCTTTGAGGGAGTTCACCAGCTGATATCTTGTATAATCAACATTTTCCCTAACGAAATTTGCACTGCTTGGCATAAATACAGAGAACTGACCGAATTCACCTGAAGTATCATATCTGTAATAAGCCAGCTGATCTGTCAGCGAAAACTTTCCTTTATGAAGCACAAATCCGGTATAACCGATTATTGCACCCATAACGATTGTAAGCACAATAATTGCAAGCAACTTCCAGGATATATGTAATTTTTCCTTTATTATATCTTGCACTTATTTCTCCTATGGAAGTCTTACGCTGTCTCCCGGCTCTACTATCTTTGATGAGTTTGTTAATACATAATCCCACTGAGCGATATCGCCCTGAATGGCGGTCATTTTGTCATCGGAAGCAAGTACTTCAACATTAACTCTTACTGCAGAATATCTGGTTCCAAGAGGTGTTGACTTGCTTTCAATCTTAAGTACATACTTACCATTTACATCTTCTCTTACAGCAATATTAGGAACTACCATTTCATAACTGCTGCTCTTCTGTCCAACTGAAAGGTTAATGGACATACCGTCATATACTGATTCACCGGATAAGTTAAAGTTAAGTAACTTACCGCCTGTTGTACTGTTTCTGTCCGGTGTGATTGAAACAAGATTTACAGTTACATCATTGAATCTCCATGAGTCTGTAAGTGTAACCTCATCACCAACCTTAACGCTTCTGGCCTGTCTGTCATTAACAGGAATACTTGTTGTGAATCCTTTGCCATCTATTCTGATTACCGCTGCAGGCTCACCTGCTACAGTCTTCTGACCTGATACATAATTAAGTGTATTAATTGTACCTGCAACCGGTGATGTAATTGTTGCACCTGTGGCTTTGGCTTCCATTTTGGCAACCTCGGCTTGCTTGTTAAGCATGTCGGTATAAGCTTTTCTAATATCTAACTTATCTGTTACTTCCTTGATGTATGCAGTATTACCTGTATTAATTGCTTCAAGATTTGTCTTTGCTGCATCGAGATTAGCCTGAGCAACTGCAAGCTGTGCCTGAAGCGCGCCAACCTGTGCTGCATTCTGATTATTGCCTGTCTTTGCAGCTAATGCAGCGTTGGCATTGGCAAGTTCAGTTTCAGCAGCAATTCTCTTATTATCCATATCTGTCCACTTAGCTAAAGCCTCGTTATATTCTGCTTCTCTTTGAGCATAATTAGGATCTGCCTTGTCGGTATTTTCAAGAATGTCCTTCTTCTGATTCATTGTAGTCTCAAGCATGCTAAGCTGAGCCTTAATATTATTTACATTAACTGTTGCATTATATATGGCATTATTTTCATTTGTTGTGTCGACTGTTTTAACTTCTGTGGAAGCAATCTTCTTCTGAAGATCGGCAACCTGGTTGGTATATTCATCCACTAATTTCTGTGCATCTGCTGAACTTGTACTTCTGTTTTCAACCAAAAGCTGATAATCACCGATAGATGGCATGTTGCCACTTTCGATTTCAAGTCTTTCAGCATTGGTGATTCCTGCCGTAATAACTGCCTTGTCATAAGCAAGTTTCAAATCTTCAAGTTCCTGTCTTGCTTTAACAAGTTCCTCACTCTCCTCATCCTGAAGATAATAAAGCACATCTCCTTCATTTACTGTATCACCCACTTTAACAGCAACACCGGATATAACCCTTGTATCTTCAACGATAACATTATAAGGATCAACCGCTGCAACCACACCGGTTCCGGATACCCTTGTCTGAATGGTTCCGCTTTCAACCATCTGAGTTGATACTTCCGCTAAGGAATAATTCATAATTGTGTTTGAGAAGAATGTAAGAATCAACATTATAACTAAGAATATAATGGCGATGTTCTTAACAATCTCTCGCTTGGTACTTTTAACTTTAGAGTTTTCAGCCGACATCTTCGTACTCCTTCCAAATATGTATCTATTCTAAACTTAACCTTTAACGCCGCCCTGGAAAGTAATACCTTCCACAAGATAATCCTCACCATAAATAAACAGTAACAGGTTCGGAATCATATATATCGTAGCTACTGCGAAAGCCAGACCGACTTCTGCAGAATTAATTCTTGATAAGAATAATGATAATGGATATAAATTATCATCTGTAATCAGGATAAGTACCTGCTCTACCATGTTCCAGTAGTCAATGAAAATAAGCATCGCTACTGAGAATATTGCGCCCTTACATAATGGCAGATAAATCTTTCTGAAGATCTGCCACTCCGTAGCACCATCCACCTTGGCAGCCTCAACAATGGCTGTAGGTATTCTCTTCATATACTTGGTCAGAAGATATACCGCAAAAGGTGATGAAATACCAGGAAGCCATATAGCCCATCTTGTATTAATAAGATTGAGCCAGTTAATAACCATAAAGTTAGGTACCAAAGTAACCTGATAAGGCATCATACATACAATGATATAAATAAAGAATACAATACTCTTTAATCTTCCCTTTAGTCTGGTAAACGCATAGGACGCCAGGAGCGAAACGGCTATCTGAAGAAGTACAATCGGAATTACATATATAACCGAATTCCAGAACTTAAACAGATAATCCGGACTTTGGAACAATACCGCTTTATACTGGTCAAATACCACCATATCAGGTATTAATTTAAGATTAACCTGCTCACCTATGAATACCTTGCCACCCTTTTCATTGGTAGCAAATACCTTACCGTAATTGGATGCGATTTCCTCTTTCGACATAAATGAGTTTGTTATTGTAAGTACTGTAGGCATGATAAATATCAAAGCACATATAGCAGCTACAGTAAACAAAACTACCTTACGAAGAAATTTCAAACCTTTACGGAAACGTACATATAACTTGGAGGTATGTTTATATTTAATTGTGGTTTCATTTGACTTGTCTTCTGCTTCAGGAACCCTAGCCTCAGCGTTGTCCTCGCTCTCAGCCTCAGCCGGCGCCTCTTTTTCAGGCTCGCTCTCGATCTCAGCCGGTGCCTCTGTTTCATGCTCGCTCTCAGCCGCGATTTCAGGTTCTTCTTTGTATGGCACATCAAATGTGCCTACATATTCTTCTTCATTCGCAGTAGACTCGTTCAAAGTTTTCTCTTCCTGATCCAACTTTATTCCTCCATGTCTCCACTGTAATTATTCTCAAGGATATACATTATAAGAATAATGACTATCATGACCACAGACATAATAATCGCTGCCGCAGACAGTTTCTGATAGTTAAGAGAATTAAACATATTATTCATATAATGCTGCAATATATAAATACTTTCATACGGATAACTGCCGGTAAGCAGATATACTTCCCTGAAAACCTTAAATGAGTTAATTGTCGAAAGTATGGTTACGAATACAAGTGTAGGTGTTAAATATCTGATTTTAATCTTCCAGAAAATCAGCCACTCCGACGTTGTATCAAGCAGCGCAACTTCGATTGCATCTCTTGGTATTGTTCCAAGTGCTGACAGGAAAAGAATCATATTATATCCCACATTCTTCCAGAGGAATAATAATATAATAACCAGCATGGCATGTTCAGATTTAAGGAAATCTATTTTATCTCCGCCAAAGAATGTGACGAAGAGATTAACTACACCGTTATAATCAAATAAAACCTGCACAACTAAAACAATGGAAGCTACAGGTACAACCATAGGACTTAAATAAGCTGTTCTAAACCTGCTTGAAAGTGGTATCTTCTCATTTAATACCAAAGCAATCAAAAGTGATATTACAACCGCAAGGGGTACTGCTGTAAAACTGAATTTAAAAGTATTCCAGGCAGCCAGTCTGAAGGCTTCATTGTTAAATACATCGATAAAGTTCTGAAAGCCTACGAACTTCTTACTGATAGGATTATCTATAACCGAGTAATAAATAATTACGAAGAATGGCGCAATATAAAATAATAAAACACCAATCAAACTCGGAAGGATGAAACCCTGGATTTTGAGATTATGAATAAAATCCTTTTTCGTCATCTTGTACTTGGGGATTTTAATTTTTTTCTTTTCTTTTTCCTCACCCTTATTCTTCATCTGCTTTTTCTTGTTCCTTCTTAAGGCATTCTCTAAGGTCAGCCAGTTCCTCTTCCAATTCTTTGATTTTGTATGTAATCAGATTATAGTTAGCCTGAATCTCATTCACTCTTTTTTTTCTGTTGGATATTCCCCTGGCACTGGCCTTAGCAATCTGGGCATCACTTTCACCGAATTCCATTCTGTACTTACCCCAGTAAATAAGAGTCATGATTCCGGTAAATATCACCACTGCAGCGCCGCCACTTCCAATCATTATCCCCAGTGTCAGCATAGTGGATACGGAAGACGAAAATATAACTATTCCCACAATAATATATGCAAATGTTAATGCCAAAGCCAACCCGAAGAGAATAGTCCAGGTTATATAAGGTATCCTGTATTTACCGTTTTTATCGCTCTCTAAATTATCCATATCTCTGTGACACAGATAAAGAGAATCCTTATATGCTCTTAGATCATATTCACACTTTTGGATTTGCTCCAAAAGTTCATTTTCTTTTTCACTTATCTGCCTGAACTGAGTATATGACATATTTCCCTCATCTTGCACAAATACACGTCTATCCGTTTATTTTAATAACCCATATGCCGTTTATTCTTCTGATGCTCTCCCCATCCGGAAAACAAGGCATATTATCAAATTCTTCGGTTTTAACCAATTCCATTTCTTCATCAAAGGAAACCGTATTAACCGTCACATTAAGATAATGCTGCAAAAATGATGCAAAAGCGGTGGAAGACGTGTATATCATATCTCCCGATGCACCGGTATAATATTCCACATCTTTCACAGTTATATCAGTAGATGGATATTCTCTTGGAATACCACCAAGAAGTGCTATCTTATCTCCTGCCTTGTAATCTTCCATCTGTTCAAGTCTGTCCACAATTCTTAATGCAAATGCGTAAGACTTCTCATATCTTTCATTCATGTTATAGTATGCAATGTTGCTTATAACGATGAAATTATATACCATTACAAATGTGGTTATAACCACAATTATTGATAACCACTGTTTCTTAAATACTTCTTTAAAAGTAATCTTACTGTCTTTATCAATCTCAGGTCTTACCCTGTCTGAAAGAGTAATAACATATACAAATGGCAGTATCCATGACCACTTAACCATCATATTGTAATAAATATCCTGAGACATTATATTAACCATATTGATTCCAAGTGGAAGCACACAGATAATAAGTAATGCGAGTAAATAACTATACCACTTTTTATATGCGCCTTTTTTGATAAATAAATATACTGTAAGCCCAACACCTGCAATCACCATTATTAAAGTTGCAAGTTCAAGTGTAATTCCATTTCTGAATACACTGGTTCTTACCGGGAATGAATAAAACATGCTGTATGCTGCTTTAAGTCCGCTCATAATCCAGTCAGGACTGAAACTTGTAAGTTTATCCGTTCCCTGATATCCAAGACCGTCAGCACCTTTAATATTCATCATCACCTTAAGGCTTATTACATAAAATGCATAAGCACCAACTACCGAGAGTCCCATTCTAAGGATTGTCATCAGTATTTTCTTAATGTCCTCATTATCAAGAATCATAATAAGTACACTAAACATACAAAGAGTTACTGCAAATGAGAAGAATGCCTGGTATACACCTAAGCCCAGTCCCATCATAAAGATGGCTGCTATCCATCCAAAGCGGTATCTCTTAATAAGATATATGGCAAGCGTGCTGATTAAAAGTGCCAGCATATATGCATCTGCTGTAAACATACACGTAAAAAGCGAAGCCAGTGTAGGGAATGATACTACCAAAGCGGCAGTAACCATTCTTTCAGCCTTCCCCTTTATGCCTAATATTTCAGTCAGTATTCCTGCTGTAATCGATAAGAATAATATTGAAAGAATCCCATTCAGATAGTGCAGATCATAATCTGAACTAATATGAGCAAAATATGTCAGAAACTGACGTCCTGAGGTTATCATATCCTGAGGACTGTATTGATTCCATAATCCGTCATATGTCATGAAATTATGCGTAAGCATATACATATGACATATAAGCCCTGTCACCAGAGCTGACATTATGGTAAAAAAAGAATTACTTGATTTGATTTTATCTATATATCGTTTCATTATTTACAATTCTGACAATTATTCACAAAAATACACACAAGGGTATTATAGTACAAATATGTGGTTAATTCCACCCCTTTTCACATTATTTTGTAGTAATTTTATAAAATATTTACTAAATGTTGTGTTTTTCCCCTTTCAAAAGCCACACTTGACTTTTATCCCTCCATAAGTTAAAATATTTCTTGCGTTTTGAATATTTGTGCGTTTAGCTCAGCTGGATAGAGCGTTTGGCTACGGACCAAAAGGTCGGGGGTTCGAATCCTCTAACGCACGCTTCTAAAAAAGCGATAGGATTAAATCCTATCGCTTTTTTTCTACAGTTTTTTACGTGTATATTTGGTGGAGTGCCGGGGTGTGCCAGCTATTTTATCGACATGTATATTGGGTGGGGTGCCGGGGTGTGGGCGGCTACTTAAGCATCCTCATTGAATTAAGTATAGCTAAAACACATACACCAACATCAGCAAATACAGCCCACCACATATTAGCAAGTCCTACTGAACACAGAAGCAGTATAAGAATTTTAACACCAAGCGCAAACCATATATTCTGCTTTGCAATTGTATGTGTACGTCTTGCTATATCAATGGCTCTTGGAATTTTATCAAGTCTGTCAGTCATAATAACCACATCAGCAGCTTCTATCGCTGCATCAGAGCCAAGACCACCCATTGCTATTCCAAGATCTGCTCTTGCAAGTACCGGTGCATCGTTAATACCATCACCTACGAATGCAACGGCGCCGCTTTTATTCTCTTTAATTCCTTTTTCAAGAAGTGCCACTTTATCGGCAGGAAGAAGTGAATGATGTATCTCATCAACTCCAAGGATATCGCCAACATGCTCTGCAATGCTTCCATGGTCGCCTGTAAGCATTACATTAGCCTTAACTCCCAGGGCTTTAATTGATTGAAGTACATCCTTGGATTCTTCCTTAACAGTATCATTAAGGACAAAACGTCCTGCATATTTGCCATTAACGGAAACATATATATTCGTTCCTACGCCTTCTTTAAGTTCAAATGGAACACCCGCATCTTTAAGAAGGTCCGCATTACCGCAAAGTATCTCTTTACCATCATGTGTTACCTTAACGCCGCGGCCAGGAACAACTTCATATCCTTCAATTACTTCTCTTTCCTTTTCTTCGAATACCTCTTCTCCTACCAGCGTTTTATATCTGGCCTTAAAAGCAAGGGCTATAGGATGATTGGAATGTTTCTCACATACATAGGCATAAGAAATAAGTTCATCCTCACTCATGCCATTAGCATCAATTTCTTCAATATCAAGTTCACCTTTGGTAAGTGTACCAGTCTTATCCCAGTAGATACGGCTTATGTTAGCAAGGCCTTCAAGATAGTTGCTGCCTTTAACTAAGATGCCCTCTCTTGATGCTTTACCGATTCCACCAAAATAACTAAGCGGAACTGATATAACAAGTGCACAAGGACAGGACACAACTAAGAATGACAATGCTCTTGTCAAGAATGCCAATACACCTGCCCAGTATGAACCATATGTACCAATGGTAAAGACAGGCGGTACAAATGTAAGAAGTACTGCAAGTCCTACAACAATAGGAGTATATATAAATGAGAACTTGGTAATGAAATTCTCTGTCTTTGATTTTCTTGATATGGCGTTTTCAACAAGTTCAAGAATCTGGTTAACAGTGGATTCTTCATATCCTTTCGTTACACGAACTGTTAAAACTCCATTAATATTAACGCCGCCACTTAATATATCATCACCCTCAGAAACAGTTACAGGCACTGATTCGCCACTTAAGGCTGCTGTATTAATTGAAGATGTTCCTGATATTACCACACCATCAAGAGGCACTTTCTCACCCGGATTAATAATAATCTCATCTCCTATATTTACTTCAGACGGATCAACCTTCTCAGGTGCACCATCACGTAGTACGTTGGCGTAATCAGGTCTTATATCCATAAGAGATGCTATATTCTTACGGCTTTTATTTGTAGCATAACTTTGGAATAATTCACCAAGCTGATAAAAAAGCATAACTGCTGAACTTTCAGGATATTCCTGAATAGCCAGAGCGCCAACTGTGGCAACTGTCATTAAAAAATGTTCATCAAACAGTCTACCGCTGAATATATTCTTAATTGCCTTCCAGACTACATCATATCCCGAGATAATATAACTGATTACAAAGGCTACAATGCCTGGAATCTTATTATCAAGGAAATGATATAAGCAAAATGCAATTACGAATACAATTGCGCTTATTATGAATCTTACAAGTTTCTTCTTTATCGCTTTCATCTAATCACCACACACAAAATGTTGTTATAACCACAAATTAAATTAGTTTAACTTCAACATCAGGTTCAAACTTATTAACAACCTTTTTAATTTCATTAAACATCTCATCAGAAAGTTCTTCTACCTCAAGAATCATCTTTGCAGTTAAGAAATTAACTGAGCAGCTGTCAACGCCCTTCATTCCGGCAACTTTCTTCTCAATCTTTGCAGCACAGTGTGCACAGTCAAGTCCTTCAAGTTTAATTGTCTTTTTCATCTTTCAATCCTCCTAATCCTTATTCATTAATGTGTTCAAGTCCTGCTTCAAAAAGCATAATTACATGATCATCGGAAAGTGAATAGAAAATGCTCTTTCCAGATCTTCTTGTCTTAACCAGGTTAGACCTTCTAAGTAAAGAGAGCTGATGTGATATGGCTGACTTGGTCATTCCAAGTGTTTCTGCCAAATCCTGTACGCACATCTCCTTACAGTCTAAAGCCCACATGATTCTCAGTCTTGTCTCATCTCCCATTACCTTGAAGAACATAGACAAATCCTCGAATGTATCATCTGCAGGCATCTTACTTCTGACTTCTTCTACCACTTCGTAATTAATACTTTCAGCAGTTTCTTTTTTTCCCTGATTTTTCTCCATAAAGTTTCTCCCTGTTTACCTTCTTCCCGATTAACTTCTTAATTCTTTAATTGTTTAATCTTTTTAGTTTAACAATTTCGCCCTCTCGCTTTTCATTTGAACAACTGTTCAACTGTTTTATTAACTTAAATTTATCATATATGATTTTTTTTGTCAATATTTGTTATATATTTTTTTATCAAAGCCATATTCCTTGAATTAAAGCCTGTCCCCATCTATAATGATTATTAAAAAAAATATGTAATAATGACTGGTTAGGAGTATATAAATGAATATTTTAGATGCACTGTCAATTGTTCTTCCTGTAGTATTAATGCTGGTTCTCGGATTTTTCTGTCAAAAAATCGGAATTCTTAATAAAAATGGAACTGCAACAATAAAGAAATATGTTATTAACATTGCTTTGCCGGTGGCGGTTTTTCACGCTATGGCAACTGCCGAATATAATGTAAGCGTTATACTGCTCTTCTTTATAATGCTTGCAGTGTTATCTTTGGGATTAGGTGTGGGATTTCTTCTTAAGGAGATTGTTAAGGAAGAATACAGACCTTATTTCCCATTTCTTATGACGGTCTATGAAGGCGGTCTTCTTGGCTACCCTTTATATACCAATATCTGTGGAGCCGAGCATCTTTCAACACTTGCGCTTCTTGATTTTGCAGGAATGGTTTTTGGATTCAGTGTTTATTTCTCACTTTTGGGACTTATCGACAGCGGTAAGGAGATCAAGGCATCAGAAATTGTCAAAAGCGCGCTTAAATCCCCAACCTTCATTGCCGTAATAGTAGGTATGATAATTGGCCTGACACCGCTCATGACCATGTTCCTTAATACAGATATTTCCAAGTTATATGTTGCATCCAAGGATATCATTACCGTCCCAATGAATTCCATGATTCTTCTTTGTGTCGGCGCTGACCTTGGCATTAATGCATCCTTAATTAAAGAGTGTTTCAAAACTGTGGTTGCAAGACTTATTGTATCATTATGCTTCCTTGGAGCTTTGCTTGTTACTTTTAAGTTTATGCATATGGATAACTACATGATACTCGCAGCAATCCTCTACATGCTCTTAACACCAAGTTTCTCAATTTCATCCTTCGTAAAGAAAGAAGCTTCCTCATCATATATAGCCACAACCATCTCAATGTATATGCCAATCACCGTAATCGTCTACATCCTCCTGGCAGTATTCAGGAATTACTTCTTATGATACCTTATGCAAAGTGTTGTAATATCATCAAACTGCTCTGCATCTTCAACGAATTCAGTAACCCTTGTTCTGACTGTCTCATCAAGTTTTTCAACCGAGTCACCCGGGTTCTCATTAAGTGCATTAAGCATTCTTTCCTTGCCGAACATGTTATTCTCTTCCTTCATTGCTTCAACAATACCATCCGTGAAGAGATAGAGTGTATCGCCATCTTCAAGGGTTGTTTCATTAAGTTTATATTTTAAACCTTCAACCATTCCGAATATAGCACTGTGTTTGTCTTTCGGAAGTTCAAATTCACCCATATGACGGCTGATGGCTGCAAGTTCATGTCCTGCATTGACGAACTTAAGAACTCCTGTATCAAGTTCAAGTACTCCAAGCCATACGGTAACAAAGAGTTTCATCTCGTTGTCACGAATCAGTAAACGGTTGATTTCGTAAGCGGCTTTCTCAAGATCATCTGAGTAAAGCATAAGCTGGTTTTGAATTGTATTTTTGGAAAGCACCATAAAGAGCGCTGCAGTAATACCTTTACCGGATACATCACCAAGCACAATGGCAAGATGATTATTATCTATTAAGAAGAAGTCATATAAGTCTCCTCCTACCTGCTTGGCCGGAACCATCC
This sequence comes from Lachnospiraceae bacterium UBA4338, assembly GCA_002393735.1. Taxonomy (GTDB): domain Bacteria; phylum Bacillota; class Clostridia; order Lachnospirales; family Lachnospiraceae; genus UBA3766. The sequence continues at coordinate 45,341 of DGTK01000010.1, forward strand.
TGGCAAAAATATCAAACTCAGGTCTTTGGGCAAGTTCATCAGAAATCTTTGGAAGCATCGCAAGCTGAATCTTACTTGCCGTATTAATCTCAGCATTGATTCTTTCTTCCGCTGCCGTCTTCTCAAATATTTCATTCATGTAGACTTTGATTCTCCTGGTTAAATCAGAGAATGCTTCGCCAAGCACTTCAATCTCATTACCGGTTTTATATTCATCCGTCATGGCAAAATCCATGTCGCTTTCATCAAGATTCCGGATTCTCTTTGTCATGGTCTTAATCGGATTTAATGCTTTTCTGGTTCTTAAACTAATGACATGCGCCGTAAGAATAACAATCAGTGATGTAACTATTAAAAGAAGTACACAGGCTACCTTAATATTAATATCAAGCCTTTTAATATTTTCTGCTGAAATGGCACCCATTTCATCCATGAGTTTCTGTGATGGCTCCTCTAATTCCTTACGGGATACAAACATCATTAAAGTCCATCCAACAGTTTTTATAGGAGCATATGCTGTATAATACATCTCTCCATCAAGTTCAACCTCAGCAAATCCCGTTTCCTGATCAATACCTTTTTGAACAGCTTCTGCAAGGCTTGGGGATGCTACTTCTCTTACATCTGTGGTATTATCTCCATCCTGCATCAAAATACCGCTTGTACTTTGCGTACAGATAATATGACCATTTTGACTGATAATAACTGAGAAACCGGTTTCACCAAGATTTCTTTCGGTAAGTTTCTGTTCCATAACTTCCAAGGATGTGCAGCCTTCTAAAACCGCCTCAAGTTCGCCATCAACATATACCGGCATACCCCATGTCACCTCAGTTAAATCATAAAAGAAGCTGTGAACATCTTCCGAAAAATATATATCTCCTGTTTCAACTGCGCCCTTAAACCATGCCCTTGTTGACGCATCGTAATTAATCTGCTCACCATTTTCATCATATTTTTCAGCAGGCATATTATCCATTGCAATGGCGGTTCCATCCGGAAGAGCAACATAGCAGTCAATGGTACGTCCGTCATTGCCCTTTACTATCTCTCTCATCATTGGAGCAAGGTTTGCTACCCTTCCAAGTTTCTCTTTCACCTCCGGATTATCTTCCATACAGGTCTTCGAACCTAATAACTGAAGATGATACTCACCATCATCCACTGTCTGCGGGTATTGAAGTTCTTTGATTTCATATGCGGAAGGATTCTCTAAAACTTCCACAACCTGCTCATTTAATACATTATAGTCATGTTCAAGTATCCAGAACTCATCGTCGATCTGGTCAGATGCCCATGTAACTGTTTTAAGCAAAGAGTCAGTTGCAAGAGACATCATCGCTTCATCGGAACTTTCTTTGGCCAGTTCTCTTTGCTGGATTTCACTCTCATTTATTGTCAGATGAAGTGCATGAAGAGCTAAGATTGTCACTATCATAAAAAGAATAACCATAACAAAAGACAGACTAATAACTATCTTCATTATTTTTCCATGTATACCTTCATAATATTTTTCTTTATTTTCCTTCATCAAGTTACCTTCCCAAAAAATATAAAGCGCTCAAATTAATCAATATCGAGCCTTTGTCTCTTAACAAGTTCCGCAAACTTACCATCCTTCCTGATAAGTTCATCATAACTTCCTTCTTCTATTATGTGACCATTCTCTAACATAATGATTCTGTCAGCATTCTGAATTGTAGAGAGTCTGTGAGCAATAACAATTCTGGTACAGTTAAGCTTATTAATTGAATCTGATATGCTCTGCTGAGTTACATTATCAAGAGCACTGGTAGCCTCATCAAAAATAAGAATCTTCGGCTTATTAACAATAGCCCTTGCAATCATGATTCTCTGCTTCTGACCACCTGAAATACTGCCCTGACCTTCAGAAATAATTGTATGCATTCCCATCGGCATACTTGAAATGTCATCAGCAATATTGGCAATGGCTGCAGCCTCCCAGGCATCTTCCTCTGTCTTTGAAGGCGCAGAAATCAAAATATTTGAAAGGATATCTGCATGGAACAAAGTTCCATTTTGCGTAACTGTTCCTATATTCCTTCTTACAGATGTAAGATTAAGTTCTTTCATGTTGTGACCGTCATAATAAATATTACCGCTCTTAGGTTCTTCAAAACCAAGAAGAAGTCTTACAAATGTAGACTTACCACAACCTGTCTTACCAACTATGGCAACATAGTCACCACTGTTGATTTCAAGAGAGATATCATCAAGAACATTTGGCATATTCTCGCCATAAGAAAATGATACATTCTCAATCTTTATATTTCCATCAACTTTTTCAAGTGTGATTTTATTAGGATCTTCAGTTTCAGGAACTTCGTCAAGAATCGGACTTACCATACTTAAATCCGGGAATATTCTCGATAATGATGCAACTATTCCTGCAATTGAGGCAAAAGCCCCGGACAGAATACCGAAACCAGCCTGGAATGCCATATAGTCGCCTACGCTTATATCCCCGGTACCTGCTGTAAGATAGATTACTATATTACCAATAAGGGCAATAAAAAGCTGGAACGAGGAACTGATAAGCATAATCTTTGGGGGATGATATGTAAGTCTTGCAGCCTTGGCATAAACTTCTGCCCACTTAACGAATATTCTTTTCTCAGCACCCGAGAGCCTGATTTTTTGAATGCCATTAATAACCTCGTAGGTTAAGCCTGCCGCTTTGGATGAGCGCTTTAGCTGCATTTTAACAACCTTCATACTTACGAAAGATATAAGAATGCTAAATCCCGTAGTACATATCAGAATGAGTACCGTAGGAATAACCAGAGTCGGTGTAAACTGTGAGAGTTGAATAAGATATACCATCGAAATCAATGCTGAAAGGAATGTCATAAAAACACCTTCAACCATAGAACTTGCAAGGCTTATCATACTTCCTGTTCTCATTGACATTTCACCAGTATTATACTTTTTAAAGAAACCTGCCGGAAGATGAAGCACTCTCTCCATTGTTTTTCTCTGAATATTCTTAGAGAGCATCAAACTTACACGAACCTGGAAAACTCCATTAACTGCTCTCATCAAAAGTGTTCCAAGTGCAGCTGATACAACAAAAACAGAGATTAATATAAAATAATTCATATCCTGTTTTTCAATTACGCTGCCGGTTAAAGTACGTGTAAAATATGGGATCAGCATACCAACCAAAGAAACAAGCAGACCAAATACCAGAGTTATGATTATATCTTTGACAGGAAGTGCGCCCATCATAAATGCAAGATACTCCTTAAGTCCTGCTTTACCTTTATAGTCAGTATCATTGAACTTATATGTATCCTCATTTACCGCTTCTGCACTTGCAGCAACACCGGCCAGAGAAAGGAACGATTCACCAAAAGCGGTTTCATCATATTCTTTTCTTTCATTCAATTGATCTTCAAACCAACCCATTTGTTACTTCCTTTATTCACTGCTTACAAGCTTATGGTAGAAACCTTCAAGTTTCATAAGTTCACTGTGTGTACCCTGCTCCACAATTTTACCCTTATCAAGAACAACAATTAAATCGCTGTCCCTGATGGTTGATAGTCTGTGAGCAATAACGATAGTTGTTATGCCTCTTTTTTTGATGGCATTAACAGTTTCATATTCTGTCTTTGCATCAAGTGCACTTGTGGCTTCATCGAGAATAATTATACTTGGATCCTGAGCCAGGGCACGTGCAATCTCCATTCTCTGCTTCTCACCACCTGAGAAGTTCTTACCACCTTCAAGTACAAGAGCATCATATCCGCCCTCTCTTGACATTATAAGGTCATGTATCTGAGCATCCTTACATGCCATCTTAACTTCAAAATCAACGATGGAATTGTCCCACATCTTAATATTATTTGCAATGGTATCTTCAAAAAGAGTAATGTCCTGATCAACAACCGCTACGGAGCCTACGAAGACTTCATGATCTATCTCATCTATTCTTTTGCCATCGAATAACATTTCACCGGACCACGGAGAATACAGACCTGAAAGCAGTTTGGATATTGTGGACTTACCGCTTCCTGTAGGACCAACGATGGCGATTTTCTGACCTTCTTCAATATTGATGCTGAAATCCTTAAGTACAGGTTCATCAAGTGAAGAATAACCAAATGTAAGATTCTTTATCTGAATATTACCTTTAACTTTCTGAATCTTATCCATCTGCACATGTCTTATAACATTCTCATCTAAAGGATATTCAAGAACATCTTCCACTCTTTCCATACTGGTTCTCATTTCCATTATGGTCTGTCCACTTGATATAACTGTCATTGCAGGTCCCATAAAGGCTGAAAGAAATGCCTGGAAAGCCAGAATTGAACCGACTGAAAACTCACCCTGCACGGTATAGTAAACACCCAGAATAAGGATTCCATAATTGGCAAGAGATGAGATAATCTCAGGAATAAGACCAAGTGACGCATTTAGTTTTGCCATCCTGATGTTTTGTTTATTTACATCCTCCTGCACTTCAGCCCAGGTATCGAAATAACTTTTTTCTGCACCATTTGACTTAATGGTCTCAATCATTTCAATAGCCTTTGATGTCATGGCCCCTAACTTTGCCATATCACGGCTTTTGACACGGGATATATTTACTCTTACATTGGATATAACCTGCGATAAAAATATATTAATAACAATATTGATAATTCCGATTGCAGTAAGAATCAGACTCTTCCTGAGCATTACAACCAGATAGAAAACAATCATTACGGAATTAAGCGCAAGCGGTGCAAAAACATTCACCAGAGTTTCAGCAATGGAAGCATTCTCTGACTGTCTGCCCTGAAGATCACCAACCATTCTTTGTGAAAAGAAATTAATCGGAAGTCTTAAGATGCGCCACATATAATTGGTGGAACCGATTAAGTCGAGCTTACCTCTGATCTTATATCCGTATATTGTCTCTACAAGTGTTATAATACACTGCATCAGTCCGAAGGTTGCGAACAAAAGAACGAATGGCAGCAACCACGAAGGATTGTTTCCACCCAGAATATAATCAACGAAAACCTGCTGCATTACAGGTGTAACAATGCCAATCAGATTTAAAATGACGGTTGTCATTACAAAGAAAACAATGAGTGACACAGCGCCCTTAAGTCTCTTCTTTGCGAATTCAAGCATTGACTTTCTCTTACCACCTGTTTCAAAATCCTCGCCCGGAGTAAGCTGAAGATATATACCTGTAAACATCTTATCAAATGTTTTAAGATCAACTTTTACCAGACCTTTGGCCGGATCATTGATAATGGCTTTATTTCCTTTGAAACCACAAAGCACAACAAAATGAGCCATTCCCCAGTGAATAATAGCCGGGAACTGACCTTTTTCTCTTAATTTCTCAGTTGTATAAGCATAGCCTTTGCCTTCGAAGCCATATTTTCTGGCAGCGCGAAGAATATTCCTGGCATTACTTCCGTTACGGGACACACCACAGTCGCTTCTCACCTGTTCCAAAGGAACCCATCTGCCGTAGTATGCCATAATCATGGTAAGGGAAGCCGCACCGCACTCTAAGGCCTCCAGCTGCATAACTATGGGTACTTTTGCTGCACCTTTTGTTTTTGGTTTCTTAATCTCACTCATAATTATTTATTCATTAAAAACTCTACCGGTTTTATTTCTCTTATGACTATCTTGCACTTATATGCACCATCTTTAAGTGGCATATCGGATATAAGAACTGTTCCGTCATCTTCCACTGAAAGTACAGTTCCGGCCTCATCTTCTATATATACTTTCTGACCGGCTGCTATTGATTTCACGCTCTCTTCTTCTGAATAAATGGCAACACTTCTGTCTGATACAACTGCAGTCATTTCCACTTTCTGTTCTATGGTTGCAAGTATTGTCCATAAAAAGAAGTTCAGAAGAAGCAGAATATGAGCCCCAAGAACTATCCATACAACAGGATTGGTTCTTTTAAGGATCTTATCCAGTTCTTCCGGGCCTGAAATATTCTTATTTACTTTTTTATCTTTTTTTGACATTTATCTCACACCATATCACGTATTATAACTGCCGGGTTTATCATTCATTCCACTATATATCCAGAGAATTCTGAAGTGTCCAGCCATCAAGTGCTTTAACTACCCTGTCATACCAGCCATTTTCAAAGAAAATACACTTGGTAACATCCTGATGGAAGAAATCATCCTGCTTAGGGCTGTATAGTCTTCCAAGAGCCGGGCAGCCACCTGCACATGCCATATAATATTTACAGTTACCACACTTATCATTACTGATAACCTGCTGAAGTAATGTTGCCATGGCAACATTTAAGTATTCGCTTTTTGTAATTATATCTTTAAGAGGTCTTGTCTTAACATTGGCAAGACTGATTCCTCTCTCTAAGAAAAATCCCGACATCTGCATACAAGGCACAACTTCTCCACCACTTGTTATTGCAATCATGCCTCTGTTACCCGGACAGATTGGAGTTCTTATATTAAAATTCTTTTTGCTTGATGCAATGGGTTGTAAAGAATAAGACTTACTACTAGAATAGAGAAAATAAAACTGCCAGACATTTATTACCATCTTCATGTCGGACTTAATATACTCACGGGCAAAGTCCAGCATTGTCTTATAATACATCTCAAGAGGAATTGTTGAATTAGGAGAATTCTGCTCCCACCTTGGAGCCTCAGTGGTTCTTATGATTCTCATCTCATCCACACCCATGTCATTAAGAAGTCTTGCGGTATCCATCATGACATCAAGGTTTTTAAGATTAACCTGAACCTGAGCTTTAACACGAAAACCATTCTTAATACAAAGTTCGATGGCCTTTAGTGTTTTCTCTTCTGCCTTGTCATTCTGCCTCATCCAGTTATGATAACCAACACCGTCATAAGAAATTTTAATAAGTGGATGACATCCTATTTCCTTAAACTCATCCAGCATTTTCTGAGTTAACAAAATGCCATTTGTATTAAGTTCAAAAACGAACATATCCCTGTCATAGATAGCTCGTATTATGTCCATAAAATGCTTATGAACAGTAGGCTCTCCACCGGTAATTGTAAAACCATTGACTCCGGTATCTCTTGCCTGATTCAGGATATCAATAATCTCATCAAAACTTAATTCACTATTCAGGCGGTCATTATCCTTGGCATTAAAGCAATGAATACAGTTAAGATTACACTTACCTGTAATCATGAGATTCATCTTAGGAAAATAATAATTATCATATTCCTTTAAGGTTGACCACTTAGAAGGTTTATCACCCTTTTCGCACTCTTCAATGTAATGAAGTTCCAATAAAGAGTCTATGACTTCATCTTTAACCAAATCATGCATTGAGTCGCAAAGAAGCAGTTTTTCAAACTGTTCCTTAGTCACTGACTTGGCATCAGTAACATTTTTTATGTATATTGAGCGGTCCACATATTTCCATTTTCTAAGACCGATAAAATCCTGTATACGATAATACATAATATAACCTTATTCCCGGATTATTTCTTTATCACTCAGGCTTACTCAACTTCTACTACATTATTGAATCCGCACATTTCAATTATTTCCATAATGTCATCATTGGCATTAATAAACCTGGTCTTACGCTTTCCGCTCTTGTTCATATAGATTTCAGTCGCCATAATTACACGAAGTCCTGCAGATGATATGTACTCAAGTTTTGAAGCATCAAAAACAATGGCATTAACACTATCTCTTTTTTCTTCAAGCATAGTTTCTAACTCAGGTGCAGTCTTGTTATTAAGATTCCCCATAATCTCAACATATAAAACATCATCCTGTACATTCGTATTAACTTCCATAATACCATTCTCCTTCTCATCTGAAATAGAAACACTTATAACAAAAAAACCTTTATAATTATACCATTAAAACAGGCTGAAATACAACGAAATAAGCCATTAAAACATAATAAAAAGGCAAGCCTTAACGACTTGCCTTTAATATTTAAAATATCATAAATCCTATTCAGTAACTTCTGATGAAGAAACAGTATCAACTTTCTTATCTTCAGGTGACTTAACAACAACATTAACGTCATCAAGTCCTGTAAGAGTAACATTCTTGTTAACCTTGGCTTCATAGGATTCAGCATTGATAATGCTTGCAAGGTCAATACCTGTAGCCTCTCTCATGCTTTCAAAAACCTTGGCCATAACAACAGGAACATTACCTGCTACCTGATCTACACCATTAGAACCGCCTTCGCCGCCACCAATAATGGTAATCTTATCGATACGGTCAAGTGGCTCAGCAACCTTGGCTGCAACATCAGGAAGAACCTTAATCATCATCTCGGCAACAGCAGCCTTATTATACTTAGCATAAGCCTCTGCTTTCTTCTCCATTGCCTCAGCTTCAGCACGTCCCTTGGCAGCAATAGCAGCAGCTTCTGCCTCACCTACGGCGCGAATACCTTCAGCTTCCTGTTCCTTGGCATATTTAGCAGCCTCAGCTTCTGCTTTTTTAGCCTCAGCCTGTCTCTCAATTTCGAATTTTCTAGCCTCAGCTTCTTTTTGTCTCTGATAAAGAGCTGCATCAGCTTTCTGCTGTGCTGCATACTTATCAGCTTCAGCCTGCTTCTTAATCTCGGCTTCCAAAGCCTGCTCTTTAACAGATACTTCTTTCTGTTTAAGTTCAATCTCACGTTCCTGACGCGCGATATTAGCATTGGCTGTTGTAATTTCGATTGTTTTACGCTGCTCTTCCTTCTGGATTTCGTAAGCAGCATCTGCCATAGCTCTCTTTGTGTCTGATTCCTGTAAAAGTTCAGATTTCTTAATTGCCAGTTCATTCTGTTTCTTGGCAATTTCTGTCTGAGCTGCTACAGCTGCATCATTGGACTCTTTATCAGCTGCTGCCTGAGCAACTTTGATATCTCTTTCAGACTCAGCTCTTGCAATAGCTGCTGCCTTCTTAATCTTAACGATATTATCAATACCGAGGTTCTCAATAACTTCGTTACCATCTACGAAATTCTGAACGTTGAATGAAATGATATCAAGACCCATTGCTGCAAGGTCAGGCTCTGCATTCTCTTTAACGAGATTAGCGAACTTCTGACGGTCTGAAACCATTTCCTCAAGTTTCATCTTACCTACGATTTCACGAACATTACCTTCAAGAACTTCTCTTGCAACTGAAGCAATATATTCAGTTGGTTTGTTAAGGAAGTTCTCTGCAGCTAAATGTAATTTTTCCGGATCAGAACTGATCTTGATATTTACAGTTGCATCAACATTGATGTTGATGTAATCAGCTGTTGGAACCGCATTGGATGTTTTAACATCAATCGGAATAAGTCTTAAATTAAGTTTATCCAGTCTTTCAAAGAATGGAATTCTGATAGTCGCCTTACCTATGGCAAAACGCGCTTTCTTCTTATAACCGGAAATGATAAATGCCATATCAGGTGGAGCTTTAACATAACCGAGCATGAAGAGTATTGCAATTAAAGCAATAATAACAATTATAATGGCCACAATTGCACCAATAATTGGGAATGGATTCATGTTTGTTCCTCCTTTTTCACATAAAATAAAAAGCCTTATCCATTATATCATTTTGGTAAGGCTTATTCAATATTATTTGATTCTGCGCCATTTTAATATTCCCTTAAAACCAGGTCAGTCTGTCCCGGATTTGCCCCACGGTCCAGTCTTTTTACCTTCTTATGGCCAAAATACTCGTACTCATCCTTAATCATGCGAAAAAGCGCATCCCCCCTGTTATACCCATGAATCAGCCTGATTCGGTAAGTGGAAGAATCCGCACTTTGCAAGGTCTTATTAATCATATGCCTTGCCTCATCCGTAGTCATATTGTGTAAGTCTAATGTAATAATCGGTTCGCTCATGATAATATGATAACTTTATGAAAAATCCTTGTCAATGTAAGCATTGTTATTATAAAATGATTAGTGCCGTCTAAAGTTGGACGGATAGTAAATTAAACAATCGGAGGTTTATCATGAGTGAATTAAATGAAGCACTTGAAATGCATGCCAAATGGAATGGCAAGTTAGACGTTGTATCCAAGGCACCTGTTAAGTCCAATGCAGACTTAGCTGTTGCATATACACCTGGTGTTGCAGAGCCATGTAAGGTTATTGCCGAGGATAAGGATGCAGCTTATAAATATACAATGAAAGCAAATACAATTGCTATTATCTCAGACGGTAGCGCAGTTCTTGGTTTAGGTAATATCGGACCATATGCTGCAATGCCTGTTATGGAGGGTAAAGCAGTTTTATTCAAGGAATTCGGTGGTGTTAACGCAGTTCCTATCTGCCTTGATACACAGGATACCGAAGAATTAATTAAGGCTATTACATATCTTGCACCATCTTACGGCGGAATCAACTTAGAGGATATTTCTGCTCCAAGATGTTTCGAGATTGAAGAAAGATTAAAAGCAACTCTTGATATTCCTGTATTCCATGACGACCAGCACGGTACAGCAATCGTTGTACTTGCAGGCTTAATCAATGCTCTTAAAGTTACAGGCAAGAAGAAAGAAGAAGTAAAAATCGTTGTTAACGGTGCAGGCTCAGCAGGTATCGCCATCACCAAGCTTCTCCTTCGTTACGGCTTTAAGTTCATCACAATCTGTGACAGCAAGGGTATCGTATGTGATGGTGCTCCTAACCTTAATTCATCAAAGGCTGAAATTGCCAAGGTAACAAACCTTGAGCATAAAACTGGTAAACTTGCAGATGCAATGGTTGGAACAGATATCTTTATTGGTGTTTCTGCTCCTAACGTTGTAACAGAAGAAATGGTTAAGTCAATGAATGAGGGGGCGATTATTTTTGCAATGGCTAATCCTGTTCCTGAAATCATGCCTGATATTGCCAAGACTGCAGGCGCTGCAGTAGTTGGTACAGGACGTTCAGACTTCCCTAACCAGATTAATAACGTTGTTGCATTCCCTGGTATCTTCAAGGGTGCTTTGGAAGGCAGAGCAAAACAGATTACAGAGAATATGAAACTTGCAGCAGCTGAAGCAATTGCTTCCATGGTTCCTGAGAATGAACTCTCAGCAGACTATGTAATTCCTGCACCATTTATGCCGGGCGTAGCTGATAAGGTTGCCGCTGCAGTAAAGGCTAACATCTGATATGAATAACGAAAGCATTAACCTTTACAAAATAATGATTCTTTATATGTTAAGCAAGGTTGATATTCCTCTTACGGTTAAGCAGATTTCTGATTTCATAACCGGAGCCGGCTATACCGATTATCTTACATTGTCAGCTACCATATCTTTTCTTAAGGATAATAATTTCCTGACAACAACAACCAAGAGAAATCGTACCTATCTTGCCTTAACAGATGACGGCGAGAATACACTCAAGATGCTTAAAGATAATTTGTCAGAGTCCCTTATGGAAGACATGAATAATTATCTTAAGGAGAATAAAATCTCCTTCAAGGAAGAATATTTAATTATGTCGGATTATTCCAAGACTGAAGATGGCAGATATGTTGCTACCCTTACAGTTAAGGAGCAGCGCTCAGATCTGGTGAATATTTCCATCACCGTTCCCGATGAGGAAATGGCCATTGAAGTTTGTGACAACTGGCAAAAGAAAAACAAAGATATTTATAAATATTTAGTAGAACAACTGCTATAACAAAGAGCCACCTAACAAGGTGGCTCTCTATATTTCGGTCGCGCTTCAATCGCGCTGCGTCCAAAACTACTCTCCCCAAAGCTCATTACAGCAAGCTGTACAGGTTCGCTTTGTGGAGAGCATTTTGTCCTTGCGCTTATTTTTACTCTTCGCCTCTAATCTTCTTCATATGCTCAGTAATCTTATTCTCATATCCCAGTTCTCCAGGAACATAGAACTTCTCTTTCTTAAGCTCATATGGAAGATATTGCTGATCCACATAGTGATTAGGATAATCATGTGAATATTTATAATCAGTTCCATGTCCAAGTTTAGCTGCTCCCGGATAATGAGCATCCCTTAAATGATTTGGAACTGCAAGATTTCCTGTATTTTCCACTGTATTCATTGCTCCATATATTGCATTAACTACTGAATTACTCTTTGGCGCCGTTGCCACATATGTTGCAGCGTGCGCAAGTATTATCTGTGCTTCCGGCATACCGACTCTTTCAACAGCAAGTGAAGCATTGGTTGCAACAACCAAAGCCATCGGGTCTGCATTACCCACATCTTCTGATGCACATATCATAATACGTCTTGCTATGAATGTGACGCTCTCTCCGCCCTTTAACATTCTTGCAAGGTAATAAACCGCCGCATCCGGATCAGAGCCTCTCATGCTCTTTATAAAGGCTGAGATGATGTCATAGTGATTATCACCATCCTTATCAAAACTGTAAGCCTTTCTCTGTATACAGTCAGATGCAACTTCCAATGTTATATGTATGATTCCATCTTCCGAGCGTGGCGTTGTAAGAACGCCGATTTCCAGAGCATTAAGTGCATTACGGGCATCTCCTGATGCGCCTTCAGCCAGGAATCTCTTGGCATCTTCCGTAATCTCTGCCTTATAACTTCCCATACCCTGCTCTACATCAGTTATGGCTCTGTCTAAGAGTTTCATTATGTCCTCTGTTGTAAGAGCCTCTAACCTAAATATGGATGAACGGGATATTAAAGCTCCGTTAACCTCAAAATAAGGATTCTCGGTTGTGGCACCAATTAATATGATGGTACCGTCTTCCACATAAGGAAGCAGAAAATCCTGCTGCGCCTTATTGAACCTGTGAATCTCGTCTATAAACAAAATGGTCTTTGTATTACGAAGAGCCAAATTCTCTTTGGCCTTTGCCACCACATCTTCCATATCCTTCTTACCGGATGTAGTCGCATTAAGCGTACAGAAATCTGAACTTGTGGTATTGGCTATAACTCTGGCAATAGTTGTTTTACCGGTGCCCGGAGGTCCATATAGAATAATGGAGCTAAGTTTATCTGCTTTTATTGCTCTGTAGAGAAGCTTATCTTTTCCTAAGATATGCTGCTGCCCTACCACGTCCTCAAGTTTTGTGGGTCTTAAGCGTGCCGCAAGTGGCTGGCTTGCTTCTTTATTAACTTGTTCCATGTAATTAAACAAATCCATAATAAATCCTTATGACGCGCCTGTACTCTAAATGCGCATCTAAAAGTTATTTTAGCACATAATAAGAAAATCGAGTAGGTTTTTATTCCTACTCGATTTAATATCTTTAAATTATTTAACTTATGAATCCACGCTGTAGTTTGGAGCTTCCTTGGTGATATGAATATCATGTGGATGGCTTTCTCTAAGTGCAGCGGCGGAAATTTTGACAAACTTGCCGTTTTCCTTAAGTTCTTCAATTGTTTTTGTTCCACAATATCCCATACCTGCTCTAAGACCGCCCATGAGCTGGAATACTGTATCTTCAACTGTTCCCTTATAAGCAACTCTGCCTTCAACGCCTTCAGGAACCAGTTTCTTCGCATCTGACTGGAAGTATCTGTCCTTGGAACCGTTTTCCATGGCTGCAATTGAACCCATACCTCTGTATACTTTATATTTTCTACCCTGATATAATTCGAAATCTCCAGGGCTTTCGTCGCAGCCTGCGAAGATTGAACCCATCATACATACGTTGGCACCGGCTGCAATAGCCTTGGTCATATCACCTGAGAACTGGATACCACCATCTGCGATGATTGGAATATCATACTGTTTTGCAACATCGTAGCAGTCCATAACTGCTGTAATCTGTGGTACACCGATACCTGCAACGATTCTTGTTGTACAGATTGAACCAGGTCCGATACCAACCTTGATAGCATTGGCACCAGCCTCAATAAGAGCCCTGGTAGCCTCGCCTGTTGCAACATTACCTGCAATAATCTGAAGGTCCGGATAAGCTTCTCTGATCATCTTTACGCATCTGATTACGTTAGCTGAATGACCATGTGCTGAATCAAGTACGATTACATCAACCTTAGCCTTAACAAGAGCATCAACTCTTTCAAGAACGTTTGCTGTAATACCAACACCGGCACCACAAAGAAGTCTTCCCTGTGAGTCCTTGGCTGATAATGGATACTTGATTGTCTTCTCGATATCCTTAATTGTAATAAGACCTACTAAGTTAAAATCATCGTCCACGATTGGTAATTTCTCTTTTCTTGCATCAGCAAGAATCTTCTTGGCCTCATCTAATGTGATACCAGCCTTTGCAGTTACAAGATTCTCTGATGTCATGGACTCTTTAATCTTCTTTGTCATGTCTGTTTCGAATTTAAGGTCTCTGTTTGTAATAATACCTACTAACTTCTTGCCTTCTGTAATAGGTACACCTGAAATTCTGTATTTAGCCATAAGAGCGTCGGCATCTGCAATTGTATGTTCCGGCGACAGATAAAATGGATCTGAAATAACTCCGTATTCTGATCTCTTAACCTTATCGACTTCATCTGCCTGCTGTTCAATGGACATATTCTTGTGGATAATTCCTATACCACCCTGTCTGGCCATTGCGATAGCCATTCTGTGCTCAGTAACTGTGTCCATACCGGCACTCATTACAGGGATGTTAAGACGTATGGTCTTAGTCAGATAAGTTGATAAGTCAACCTGATTAGGAATAACCTCAGAATAACCCGGAATAAGTAATACATCATCAAATGTAATTCCTTCACCTACAACTGTTCCCATTGTTTTTCCTCCATTCTTATTTTTTATATTATTTAAAATTCTCGACCTTCATAGGGGCAATTCTTCTGATGCACTCTATCATCTCCTCATCAAAGGAAAACATAATGCGTCTCTTGCCATCATAATACATTGTATAATTCTTTAAAGTCTCTGTATTATCTTCATTGGTTGAATAATTGGTATTTGTGCACTGTCTGTTCTCATAAGACTTAATCTTGTCTGAATCATTCTTAGCCAAAATCTCCATCTTATTTAAGTCCAGATCTTCCATATGTTTACGTTTAGACCTGTTGTAGATTCTGTCTATACGTAATTCCTTATCCATATATGTAAATTCATATTCCGTTGTAATTCTGCGAAATCCTAAGACATATGCAAGTATTCCGCTTACAAGAACACCCACAAAGAACAAAGGATGAACTAATACGGCACATAATGCCTGCACAAACGTTGCCGCAACAAGTATAATTGCAACAACCTGCGGCGTCTTGTCCGTCTGCTGTATAAGAAGTTCTTTATATGCTTCGTTCATTATTAATCCTTCAATCTTTTCCCAAAGTAGCTGTTGCAAGATCATTGCCACAGTATGATAATTTGGTGTTTCCACCTTCCCCAGAACCAAAACATTATAGAAAAATAGAAATAGACTGTGCTATTCATATTAGAATATCACAATAAGGTTAAGTTGACAACCAAAATAATTTAAAAAATTAAAAGAGCCTGCCATTTAAGGCAAGCCCTTTATAAACTGTTATTACTATTCTAAAAATCGAATAAATATCCCTCATTTACGTTATCGCTTGGAAGGTATTTATATGTAATATTTCCTGTCTTTTCGTATTTCTTTAATTCATCTTCAGATAATGGCTTAACTTCCACGTCATCCTTTACAACCTTAACCTCAATGAACGGTTTGCCGCTCTTTGCAGATGCCATTGCTCTGTGGTGGCCGTCCACCATGAAGATATTTCCTTTTTGCTCCACGCAGGTAATGATACCTGATGAGCAGAAAGAATCATTGTCTTTTTCTTTTTCTAAATATCCATCAAGACTTAAGGAACTGAATTCTTCAAAACTCTCTGTCGGATATACATTGGCAACGCAAAGTTCAACCTTGCCGACAAATGGCTCTTTCTTGTATTCTTCAAAGCGTCTGATAATCTCTTTTGAAATCTGTTCAGGAGTTGCTGCGGTGCTGTCTATGATTAAATTGAAATTATCCTTAGACAGGTAGTCCACATCATAGAGTTCCTTGAATCTCGCTCTCTCCATGGACATTCTCTCATAAAGATTACGTGTTGCTTCCTCTATGGAAGAATATTTCTCAGCATTTCTTTCCGTATCTGATAATACTCTTCTTCCGGATTCATTGGTATCTGCCAGAAGGAATACCTTAAAACTGTCCGGAATAAAATGCCATGCCATTCTTGAATCGAATATGGCATTATCCTTTTCCTTACCGAGCTTAACACTTCTGTCATCTATCATCTTATCCACGGAAGGATCAGTCTTGGCAAGTTCGTTCATCTCTAAAACAGTAATGCCCTTTTCATCAGCAATCTGGCGAAATATCTTACCTGTTGATATTATTTCATAACCACTTTGATTCAAAAACTTACATATTGTGGTTTTACCTGCTCCAAGATTACCTGTTATGGTTATATTCATGACCAGTCTCCTTTTTCATACCTAATTGCACTAATTATAACACAATATCCTTCGGTTTCAAATTGTTAATCCCTTACTTCATTGTTTTACACACCCCGTTATGCTATAATTAGTCTGTTATTATTAGCAAAAGGAAGAAAGAAAAAATGGCTCTGAAAGACGAAATCAAAGAGCAGAATAAAAAATTAAAGGATATGACTCCTAAACAGAAATGGGAGCATTTCTGGTATTACAATAAGTATTATGTAATGATTGCAGCTGTTGCAATCATATTTGTTGTATATCTGATACTTCACTTAACTGTATTTAAGCCTCTTCCATTTGGATTTAAAGGCTATTTTCTTAATACCGGTTATGATGACATGACCATAACTTCAGATGTAACAAAACTTACGGATGCCTTTACGGATTATGCGAAGATAGACCTTAAATCATACCGAGTCGGAATTGATTATGTAACAAATATTGATTATAACGTATCAGATTCCTATACTCTTGCGCAGGACATCGCAATGACTGCTGAAGGTGAACGTGGAGACCTGGATTTTATCGCAGGTCCTTCTGATGTCATAAACTACTATGTAAATGCCAACTTTTTCTCTAAAACAATAGATAAATATCTGGATGAAGAAACCTTTAATTATTTTGATGAACAGGGGCTGGTTTATTATTATGAAGCAGAGGATCATAACCTCTATCCCATCGGAATATATATAACTGATGCTCCCCTTGTTAAGTCATATAATCTTTATCCTAATAATGCCAATGAAGAAACAAGACAGGAAATTGTTTTCTCTGTTGTTTCTTATTCAAAGAGACCGGAGATGGCGGTTACCATGCTCAAATATCTTTATCAGATGAATTAAAGAAAGGGGCCTATATGAAGGAACAACTCTACACAATCCCACTTAATGACGCAGTTAATGCCCATGATGAATGTCCTTTCTGCTTTGTAGAAAGAGAAGTTGAACAGAACCAGCTGGATTTCGTTTTAGGTTCAGGTTCTTCATATATGGTAAGTGATATCAGGGAACAGACCGATAAGGCGGGTTTTTGCAAAATGCATTATCGTAAGATGTTTTTATATGGCAATACTTTGGGAAATGCCTGGATGCTTAAGACTCATCTTATGTCCATGCGTTCTGAAATGGAGAAAACCCTTAATTCATATACACCGGGTAAAACCACTCTTAAATCAAGATTCTCAAAGTCTGAGGAAATATCCAATCCCATTAATGCCTGGATTAAAGGTAAGGAAGAATCCTGTTTTATCTGTAACGCTTTTAAGGAAGCATATGCAAGATATCTTGATACCTTCTTCGTATTATGGAAAAAAGACCCGAAATTCGTTCAGAAGATTAAGGACAGCAAAGGCTTTTGCTTAAGTCACTACGGCGACCTCTGCGAAGAAGCGGACAAAAAGCTGAATGATAAGCAGAAAGCCGAATTCTATGATATAACCAAACCTCTTATGATAGAGAATATGGCCCGTATTCAGGAAGATGTTAACTGGCTTATTGAGAAATTTGATTATAAGCATACCAATGACCCTTGGAAAGAGTCTAAGGATGCCAACCAGAGAGCCATGCAGAAATTAAAGGGGGGCTATCCTGCTGACCCTAATTATGAATATAAAAAATAATTTTTGAAGGTATAACAATGGATACAAATACTCTTAATCTAAATATGCCAAAGCTTGATAACCTGGACAAGTCTATGCCTATCGGCTTTATGGATTCAGGCGTAGGCGGAATCAGCGTACTTAAAGAAGCAGTAGCCATAATGCCAAATGAGGATTTTGTTTACATTGGCGACTCTGCCAATGCACCATATGGCACCAAAGATACCATGACAATTAAGGAACTGACCTATAACGTGGTTAAAACCTTAATTAATAGGCATCATATCAAGGGCCTTGTTGTTGCCTGTAATACTGCTACCAGCGCTGCTGTAAGAGACTTAAGAAATCTGTATCCTAACTTTCCACTTGTTGGTATAGAGCCTGCCATTAAACCTGCTGTACTTCACAACCACGGTGGTGAAATCCTGGTTATGGCCACACCTATGACAATTGCTCAGGAGAAATTTAAGAATCTCCTTAAATTATACGAGAATCAGGCTGTCATTATTCCTGTTCCATGTAAAGGTCTTATGGAATTTGTTGAAGCAGGAATTGTAGAAGGACCTGAACTTGATAAGTATTTTAACAGTACTCTCTCACCTTATCTTAATGAGATTACAGAGAGTATTGTACTTGGCTGCACTCATTATCCATTCCTTAAAAAAGAAATCATCTCCTATCTTCAAAGAGATGATATTACCCTTTATGACGGAAGTCTTGGTACAGCCCGTGAAATCCAGAGAAGAATTAAAGAAGCCGGCCTCAGCAATGACGCTGACCATAAAGGTAACATCACTATACTGAATACCGGCTTGAATGATTCTGAAGCTAAGATTGCTCTTTGTAACAGGCTTCTTAATCTGTAATTAACATATACTTAATTACATGGTCTGTAATTATCTGATTATCTGTCCCACTTATCACAAAGTGAATTAATCTGATCGGCAAACTTGGCCAGATCCTTATTGGTTCCACCCTCATTATGATTAATAACCGTAAGAAGTCTGTTGCCTGCTGCAAGAAGTCTTGCGAATACTTCGGATACTTTCTTGCCACCCACAGTTTTCTTGGTTTCTTTGATATAACGCGGCTCAGCCACATAATCAAAATCATCCGTCAGAATATCATATATTGTACCGCTATACGGAGCAAAGGAATTATGTCCGTACTCATTATGGAGATATTCCTTGAATTCTTCTGCCACCGAATCCTCACCATGTACAATAAATACTCTCTCCGGCTGCTTCTCAAAAGCATTAATCCAGTCTGTAAGTCCCTGTTTATCAGCATGTCCCGACATACCGGCCAGTACCTTAATATGAGCCTTCATTTCCACGGGTTCACCAAAAAGTTTAATTGTATTTCTGTTTGGATCCATTCCAACTAACGGATCATTATCCCTGTCAGCTCCGTAGTCAACAATTCTTCTTCCAAGAGTACCCACTGCCTGATATCCAACGAATAGAATGGTACATTCTTCTCTCCAGAGATTATGTTTTAAATGGTGTCTGATACGACCCGCTTCACACATGCCTGATGCTGAAATAATAACCTTCGGCTTTTCATTAAAGTTTATCTCTTTGGATTCCTCAGATGTAATGGTCAGTTTAAGCCCCGGAAATACCAGTGGATTAATTCCCTGCCGAACCAGACTCATGGCCTCTTCATCAAAACAGTTATTAATATTATTCTTAAATATTTCAGTAGCATCCACAGCCAGTGGGCTGTCTACATATACCTCAAAATTCTGGAATTCTTCCAAAAGGTGCTCTGCCTTAATCTGACGGATAAAATATAATATTTCCTGAGTTCTTCCCACTGCAAAGGAAGGAATAACCACATTGCCGCCTCTTTGGAAGGTCTCACGAAGAACCGCCGTAAGTTCCGATACATAATCAAGACGGTTACGCTCATGATATCTGTTACCATAGGTGGATTCCATGATAACCACATCCGCCTCTTTGGTATATTCAGGGTCCTTGATTAACGGCTGGTCGGTATTACCAATATCACCTGAGAATACCAGTTTTTTGGTAATGCCATTTTCGGTAAGCCAGATTTCGATGCTGGCACTTCCCAGAAGATGTCCTATATCGGTAAATCGACATTCAACACCCTCTGCTATATTATATTTTTGGTTATAATCATAACCGTCTATTCTGGCAATAATACCATCGGCATCTTCCATGGTATACAGAGGTTCAGCCGGGCCAAAATCACCGCCTCTTTTATTCTTTCTGCTCTTCCACTCTGCTTCCTGCATTTGAATGTGTGCACAGTCTCTAAGCATTATGCTGCACAAATCTGCAGTCGCAACTGTGGTTATTACCCTGCCTCTGAAGCCAAGAGCATATAAATACGGTAACATACCGGAATGATCCACATGAGCATGTGTTAAGAAAACATAATTGATTTCAGATGCCGGTACCGGTAACGGTTCATTCTCCAGAACATTAACGCCCTGTTCCATACCGTAATCCACCAGCATATTAAGTCCGCACGCCTTTATCAAATGCGCCGAACCCGTAACCTCATGATCTGCCCCAATAAAGTGTAGTTTCATAAATCTACCCCCTTATCATTATAGTTTTATTTATCCCCAAATTCTTTTTTAATTCTTAATCTGTTAAGAGCTCTTGCTATCTTGGCTTCGGCACTGAGAATCTGCCTTGAACTGGTATCATTCTTAAGTTCTTCCTCTGCCTCTTTAGCAGCCTGCTCAGCTCTTACAATATCAATTTCTTCCGGCCACTCCGCCGATTCTGAAAGAATCTGAACATCATTATCTTCCACAATGGCAACCCCTGTTGAAATGGCCGCAATCTTTTTCTTCTTTTCCCCCGGAATAGTAAGTTCAAGTTTTCCAGGAATAATGGCTGCCATCATATCCTGATGATTGGCCTGTATACCATATCTTCCTTCGGGAGTCGGAATTACGATGGATTCACATTTTCCTTCATAGAAGGTCTTGGTAGCCGTAAGAATATGCAAATTAAAAACTTCCATATTTTTATCCTCTTACCCTTAAAGCTTCTCAGCCTTGGTATATGCATCCTCTAAAGTACCAACATTGAAGAAGGCACTCTCTGGAAGATTATCAACTTCACCATCAAGTATTGCCTTAAATCCTCTGATTGTATCTTCAATTGTTACGAAGGCACCGTTGGTACCCGTAAACTTCTCAGCAACAAACATAGGCTGTGATAAGAATCTTTGAATCTTACGTGCTCTGTTAACGATGAGTTTGTCTTCCTCGCCCAATTCTTCCATACCAAGAATAGTGATAATATCCTGTAATTCCTTATATTTCTGAAGTGTCTGCTGCACTCTGTTCGCTGTTTCGAAGTGATCGGTTCCCACATTCTCTTCTGTAAGAATTCTTGATGAAGATGCCAGTGGATCAACTGCCGGATAAATACCCATTTCGGCGATTTTACGGCTAAGTACTGTAGTTGCATCAAGGTGAGAGAATGTTGTTGAAGGAGCAGGGTCTGTTAAGTCATCCGCAGGCACATATACAGCCTGAACTGATGTAACTGAACCTGTCTTTGTTGATGTTATTCTCTCCTGAAGAGCACCCATTTCCTCAGCAAGTGTTGGCTGATAACCTACGGCTGATGGCATACGTCCAAGAAGTGTTGAAACCTCGGAACCTGCCTGTACGAAACGGAAAATATTATCTATGAAAAGAAGTACATCCTTATCTTCTTTCTCTCTGAAGTACTCTGCCATTGTAAGACCTGAAAGCGCAACTCTCATTCTTACGCCAGGAGCCTCATTCATCTGGCCGAATACAAGGGCGATTTTATCAATAACGCCACTTTCATTCATCTCTCTCCAAAGGTCGTTACCTTCTCTTGAACGCTCACCAACACCGGCATATATTGAATATCCGCCGTGCTCCATGGCAACGTTATGAATAAGTTCCTGAATAAGAACTGTCTTACCTACACCGGCACCACCGAAGAGGCCGATTTTGCCGCCCTTTGGATATGGCTCAAGAAGGTCGATAACCTTAATACCTGTTTCAAGAATCTCAACTGCAGGTCTCTGTTCCTTGAATGAAGGAGCCTTATGATGTATAGGCCATCTCTCCACATCATCAGGAATCGGACCCATGCCGTCAATTGGTGTACCAACAACGTTGAACATACGGCCTAAAGTCTTCTGACCAACAGGAACGGTAATATTATTGCCTGTTGCAGTAACCTTCATTCCCCTGCCGATGCCTTCAGAAGTGGCAAGCATGATACATCTTACCATGTCTCCACCTATATGCTGGGCAACTTCCATAACTAATGTTTCACCATTAACATCTACAGTAAGTGCTTCTTTGATTCTCGGTAATCTTTCGTCTGTAAATCTTACGTCGATAACAGAACCTGATACGCTGACTATTTTACCTGCCATTTTATGACTCACCTTTCTTTAGAGCTTGCTCTCTCTTCTTCTTATGGGCTCTTGCCCCGGCAGCAACCTCTGTAACTTCCTGTGTAATAATATTCTGTCTTGTATAATTATACTGTTTGGTTAAATCTGCGATTAATTCCTGAGCATTGTTATTAGCATTATTCATGGCATTCATTCTGGCATTCTGCTCGCAGTAAAAACTGTCTACCAGTGCACCGTAAATCGTACCAAGTACGTAACTTGGAATAATGCTCTCCAATACCTCAGAAATTGATGGCATCAATTCATAATCCGGTTTATTTCCGCTTTTCGTCTTAATATTGTTGAAATCACTACGCCTGAAAGGCAGTATTCTCATAAGTCTTGGCTTGGTCTCCACACTGCTTACGTAATCTGTATAAATAATGGAAATCTTATTAATTACACCAGCGTCAAAATCTTCCATGACCTCATCACAAATCTTTCTGGCATAACTTAAGTTTGGAGCGTGGGTTGGATATATGAAACTCTTTCTTACTTCCTGACCATGTACTTCCATATAATGTCTTCCATACTCACCAACTGTATAGAATACATTGCCATCCTTACCCATAAGCTGACGTGCTTCCTTGATTATATTAAGGTTATAATCACCTGCAAGACCACGGTCTGCGGTAACAACAATATAACCGTAAGGGCCATCGATATCTGTCTTGCCCTTTGGAAACTTTGATGGATAAAAATACCTGTGCTCTATATCACCTTCAGTGGTTGAAAGAATTCTTCTTATCTCTCTTGATATGGCATTGAAATATGGATTGGTTGAATCCAGTTCCTTCCTTGCTTTTCTAAGCTTGGTGGAAGAAATCAGATACATGGCATTAATTATCTTCTGAGTATCCTTAACACTGCCTATGCGGTTTTTGATATCCTTCATGTCTGACAATTAAATCACCGCCTTATTTCTTTATCTCCAGTGTGCTTAAATACTCTTTGGCACTTTTAATAATATAATCCCTGTCATCATCTGACATATGACCTGTCTTATTAATCTTATCCATGATATCATGTCTTTCTTCGTTAAAATACGCCAGCATACCCTTAACGATTTCCCTTATCTTCTTAACAGGATATTCAATGAATAATCTTGCGCCTGATGTAACTAATATAACAACCTGCTCTGCCTGTGAATAAGGAGCATACTGAGGCTGTCTTAATAACTGCATCAGTCCCTGACCATAGGTAAGTGTATTCTTGGTTGCCTCATCAAGGTCACTTGAGAACTGTGTAAATACTTCCATTTCTCTGTACTGTGACAAATCAAGTCTTAATGTACCTGTAGCCTTCTTCATGGCCTTGGTCTGAGCTGCGCCACCAACTCTCGATACAGACAAACCAACGTTAACCGCAGGTCTCTGTCCTTCGAAGAAAAGGTCACTCTCCAAGAATATCTGACCATCAGTGATGGATATGATATTTGTAGGGATATATGCTGATACATCGCCTGCCTGTGTCTCAACGATAGGAAGAGCAGTCATGGAACCACCACCCTTCTCATCACTTAAATGAGCTGCTCTTTCAAGTAATCTTGAATGCAGATAGAATACGTCACCAGGATAAGCCTCACGTCCTGGAGAACGTCCTAAAAGAAGGCTTAAGGATCTGTATGCTATGGCATGCTTTGATAAATCATCATAGATAATAAGTACATCTCTGCCCTTCTCCATGAAATACTCACCAATTGAGCATCCTGAATATGGAGCAATATACTGAAGAGGCGCCGGATCAGATGCTGAAGCAAATACAACGATTGTATAATCCATTGCTCCCCTCTTCTTAAGATTGTTAACAAGCTGGGCCACTGAACTGGACTTCTGTCCGATTGCAACATAGATGCAGATTACATCCTTGCCCTTCTGGTTAACTATTGTATCAAGGGCGACGGCGGTTTTACCAGTCTGTCTGTCGCCGATAATAAGTTCTCTTTGTCCACGTCCGATTGGGAACATTGAGTCAATGGTAAGAATACCTGTTTCCATAGGCTTGTTAACAGGCTGTCTGTCAATAATACCGGGAGCCGGGCTCTCAATTGCTCTGTAGCCTTGCGGAACAATATCCTCAAGTCCGTCAATGGCTTCACCAAGCGGATTAACAATTCTTCCGACATAATCATCGCCCACCGGTACACCGGCAGTCTTATGTGTTCTTCTTACGTAGCTTCCTTCGTATACGAGCGCATCATCATCAAATAAGATGCAGCCTACGTAATCTTCCTGAAGGTCAAGAGCCATACCCTTAATACCTGATTCGAATACAAGTATCTCGCCGTATGTAGCACCTGCAAGACCGGAAACTGTGGCAATACCATCACCTACTGTAAGTACAACACCTGTTTCTTCCTCATATACTGAAGGAGTCCAGTTATCAAGAGTCTCTCTGATAAGAGAGATAACATTCTCCTGCTGCTCAGGAATATTCTCCAAAGCCTCTTTGAACTGTCTTAATCTTCCAAGAGAACTCCATTCATAAGTTTCAGTACCTACCTCAAGCTTGAAGCCGCCTTCAAGGTCATCATTCTTAACCCATTCAACTTCCATTTCTCTGCCATACTTGTTGGCAAGGAAATTCTTAAAACGCTTAAGTTGAGTATCATTAGGTGCAGCACTTGAATATATAATTGCTTTTAATGCATCAACTTTACTAGACATCTGAATCTTTCCTTTCAACAGAAGCTAAGAAGTCATCATAACTTTCACCAACTTCTGAATTAAGAACAATTTTTTCTGTTGCCTTGGCAACCATTTCCTTAATCTCATTCTGAGTTTCAGCCATGATTCTTTCCCTATCCATCATAGCCTTGGAATTAGCACTGTTAATGATTTCCTTGGCTTCTTTCTTAGCCTCTGATATCATCTGTTCTCTTGCTTCATCCATATCAGCATTCATGGACTTTCTCATAAGTGAAAGTTCATTATCAAGATCAGCTAACTTCTTCTCACTCTCGGCATTATTCGCCTTAGCTTTCTCAAGCTCGCCTTTAGCTTCAGCGTCCATATCTTTATAATACTGTTCTCTTTTCTCCATGAACTTCTTTACCGGAGAATATAAAAGGAAGTATAAAATTCCGAATAAAATAGTGAAGTTCAAAAGATGCAAGAGTATCTGCTGTATATCAATATTAAGTGGCAAATTCATGCACATTCACCTGCTTTCCTAAACTTATAATACGAATATAACCAGAACGGCTATGATAAGAGCATAAATAACAACTGTCTCCACGAATACAAGACCAAGCATCATAACTGTCTGTATCTTACTTGTTGCTTCCGGCTGACGTGCAACACCTTCAGCTGCCTTGGCAACTGCAAGACCCATGGCGATTGTACCACCAAGTGCTGCAAGGCCAATTGCTATTGCTGCTGCATAAGCTTTGCTGCTCAAAATACTTCCCTGTGAAGAAATCTCAGCAATTTCAGCACTACCTGCTGCTTCTGTAGTAACCTGTGTTTCTTCATCCTCAGCAGCTTTAACCTTAACAGGAACAAATACAATACCTGCAAGTAATGCTGCCATCGCAACCATAATCATAATTTTATTCAATGTTTTCATTCCATTACCTCCGCATTCTGCGCTTTATTATTCTTTTCTTTAACTTTTTTTGGATGTTTCTCTGTTACCTCACCATAGAACATGGATGTCAGCATTGTAAGTACGTAAGCCTGTATTACTGCATGAAGTACAGTAAAGAGTACACCTACAACTACCGGAAGTACATAACTTAATACTGAATAGTAATAAACAAGTTCCGTAACAAGTGCACCACTAAGGAGAGCACCAAAGAGACGGAAGCTCATAGACAACGGCAGTGAGAAATCTTTCAAAGTCTTAAGTAAGCCCTTGAATCCGTTTGATGTCACACCACCTACCAAAATAAATGTATATGACAAACATCCCAGCATTATCGCACCATTAATATCTGCTAATGGAGCCGGCAGTGATACCGGTGTGCCATGAATCGTTATGGCCTGGAAGCCAAACATCTCAAACATGGTTCCGATGAAAATATATACACCCGCGGTAAATATGTATGCTCCCAAGAAACCATTTCTGTGTGGGCTGTTAGTCTTGGCAAGCCCATCAAAAATTCCCACCATACTCTCCAGGCATAACTGGAATTTACCGGGGATCATTTTAAATCTTGGAATAATAAATAATCTGCATATCAATCCAAATACAAGCATAATTCCCGTTACGCTTATGGCTGAAATCAGTCCGGGATTCACATCCTTAATTCCAAAAAGACTGACTTTGGCATGCTCATGCAGCACGGCATCTTTAAGAACTTCCTGTATGGACTCTTCTTCTGC
Source organism: Lachnospiraceae bacterium UBA4338 (assembly GCA_002393735.1). Taxonomy (GTDB): domain Bacteria; phylum Bacillota; class Clostridia; order Lachnospirales; family Lachnospiraceae; genus UBA3766. The sequence goes on from DGTK01000010.1 coordinate 72,067, forward strand.
CCCACCGCCACCGGTGAGTATAATACCGATCAAAAGCGCTATCAGAATCAATGCAAATACAAGGATGGACCAGATTCTTTGTTTCTTACTCATTAAGTCCACTTCCTTTCTTATGCACAATCAAACATATTATAGCACTATATATAGTGAAATACAAACTTTCAATTTCCATAATTTATAATAAAATCAGCCCGTTATATGCCTTAAAAACATACAACGGGCTGCTTGTCATTACATCAATCATCTGATTTTGAATGTCTTAGGAGATATTACTCTAATAAGCATCATAAATACATAAATAGCCAGTAATGTTCCCGGCACACATACAAGACAAAGTATCCAGGCCGGTATCGGAATAAATATTATAAGAAACTGCAAAGCAGATATTACAAAATTCAAAGCAGAATATAATTTGGATTTAACCTGCAGGTTACTGGCATAAGGCTGAACAAGATAATATATGCTTAAATACCATGCAGATGCAGCCACAAGTCCTGTTCCCACCAGAAGAACATTAAATATGCACTGAAGCGGTGTTTCTTCACCACCGGTAATCAGTACGGAAACCACACTGAATATCGCCACAATAATAGCCGGGATAGAATTCGCTCTTATTACAGATATTAAACGCTCCTTATACATCATTACCAGCGCATCCGGGCTTTTGTAAAAATTATATTTAAGCATTACCGAATCGCAGTTTGCAAACATAACATGACATATATAGTCAGTATAATTTAATGACCATACTGCAGGCAATATGACTCCCGCATGTCTTGTAAACAAGCCTCTTATCACTGATTTCTCCGGAGCATGCAACTTAAATACTTCTAAATATATGAGAAATGATCCAAGAAAAACTACACCAAGTGCTAATAATGTCATAAGCAGCAATCTGACAGACAGGATATTCTTATGTCTTTTAAAAAATATATCATTTAGATAGGCATATCCCTTAAGTTCACTGTTGACATTTTCACCCTGATTAATTCTGGTTATGTCTTTACTTATCTGCGCTGTTCCACTATTTGCTTTTTTATTCTTTTCCTTTTCTTTGGCAAGTTTAACCTTTTCGCCGGCAAGCGCAATTCGGTAGTATCCGTAAGGAAACTTCCCTATAGCCTTAACAGTAAAAAATGTGGTTATAGCAACAAAAAATACAATTGCATAAAATATATATGGAATGAATCCAATTTCCAGACGAACTATCACAGGAATTCCTGCAAATCCCAGCATCAGTATTCCAAAAACCAGTAAAAAAACAAGTGTGCTGGTGCCTTCAATTGAAATATCTTTCTTTTTATTATTCTTCTCAAATCCTTTTTGTCTTAATGAGAATATCCACATCTTTAAAGCCAGGGCGCCTATGTCAAATCCCATTCCAGCAAGCGGAATCAATAGTGCAACAAACCACGGAACTCCTGAAATAAAAGCCGCCGGAATTCCAAATAAAACATAACTGATTATCAGCCAGGCTATCCTGTAGGTAAGTCTTGCCATAATAAACTTTTTGGCATCCATTCCCATACCGAATACAGCATAATCTGCTTCGAGGCTTCCTTTAAAGATTTCAAAATTAAATACATTAACAAGTGATGCCACTATAAAACCATATAGGAAGATAACGGGTTTTGGACAGCCTGTTCCATAATTTATGGCAAATGTTCCCATAGCCAGAAGAGCGAACATACAAAAATCACCAAAGACAGCTTTGAAGATTTCTGCCTGGATTGAGAGAATGAAGGCGATGATTTTGAACAGTTTTATGCCATATATGTCATCGTTGAATAACCCGCCAATAACTGGAATTCGCCTTATTCCATATAATATTAAATTGGTATTTATTGTATTTCTTAATTTGGTAATTCGCCAAAGATCTTTAAGAATTATCTGCATCTTTCAGGGCCTCAATTATCTTTATTTTGAAATCTTCATTATCAAGATTTGATTTATCAACCTTCTCGAGTTTCCCATGATTAAGAAGAATGATTTCGTCGCACAAATCCAATGCTATATCCAGTAGGTGAGTGGAGAAAATCAGTACTCTTCCATCTTTTTGTTTTCTGAATATATCTTTCATCTCTTCAGCCACAACTACATCCAAAGATGTAAGAGGCTCATCAAGCAGCATGAGTTTTGGCTTGGCTATTAAGTTTACTATCATCTGCATTTTATTCCTGGTGCCGTGAGAATAGTCTTTCATAAGACGGTCTTTAGTATCTTCAGGTATCATTACATAATCCATATATTCATCTATGGTCATTGGATCTTTAATTCCGTCTGAGTGGATATCCATAAAGAATTTAATGAATTCTCTTCCTGTCATGAAATCAGGAACTGTAGGCGTTGAAAGAACATAACCTATGTCACTTGAATTAACAGCAATTTCCTTCTCGCCATCCTTAAAGAAGAATCTGCCTCCATTAGTTTCAATATCGCTGTTAAGGCAGTTAAACAGCGTGGTTTTACCTGCGCCGTTCCGACCTATGAGGCCGTAGATTTTGCCCTCTTCGAAGGTATAATCAACATCAGTTAATACCTGATGTTTTCCATAACTTTTAGCTAAATGCGATATTACAAATTCCATATTTATATCATCCTTTTTTGTATTAAGCGCCTTTGATGCACTTTCCCCCGTCCCAGATGGCAATCAAACGCCTTTGGCGTCAACTTTGCATGTAAAGATGCAGCCGTCATGCTCGCCACTTGCGTACTCGCCGGACGTGGTAATTAAGAGCATGTCCATGTTATCTCCATAAAAGCAGCAGGAAGACACATTTTTTGCATCTACTTCAACTACCCCTTTAAGCTCACCGGTCCTTCCATCTCTATGATGCACTTTTCCCCCGTCCCAGATGGCAATCCATAAATCATCATTTGAATCGATGCACATTCCGTCAGGAAAACCGTCAGTTATTCTTATGAATTCCTGTCTGTTTGATATTTCTCCATTTATGGCATCGTAATCATATTTAAATACTGCGCCATAGTTGGTATCAATAAAATAGAAGGTCTTTTCATCTAAGCTCCATACCAGGCCGTTGGCAAGTTTAGTATCTTCTATGGCGCACTTAACCACGCCTTTATCATAGACATACAGACCGCCATAACATTCGATATCATAGAAATTATCTACTATTGATCCAAACCAGATTCTTCCGTTTTTATCCATCCTTGCATCATTGCATCTGTGATGATCTTTAAGTTCTTTATCAAGTCTGTAAAGAAGTTTCTTCTCTCCATTTTCAAGAGTATATAAGCCGTCATATCCTGCAACAATAAAACCATCTGAATCCTTCATTGGAATTGCGGCGCCGATATGCTGACCCATTTCGGTATATTCCTTTTTGCCATTTATAAGGGTATATACTCTTCCGTCTAAAATATCAATCCAGGAAAGGCGGTTTAAACTTTTGGTATAAAAAGGGCCTTCGCCAAGTCTGTATTTATTACTGTCAAAGACTTCTGCCTTATATGTTTTAACTGCCATATATTACTCCTTAATAAAATCAGAAACATATTCCTTAACTGCTGCCACCACCTCATCAAGATGGTAATCATAGCAGTGTGAATCTCCCTTAATTGTCACGAACTTACAATTGGCATATCCGCTGCAGTCCTTCTTTGTTTCTTCAATGTCAACAGTCATGTCTGCGTCCCCGTGAACCACTAATACAGGACCTGTATATTTCTTGATTGCCTCTTCCACATATATTGTCTGAGCTACTCTTACATAATTTCCGCCAAGTATCCAGCCATCAGGTGAGTGTACCTCATCCGGTACATTAACAGGATCAAATCTTGTTCCAAGCATATCACCTTCCCTGCAGCCCTTTGGTATCATGGTTGCCGGTGATAATGGAACGAGGAGTTTGACTTTGTCTCTTTCCATCGCCGCAAGCAGCATTACCATAAGGCCTCCCTGGGAATGACCACATAAATAAATATCTGAGAATCTGCCATCTTCTTTAAGATAATCAATGGCAGCCAGACCATTTTGAATCCACTTGTTTAAAGTATGATTAAAAAATCTTCCGTCACTTCTTCCGTGGCCGTACATATCAACTCTTAAAGTTGCAATTCCAAGGTCATTAAGCATATCCGATACTGCCACCAGATGTTCTTCTTCCTTGTTGCCTGTAAAGCCGTGAATAATCAGCGTAACGGGAATTTGATCAGTGCCATTATAATTTCTTGGTATGGATAAATCACCATCAAGTTTAATTTTGTCATCATAAATTGTAACTACCATTTTTACCTCTTTAAAACATAATAATCCCTGTAAACTTTCATTTACAGGGACTTAAATTACTCTGACACAATTTCTTCTTCGTGTGTTTCTTCTTCCACAGTGCTTGATATAACTATATTCTTACCATGCTGCTTACCATAATACATTCTTTCATCAGCTGTCTTAATAACATCTTCAGGATCATGATAAGTATCACTATACTCTTCAACACCAATTGTCATGGTTGCGCTGATATGTTTATTATAGAAAACGGTATCGTTAGTCTCTATTGTCTTTCTAAGGTACTCCATCTTCTGAATCGCCACATTCATGTCATAATCTCTCATAAGGATAATGAATTCCTCACCACCCCATCTGCATATATCACAGCCATGCATCTCTTTTTTTATAACCTTTGTGATGTGTCTTAAAACCTCATCACCACAGTCATGACCATAGGAATCGTTAATTCTTTTAAAATTATCGACGTCGCAGAATGCGATACAGAAATGATGCTTTGGTTCCTCATGCATAAGTGAGTCCAGGATAGGAAGAAAACCTCTTCTGTTAAGGAGGTTTGTAAGTTCATCTTCCTTGGCATCCACAGATAACTGCTTATTCTGCTTTTGAAGATTAACCATCATTTCTTCGCTGGAATAAATATACATGTAATTATAGAAGCATACTGAAAAAATCATTACGAAGTTTATAAATATATTCAGCATTTGAAGGCTTACAGAATTAAGTTGATACAATGGAGTAGCTTCAGAATAAATAAGACGAATGGTTGCAAACGTAAGGAAATCAAGTACTAACAGAATTACCACTATCCATCTCTTTGCACCCTTAAACAAAGAAGCACCAAAATATACAATAATTGGAACAATGGAAAAAAGGAAATGATGACTGCCGCTGTCCCAGCCAACATACAGAGTTGCCAGAAGTGAATAAGCAAATACTTCAAGCATAATGCTGATATATACAGGCATCATATAACCCGTCTTTGCTAAAAGAAGACAAAAAGAATAAACCACAACACTTAATATATTAAACTGAACCAGTGGATATACACGAAAGCACAGCATAAAAATAAGCATTGCAACATGAACAAGTCCCATTACAATAACAGTAAAGAACAAACTGTTATGAACAAGAAAATGCATTAACTTGTCATAAAACTTATTAGTACTCAAGCGTTCCCCTCCCTTTTTACTTCTTACTATTCTCCTATGACAGTTTTACACCTAAATATTATTATAACAAATATAGAAATTTTTTTGTAGATTTTCATAAAAAAAAGGAACCGGATTACTCCGATTCCTTTCATTTATACTTTTAGTCAGTATTTACAATTAGAACTTACCAGCCTTTGCTGCTTCTTCAATTGAAACTGCTGTAGAAACTGTCATACCTACCATAGGGTTGTTACCTGCACCGATAAGACCCATCATTTCTACGTGAGCCGGAACTGATGAAGAACCTGCGAACTGTGCATCTGAATGCATACGTCCCATAGTATCTGTCATACCATATGAAGCAGGACCTGC
>DGTK01000010.1:77917-130094 GCA_002393735.1 Lachnospiraceae bacterium UBA4338
AGTGTACGACCTGTACCACCACCTGAAGCAACTGAGAAGTACTTCTTACCAGCTTCTATTCTTTCCTTCTTATATGTACCTGCAACTGGATGCTGGAATCTTGTAGGGTTAGTTGAGTTACCTGTTATTGAAACGTCAACATTCTCTTTCCACATGATAGCAACACCTTCCTGAACATCGTTTGCACCGTAGCAGTTAACCTTGGCACGTGGTGATTCAGGATCTTTTGAGTAGCATTTTCTAAATACTTCTTTAACTTCACCTGTGAAGTAATCATACTGTGTCTCAACATATGTGAAACCGTTGATACGTGAAATAATCTGAGCTGCGTCCTTACCAAGACCGTTAAGAATAACACGAAGTGGTTTCTGACGAACTTTGTTAGCCTTCTCAGCGATACCGATAGCACCTTCTGCTGCTGCGAATGATTCGTGACCAGCAAGGAAAGCGAAGCACTCTGTATCTTCTTCAAGAAGCATCTTACCAAGGTTACCATGTCCAAGACCTACCTTACGACGGTCTGCAACAGAACCAGGAATACAGAAAGCCTGAAGACCAATACCGATAGCTGCAGCTGCCTCAGAAGCCTTACGGCAGTTCTTCTTAATAGCAATAGCAGCACCTACAGTGTAAGCCCACTTAGCGTTCTCGAAACAGATAGGCTGAATGCCTTCAACTAAACTATAAACATCAATACCTGCGTTCTCGCAGATTGTTTTACATTCTTCTATTGAAGAGATGCCATACTCCTTTAAACAAGCAAGAATCTGAGGCTCTCTTCTTTCATATGATTCAAATAATGCCATTATGATTTGTCCTCCCTTTCTTACTCTTTTCTAGGATCGATTAACTTCACTGCATCTGCAACTCTTCCGTACTGTCCGGATGCCTTCTCGAATGCAACCTTAGGTTCGTCACCCTTCTTAATGAAGTCCATCATCTTTCCAAAGTTAACATACTGATATCCGATAATTTCATCGTTCTCATCAAGAGCAACCTTTGTGATGTAACCATCAGTAAGCTCTAAGTAACGAGGTCCCTTTTCTAAAGTACCGTATGTTGTACCAACCATTGATCTTGAACCTTTACCAAGGTCTTCAAGACCTGCACCAATCTGAAGACCGTCTTCAGAGAATGCAGACTGTGTTCTTCCGTATACAATCTGTAAGAATAACTCTCTCATTGCTGTATTGATAGCATCACATACAAGGTCAGTATTGAGTGCCTCAAGGAGAGTAAGTCCTGGAAGAATTTCAGCAGCCATAGCTGCAGAATGTGTCATACCTGAGCATCCGATTGTCTCTACCAGTGCTTCCTGGATGATACCGTCTTTAACGTTTAATGAAAGCTTACAAGCTCCCTGCTGAGGTGCACACCAGCCAATACCATGTGTATAGCCTGAAATGTCCTCAATCTTCTTGGCCTGAACCCATTTAGCCTCTTCAGGAATAGGAGCAGCGCCATGATGAACACCCTGAGTTACAGGGCACATGTTCTTAACTTCTGTTGAGTAAATCATATGATCCTCCTTTATATTTTATTGTAAATACTTAACACGTCTTTATGTTGAGCCCATAAAACGTAGCGATAATATTTTAACAAATTTGGGCTAGTATTTCAACCACCATAAATAAACGTATTTACCTTTTTTTCAAACCCATTTTATGTTATTATAAAAAAAAGGCGGAGGAATGCCTATGAAGTTCAAATATTGCAGAATACAAGGCAAGGAGCTTGCTGCCAATACCAAGACCGGTAAGGGCATTTTCAGTATGCTTAATCAGATGGTTACCGATGGTGTTATGGAGCAGGAAGATGTGGAACTTTTTAAAGAGATAGATTCATGGTTTGCCGAGGAACTTCCATGGCCACCACAGTGCAAACGCCAGGAAAAAGTCATCTGCTATTTCAAAACAGAAAACAGCGAAATGATGATGAAAATGATCAATCCGCTGCTCTGGTTATTAGAGCGTTATGAGCACGCTTACTATGTTGTCTATACCAACTTCCCGGGTGAAATTGTATATGAAGATGAATACCAGGTTGTAGTCAAAGTTGATGAAAATGTGGTTATTGAAGACGTTCAGGCCAGTTGGTCTCCGGAATAGTTTTTTAAGCACATGCAGGCAAATAATAATCCCCGTAAGTCAAAACCTTACGGGGATATTTTATGCTTGTATTTTTTCAGCCTTAATTTAATTTTACTACCGTTCCCTTCGCTCCATCTACAGTAACCATATCCCCTGTTTTAAGCACAGTTGTTGCATTTCGGCATCCGACAACTGCCGGAATTCCAAATTCTCTTGCTACTATGGCGGCATGTGATAATGGGGCTCCGATGTCAGTCACGATTGCTGATACCTTGGGAAAGACCACGGTCCAGCCGATGTTGGTAGCGCATGTTACAAGTATGTCTCCTTCTTCAACTTCATCGATATGACTTATATCACTGATGACGCGAACCTTACCTGTAACAACACCTGCTGCCCCAGGGAAGCCTTTAACATCTGAATCTTCATTACAATCCGGTTTCAAATCTGCACAGTAATAATCATTCCTTCTGCCAGGCATTGAGACCCAATCATCAGGATCAAACCTGCCTATAATAAGGCCTGGAAATGGCGGGTATTTTTTATTCTTTTCGTAAGTTTCTTTTCTATTAGTTATATATTTAACTGAGCTATCATCGCCTCTTAATAAGTTAAACATCTCATCATAGGAAAGCATGAAGATATCATCACCTAAATTATTAAGCTCACCAGCCTTCAAAATAAACTCACGAAATACTGAAAAAATCCACACACTCTTGCTTCTTATCTCTTCTCTGAAATCATTGGCATGAACAAAATTCGCAATATTTTTATCTATCCATTTGGCTTTTGATGGATATTTAGTTTTGAACTCACAAAGCGCCTCCTCATATTCCTTCTCCTGTTTTCCTTTCATCTTATGAAGATTGATTCCGCCTTCTTTTCTTTCCCTAAGCAGATTATCAGGAAAGTCAGGATTCTCATAAGGACGAGGGCTCATAAGTTCCATTTCATTTACGCACCTGTGTCCGCATATGCTTACATATTCTTCTTTGGTCATTTTGCCATCAGCTACGTCTTCAAGCAAAAGCATCGGCTTCATACTATCAAGAACACCAACACATCCACCGCAGAGACGATTGGCCATATCATCGTCAGAGATTCGGGCAATTTTCTTACGCATACTAAAAAGTGGAACCATGGCAGTGCCGCATTCTGTCAGAATTGCAGCAAGTCCATCATATAACTTCTTAAGAAGAACCTCATCCCAGTAACGAATCAGTTCCTCATTATTATCTATTTTACGTATGTCTCCCATGCACTCTTTTGAAATAACTGCAAGGTCTTCGACCATCTGCTTCTTTTCCTGTTTTGAAAGCGTTGATTTGTTCTTTGGAAACAGGAGGATTTTTAAGTTCTTAAGAAACTTACTTTTGTCAAAATATGAAATCGGAATAAACGCGCCATCAGGTATCTCTCCCACCAGATCTCGCACAGATTCATACGCCTTCTTTTCGCTCATTCCAAAACTTACCAAAAGCGAACATATAACTGACACATTCATATATGCCTGACCTGCCACACAGTCAAGCCATTCAGGGAGCCCTATAAATTCATTAATTCTCTCAAGCACGCTCATAGTCATTGGACTTACCGGATTCATAAAAATCTCGCCCACGTTTGTCTTTGTAAGCAGCTTATATCCTGACCTTGTACCGTTATAATCAAATGTATCTTTATTGTGACGGCGAAGCGTTGTAATCGGGCGTGACTGAAGAATATATACCCTGCCATCAGATACTGCCCATTCTATATCCATGGGAACCCCATAGAATCTTCTGATACTAAGGCAGTATTTCCTGAGAATCTTCGCATATTTCTCAAACTCAGTATTACCCTCATAGGAATATTTCATTACACCAATTCGAATAATCTCCGCGTTGCTCTCACCACTCACCAGCTGTTCACCCTCACCGTGAACATAGTTGCCTGTAAGATAATCATCCTTACCGGTTATGATATCTGATGTAAAAACAACGCCTGCGAACTCAGGCTTAACAAAGGTCTGTATTACCACACCGATACCTGATTTATCTTCACCGAAACTACTTTTATATTCCTCTACTCTTTCACTGACAGATGAAGAAAAAACATACTTAACAGCATCAATAATTCCATCTGTTTTTATGTCAGTCAAAGTCTCATACTGACCTGCATATGACTGATTAATACCATCTTCTCCAATGGCAGAAGAACGTACGGCATATGTATGTTTTGAACTTAAAGTTAAGATTAATTGTTCAAGTCCCTCAAGAGCTTTTTCTTTTAGTTCCCCATTCTCAAAAGCATCTGCCGTAACAACATATCCTCCAGGTACCTGCACCTTAAGATTATTTATCATCATGGCAAGAGAAGATGCTTTGCCTCCGATAAGATGGAGTTTGGAGGCCGGGATTTTAGCTAAATTATATATGTATTCCATTCCTATTCTCCCAACAACAAATCCACTCGCATATTTATATATTTGCGAAGTTCCTCATCCTTATCAAGGTCGATTCCAAAGCTTTCCTTGATATCTTCCATATATGATTTACCAAGTGCCTTACATTGATCTCGGAACAGGGTCAAGCTTCATATTCGGTGCAGCTGTAAGCAGATACTCAAGTACATGCTCCATATCCTGATGCTGTACTCCGTAAAGTCCTTTGTTTCCGTATAAATCTACAATCTCAAGATAATCAAACCTTGTATTTTCATTTAAGCCCTTAGACTCCCAATATGCTTTCCCAATTGCATCGCCGGCAAGGGATGTTGCCGTCAGCATTGGGTTGTTAACATATATTACTATTCTTTCCGGAATATATGTTGTAGTTACGTTGCGGATATTCTTCAAATCCATTAGTTTGACATAGTCGTTACCAGCCACGATAAAATCCTCTGAAATCAGAGTAACCATCGAATGGGAGTTATCCAAAGAATATGCAATATACTCCGGATTCTCCAGTCCTTTGTTAATCCTCGCGGCCAGTTTATCGGCACCGCCCTGTCTTAAAAGATCCGGATGCTTCTTTACGACGGACATTTTAATAATCATTATCAAAATAGCAACCATCGATGCAGCAAAAAGTAAAAGAAGAATAATCGTAGCCACATTTAAAAATCCGAGACTTTCCAGGCAAAATACGCCAAACCCACCTGTTGTCACTGCAACAATTGCAAAGATAATAATCCCGTTTTTATAGTTTCCTCTAAGCTGTCTGTAGATATCCTCTGCTGTTATTCCGAAATTCATGCTGTTTCTCCCTCCCATATGCTTCATGTAGTTATTCCACTATTAGCATTATATCATATTAATATGTATTAGGGAGATTTTTACGAACGTCTAAAGAATAGGACTTTTAATATATTACTTGTAGTTTTTTTACTCAAAAATTTTAAGTCCGCTTTAATGAGAAGGTGTGCTCAATTTGTTGAACTTATAATAAAATACTTTCATCTTTGATACGGATTATACCCTATATCTTAATAATCATCATAACGACAACAGCAACTATATCAGCCAGAGAATGTGATATCCAGCTGCACCACGCATTATCCGTTTCCTTGAAAACCAGACCAAAGAATATCGAGTCAATAAATACACCCGCCAGATCCACCGCAACTATAGCCGGATTTCCATATGAAAAGTGTCCTATCGCGAAAATAAAAGAAGCAATGATAAGCGCCGGAACCAAACCTGTCAGTTTGCCCATTTGCTTCTGATAAAACGCACGGAGCGCAATTTCTTCTCCCAAAGGCACAAGCAGAAGTTCCAGAACAATCGGGACAATCATGGCCGGATTTATTTCAAAAGGAATCCTTGCCACCATGTGTTCCAGAATCTCCGGGAAGAATGCTTTTTCAATACAAATCTGCGTCACATCAAGAACAACAGGTATCAACGCAAAAATGATAACCTTCTTACTCTTCATCTGACTGAATGTCTTCTTTATATTCAGGCCTTCATACTTTGAATCATTCTTTCCCCGTGTCACAAAAAAGGCTACTACGCCGATGATCACCACGAGCCCTGCAAGTTTAAGCAGATTTCCGCCTATTTCTATCCTGATAAAATTTGCAAACGACAGCACAGACATTACAATCAGAAATATTACTGCCGCTTTGCTTATCTTTTGTTTTCTCTCAACCACTGTATTCACCTTCCTTTTCTTGCTGCGATTATGCCGTAGAAAAGATTTGATAACATCTTCTCACATTGAACTTCATCATATTCCATAGAGTTATTTGCCAAAAGACTTGCAAGTCCGTGTGCGACACAGAAAAATGTCAGGAACATTTCCCTTGCCTCACCAATATTACAGTCTAGTCCTTTTGCCATCATTTCCATGATTGCTGACAGTTCAGGATTACCCATAAGAGTATATATATCCATCCCTCCGAACTTATCTGTCTGAAACAGAAAACGGAACAGATTCTTTTCTTCGTAACCGAATCTGACATAATTAAGTCCGAGAGCCAGCATAGGATTTTTATCATCCTCCTTAGGCATGATAAAGGATGTATGATAATCATCCGCAAGTTTGTATGCTGCATCCCTTATCTCGTCCACGGTCTTAAAACTGTACAGAACAGGTTGTGTAGAACATTTCAGATATTCGGCGATCGTTCTGGCGTTCAGATTCTCATGCCCACTTCTGCGGATAACCTCAAAAGAAGCATCCTCAACCATCTTTTTTGTAATTCTGACTTTAGGTGGCATTACCATCTCCTTTTATAATTGTCGTTATATAACTTATATTATATATCCTTAATTGTATTATGATTTTCCTGTTTGTCAAGAAAATTTCACAAAAAAGTGACGACGCCTTTTACAGGATCATCGTCACTATGGAAAAAAATTCTGTTCGTAGAAGACGAGAGCGAACCCCTGGGTTCGAGGTTTTTCTCGCGGTGCCCATTCATAGATGCTTCGCATCTATTTCATGCACGCGCTGTCGCGCTATCATCAAGGCAAAAAAAATAGAACCTCCTGCAAGTAAACTTGCGTCGGTTCTCTTATTTTGCCTCTCGGCACCGCTCGTAGCGTAGAGCAGGTGATGGGAAACTGTGTTAAAAAAATATACCTTATGTTTAAAATGCAGTGTTATTTTGGTAACACTTATTTAAACTACTCGAAATAGTTTTTGTGTTTGAAAAGCACAATCGAGGTATTGCTCAGAATTTTTTCTTTTAATAGCAAATACCTTTTTCCGCCCCAGTATGGTTTATTTCCTTTGGGAAAACAAGAAACGATACCAAATGTTTCCGTTTCTTTTCTTTGGCGTACGAAAATATAATATTCTTCATCTTGAGACGTTTTCTTACAAATAATAAGATAATCTGCTTCGATGTTTGTCCAATTTTCGTGCTGACATTTGTATACAGATACAGTAAAATGCTCAGAATCAAGAAAATCTTCTAAACAACATGCCATTTCAATTCGTTGCTTTATATTATAGTCTTCGTTTCCTTTGTTATAGTATTCGCTATTTTCAAGATATCCCTCGGTAATAGTTCCATTATTGATATTGTGAAGCAGTGCTTTTTTATTTTTGGGCAATTCAATATCGGTCAAATGTTGTAAACCCAATATATGAAACAAATCTTCATCACAAAAATCTATAAGAATTTCCTCCCGCGGTTTTTCGCGACCGGCGGAAAGAACGACTCTGTATTTTATTTCTTTTAGATTTCCAAATGCAAATGCAACTTGTCTTAATAATTCCATTTTTACCTTAAAAATGCCTTGCATTAATGCAAGGCATCCCATTTTTATAATTGTAACTTTCTTTCGCCATAAGGCTAGGTGCGCTATGGTAAGTTACCACCTTTATAATCCTCCATGTTCACCGCCTCGCACCGCGGCTCGCACTTCATCGGAACATCCTCTTTAACCTCGGGACCAAGGAAGAAGTTTCCTTCTTGTCTAGATAATATCATATACCAGATCTGTTTTCAATAATATTTTAAAGAATAATATACAATATTTTATAGTATTTTTAATCCTTTTCACATTTTCAATCGTTATACAATATAGAAAACGATAACAGGAGCTCCACAATGATAAGCGATGAAGAATTAATAAAAAGTATTCGTGCCGGTGACGAGTCAGCAGCCGAAGAACTGGTTAAGCGATACTATTCCGACATCCTTCGATACTGCAGGCGACATCTTTCAGACCAAAGCTTAGCGGAAGATGCCGCTCAGGAAACATTTTACCGAGTATTTAGAAGTCTGATGCGATATCAGGATAAGGATTATTTTCGGGCATGGATTTATACGATTGCCAGGAACATCTGTATTGATGAAAACAAAAAACAGAAAGATATAGTATTGCAGGAAACCGAGGATATTGGAAAAGAAAGCAGTGAAATCAGGCTTATCGAGGATCAGAACGAAATAGAACGTCTGCTTACATCTTTACCGGATGAGCAAAGAGAAGCCATACTTTTATATTTCGAGGAAGAATTAACCTATAAGGAAATTGGGAAAATACTGGGTATTCCGCCACGAACCGCACAAAGCAGAGTGAAAAACGGTTTGAAAAAGCTTAAAAGGCAGAAAGGAAGAAAAGATGAAGGATGAATTATATGAGTATTTTCATAACAAAAATAATAATGAAATACCAAATAAAATGGATGAAACCATAGAAGGATGCAAGCAGATAATGAAAATTGAAAAAGACAGGGCATCATTTCATATGGGATTTATGGAATTCCTGGCAGACACCTTTCATCGTGACGGGCTTCCTTTGGTTGGAGTACAAATCGTAGTTTTGTTGGCAGTGTGCTTTATCATCAGAGAATTACGGGATATTCCCAATCTTCTGCCTGTGTTTGCCCCGCTGTTTATACTGGCAGCTTTGCCTTCGCTTTTTAAAGCAAAAATATATCGAATGAGCGAATTGGAAGCGGCAACAAGTTTATCGAACATTTCGTTATTCCTTGCACGATTAATAATAATACTGCTTACTGATTTATTTTCATTTACTATATTGCTTGCTTTGGAAGCCCCACATATCAAATCAGTTCAAACCCTTTTTAATATGATTATATATGTCCTTGTTCCTTACACATTCTGCGTAAGTATCTTGCTGTTTCAAGTGAGAAAAAAAGGAAGCATCGGATATAGAAGCTGCATCTTCGTTATTGTCTTATGCAGTTTGTTTTTCTGGGTTACGGCTGTATTTCTTCCCATACTATACAATGTTTCATCCATAGGATTATGGATTATTTTCTTAACTGCATTCTTATTCTTTATGTTTAAAGAAATAAAAGAAGCCGTAGGCTCAATTAAGGAGGGACGAATTTATGGAGTTATCTCTTAACAATATTACAAAAAAATATGGTGACAAAAAGGTTGTAAATAATGTTACTACTACTATGACACCGGGTGTTTATGGTCTACTGGGTGCAAACGGAGCAGGGAAAACGACACTGATGCGAATGATGACCGCAATTTTGGAACCGACATCAGGAGAGATTCTGTTTGATAAAGAAAACATTATGAAAATGGGTGCAGAATACAGGAGTATTCTCGGATATTTACCGCAGGATTTCGGGTATTATCCCAACTCGAGTGCGAAAGATTTTCTGCTTTATATCGCAACGTTAAAGGGGATTCCTTCAAAAGTTGCAAAAATCAAAGCGCAGGAGTTGTTGGATACCATAGGATTAAGTGATGTTGCAAATAAAAAAATCAAAACATACTCCGGTGGAATGAAACAAAGGCTGGGAATAGCACAGGCATTATTAAATGACCCACAGATTCTTATCCTGGATGAACCTACCGCTGGTCTGGATCCGAAGGAACGAGTTAAATTTCGTAATCTGATTTCTTCTCTGGCTCAAAACAGAATCGTCATTTTGTCCACACATATCGTTTCTGATGTTGAGGCAATAGCAGACAAAGTTTTTTTAATGAAATACGGTCAGTTTGTGTCGGAAGGAACCATACAGGATCTTATTGATGAGGTTCAGGGACATGTATGGGAATTAGCCATTAATCCCAAAGAAGCTGACACATGGGAGGAAAAAATGACAGTTGCAAACCTTCGTCGCGAAGGCAATTGCACCATACTTCGAATTATAAGTGAAGAATCCCCATCTGAGTCGGCAATATGCATTCCGGCGACATTAGAAGATTTATATTTATATCATTTCCCAATGGAAAGGAGCAAACAATAAATGGATTTAATCAAAGCAGAACACAAGAAATTATGGAGCAAAAAATCTGTTCAAGTCAGCGTACTATTATGCTTTGCATATATCATTATATTTGCCGGCATACTCCAATATCAGTGGTTTACCTTTGGCAGTCCAAAGGACGAAACAAGCATTTGGGGAAATCATTTTGACGGTTATGACAATATAAGAAATCATCAGAAATACGCCGAACAATTTGGCAATCTGCTAACGGATTCATCTTTTTCTGATATGGTTTCCAATTATCAGAATTTATCGGAATCGGAAAACGATTTATCTGACTGGAAAGTAGTAAATACATGGTTGCAAACAATGTATCCAGATCTCGAAAGATCCGATACCTACAAAATCATGATGCAGTATGTTGACACCAATCAGCTGACAGGGTTATATGATAAGCGGCAAAAAGCAATTGATGATTTTCTGGAGTCATTCGGTACATCTGAAAAAGAAACGGAATATCTTATGTCTATGAACAACAAGGTAAATACCCCATTTTCCTATGTTTGGACCGAAGGCTGGATGACTATTCTCGGCAACCTGCAGGATTACGGAATTATGATTGCAATTGTATTAGTTATATGCCTTGCTCCGCTTTTCTCTGGAGAATGGCATAATCGAACCGGGGCAATGATTTTATCAATGAAGAACGGATGGAAAAAAGATGCCATTGCAAAAATAATCGTAGGCTTTTCCTTTTCAGCTGAACTGTTTTTTATCATAGCCATCCCAAGTGTTATCGTTCAGTTAATCTATTTTGGTACAAGCGGCTTCGATATGCCCATCCAGTGCATTAAAATGATTGCGGTTGCACCCATGAATATGTTGGAAGCCGAAATCTACGAATACGCACACGCATTTATGGGAATCATGGGATTTGCAGGCTTGGTAATGCTCATTTCTGCCTTCTCTAAAAGCGAAATCGCATCAATTATTGCCGGATTTGCCCTACTGTTTATTCCGACTATTTTTTCGGAATACTTACCATATCAGTTTCAACTCTTCTCTGATCTGTTCCCGTTGGTTGGCAATTCCGCTATAATTTTCCGCACAAATACTTTAAACATCTTCGGTAAAATTGTTTGGATGCCGTATCTTCAATTACTGATTCCTCCATTATTTGGAATCATCAGCATTCCTTTTACCGTAAAGCTGTGGTCGAAACGATTACGAATATAACAATCTTTTAACCAAAAGAGCCGCTACTGATTTGTGAGTAACGGCTCCTTGCATCTGTTTTTTTTTATAGTCCCAATTCGTCTAATTGTTTTATGAGAAAATCTTCCAAACGTTTCTTATCCGGCAAGCAGATTTTTACGAACGTCTAAAGAGTTACGCATATAATAATGAATGCAAATTAAATTAAAAAGGGCTTTACCCTTTTTATTTGTTAAAATGACGTATCATTTTGGCAAAATTATGAATCTCGTGTATGATTACAGAATCTGAATTGATTTCATAAATAAAGGTATAGTCCTTATAATACATCTCTTTCACGGAAGTATCATTTGTCCATTTTGCTTGCGTCCCTTTGTTTGCAAAATTCCCAAGGCTGTCACCAAAATCTATTAATTCATTTACAAATGACAATGCTCGATCGATATTGTCTTTCGCAATAAATAATTCGATTTCTTCTAAGTCATTTAATGCCTCGACCGTCCATTTAACATTCATAAGGAAGCAGTCTCCTTTTTGTATTTATTTGCAAAATATAACCGAACATCGTCTGTAGACATGGTTCCCTGTTCTTTGATTGATTGTCTGCTTTTTTCAAGCTGAATCTGTTTAAATATGCCCTCTAAAATCTCTATTTCGTCCTGTATATCATCCGAGATGGCATTTAATCTATTATATACGTTAGCTTTAGCTATACTCATAAATCTCACTTCCTTTCTGCTTGTTTTTCTCAATTTCATTATAACACAATCTAAATAAAAAAAGAAAAATATTTTAACATCAAATATAACACAATGTAAGCAAAAAAACCTCAGGATTTATTCCTGAGGTTTTTCCTGCGAGCAGGTGATGGGAATCGAAGGATGATATCCATCAAAAAAATACGATAAATAGGAGGTTTGCACGCTCGCTATTTTTTATCAGACCAAATTCAGACCAAAATCTAAAAATTTCACTCCAACTTTATAGACATGCAAAACATCACTACATTAATGCTATTATAACATAAATCAGATATATATGCTTTAAAAATACAAAAAAGCGTTTAAAATAAGGATTTTCAATAAATAAGAAGGTTCTTTTTTTATTTAATTGTATAATTAATTATATAATAATAAGACAAATTAAATAATATGTGTTACAATATAAGTAATTATATATTTTGCTAAAGCATTCGGAAACGAGGCTTTTATTATTTGGTCGGATTAGACAATACTTATTGCAATTTAATAATTGTTTTTTAATATGTTCATCTAAGTTTGTAATATACATGAATTTGTTAACGGGACTGATTTTCTATCAAAAAATGTTCTAATCCGCCTTAATTATTTAAAAACAGGATATATTTCTAAATACCAAATATAAATATTTATTATATAGGAGTTAAAACATATGTGTAAAGAGAATGCTAATCATCATTTATATAATATTGATAATTATGAGAATAATATCTATATAGATTACGAGAATGATTCTGATATTCCCTATCATTTCTCATCGCCCGGAGTATTTATATCACAACTTTATAACAAAGAGTTTGCTACCGTACAAAGTGTAGATCAAATTGTTTTAAGCTTTGCACTTAATGATGATAAATACGATACAATTCATAAATATTTAGAAATGAATTCCGATTCAGAACCTATAACTGTCAATCCTACTTTTGGAAGAAACAATTATAAAAAAACTTATTCTATAAAATCTCTAGAAAGTTATATGTTAGTAAAAATCGGTACAAAAGATAATCCAAACGAAGGAATTGTAGTGTTCAATCCCAACAAAACTATGCAAGGCGTCGATGAGATTGGAACTATAAACGAGGATGAATTACAAGTAGTTAATAATATCGCTGCTTGTTCGGATATTTTTCATGTACTTAGTTATGACATGACTATCGATATATACGGCATCTGTAGGGAAAAAATCTTTTTTGGATTAAATAAAGCAGATTCATATTTTGTGAAAGATACCGAATATCTTCGCGATATAGGACAAAATTATCGTTTCAAAATTTATCAAAAAAGCGCTAATGTTGTTCGATTAGAAATGACAGTCTTTCAAAATAAGAAAAATGTTGATGAGTTAGTAAAAGACTATGTTGATAATTTTCCAAGTATATTTTTTAGTCGATTTAATCCTAATTTTGATCTTTCTAATCAAAGTTCGACATTTGTTGAACGCCATATACAAGCGATACGATCCGGACTGACTCAAAACAATCCAATAAAATACTTGGAAAACGAAATGTTTCCATTATCAAAAACACAATTAAAGGAACTTAATACACTTAAAAACACTGATATCGAAGTATATAACAATAAACTTAAAGAATACGAGGTTACATCTTTTTATACGAATGGTAAAAAAAAGACTGGACCTAATACATATAAGCATCACCACGAGCAAAGAGATAAGATAATTGATATTTGGAAGGGAAAATGTATCGAAGAATTCATGCCAGACACTGTGATGATAGACTCGTTCAGAAAAATGCTTTCTGCTTGGCATGATTACTTTTCATCAACTATTAATATAAAAAAAAGTACGATTAATACATCAGAAATACAGGATGATTATTTGTATTATTCAGTTAACAATGCTATCACTGAAGACGAATATGAACTATTACTAAACGATTTATTTGAATATGGTTGTGTCCAAATCGATAATTATATCCTTGATTGGACTGAAGTTGTTCATGCCTCTCAGAGTTATTTGAGTGATTCAGCTTTTATCAAATTAACGAATTTACGAAAATTATTAACTGACGACGATATCGAATACCTTCAAAACAAAGAAAGAGTCGACATTCCTTTGTCGGATGATACTCTTCTTGAAGCAATAGATTGTTTAAAGAATATTAATCAGCCTGACATTAAACACTTATTGAGTTTAAACAACATAAAAACAATAGGCGAAGCCCGGAATGCATTAAATAAATACTATCTTGGTGATTATAACCCTGACAATATCACTTGTTGGTTAGGTGTTCTTATATACTTCATAAAAAAGTGTACAACGATATCAGAAAACATAATCATAAACAGTTTTTCTAATATTACACCACCGGTGAAGTAATAATTATGAATAAGACAATATTATGGCGGTCATTGACTGCGCGGAAGCGCAGTATAACTTGCCGAGACCGCCATAATATGCGTTTACCAATCTATATTATTGATGTACAGAAAGCGAAATAATCATGTTAATAATGCCTTATTATACTAATCTAACAGATTACGCGGTTTCACTAAAGATTTGCTCGTATAAAGGTAAAAGCCATAATCTGTGTATACAGTTATATTTAGATACACAACCCTATTGCAGCCTTACGGTTAATCTTAACGAATCCATATTGCCATTTCAGGCATTTATAGATACCTATAATCTGGATTGGGTTGTTGATTTTATCACAGAAAACGAACTTGGGTATTATGCTGGAAACACACGTAAAGTAAAACGATGCGAATATCCTTTGTTCTGTTTTTATCCAGAACGGCTATATGTATGTAGCCCAGTTGATTATGACATTTATGTAAGAGGTGTTAATTATGAGCGTAAAACCGATTAATAGCAAAGGGACTTATTCAACTTCTACAGCTCAACGAAAGGCGTATTTAAAATACCGCTGTAAGCATGAAACATTAGTTGCATACTTACCAATTGGCACAAAAAAAGAAATAAAAAACTATGGCTATAATCCCAACCAATTGTTAAGAGAACTTTTGCTTCAATACCTAGATCATTATGAAGAAAGTGAGAATAAATACAATGAGTAATGGAATCGGCGACTTTAAAGGGTTTTATGCAACAACGAAAGGTCAACGAAGCATAAGTCGAAAATACGCTAATAGGCACGATGTAATTCATATAAATGTTCCTATCGGGACGAGGAATAGAATTCAAAAGACCGGATTATCCCAACAAGACATATTGCGCGATATTATTAGTGATTGGCTTAATAAAAAAGGTGAAATAAAGGAGGTTTAGTTATGGAAAATTTAAAACGTAATAAAATATTTGATGTAGTATCATTTGAATGTCCTCTCGGAACAAAAGATATAATACGACAATATTTGCATGGAAGTGAGAAGCAAACCGATTTTCTTAATAAGGCAATTGTCCACGAACTTGAAAAGCGGATGAAGGATGAAGACAAAAAAAGACAATATGAATTTAATAAATCTCTAATGGTATCAGACGACGAAGAATTAATTGATTTACGTAAAAAACTAAATATGGATAAGTATTTTCCTACACAGGGGCAAGAAATTGGTTTACAGGTTGGAGTGTATAATTTTGATACGGATGTATTTTCTGGTCCGTATGATAATCTACAATTATCATTTGTGATTGATTCAAAACATATTTTTGAAATTACTGTTGAGCCAAATGAAATATTGCCACAAGGCTACGTTTATATCGATCTCGTTAAGTATCCCTTTATGGGTATGTTTTTGGAAGATAATAAGCTGGGAATTAATCTGCATGCTGACCATTTGGTTCGTGGAAAAAGATGTTCATTATTCCGTATTAATATATACAAGTTAATAGAACTTAAAGTTGAAGGTAGTAATGTTTACAAAGATGAAGGGTATAATTTGTGTATGTACTATAAGGAATGTAAAGGCATGAGTTTGGACAAAAGACGAAAAAGAGCCGATTTGGAATTTAACAAAAATTAATTAAACGAGGGCATATAACAAATGTATGCCCTCGTCGATTTGTTCTTAATATATAATTTCTTTTATAAAATACCGTAAAACTTCTCGAAATAAGCCAATAATCTGTTTAAAACAGACTTTTTCTTTGCTTCACGTCCCCCGCCAAATCTTGAAACGGGTGGCATAATCTTATCGATATCGGTTCCAGTCGTTTTTACTTCGCCATCTCTAAAGGCATTTTCCAAGAACTTTTCAGTTTCTTCAGCATTTAGGTTTTCTTCCTCAATAAGTGATTTTAGTTCTTCTTCCTTCATCTTGGCAACAAAGTTTTGCCATTCTATTAAAACATCATCCATATCATTGATGCCGTTAATGAATGTTTCAATAAGAGCCTTTTTGCTTCTAAGTTCCGGGCTGGATTCGATAGCCTTCTGAATAGTGATAAGAACTTCCTTGTCTGAGCCATGGCTGTCATGGAACTTCTTAACCAAAAGAAGTATATAATCGATATTTATCTCAATCTGTCTAATTAACTCGACTTCAAATACGATATCATCAATAATATCCTTACTGTCACCGTGCTTTACTTTCTCTTTCCATTCATCGCGAAGATCCTGATATCTGCCAAGATAATCCTGCATATCGCGTTCTGAAAGAATTTCCTTACCATCAAATTCATCAAATGAAGAAAGCAAATTACGCATACGAAGAATTGACCCAAAGAGTGATATGAATTCTTTCTGTCTCTGGTCGCCTTCTATTCTAGGTTCCGTAAGAGGGAATTTAGACTCTAATTCATCAATTAAATCTACATAGCCGGGCTTTTCTTTTCCATCTTGAGTAGTATAGCCGTAATAATAATCATCAAAAGTTCTTAGGAGTACAATTCCACCTGCGTTTTTATCGCCAAACAAAGATATAGCAGAATCTACACGCTTTTGAAGATTTCTAAAGCAAACTATATTACCAAATGTCTTGATGCTATTAAGAATACGGTTAGTTCTTGAAAATGCTTGAATTAGACCATGCATCTTAAGGTTCTTATCAACCCAAAGGGTATTAAGAGTTGTCGCATCAAAACCGGTAAGGAACATATTTACAACTATAAGAAGGTCTAGTTCCTTGTTCTTCATTCTAAGAGAGACATCTTTGTAGTAGTTTTGGAACTTATCACCGTCTGTACTGTAATTAGTATGGAACAATTCGTTATAATCTTTTATTGCTCCATCAAGGAAGTCTCTGGAGTTCTGATCGAGTGCTGATGTATCTTCCGGATTCTCTTCATCAAGGATGCCGTCAGCCTCTTCCTCATTAACGCCGTAACTATAAATTGTAGCAACACGAAGTTTCTTTGAAGGATCCTCAGCCATTTGCTTCTTGAATTCCTGATAATATAACTTAGCCATATCAACACTTGATACCGCCAAAATCGAATTAAAGCCACTTATACGCTGTTTTTTCTTAATCTCGTCTATTTTACCGTTTGAAGCAGAAGCGACCTCTGAGATGTTCGTAAGCGCGTTATAAGCATATGTTTTATTACCACGGTATGTCTTCTGATCAAAATGGTCTAAAATGTATTTAGTAACTTTAGATATTCTTTCCGGCGCCTGATAAGTCTTTTCACGCTGAATATCCCAAACTAATTCGTCTGTAATATCTTCTTCCATTTCCATTGTCTTAATATAATCAACACGGAATGGAAGGACATTCTTATCATTTATAGCATCCACAATTGTGTATGTATGAAGCTGATCGCCGAATGTTTGCTCTGTTGTAAAGAAATGAGGATTTCTAACCGCACCGGAATTCACGGCAAATATAGGCGTTCCTGTAAAGCCAAAGATATGATACTTCTTAAAACTCTTAACGATAGCAGCGTGCATATCACCGAACTGAGAACGATGACATTCATCGAATATAAGAACTATATGCTTATCAAATACCGGATGTCCTGCATACTTTTTAATGAATGTTGAAAGCTTCTGAATAGTCGTGATTATAATATGACATTTATCATCTTCAAGTTGCTTTTTAAGAATATTGGTAGAAGTATTACTGTTAGCCGCACCCTTTTCAAACCTGTCATATTCCTTCATTGTCTGATAATCAAGGTCTTTTCTATCTACAACAAATAGTACTTTGTCTATGTAGGGAAGGTTAGAAGCGAGTCTGGCAGTCTTAAATGAGGTTAAAGTCTTTCCTGAGCCTGTTGTATGCCATATATAACCGCCACCGGCGATAGTTCCGTATTTTTTATAGTTGTTAGCAATCTCAATACGGTTTAAGATTCTTTCAGTAGCCGTAATCTGATAAGGGCGCATAACCATAAGCATATTCTCGGATGTGAATATGCAATACTTGGTTAATATATTAAGTATGGTATGCTTTGCAAAGAAGGTCTTTGTGAAATCAACCAAATCAGGAATAACCTTATTGTTTGAATCAGCCCAGAAGGATGTAAATTCGAAACTGTTACTTGTTTTTTCTTTTTTAACTTTGCTTGTTTTTGCATCTTTTATCGCATTATGACGTGTACTGTTGGAATAATACTTTGTATTTGTACCGTTTGATATAACAAATATCTGAACATATTCGTATAAACCGCATCCAGCCCAGAACGAATCTCTTTCATATCGATCTATCTGGTTAAATGCTTCTCTGATGGCAACACCACGTCTTTTTAACTCAATATGAACAAGAGGAAAGCCATTGACCAGTACGGTCACATCATAACGGTTGTTGTGTTTAGCACCGTCATCCTGACTTACTTCGTATTGGTTTATAACTTGAAGACAATTGTTGTGAATATTCTTCTTATCAATTAAAGTGACATTCTTAGATGTTCCATCATCACGTTTTAAAACCTGAACATAGTCTTCCTGAACCTTTCTAGTCTTTTCAACAATATGCTCGTTGGGATTTGCGATAGCAGAATTAAAGAATCGTTCCCACTCGGTATCGGTAAACTTGAAACCATTTAGATCCTCAAGTTTTAAACGCAGGTTATTAATCATATCTTCCTCTTTATGAATAGTAAGATATGTATATCCCTGCTCTGTAAGCATCTGTATGAACTCTTTTTCCAAAGCAGCTTCACTCTGGTAATTCTCAGGATGAGTTTTTACTGGTTCATATTCAGTTACTACGGTATTTTCATTTGTTTGAGCAACTATGTTGAAATAAGGCATTATTTATATTCACCTTTCTCTTCAAGTTCATTTCTAATCTCTTTTAAAGATTTTCCTTTATAATACCAATATATTGTTCCTTGAACAGCATGATCAAAGTTTAAAATCATTTGGGCTGAAGCCGATAATGAAGTAATAGTTCCGTTAAGATTAATTGTTCTATCATCATTTACATAAGCCTTTATTTCAGGACGTTTATAGAATTCAAGTTCTTCACCGGATTTTATATGGCACTTATCAAACGAAAATGGACTTTTTCTTTCCAATCGTTCAGTTTTTACAGCTTCTGCCATTTCTTCATCCTTTATTTCATGTCCTTTAGGACTATACTTATGCAAACGATCTTTTGTTCCGCTTAGGGCAGCTATATTCTGGAGAAGTTCATATGCCTCCTCGGCGCTCATCTGATAAAATTCACGAACTCTAGGCTTTCCATCAAATTCATCTATTGCACGAAGGTTGGCATTTAAACTATCAATAATACTATGAACTTTCTTATCACCAAGTTCCTCTTCGACTTCGTATGTTGCATATACACGAAAAGCATACGGAATGCATTCGC
The DNA here is from genome assembly GCA_002393735.1 of Lachnospiraceae bacterium UBA4338. Taxonomy (GTDB): domain Bacteria; phylum Bacillota; class Clostridia; order Lachnospirales; family Lachnospiraceae; genus UBA3766. Next base: position 97,784 of record DGTK01000010.1, read on the forward strand.
TACGATTCAATTCCCGCAGTCTACGATCCATATCTGTTGCATATCCAATTTTTACATAATCCGGAAAAGATGGATTAGTTAATATATAAACAACGCCTTTTTTCATATAGCATCCTCCAATCTATCGAATGTAAGCAATTTGTCACGATAGTATTCATACTGCTGATGACGCATCTTGATTTCAGCAGGAAGACCTTCGGAAATATCGGATGTCAAAGTGCTGAATTTATCAAGAATATCTACAATACGTTTCTGCTCGTTAATATCAATTATTGGGACCATAATTGTTTCAGTATCATCTAATTTGATTTGAGGCATTGAACCCATTATAGAGCCTTTATAACGCAACATATCAACTTTTGTTTGAAGATAATAATACAAAAATTTTGTATCTATATCTTTTAAGCCCTCATAAGCCCACATTTCCTGTTTGAACGTATATGGAAAATCACAATATTCCACATCTACGATACCTCTTGATTTAACTAACACACTTGGCACGGTAATGATACTGAACTTAGAAGTATGTTTTTCATCAGTCTGCACTTTGGTCGCACCACCACCAAAAATAGTAATATTTCCACCTTCTACAGCCATATTTTTCATCTGACCTGCTGTGACGGGGGAACCTTTCAGTCTTTTAGCAACTTTTGACAAAGGTTTCCATTCTACTTCTCCATCATAATCTTCAAGAGAGATAAGTTTGTCCCTATAATACTCATACTGCTTCTTACGCATTTCCAGTTCTGTTTCCAGTTCTGTTTCCAGTTCTATTTTCAGTTCTGTAAACTTATCTAAAATGCGAGCTATTTCTTCCTGAACAGGAAGGGGTGGTATGGGAATTTCAATATCTTCATAATCGCTTACTGAAAGGAATGGCTGACTTCCCTTTTTATAAGAAGGAAGGTTTAAAGTAGTTAATACGTAGTAAAAATATTGAGAATTTACCATGGACTTATCACAAACTTCAGCTATAGTTCCATTATATGTTACAAAACACTTCTCCTTGCACCGATTTACTAAACCAACAGCCCCAATATGCCCAATAATAGATACATCTTCACAATTGTATTCATCTATATGGGATACAACGCCATTAGCTCCATATACATCATAAATCCCTCCGGTATCTTCAGGAATTTTGTTGCCTTTTCCATGATGAAAGTAAAAATACGATGTATCTTTTAAAGGAATATACTTACATCCTTTCGGACAATACTGTTGTATCAATTCCCCAATCTTTATCATATTAACCAATCTCCTTGATAATTTCAGCAATGTCTACCCTTAACTGATTTTCTTTAGCCACAACTTCTTCAAGTTTCTTATTGATTTCATCAATATCAATAACTTCACGAGTATCCTCTTTTTCTACATAGGTTGAAACTGAAAGATTGTATTTGTTCTTTACAATTTCATCGTAGTTAACCAATTTTGATACATGTTGAATGCTTTCTTTTTCCGAAAAGATTTTTACTATGTTATCAATGTTATCTTCCGTGAGTTTGTTGTTGTTTGTAACCTTTATGCATTCTTTCGAAGCGTCTATGAAAAGGATTTTGCTATCAGTTTTGCCTTTCTTCATAACCATAATACAAGTAGCGATAGGGGTTCCAAAGAATAAATTCGCCGGTAACTGAATAACACAATCAACAAAATTGTTATCTACAAGGTATTTTCTTATCTTTTGTTCAGCACCACTTCTATACATGATTCCGGGGAAGCAAACAATAGCGGCACTTCCGTTAGGAGCTAACCATGATAACGAATGCATTATAAAAGCAAAATCAGCCTTAGACTGAGGTGCTAAAACACCAGCTGGTGCAAATCTAGGATCATTTATAAGTAAAGGATCTGAATCGCCAGCCCATTTAATTGAATAAGGCGGATTTGAAACGATTAGTTCAAAAGGTTCGTCATCCCAATGCTGAGGTGATATAAGGGTATCTTCACAGGCAATATCAAACTTATCAAAGTCGATATCATGAAGGAACATATTAATACGACAAAGGTTATATGTCGTAATATTGATTTCCTGTCCATAAAAACCGTTTCTAACAGCTTCCCTGCCAAGAACCTTTTCAGCCTTTAAAAGAAGTGAACCTGAACCGCATGCAGGATCATAGACTTTGTTTATCTGTTTTTTTCCAACAGTACCAAGTCTTGTTAAAAGTTCTGATACATCTGCGGGGGTAAAGAACTCACCACCGGATTTTCCGGCATTAGATGCATACATAGTCATCAGATACTCGTAAGCATCACCAAAAGCATCAATGTCATGACCTTTTACATCTCCTAAGTTCATATCTCGAACACCGTTAAGCAATTTGGTAAGTTTCTCGTTTCTTTTAGCCACAGTAGCGCCTAATTTATTACTATTTACATCAAAATCATCAAATAAGCCTTCGAAATCGCTCTCAGATGTACTTCCTTTAGCGGAGTTCTCAATATTATTGAAGACTTTCTCCAATAATTCATTCAAATTATCCTTTACACTTACCTTTTGTCCTTCCGAATTAACGAAAGTAGCCGTGTCACTATTGGCTCCGGCGGTTACGTTGCAGAAAAGCTCACTCGGAAGGATAAAGAAACCTTTTTCTTCTACTAAACCTTCCCTTGCCTGTTCAGCATCTTTATCAGACATTTTAGCGTAATCGAAAGAAGCATTACCTGATTTCGCTTCGCCTTCATTTATATAATTAGTCAAATTATCGGAAATATAACGATAGAACATCGTTCCTAAGACATAGTTTTTGAAATCCCAACCGTCTACAGCGCCTCTTAATTCATCGGCGATAGCCCATATAGCACGGTGTAATTCGTCTCTTTCTTGCTCTTTTTTGGTATCTACAGCCATTTAATGATCTCCCTTTTATAAAATAAATAATAAACATATTGTGAATATCGTTAGCAAAACTAATGTAATTATACCAAAAGTAACGTTATAAAAGGTATAGTTTTTTGAACATTTTTTGTATCTCTGGAACATAAAGTAGTTCGGTAAACAGCAATATTATTTACGACCGGTCTTGTTTATAATAATTTAAAAAAGGAGATTTTATTATGATTACATTAAATGAAATTAATTCAATGGAACAAGTAAGGGATATTATTACTGAGCTAACGCAAAGCTTAACCTATTTTTCACCTAACAAAGAAATTGTTGTTCGAATGGTTTCTGACTTTATGGAACTCATTATGGCTTATGTGATATTTGGCGAGAAGAGGGATAGAGAAATAATAGCAGAATTATCAAATGCTCAGCCTGAGCCTAATTGGAACAGCATATACGATGTGCTTGTTGCACTGCCTATAGCCGGACACTTTTCAAAGTTTGAAGATCCTGAGTTCTTTGAAAACAGAAAGATTAAAAATGAGTTTACTAAGAATGTATTCGGATTAACGAATTCAATTAATGAACTGGTATTAAGCGCTGATTATGATCTTGACGATTCTAAATATCCCGATAGTTTATTGCTATCAGCTTTTTATGGTAGTGAGCGAATATGTAATATTTTACCCCTATGTGAATACGAGAATGAATTGATTACAGAATTCAAATTTGCTTTGATGGAAATAGCAAAGGCTATTAATCATTTAGAAGTTGAATAAAAATCTGTCAGCAAGTTATATGTGATCATTTGCTATATCTTAAAATAATAGAAATAAATCATTATCTAAATTGTATTATAAGCTAATTACAAACTAATAAGGGAGCAATTATACATAGGTATTAATACGCTCCCTTATACGGCAAATATATTTTGGTGTTTAAGCACCACTGGGGATTGGAATATTCCAACATTGTAAGCCTTTCATTTCCCCGACATTATCAATTTCTAAAAATCTATAGCACCAAAAGGTTTATCATCAGGTTTATCATAATGTAAATGATAGTTTTTTATGTTATTAAGATATGCATTTTTAATATCTTCATTAAGATAATGCATAAGAGTATCAGCAGTCTGATATGTGAACCCGTCTACTTCAGATACGTTATTTAATAAAATTGCATTACCGTAAAATATTTTATTAATACGAGAAGCATCGTAATAAAACGCAGAGCATAAAGCATTTGCTTTTTTGCATTTATCTTGGTTTTCGTCTGCAAAACATAAAACTTTTGTCTTTTCATCTAATTCCGCTAAGAATCCTGTATTAACAAAATTGGCATTTTCTCCGAATGCTATTCCAACAGAATCTCCTAATTTAGTTAATATTGCTTCATCTCTGTCAGCAAATACTACAACCGCATACTTATCAGGAACATAAGAATTCATATTTTATACCGCCTTTCAAATAATATGTCTCATAAAAATAACTGCCTAGCTTCTTTTATTTGCCCACTGTCTATCAGTGTTTAGATATCGATTTTCTTTCTTAATCATTGATAAGTCCCCTGAACTGCTGAAGGTTCGATCATCCACACTAATTACTGGGATCCAGACCGGCAAAACTTCTCTTCCCCATATTTGCGGTTGAATTAGGCAACGATAGATTCGATTATCATCTACCCATTTTAAGCCATTAAATGAGAACAATAACCCGTTAGCACCAGCTCCGAACAAATAAAAATCCCCTTGTCTTATGATAAATTCAATTTTAAACATATCGATAGGTTTCTTGTTTTTTACGGCATCCTCAACTACGGAATAAAGTAAATCAACTTCTTCAGCAGAGTATTCAAACATTGCAATCATATTTCCACCACCTTTTAATTTTTATGTTCTTTAGGTTTTGGTTCATAATACGGAAGATTTATTGTTTCCAAAGCCTTTATTACATGCTTTTGATTAAAACCACCATTAGGTTTTCCCCACGATGTACGTATCATACGCTTAGTTAATCCAAGTGCGCGAAAACTCGTATGAAGCACATCATCCAAGACAACATAGCCTGTAATATCCAAATCCTTATGATCAATAAGCCACTTGGCAATCTCTGAACCGCGTCCGCCATTAAAACAAACAGGAGTAACATCAAAAAGTGTAATACCAACACTCTTTAAGGTATCATAAACATACCAGTATCCGTCCATCACAGGATTTCCATCCTTTGTTTCGCCTAATCGCCAAGATGACGTTAGTACCACCTCGGTCGCCTCGATTTCATTTGCTTTCTTGAAAAAATCAGAAAAGAACTGAAGACAGGTGTTATCGATGCCGGTATAACCTTGAAACATTTCTTTCGTATACGCGTGATTTAAAACGCCATCGATATCCAGAAACACTATCTTCATAAATCTTACCTTTCAAAAAACAAGTTATTATTTCGAACTAATTCATCAAAAGAAGCTGGTGCGTAATTATTTATCATACAACCTGCATTTAAGGCTCTTTCTTTTGTTTTCATAAATTCATAAGCTTCATTCTTGGAAGAGTGGATATGACCGTAAATATGCCAAGAGCCATGGTAATAACCATTCCACTCCGCGAGAGGGTAATGACATAAGATTATCTCCTTACCGTCTTCCTTAATCATCTTAAGCGCGTCTACCGACTCAAAATAGCTCATAGCTTTTTGATTCTTCAGCAAATGCCTGTCATGGTTACCTATAATAAAGTGCTTATGACCGCTAAGCTTCTGCAAATACCACTCAGGTTCCTTGCCACTCCTATAACAGAAGTCACCAAGAATGTACACATGGTCATCCTTTGAAACACGGCTATTCCATAGATCAATCATACACTTATCCATTGTCTCAGCATCTTCAAATGGACGATGATCATGCACTAAGATATTTAAATGTCCAAAATGCGTATCCGCAATATATAAGTTCATGTGAAGTCCTCTTAATTTCCGCAAAAAACATTTAAGTAAAATAATTTTTTTTCTGTCTCAGACATTTCATTTTCTACAACAGTAAAAATATATGTACTATTAGTTGTTTTAAATACAATTCTTTCGTCCGTATTCTCAACAAATTTACCATAGCTAGTTGTACGATACTGTAAATAAAGGCTATGCGCGTTATACTCATGGTAGAAAGTAAGGAATAATTCTCCGGGACGCTTCCGTTCGGATTCAAACTCAACTAACATGCCTGAATGTCCAATATGAACACACATGCTTTCGTCTTCATAAGGTTTATTAGTTGAGTTCTCTATTATATTATTAAGATTTACGAAATAGAATCGTCTTACCTTTGCCATATATTACACCTATTTTAATTCAATTAATTTTTTTTAATAGCTTTTGACGCTCTTATTATGTCGTTTCCATTAGATCGATATATTTATATATGGTTGTCCTACTACATTACATTAACCGAGCAAAATCAGAAATACTCAACTTCCCAGACTTGTAAAGAGCGTAATGTTGAAGGAACTTGCTTGGCAAGTTTTCCATTGTGACGGTCGGTCTACCGATTTTGCTACCCTTGGCTTTTGCATTTGCCATTCCTGATTTAACACGTTGAGATATAATATTTCGTTCCATCTCAGCAAACACTCCCCACATCTTAATCATGCCTTCTGTCATTGGATCGATTTCGCCCTTCGAACAATCAACTATAAACGATCCACCAATATTTAGAATTAGCTTCTTATCCTGAATAATTTGCAATATCTCACATAAATGTTTTGTCGAACGAGTAAGACGCGATACCTCTGTAGTTACGATGGTGTCTCCTTGTTCGACTGTATCTAAAAGCTTTTGAAGTTCAGCTCTGTCGAATTTCGTCCCTGACTCATACTCCCAATATATATTTTTTTCATCCGTTACTCCCAGTTTCTTAACTTCTCTCGCCTGACGAGATATGTCTTGGCGTTCTTCCGAAGTAGAGCAACGAAGATATGCATATATTTTACCCATGATATCACCTCACTTGTTCAATAAAGGGTATGTTCAATAATCTGAACAAAAAACACTTATTATTCCGCTATTATTCGGCTAAATTATTTGTTCACAAAAACATTTGTTTTTTTGTACAACATCAAAACAATAAAATTACAGGCTGATAGTAATTTAAAATCCGGTTATCTTTCAGATCTATCTTTTGTTTACAATCAATAAAAACATAATCATCATTTTTTATTGTATTTTCCAAATACATTCTATGATTTGAACTCCAAATAACCTTGTAATGAATATCAACTAAATCTTCGATCCAATCGACCAGTCTATCCATAGTGTAAACTTCAACGAACTTAATTTCGCACATTCGTCCCATGAATTCTTCGTACCGAATGTCTTTTACTTTTAATTTACCCATAGGCTTAACCTCAACTATTTAATACTTTGGGCGAACTCTATTATTTTTTTTATTTTATCCCGCGACATAGTAGCTACTATTTTGCTTAATTCATCTAATTCAGGATGAGGTTCTGTTTTTTTCTTTGGATCTATTATTATATTTTGCATCCTAAGCCAAAGAGTACCGTTCTGAGTTATATTAAGTATTTTGCATACCTTTTCCGGATTTTCTCCATTGCTTATCATTTCTTTCCCTTTAATTAAAGATAAATCTCTTAGGGATATATCCTTAGGGAATAAAGAGTTCTTTTGGACTGTTTTATAAAGAGTCAGCACATTTGAATAGGTGTTATCTTTTTTTGCAGTATCAAATATGAATTGATTCTTGTTCTTTATTTTTTGCGTTTTATAATAATCTGAAACTACTGAGTATAACAAATCATCCATCGATACTTCATAGTCATCTGTGGTTATTCTTTTATTCTTCAAATCAATGTTTTTCCACCTTAAGTGAAATGCGTCGTTAGCGTATATGCCAGTGTGCATTGTTATTAAGATTACAATATATTCATTCTTATATTTACTTTTTCCGACTTTATTCTTAATGGATAACTCCGTATCTAGTAAATCTAAATCATTTGAATATATTGTAAGGCTTCCGCCTGACAAGTTTTCGTATAATTTCTTATAACCGTCTTCTTGTCGTTTTATAGAATCTGTTGATCTAAGATCAAGTTTAACAGATCCAACGATTAAGGAATTCGCTATAGCATCGTCATACTCAGGTATATCTATTTCAAGCCAGCGCATACAAGATATAAAATCTTTTATAATGTCTTCAAGATTTTCAGAAGCGTTTAAACGAACATTATTTATAATAAGGATAAAATCGTTTATTGTGCATTCGAAGAGAGGCTTATTAAAAACGTTTAAATTCTCTTTATCGCCCTCAATTATGTTCATTCGTTTACTTAAGATATGTAATGAATCTGTAAATTTCTCTTTATCCTTCTTAGATGCATAACGAATGTTATGATTCCAGCATAGCATTGCTTCCATTAAAGAAATGTCCTCGGAAAACAATTCCTTAGTATCATTCTGATAATCTAAAACTTTTTTCTTTAATTCCTTCCTATTATTAGCGTATATTTTCTTACCATCATTCGGGCGAATGAAATAAAAATATTCGTGTCCATTGATATTTGTCGTTCTAAAGGAATTTTCATTAGGATTATAAAAATCCTGCTCTTTTATAATTTTTTTCATCTAATTTCTCCCAAATGCTTTATTTCCAAGGGTTTCAAATAAATTACTTTTATTAAACTATATTTATAATAAAACAAAAAATGATAAAAATCAATAGAAAATTGTGAATTAGATTATTTAATTTCTGAATTACAAGACGGATTGTTATAAATATTATATAATATAAACATAAAAGTAAATTACCTTATTTGATTGGAAAGGAGGTATTGTTATGAAAACTAAATATATAAATGATAATAATATCTCCTTGATTAACTCTTTGACGGATGCTCTTAAAAACGATAATATTAGTATTAGCGGGCGTGTTGAAATTGAAAACATGCGAAAAGAGCACATTGAAAAGTTCATAGAAGAAAACCACAATCATAAGATAAGTACATATAATTCAAAAGGTTATACTACTTATACCACACGTGTTGATGGGCAAAAAAACAAAATTCAGGCTCAGACCAAAGAAAAATTGTATGAGAAATTATATGATTACTATACCGGTAATAACATTAAAGTTAACGCAACTTTCGAATCCATCTTTCCTAAAGCGCTTGATTGGCATACAACCGTTAATTCAAATAGCGAAAAGACAAGAATTCGTGCCGAAAAGTTATATAATGCGCGTATTAAAGGAAGTGATTTTGAAAAAATGTTATTAAGAGACGTTAAGGTAAATGATGTCAAAAGCTTTTTGAGAACTTTTTCGAACACAGTAAAAGATAAAGAACTAAGTAACATCAAAACTCTCTTAAACTTAACATTTAGGTATGCGTGTGAAGAATTAAATATTATTCCTTATAATGTTGCCGAAAGTTGCTCAAAAAGTGGGATAAAGACACTGCCGGAGAAAAAAGTAGGTGAATTGGCGTATTCAGGTGAGGAAGCGCAAAGAATTGTTTCGTATCTAATAGATTCACCTAACGTGTATCATGAAGCTATATGCCTATGTTTCTACTTAGGTTTGAGATTTTCAGAGATTTCAGATTTGAAAAAGGCTGATATAAAGGATGGAGTTGTATTCATAACTCATGCGAATACCGAAAGCGGAAATATAAAGAATGGATCAATAGGCGTTAGAAAGATTCCTTTATGTAATGAAGCTAGATATTTGCTAGATAAAATAATGAAGAATCATCCAGAAACAGAATGGCTATTTCCAAACGGTGCGGGCAATAAAATATTCAATAATCGTTATAATGAATATTTACATAGCGTTTGCAATGAGTTAGGAATTGAATATCGATCGAATCATAAGATAAGAGCGCATTTTATTACAACGATTGCAAAAACTTCAGGTATCGCGACAGCATCGAAATTAGCCGGACATGGTTCAACAAATATGACTGAAAGATATGTCAACAGAGGTATTACTGAAGAAGATCTTTTAGCTTCCAAATCTTTAAATTTAGGAATCCAAACCGATTCAGACCAATTCAGACCAAATAATGAGATAATAAAAAGCCCTTGAAACCGTTGATTTCAGGGGCTTTTCTAACAAAGCAGGTGATGGGAATCGAACCCACGTATTCAGCTTGGAAGGCTGATGTTCTACCATTGAACCACACCTGCATAATTATTAAATTTTCTTCAAAATTACAAATCCTAAGTCATAAACTTTGAAGAGTCGAGGTGACAGGATTCGAACCTGCGACCCCCTGGTCCCAAACCAGGTGCTCTAGCCAAACTGAGCCACACCTCGATTACGCTTAAGCACAAACGCAAAAATTATTATATGAAATCCAACTCAATTTGTCAACAACTTTTATACACAAATTTTTAGTTTTTTATCTGACTTCTTTTAACTCAATATTAAACTCATTAGGGCCGGTAATATTAATTATTGCATATGTAGGTATTCCGCCGCCCTGTCTTGGGTAACTTATGCTTCCAGGGTTAAGAATATGTATTCCATTCTTAACCTCATAATACGGTCTGTGGGTATGTCCAAAGACTGCTATCTGGCAATCATCATCTCTTGCCATATCAACCAGGGCGAAAGGATCATATGCCACACCGCCTCTGTGCCCATGGGTTACAAAAACATTAACATATTCGTACTTAACAACCCTGTAAGCCGGATTAAATGTAAAAAAGTCATTATTTCCCTGCACAAAGACAATCGGGCACTTGAGCAAAGATTCAAGATAATCTTCCTCTCCCTCAACATCCCCGCAATGAATCACGTAATCTATGTCTTTCTCAAGTTCATCAATAACTTTGACAAAATTCTCGTGCCTTCTATGTGTATCGCTTACCACAAGTATTTTCATGGATTTACCTCTTAAATCTTATCCTTAATTAACTGAAGCGCATTTGCCCTGTGACTGATTCTGTTCTTCTCCTCCGGCGGAATCTCTGCACTGGTGCATCCATATTCAGGCAGGAAGAAAATCGGATCATAGCCAAATCCATGCTCGCCCTTCTCTTCATATGCAATACGACCTTCTATCGTACCTCTTACCACATCCTCTGAGCCATCCGGACGAACAACTGCAATTGCACAGACGAATCTGGCCGTTCTGTCCTCGTCCTTAACTCCATAAAGCAGTTTAATGATGTGATTGTTCTTAATAGTATAAGGAGTTTCCTCTCCCATATATCTGGCTGAATAAATTCCAGGTGCCTTATTAAGATAATCAACTTCCAGTCCGGAGTCATCTGCCATAACAATATATTTCTTTTTCATTTCTTCATCAAGCGTGTTATAAACTGACCTGGCTTTTATAAGAGCATTTTCTTCGAATGTGGAACCCGTTTCCTCTGCGTCCATGGTCAGCCCCAGGTCCTTCATGGTTACTACATTATATTTATTAAATATGGATTTAACTTCTACGGCTTTTCCACTATTATGCGTAGCTAATAATATTTCCATTTTTCGTTGACTCCTTTGGTTAATTCGTTTTTTCTAATTTTTCTTATCTTTTTTCGGAGGTTTTGGACCATTAAATTGTAAGAAATAGGTCTTCATCATTCCGTTATAAATTTTTCGATTTTTATCTGCTTTTCTTCCAATAATCGATTCAGCTTTGTCATATGAAGTTATCATATAAAGGGACCAGGAATCTAATGCATGGTATCTGTCAGCCAATTCACCATATATTTTAGGAAGTGTTTCTTTATCTTCTATTCTCTCTCCATAAGGAGGGTTCGTAATGATAAATCCATACTTTTTAGGATGGCTAAGTCCACTTACAGGTCTGCACTGGAAGTGAATAAGATGCTCTACATTCGCTTTTTTGGCATTCTCACGTGCAATTCTTACCATTTGCTCGTCAATATCGTAACCCTGGATGTCTGTTTCCACCTTCAGATTAAGATTATCATTAGCTTCTGTCACCGCATCATACCAGCATTTCTTCGGAATAAAGTTAGTCCACTTCTCTGCTGTAAAATTCCTGTTCATGCCCGGAGCCATATTAGCCGCCATCATTGCTGCTTCTATTGGGAAGGTTCCACTGCCGCAGAAAGGATCAACCAGTATTCTGTCTGATTTCCAAGGGGTCAGCATAATAAGAGCTGATGCCAGATTCTCTGCAATCGGAGCCTTGCTTGTCAGCGTTCTGTATCCTCTTTTATGAAGAGAATCACCCGTGGTATCAAGACCTATGCTGACCAGATCATTCTTTATAAATACTCTGATTGGATAATATCCATTGTCTCCATCAAACCATTCTATATGATAAACTCTTTTTAAGTGCTCTACCACAGCCTTCTTCACAATAGACTGCATATCTGACGCACTGAAAAGTTTACTTTTAATACCGGAAGCCTTAACTACTTCGAACTTGCCATCAGATGGAATATAATTCTCCCAATCAAGAGCCTTTGTTCCTTCAAAGAGCTCATCCCATGTGGTCGCCTTAAACTCACCCACCTGAATCATAATTCTCTCGGCAGTTCTTAAGAATACATTGGCATAGGCAATGGCTTCCTCGTCGCCTAAGAACACAACCCTGCCATCAGTCACTTCCTTAACATCATATCCTAAATCTATTATTTCTCTTTTAAGCACCGCTTCCAAGCCAAAATGGCAAGGCGCAATCAGTTCTAACATATTAAATTCCTCTAAAATCACCGCTCATTCTATATATTGTGGATATCCCAAAATCCAACTACCTCTTATTGTATCATAATAAGCTGTATTATATCAATAAAAGCTACAGAAACATTGAAAAATACACCATTTTATGATAAAATTGTTTTATATTATGGGATTATGGGGATAATAACAAATAATTATAAAGGGGTACAGATAATGGGTAATAACAACGACATTCTTGACAGCAATATCGATGAAGAACTCAATCTCGACAGTTTTTCCGATAATGCCGAATCCTTATCTGAAGATAATGCAGAAAATTCTTCTGATATCCAAGACGAAAAAAGAGTATATTTAGCTAATTACGAAGATGATCCTGATGCCTCATCTTCTGATAGTAGTGATGAAGATATTTCTAATGATGAGTCTTCAGGCGAAAGTAATAATGAAATCGAAAGTGAAGTTCTTCAGGAAGCAGAATATGCCGAAGAAGCACCCGAAAGCGAAGAATCCGAAGAATCAGACTCCGTGGGCGAGGAAGTAACCGTTATTGAACCTAAGTCAGATTATAACGCCGAGGAAGACTTAGAGGTATATACTGCCAAAGATGACGGAAGTGAGAATAATGAAGAGGCTTCAGATGTTTCTCACGACGGTGATTTTCACTACGAGGAAAGAGAAAAAGAGGAAGATAAAGCCGAAGTCCCTAAAGCCAAGCCGGTTTCAGCCGCTCACAGAATTCTGGAGAAGCGTAAGAAAAAGAAATTCAGACCTTTCTCCTTCTCGGTGCAACTTATTTTGATATGCTTACTGCCACTTGCAGTACTTTCAATTGTTACTTCTATTATAAGCACCAAAATTCTGGAGAAAAATCTCCATTCGGAGATTGAAGAATCCCTTAAGATTGTTGCCCTGTCCATTCAGGAGACTTACAGTTCACTTTACAAGGGTGACTATTCATCAGACCTTACGGGTACCTTATATAAAGGCGATGTTAAGATTAGTGGTAACCATGCCCTTCTTGATGCCCTCAAAGAGCAAAGCGGCATAGATTCTTCCTTCTATTTTGAGAATAAGACCAGAATCACCACAGTTATGAGAACTCTGGGTGGGCGTTCCGTAGGGTCCGAACTTGACCCTGAGATATACGAAGTAATTCTTACCGGTGAAGAATACTTTACAGAGGATCAGGTTATACAGGAGACCAACTATTATGCCTATTATCTCCCGTTGTTCAACTCAGACGGAACCGTTGTAGGTGCCATATTCGCAGGCAAGCCTTCAGATGAAGTTAATGCCAATATTGCTAAGGAAACTCGTAAAATCGGCATTTTCTCATCCTTAATCACCGTTGCCTGTGTAGTATTGATTCTTCTCTTCTCAAGACTCATTGCCAAGAAGATGAACAACACCAAGAACTTCTTAAGTATTGTTTCCACCGGTGACCTTACCCAGGACGCCAACCTTAAGCAGTTAAAACGCAATGACGAACTTGGCGATATGTACGCCATGTCATTCTCTTTACAGGAAGACTTAAAAGAGATAGTTGCCAATATTAAACAGCAGGCAACACAGCTTACAGAATCAAGTAATGATTTACTTAATATTTCATTCGAAACAACAAAGAACGTTGATACATTATATGAATCGGTAGAATTTATTTCCAATGGCGCAACAGACCAGGCTAACCAGACATCTGACGCTGCCATTCAGGTTTCCAACATTGGCGAGCAGATTGAACAGATTTCCAAACAGATTGATACCCTTACCAACTCTGCAGCCCAGATGTCCAGCGCCGAGAAATCTTCAACAGCGATTATCGAAGAGCTCAACACTTCCAGCCAGGAAATGATAGAATCCATTGGTAAAATCGCCACCCAGATGCAGGTTACCAACGCTTCAGTTAAGGATATCCGTACCGCTGTGCAGATGATTCAGGCAATCGCTGATGAGACCGATCTTCTTTCAATCAATGCCAGCATTGAAGCGGCTCACGCCGGAGAAAGTGGTAAAGGCTTCGCAGTCGTTGCTGAGCAGATTTCCAAGCTTGCAGCACAGTCAGATGCCAATGCTACTGAAATCGAGAACAACATCAACAAACTTATGGAACAGTTCAATATAATGGTAAGTTACATGGATGATGTTAAAGTTAAGATTGCTGAGCAAAGAGAAAAACTTGATCTTACAATCGAGAACTTTGGAGTTGTCGCTTCCGGAGTTGATTCATCCCTCAATAACATCAATGTTATTACCGATAACATGACAGGCCTTAAGAAGTCCAAAGATGCCATCTTAGACATCATTTCAGACCTTTCAGCCGTATCTGAACAGTATGCTGCATCATCCAGCGAAACAATAGAAGCCGCTGAAACAATGAGCCTTGCAATGGAGAACCTGGCAGGTGCTTCTACCAAGCTTCAGGAGATGTCAGAATCTCTTAATAACGAACTTGAAATCTTCAAGTTATAAAGAATCGCTAAATAGTATTACAACCTAAATGAGGCATAAATAAAGCCCTGGAATGTACTTTCATTCCGGGGCTTATTTAATCAGACAATGTCTCAAAAACCTTTCACAACTCTCCACAACTATCAATATATCAGTCAATTTTTCTTAACAAAATGTCTTCCAATAAATAATACCATTCTGCTGGACAGCATCCCGATTAACAGTGAAGTCAATATAAGCAGTATAAACGGCCATATAACCAGTTCTGTCAGGGATATGGCAAAATATACGCCCATACCAAGCAGAGCTATCTCCATGGCTATCATAATGCCCAGAAACAGTTTTGGATTATTATTAAGTGTATTACGTACATTATCAATTACTGACATTTTTCTACACACCTTTCTGACTGTGTTTGAATCCTATTTACAATCGAGTAGGGTGCCCCTACTCGATGTCCGTTAGGTGAAAATGCAGATTGGCATGTTTACACATGCCATATGCAACAGCAAATTATACCTTAGCACACAAGTGTGCACGGTCTATTTTGCTGTTACATATACTTGCAAGCAAGTCTGCACTTGCACCCTCTTCGCACAAAAAAGCGGATGCATAAAAGCATCCGCTTTGTATACCTGTATTAATATTAACCCTTTACTGAACCGAGTGCAATACCCTGTACAATAAATCTTGATAAGAGAAGGTAAACAACGATAACCGGTAAAATTGAGAAAGCAATCATCATGTAAACCTGACCCATATCGAACTTTAACCAGTCAGCTGAACGAAGCTGAGCAATTAAGATAGGTAATGTTTTAAGCTTATCTTTATGTAAGATAAGGGCTGGAGTGAAGTAGTTATTCCAGCTTGCTACAAATGCGAAGATCATCTGTACTGCGATTGCAGGCTTAAGGATTGGAAGAACGATCTGGTTGAAAGTTCTTATTTCGCCTGAACCATCGATACGTGCAGCTTCAACGATTTCAATAGGAAGCGCTGAATCCATGTACTGCTTCATATAGAAGAATACTGTAGGAGCTGCTATTGCAGGAATAATCAGAGGAATGAAGTTATCCTCCAACTTCATGTTAGTTACTAATCTTACGAAACCAAGAGCAGTAACCTGTGTAGGAATTGTCATGATCATAAGTACAAATGTAAAGAAGATATTTCTTAATTTGAAGTTATAAACATGAATAGCATATGCTGTTACAGCTGAGAAGTATGTTGATAAAGCAGCTGATAAACCAGCGATGATGAATGAGTTAAATAAACCATTCCATATAGGCATTGTACCATGAACTAAATTGCTCCAGTTATTCCAGGCATTGCCACCAGGAATAAGTGTGAAACCTTGCTTAAGAGCTGAGTTGGTACGTGTTGCATTAATAAATAATATATAAAACCAGAACAAACAAAGGATTGTAAAGAAGATCAAAACAACATAAGCAACAAATCTTCTTGCCTTAATACCACCGGTAACTTTCTCTTTGTCTACCTGGAGTTGCATAGAACTATTATTTGCCATCTATTTTCTCCTCCTTATCAATCTTTGGATGTTGATACTTTATATACCAACAAACTTAAAATACCTGTAATGATAAACAATACAACTGATAAAGCACCGGCCATACCATAGTTCTTTGAGAACAGATGCTTATTAAGGTACATGATAAGTGTCATACTTGAACGCATTGGATCACCGGTACCGTTAGTAAGAATCTGAGGCACGTCGAACATCTGGATACCACCTACTAAAGAAGTGATAAGAACGAATACTAAGATAGGTCTAAGAAGAGGTAATGTAATCTTCCAGAAAACCTGAGTAGCATTAGCACCATCAACTTCTGCTGCTTCGAAGAGTGAAGGGTCAATACCCATCATACCAGCCATAAGAAGGATTGTTGTATTACCAAACCACATAAGGAAGTTAAGGAAACCAACGATACCTCTTGCTGACCATACATGCTGTAACCACTTATATGGTACTTCCGGGTTCTGAAGACCAATGCTCTGAAGCATTGCATTAATAGGACCACCATCTGAGAACAATGTAAAGAATAACATTGCGAAAGCTGATGCCATGATTAAGTTAGGTAAGTAGATAACTGTCTTGAAGAAAGCTGAACCTTTGATACGAAGACGTGTATCTGAGAACCATGAACCTAACAATAAAGATACAAGGAGCTGTGGAATGAAACCAATGATCCACATAACCAATGTATTTGTAGTATAAGTAATCAAATCACCGTTTGTTAACAGTGTTTTGTAATTGTCAAACCAAATCCAATTTGGGCCTACTTCAATAACGCCCACACGATACTTCTCGAAGAAGCTGTAATAAATAGTTGAAACCAACGGTACGAAAGAAAATACCAGATAAACAACAACAAATGGTATCAGGAAAATATATCCCCATTTATTGAAGCTTACTACTTTACTCTTTTTATGCTGTTGCTTCATATAATGATGCCTCCATTTCACATATTTTTTTGCTATAAACCATGCACTGGATTGGAAAAATTTTCTGACGCCATCATAATCATATCACTTA
The DNA here is from genome assembly GCA_002393735.1 of Lachnospiraceae bacterium UBA4338. Taxonomy (GTDB): domain Bacteria; phylum Bacillota; class Clostridia; order Lachnospirales; family Lachnospiraceae; genus UBA3766. Next base: position 115,276 of record DGTK01000010.1, read on the forward strand.
GAAACGTATAAATATTAATAATCGTCGCCATACATCAAAAAAAGATAAAAGCGCGTGCCTGCCTTTTAGGGCAGGCACCACTTTTATTTATACAATAAATTCAATTAGAATCCATCGTGTTTCTACTCAGTCAATTATTTTGAAAGGTTTGGATACTTCTCAAGAATTGCTGTGTAGAATAAGTCAAGAGCTTCTTCCTTTGTAGCTTCGCCATTGAAGTACTGAGTCATAGCATTCTGGAACTCTTCGTTACATCCCTGGTCATAAGCTGAAAGGTTGCTTAAGTCTACTGTTGAAACGCCCTTAGCAAAGATACCAAGTGGGTTCTGTCCACCAAGGTAATCATTACCAAAGCCATCTTCCTCAGCCATCTCGTTCATAAGAGCTTCGTTGTTTGTGAAGTCATCATCATCAGTTGTGATCTCACGAAGAACGTCTGTGTTAGTTGTCATTGTAAGAACTAAGTCCTTGCAAAGTGTTGGGTTATCTGTACCAGCAGCTACACACATCCATGTACCACCCCAGAAGAAGCCCTGAGGTCCTTCTGTGATTGCCCACTGACCTTCGCTACCAACAGAACCTTCCTGATCACATGACATTGAGAAGTTGATCATCCAAGCTGGTCCAAAGTAGCAGAATACCTTACCATCCATGAAGAAGCCTTTTGACCAGTCATCTGACCAAAGGCCATGTGTTCCTGCATAACCCTTGTCTGCCATAATCTTAGAATCGTCAACCCACTTGTCGATGTTAGCATCGATGTTGATCTTGTCGTTTTCTACCCACTTAGAAGTTACGTTGTTAGAATATGTTCTGTATGTATCCATAACAGATGATGTCATGAAATAACCTTTGTCTTTCATCTTAGCAGCTGTATCAAGGAATGTATCCCAATCCTTTACGAATGGCTGTACATCAGCTGGCTCTGAAACACCAAGAACTTCTTCAGCGATGTCTCTTCTGTAGATAAGTGCACCAGGGCAGCCCTGCCATGATGAACCCTTAAGGTTTCCGTTAGAATCTGTTACAACGTCCTTTGTATACTGGAACTGTCCAGCAACATCAGCATCTGTAATACCGATTTCGCTTAATGCTAAAGCGTAATCTGTATCAACATACTTAAGAGCGTAGTCAGCTTCGATTAAGAAGATATCAATCTTATCATCAGCTGCAGCACTATCCTGTGCTAAAAGCTTCTCATCAAGGTTGTTCTGGTAAGCGTTATCCTGGTTAGCTGTGATATTGAACTTAACAGTTACATCACCAATCTTACCAGTTGTTGCGTCTACCTTCTCATAACCTGGGTAGTGATCTTCAACACGACTCTTGAACTCTTCGTTCCAGCAGTAGATGTTAAGAACGGAACCTTCTTCAGCTGCTGCAGCGCCATCATCAACAACTTCTGTAGCGCCATCATCAACAACTTCTGTTGTGCCATCATCAACAACTTCTTCTGTAGTTGTTCCGTTACATCCAACTAAAAGAGCTGAAACCATAGCTGTGGATAACAATACACTTAATAATTTCTTTTTCACTTTAAATTTTCCTCCTTAATTATTATAGTGTGTTTATTGCAACCGTCTTTCGAAAAATCTCAGTATTCATATGGTACAAATACCGCTACCTTTCTAATCAACAAAGTCATTGTATAACAGTTTCACCATCGATGCAAGCATTTTTGTGTTAAATTTGTATAAAAATTCTATTTTTGTAAAAAAATCACAATTATTCGTTCACAATTTGTTCACATTTCCGTTAACATTTATTCATAAACTCATTAAAAGTTCCTTAATATATGTTTTTTGAGTCTGGGATTGCCGGGCGGGGATTTTATCTTTCTTATTATTATATACTTCTTATCTTGCTTTTAGGTTTTTAATTATTGTATAATTTATTCATCTGGGGGAAATTATCGTTTCCCTGGCAAAAACTATACTAAATAAGGAGATTACAAGTATGAAATTCGGCTATTTTGATGACGCCAACAGAGAATATGTCATCACCACTCCTAGAACTCCGTATCCTTGGATCAACTACCTTGGAACACAAGGGTTCTTCTCACTGATTTCTAACACAGCAGGAGGTTATTCTTTCTATAAAGATGCTCGTCTGCGTCGAATCACCCGTTATCGTTACAATAATGTTCCTATTGATATGGGCGGACGTTATTTCTACATTAATGATAATGGCACAATCTGGAATCCAGGCTGGTCACCGGTTAAAACTGAACTTGATGAATATGAATGTCGTCATGGTATGGGATATACCAAGATTAAGGGTAAGAAAAATGACCTTAAGGTTAATGTAACTTTCTTCGTTCCTCAGGATTATGATGGCGAAGTTCAGCAGGTTGTTCTTACTAATGAAGGTTCTTCTGAGAAAACATTCTCACTCTTCTCTTTCGCAGAATGGTGTTTATGGGATGCTCAGGACGATTCAAACAACTTCCAGCGTAACTTCTCAACAGGTCGTGTAGAAGTAGATGGTTCAGTTATTTATCATAAGACAGAATACAGAGATCGTCGTGATCATTTTGCTTTCTATTCAGTAAATGATACAATCGATGGTTATGATACAGACAGAGATTCATTCATTGGTCTCTATAATGGATTCAACAATCCTGAAGCAGTTCTTGCAGACAAGGCTACAAACTCTTTTGCAGACGGATGGGCACCAATCGCTTCTCATTATAAGAAGATAACTCTCAAGCCGGGCGAAACCAAGACATTGGTATTTATTCTCGGTTATGTAGAGATGCCTGTTGATCAGAAATTCGAAGCTGACGGCAAGACAATTAACAAAGTTAAAGCTAAAGCAATGATCGACAAATACAGCACACCTGAGAAATTCGAAGCCGGCATGAAAGAACTTAAGACTTACTGGGATAAGTTACTTGGTATCTTCACTGTTACTACTCCTGATGACAAGGTTGACCGTATGGTTAATATCTGGAACCAGTATCAGTGTATGGTTACATTCAACCTTTCCCGTTCAGCATCTTACTTCGAAAGCGGTATCGGCAGAGGTATGGGATTCCGTGATTCCAACCAGGATGTACTTGGTTTCGTACATCAGATTCCTGACAGAGCTAAAGAGCGTATCATAGATATCGCTTCAACACAGTTCCCTGACGGTGGATGCTATCATCAGTATCAGCCACTGACCAAGAAGGGTAACTCAGATATCGGTGGAGACTTCTCCGATGATCCACTTTGGCTTATCCTTTCTGTTTCCGCATATATCAAGGAAACAGGTGACTGGGGTCTTCTTGATGAAATGATTCCTTATGATAATGATATGTCAGTTGCACAGCCTATGCTTGAGCACTTGAAAGTATCATTCTATCATATTGTTAATAACCTTGGACCTCATGGTCTTCCACTTGCAATGCGTGCTGACTGGAATGACTGTATTAACCTTTCATGCTACTCAGATACACCTGGTGAATCATTCCAGACATATACAAATCCTAAGTTTGCTGCAGAAGGCGGCTACTCCAAGATTGCTGAGTCAGTAATGGTTGCTACACTGTTCACATATGCAGGACCTAACTATGTTGAAATCCTTAAGCACTTAGGCAAGGATGATGAAGCTGCCAAAGCTCAGGCTGAAATCGATAAGATGAAGAAAAACATTATGGAATCAGCTTGGGACGGCGACTGGTTCTTAAGAGCTTATGATGCAAACGGCGAGAAGATGGGTTCAAAGGAATGTGAAGAAGGTCAGATCTTCATCGAGCCACAGGGCTTCGCTATTATGTCTGATGTAGGTAAAGATCAGGGTGCAGACCTTAAGACATTAGCTGCTATTGACGAAAGACTTAATACAAAGTACGGTCTCGTACTTAACAATCCTGCATATACAAAGTATTACATCCAGTATGGTGAAATCTCAACATATCCTGGCGGATACAAAGAGAATGCGGGTATTTTCACTCATAATAATGCATGGATTATCTGTGCTGCTGCTTATGCCGGACAGGGTGATCAGGCATTTAAGTACTATTCAGAAATCGCTCCTGCATTTACAGAAGAAACATCTGATATCCACAAGACTGAGCCATATGTATACGGCCAGATGATTGGTGGTAAGGATGCAGGTTCTGATATCGGCCAGACAGGCAAGAACTTTGGTCAGGGCAAGAACTCATGGCTTACAGGTACAGCTGCTTGGAACATGGTTGCCATCAGCCAGTACATCTTAGGTGTACAACCTGATTTCGACGGACTTAAGATTGATCCTTCAATTCCTCATGAGTGGGATGGCTTCACAGCTACACGTCAGTTCCGTGGTGCTAATTACAACATCACAGTTAAGAATCCTAACCATGTATGCAAGGGTGTTAAATCGCTTGAAGTTAATGGCAAGGCAATTGATGGTTGCGTAATTCCTTACGAAGAAGGAACAAAAGAATTCAACGTAGTTGTTACATTGGGATAATTCTTAAATAAAAGATAATTATTGCTCCGCTTATATTAAAGGCGGAGCAATTTTTATAATAAAGGAAATAATATGGAAATAGAACGCAAATTCTTAGTAAAACAGGTGCCAGGCAACTTGAACTCCTATTCTTATCACGATCTTGAGCAGGCTTATCTTTGTACCAGCCCTGTTGTAAGAGTAAGACAGGAAGATGATAATTATTACATGACCTATAAAGGTGCAGGATACATCCAAAGAGAAGAATATAATCTCCCGCTTGATAAAGAGTCCTATAATCATCTTAAAGCCAAGGCAGACGGCAATATAATCACCAAAAGAAGATATCTGATTCCTTATGATAAATATACAATCGAGCTGGATATTTTTAAGGGTGCATTTGAAGGCCTCATCTATGCCGAAGTGGAATTTGATACGCTTGAAGAAGCAACTTCTTTTACACCGCCTTCATGGTTTGGGACGGACGTTACCAGCAATCCTGAATATACCAATTCATATTTAAGCAAGAAACAATTATAATATCAAAAATACCGGCCACTGACCGGTATTTTTATTAATTAATTGTCTTTAATTGTCTTTACAATCATTTCTGATTATTTTCTGCCATATGTTTTACATATCTTCTTTAACTTCCTGGCATCCTCTGCCTTAAGTTCATCACTTTGTAATCTCCACTTCCAGTTAATGCCTATGGTCGATGGAGTATTCATACGGGCTGAATTATCGAGTCCTAAGATATCCTGCATAGGGATGATTGCAATCCTGGCAACTGAGCTTTCAGCAAGTCTGATATAGTCCCAGTGAATCTCATCGAGATTATCAATATTCATGTAACTCATCATATATTTCTTTGTATCCTCGTCCATGTTTTGAACCCAGCCTACAACAGTCTCATTATCATGAGTTCCTGTGTAAACTACAAAGTTCTTCTTATAATTATGAGGAAGATATGTATTACCTGCTCCGCTGTCAAAAGCAAATTCCAGAACTTTCATTCCCGGATAACCACACTTCTTAACCAGTTTTTTAACTGCCTTGGTCATAAAGCCCAAGTCTTCCGCAATAACCTTAACATCACCAAGTTCTGAATTAATAGCCTTGAATAAATCGTAGCCAGGTCCCTTGAGCCATTCGCCTTCCACTGCATTAACTGCGCCATAAGGAATAGTATAATAAGACTCAAAACCTCTGAAGTGATCAATTCTTACCACATCATATAATCTGTATGATGCCTTCATTCTCTGAATCCACCACTTATATCCTGTCTTCTTGTGATAATCCCAGTCATATAAAGGATTGCCCCAAAGCTGACCTTCTATTGAGAAGCAGTCCGGCGGACATCCCGCCACTGCCTTAGGATTATAGTCTTCATCTAAATCAAATAACTTAGGATTTGCCCATACATCAGCGCTGTCTGATGCCACATAGATTGGAATATCTCCTACTATCTCAATACCTTTACTGTTGGCATAGGCCTTAAGACTTGCCCACTGTTTAAAGAAGTAATACTGCATAAAATACGTGAACTTTATGCCATTTTCTCCTTTTTCATAAGCTTCCTTAACAGCCTTGTTCTTATGCTCTCTTATATCATCCGGCCATTTCTGATATTCAACTCCGCCCATCTCAGACTTGATTGTCATGAAAAGAGCAAAGTCCTTAAGCCAGAACTCTTCTTTCTTAACAAACTTTTTGAAATCCTCATCACTTAAATCGAATCTTTCAAAAGCCTTCTTTAAAAGCTCATATCTGGTATTAAATATAAGCTCATAGTCCACCTCTTTGGTGTCTTTAACCACATACTTTTTACATTCTTCTTCTGTAAGAAGTCCATCCTCTTTAAGTCCGTCCGGATCAATAAAATACGGATTGCCCGCAAAAGCAGAAAAGGACTGATATGGAGAATCCCCATAACTTGTGGGTCCCATTGGAAGGATCTGCCAGTATGACTGTTTTGCTTTTTTTAAATAGTCTACAAACTCATAAGCCTCTTTGGAAAAACACCCGATTCCGTACTTTCCCGGCAAAGAACTTATGCTAAGTAAAACTCCACTTTTTCTCATATAATACCTCGGTTATTTTAACTTCCAGATATCCTTGTTATACTCTAAGATAGTTCTGTCAGATGAGAAGAATCCTGCCTTTGCAATATTTACAAGGCACTTGCGATTCCATTCTTTTGTATCTTCATAATCCTTGATTACGCCATCCTTAACCTTGATATATTCTTCAAGATCAATTAATGTCATAAACCAGTCTTTATTAAGAAGTTCCTTATATAATCTTTCAAGATTCTCTTTATGACCAACCTTGAGAGCCTCATCAGAAATAATAAAATCAACTGCTTCTTTGATCACTTCGCTCTTCTTGTAGTAATCCTTTGAAACATAATCAGCTTTCTTGTAGTGCTCAATTACCTCATCACTTGATACACCGAAGACGTAAATGTTCTTTTCTCCAACGAGTGATGCAATCTCTACATTGGCGCCATCTGCTGTACCAAGAGTAACAGCTCCGTTAAGCATGAACTTCATGTTACCTGTTCCGCTGGCTTCCTTACTTGCAAGAGAAATCTGCTCTGAAATATCGCAGGCAGGAATAATCTTCTCTGCATAGGAAACATTATAATTCTCAACCATAACAACCTTAATGTACTTGCTTGCAACCGGGTCGTTATTGATAATACTCTGCATTACAAGAATAAGATGAATGATATCCTGTGCAATTACATAAGCAGGAGCCGCCTTGGCACCAAAAATAAATGTTACAGGATGTGAAGGATAAATACCCTTCTTAATCTCAAGATACTTGTGAATGATATATAAAACATTCATCTGCTGACGCTTATATTCATGAAGTCTCTTAGCCTGAATATCGAAGATGGAATCAGGATCAATTTCAACTCCCTCTTTATTTTTGATATAATCAGCCAGTTCAACTTTACGATTATGCTTAATCTCACCAATCCTGTTAAGCACTTCATCATCATTCTCATACTTAAGAAGTTTCTCAAGTTCATCAGCATTCTTTATGAATTCCCTGCTTCCAAGTAAGGATTCAATATAAGAACTGAGTTCATGGTTACATGATACAAGCCATCTTCTGAAGGTAATACCATTAGTCTTATTATTAAATTTCTCAGGATAAATCTTATAGAAAGAATTAAGTTCTGTATTCTTAAGGATCTCCGTATGAATTGCTGCAACACCATTAATTGAGAATCCGTAATGGATGTCGATGTGAGCCATATGTACTCTCTCATCTTCATCGATAATCCATACTTTCTCATCTTTATATTTGGCTCTTACTTTCTCATCAAGTTCAATGATAATTGGCACGAGTTCAGGAACTACTTCCTCAAGATACTCAAGTGGCCATTTTTCAAGAGCTTCTGCAAGGATTGTATGATTGGTATATGCGCATGTCTTACTTACGATATCAATCGCCTCATCCATAGGAATTGCTTTCTCCTGAGTAAAAATACGTATAAGTTCAGGAATGATCAATGTTGGATGTGTATCATTAATCTGAATTACTGCATGCTCATACATCTTACGAAGATCGTATTTTCTCTGCTTCATCTCATAAAGAATATACTGAGCTGCATTGCTAACCATGAAATACTGCTGATAGATTCTAAGAAGGTTACCTGCTCTGTCCGAATCATCCGGATACAGGAACAGTGTAAGATTCTTCTTTATATCCTCTTTGTCAAAATCAATGCCACTCTTTACAAGACTTTCATCAATTGTCTCGATATCGAAAAGATGAAGATTATTAACGCCATTGTCATAACCAACTACATGAATATCATAAAGTTTTGATTTAACCTTGAAATCCTTAAACTTAACTTCGAAGGAAACATCTCTTGGATTAAGCCAGCTCTTATCTTCAATCCATTCATTCTTTTCGGCGCACTGAAGATTCTTTCTAAACTCCTGTTTAAAAAGACCAAAGTGATAATTAAGACCAATACCGTCTCCCGGAAGTCCAAGGGATGCCATGGAATCAAGGAAGCATGCTGCAAGTCTTCCCAGACCACCGTTACCAAGTGATGGTTCAGGCTCATATTCCTCAATAACACTTAAGTCCTTACCGATGGAATCAAAGATTCTTTTAACCTTGTCATATACACCAAGGTTAATCAGGTTATTGGATAAAAGTCTACCAATAAGGAACTCAGCTGAGATATAATAAACCTTCTTTTCGCCACTGTTCTTCTCTGTTACTGTGGATAAATCCTTGGTAAAACTGAGAAGTACATAATATAATTCTTTGTCTGAACAGTCTGTTAAGCCATGTCCCCACATGTGCTGAGCAGTCTCTTCCAGATATGTTTTCATATTAGCTTCGATAAGCTGTTTTTGTATCATTTCTTCCTGAACTGACATGAATATTCCTCGTCTTTCTTTTTTAATTCATACACAATGCCTGAATAAATATTCTACCACAAAATCGCCGATTTATCAACATAAGAAAACCCTGTCCAAATGAACAGGGTTTAATCTTTTTAAACTATTAATTATTAGTTTTATTTGTAAAGGACATCTGCCATATCTGAGATTTCCTGTGCAGCCTCACGAAGAGATTCAATTGTTGCATCAATCTCTTCCATTTCACTGCTCTCTTCTGCCACATCGTCGCTGATAAGTGAAATTTTTTCAAACATATCATCAACTGATTCTTTCATGGTATTTAAGATTCCGGCAATCTGAGCTGTAGTCTCTTTTGTAGATCTTGAAAGGTTCTGAACCTCGCTGGCAACAACTGCGAAACCTTTACCTGCTTCACCGGCTCTTGCTGCCTCAATACTTGCATTAAGTGAAAGAAGGTTTGTCTTATCTGCAATACCCTGAATGGTTGTAATAATACCCATGGATGCTGCAACTGATTCTTCAATCTTCTTGGCTGATGCTGCAACTTCTCCCTGGCGTTGTGCCATTTCATTCATCTGTCTTGTTGCTTCATCAACTGTCTCGGCAATCTCAGTAATACCATGACGTAAGTTTGCAATATTAGGAGCCATCTCCTGAGTAAACTTAATGCTGTTATTCTTGGCTGCAGTTACATCAAGAATTGTACCTGCTGCCATAAGAGGTGTTCTTCTGTCTCTTGACCATGTCACATGGCTTGAAGAACGAACCCAGATATATTCTCCACTCTTATGCAACATTCTGTATTCCATATCGAATACAACTGCACCAGAAGGATCTGCCATCTGCTCGCCCATCTTCTCTGATGCCTTCTGAACATCATCCGGATGAATTTTGGTTATCCAGCTGTTCATCACATCAGGAAATTCGGAAGAATTGCTATATCCAAGAATCTTCTTAAACTGATCTGAGAAAACCATCGGAGAACTAGGATTTGTTATATCATATTTGGTCAAATCCATGGACCATGTACCTTCAAGCATCATAAGGTCAATGGCTTCCTGTCTTCTCTTGTCATGTTCAAGTGTTGCTTCAGTCATTTTCTTATCATGAATATCACTGAATGTTCCAACGAAAACTATCGGAGTACCGTTAGGTCTTCTTAAGACCTCTCCGGCTGCATGATACCATCTGTATTCTTTGTTTTTTGTCATAAGTCTGTAATCAATATCATACTTTGTCTGTCCTGAAGAATCAGCTACAGCCGCACCATATGCTGCGAAAACACCCTCCACATCTTCAGGATAAATCAATTCGCCAAGAGCGCTTATTTCATCAGGAAGTTCATCTCTTGTATAACCCAGCATTCTTCTGAATTCATCAGTAAATCTGGCTCCTAACTGATTACCTTCCTCATCATAATCAGACATCCACACACCTAAATGCGTACTGTTATTAATAGCCTCGAGCATATCATAATTAAGGTCAGCCTGAGCCTTGACCTTAGCAAGTTCCTGTTCAAGGTCTTTAATCTTCTTAAGCGCTAAACCAGAATCTCCCTTACTCTTTCCAAACATAATACCCTCCAATCATAACACAAAAAATATATATCTTTTATGACATTCCCACCGCAAACTGGAATACACAGAATGCCACATAGATAACAATAAGTGTGATGCCCTGCCATCTGTATAACTTACCCTTAATTACAGGCGGCAGTGTAAGCAGCATCATAACAATAAACATAAGCGGTACATCCACCAGCAATGATGAATTAATGCCTGCTATATAATTACCTTCCGGAAGCGGGAATGGTTTAAGTGTAATGGCAAGACCACTAACAAGAACCAGATTAAAAATATTCGCCCCGATAATATTACCAAGTGATAAAGCACCATGCCCCTTAATAAGGGATGTGATTGCTGTTACAAGTTCCGGAAGTGATGTTCCAAGTGCCACAACAGTAAGGGCAATAACCGAATCCGGAACTCCTAACTTGGATGCTATAATTGTTCCATTATCAACCAGCAGTGTTGCGCCAAAAGCAATGATTGCAGCACCGAGAACAAGCATAATAATCGCAAGATAAATCGGAATATCCTTCTTCTTTTCTTCATCTGCTGCTTCTTCTGGCTCCTCATCCTTCTTTGGAGATAATGCCTGCTTAATATTTACAATCATATATACCACAAACATACATAACAGAATTATACCTGTAATAAGTGAAAAATTCTGAAATACATATGCATTAACCGCGTAAAAAATCGCCGCCACGAAAAAGAAAACAACCGGGAAATAAAGTGGTTTCTTCTTAACTTTCGCTGGCTTCGCAATCAGAGTAATGGCTGCTATCAAAGACACATTACATATGATAGAACCAATAGCATTACCATAACTGATACCACTGTTTCCCTTAACTGCTGCCTGAGCTGAAACCATAACCTCAGGAAGAGTGGTTCCAATTGATACTACAGTAGCACCAATCAGTAACTCGGGAACCTTGAATTTCTCTGCAACTGCTGTTGCGCCATCTACAAAATAATCTCCGCCTTTAATTAAGAGAACTAACCCTAAGGCAAATAAAACCACCGCTATAATCAGACTTGTTATATCACTCGCATTGTTATATATAAAGCCTGCCAAGCCAATGGCAAAAAACAAAAGAATCATTATTATATTTTTTATATTACTTTTCACTTCTGCCTCCGCAAAACTAATATAATAATATTATATAAGTATTCAGTCACAAAGTAAACACAAATAAAATAAATCGTTGACAGCACCCGCGGGTTCTTATTATAATTAAGTAGTTTTGCGGGTGTGGCGGAATTGGCAGACGCGCCAGATTTAGGTTCTGGTACGAAAGTGTGCAGGTTCAAGTCCTGTCACCCGCATTATTCAATATGACACATGCAGTAAGATGCGGTCTCTGGTGCGACCCCGTGCAAGCTCAAGTCCTGTCACCCGCATTATTCAATATGACACATGCAGTAAGATGCGGTCTCTGGTGAGCAATCGTGCAGGTTCAAGTCCTGTCACCCGCACTCATTACTCTTCATTCTCTCTTATATAAAATCTTACATATTTGCCATCAACAACTTTGGTATATCCAAGGTCATTTTCAACATACTGCATGATAAAACTGTCTTCAGGCATGTTGAGATTTCCAAACCAGCAGTCCACCACAATTACATTAGGTCTCTTTTCAGGGAACATCTCCCAGTATTTCAAAAGATTCTCGTTAAAAACTGCCGGGTTCACCAGTGAATAATTACATATCTCCACATCCTTAAATGAATATAATGTGGTGCATTCTGCGGCGACAAGTACCTTATCCCCGTCAGATACATTGGCTCTGAAATCTTCATAATTGCTGTTATATGTATAACTTGTCATATAATCAGTAATTACACCTGCAGCAATACCGTGATATGAAATATTTCTGATATCCGTAATAAGTTTAAGGTCCCGGCCGCTTCTGAAGGTGGCGATTTTGCCCGTGGTTAAAACCACCAAAATTATTATGGCAAGAATCCATCCTGTATGTTCAATCTGATGTTTAATATCATCATTTTCTTCCATCATAGTGCAGATAAGCACAACCGAGATTACCACCCCCAGCACAAGATGGGAAAGGTTTGTATAGAATGCAAGATTGGATGATATGATAACAGTAATGTAACTTACTATTGTGCCAATAAGTGGCAGTATGAAAAGCCTGGTTAATTCTGATTTTTTAACGCATATAATTACAAAACCATTGCTCAAAAGCGTCATCAGATGAATATTGCAGTATTCGTAACCTTTTTTTAATACAAGCCACAGAACAAGCTGAGTAATCAAAGATAGAATTATGGCCGAAAACATATATGACTTTATGTAGGATGTATCTTTTATCTTTTTTAAAATGAAGCTTACCATAAGACTTATCAGATTAATTCCAACGAAAAGCCCGATAACAATCAGGGCATCCATAAGAGCGGATGAAATGCTGATTTCTCTGTTTATATGAGATGAATCAAGACTTAATGAAAGTTTTATTCCATTAATTAATCCCCTAATTCCAAGGCCCGGCAGGTAGACTATGCACCAGATTGCTGCAGAAACTAAAATGCCGCCTAAATAAAGAGCGAGATCGTTAAGTTTCTTTTTGGAAACAACGAGTATGTATATTATCATCACCGGAGTAAGTACAACCAAAGTTGGATATGAAAGCACTTCCAGGGCTGTTGCAATGCCTGATATTATAAGAAGCCACCACTTCTTCTTTTCATCTTCCATATAACAAGAAAGCGCCGGCAGTATCATAAGTATGAAAAACCAGACCTGCATATTGGAAAAATCCGGAGACTGAATCATCTTTGGACTGATATTAAGAAATGTAAGAGCCGCTACAAAAGCAGCATTGTCTGAAACTATTCTTTTAAACCATTTATAAATATATATACTGATGGCGACCTGTATGAGTGCAGAAACAGTTCTCAGGAAAATAAGGCTGCCGGTATATGTTCTAAAGACCAGATGGAATAAGCCCATTACAGCTGTTCCCAAAAAGGCCGAAAGCTGATGAGGCTCAAACATATTTAAATATAATTTATCGCCATTAAGAAGCCTGTAGGACATCATAACCTGATATTCTTCATCTAAGTTATATTCCACCATTATCATCTTAAGTACTGCCATCACACTGAAGATAATTAAACAGGTCTTAATGACCTTTATTCTTTTGTTATTAACTGTCTGTTCCATAAGATAATTATATATCCTTTAGGCCGATAGTTCCACTTATTTCTGGGAAAGTGTTATTTGACTATGCATATAAAATATCGTAAAATCTTATAGAGGTAAAAAAATGGATAAGCTTAAAGAAAACAACAGAATAGCCTATTTGGACTATTTACGTATTTTGGCAGCTCTGGCGATTGTTGGAATTCATATGACAGCCCAGAACTGGTATTTTCTTTCCTATGATTCGCCGAATTTTTATATGCCTCTTTTATATAATACAATCTGTGTATGGGGAGTGCCTGCTTTTGTAATGATAAGCGGTACCCTGTTCTTATCAAGAGATATTTCCATAAAAAAATTATATACAAAGAATATTCTCAGGCTTCTATGCGCATTTTTGTTCTGGGGTGCAATATATGCCATTCTTGCTGAGGATCACAGTCCAAGAGAAGTATTTTTTAACATATCATACGGTCACTATCATATGTGGTTTATCTTAATGTTACTTGGCCTTTACATGGCTACTCCGATATTAAGGGAAGTTGCCAAATCAGAAGTTCTTACAAAATATTATCTGATAGTATCCTGTTTAATAGCCATAATAATTCCAACAATTATTCAGACCGGTATGGTTTTCAATATTCCAGGTTTTATTTCATTCAAAACAATATTCGACAGGAACTTAATTGCCATGGAATTTCCTGCCTTTGTAGGCTATTCCTTCTTTTATGTGCTTGGATATTACATACATTCAAAGGTAATTTCAAAAAAAACAGAAACCATCATATATATACTGACAGTTATTGCTTTTATTGCAACTATAACAATGTCGATAATCTCATCCTATCATTATGAGGTTGCTGCAACAGATTTCCTTTTATATAAAACAGCCAATGTGGCCATGATGTCAGCAGGCGTGTTCGTATTTTTTAAACAGCACCTTAACAAAACATTTAAATTTAATAAAGTAATAACTTATGTAAGTTCATGTACTTTTGGTATATATCTTATACATTTACTGATAGCAGAATCATTCTCGAGATATTTAAATATAACCACAATGTCTGTTCCGCTGGTAATTGGTATTCCACTCTTTACACTTGTATATTTTCTTATGTCTCTTGCTATTACGGCAGTAATCAGATTAATACCTGTTGTCAAAAATTACCTGGTATAACCCGCAAATATAATTCAACTTATAATTTAACAAAAATAAAAAAGAGTAGCTTAAAACTACTCGTTTTTTTTAGTGAGCCATCGGGGACTCGAACCCCGGAC
>DGTK01000009.1:0-74289 GCA_002393735.1 Lachnospiraceae bacterium UBA4338
TGTCCAACATTTGGGGTTCACTTCACAAGCCGGTGGTTATTATTATTTATAATAAAAAATCGAGTAGGGGAAAATCCACCTACTCGATTAAAATCAACTGTTATATAATTATCAATTATCCTAACTGAGCTGCAACTTCTGCTGCGAAATCTTCGTTCTTCTTCTCCATGCCTTCGCCTGTTTCGAAACGAACCATAGCTGTAATCTTAAGATCCTTATTAACGCTCTCAAGATACTTGCCAACTGTCTGCTTTCCATCTTCAGCCTTAACATATACCTGCTCTAATAAGCAGATGTCTTTAAGCTGCTTTGAAATACGACCATCTACAAGGCCTGTGAAGATCTTATCTGCAAGATAACCTTCCTTACCAGCCATAGCAAGTTCAGCAAGTGCAGCTGCAGCTTCCTTTGAAAGGAAGTTAAAGAGGAAGTTCATATTTGACTTCTTCTCATCATAGATTGCCTTATCTTCATCTGACCACTTACTAGCGTATGCTTCTTCAATAAGCTTGTTAAGAATTGGCTTTGGAAGTGAAGCAGGATCATTAAGAGCACTGTCAATTGTAATCTCTCTTAACTTATCAAGTTCATCCTGTGAAATATCACTCTTCTGAATGTACTGTGGATTCATAGCTGCAATCTGCATAGCTACATTTGTAAGAGCTTCTTTAACATCATCACCAGCAATATTAGCTGCAACGATAACGCCAATCTTTCCACCACCATGAATATATGATGCAACAGACTCACCGGAAATCTTCTTAAATCTTCTGAATGAAAGTTTCTCACCAATCTGAAGTGTCTTCTCATTAACTAATTCCTGAAGACCACCATCAAGAAGTGTCTGAACATCTTCGCCGTTGCTTCCACCATTTAAACCAGAAGCAAGAGCCTTATCAGCAATTTCCTGAACGAACTGCTGGAATACTTCATTCTTAGCAACGAAGTCTGTCTCTGAGTTAACTTCTACAACTACTGCGTCATTTCCGTTAGCTGCAACTCTTGTAATACCTTCAGCTGCGATTCTGCTAGCCTTCTTAGCAACCTTAGCTGCACCGCTCTTACGTAAAACGTCCATAGCTGCTTCAATATTACCATCTGTCTCTGTAAGTGCCTTCTTACATTCCATCATTCCGGCACCAGACATTTCTCTTAATTCTTTAACCATACTAGCTGTAATAGCTGCCATGTATATTTACCTCCGATCTTTAATTTTAATTATGCTTCTACTGCTTCCTCTGCTTCTTCAGCATCTTCAGATGTCTCATTCATAGCACCTTCATTTGCTTCGATAACAGCGTCTGCCATCTTGCCAACTAAAAGTTTAACGGCTCTGATAGCATCATCATTACCAGGGATAACATAATCAAGATCATCAGGATCGCAGTTTGTATCTGCAATACCAATTAATGTAATACCAAGTGAATGAGCCTCGTTGATACAAATCTTTTCCTTCTTAGGATCTACAACAAAGATTGCATCTGGAATTCTTGGCATATCCTTGATACCGCCAAGGTTCTTTTCAAGTGTCTCCCATTCTTTTTTAAGTTTAGCAACTTCTTTCTTAGGAAGAACATCAAAAGTTCCATCTTCGCTCATCTTCTCGATAGCTTTAAGTCTGTTAATTCTTGTCTGAATTGTCTTGAAGTTGGTAAGCATACCACCAAGCCATCTCTCATTTACATAGTACATACCGCATCTCTCAGCTTCTGACTTGATAGCGTCCTGAGCCTGCTTCTTTGTACCTACAAAAAGAATGATTCCGCCTGCACCAACGATTTCAGATACAGCCTTGTAAGCTTCATTAACTTTCTTAACTGACTTCTGAAGATCGATAATATAGATAGAATCTCTCTCCTGATAGATGTATGGAGCCATCTTAGGGTTCCATTTCTTGGTATGATGTCCGAAATGAACACCAGCCTCAAGTAACTGCTTCATTGATAAAACGTCCATTTTAAATCCTCCATTTGGTTTTAATCTTCCGCATTTCTCATCTTTGCAGCAAACTTTTTGGACCAAAGCACCGTCTGCAAATCAAAATACGTGTATATTAGCGCAACAGAATAATTCTAGCATAATAAAAAGCACTATGCAAGTGCTTTTCATCAAGTATTTTCAGTATTTTCAATAATTTTTACCTAAAAATCGCCGCCACGATTTCTTCATAACTGCTTCCAACCTTAACTTCGTAAGAACCAACCCTTAATCTGTTGGCATAACCGTTGGAAATAAGGAAAGTGTCGAAATCCGAAGAACTCTCAACCAGCCCAAGTTCCTGTGCCTTAACTGACAATCTGTCTGAGCCGTCTCCAGGAGATATGGTTAATACTACATATTCCTCAGTGCCGTCTGCTGCAGTTCCGGAATTTCCATCTGTCTTCTCAGTAGTATCCTGGGATGTTTCATCAGTAGTGGCTTCTGCATTATTCTCAGTATTAGGTGCCCCCGTTTCATTTCCCCCTGCTGTATCTTTATCTTCACTCTCCAAAGCAGCATCAGCATTATTCTCAGTTTCAGTTTCTTTTGTTTCTTCCTTAACCTCAGCCTGAGCATTCTCTTTTATAGCTTCCTGCCCAGCCTCAGTTGTTTCCCCATCTGTTTCCTCTTCTACCACCTCAGATTCTTCTTTATTCATGTTGTTTAAGGTAGTGCTGAATTCCATTCCCAGTTCCCTGGCTCTTTGCACCACCTCTTCATCTGACACCTGTTTATGATTCAGACTTGTTATTATCATAATCAGGCCCATGGCAACTATACCCACGCCAAGACCTCTTAAATAATATTTAAGTTTCACTTTTCAACCTCTAACTCTGTTTATATAAATCAATAACTAATTTTACTTCACCAACACCAAGGCCTAATTTCTTGGCTATTTCAACATTTGATAATCCCTGCTTATATAGCTTAAGAATCTTGTCATTATTGTTTCCGCCTGATGAAGAAACAGAAGGAACTTTCTCCATGGCCTTACGGCTGACGGTTCTTTTGACAGGTTTCTGTGCTGTAGAAGGAGCCTTGGCAGGAACTTGTGGTATTACGGTATAAGATGGTTCTTTACCATCATTATCATCGCCTAAAAGGTCTTCAAGACCAAGTTCGGATAAGTCATCCACCTTCTCAGCATCTGTAATAGGCTCTATATTAAGACCACTTAAAATATCTTCAAACTCATCAGCACTCTCAGCCTCTGTATTATCATCTGCTTTATCTAAACCTTCCTCAGAATCTTTTTCTTCAGTTGCTGAGCCCTGAGCCTCAGCTGCAGCCGCAGCCATTGCCATAGCCTGAGCCCTCGCCATTTCAGCCTGCTCGGCAGCAAGTCTTTCTTTTTCAAGCCTCTCTGCTCTTTCAGCCAGTTCTTTTTGCTTTGCTTCTTCTATTGCTGCTATTTCCTGCTCACTTTCCTTAACAGCGCTGTTAACCGAATCAGTAGCCATTGATGCTCTTCCTATGGCATCATTAACTTCACCAAGAACTTTCTGCGCATCAACTGCGGTATTCTTAAGAGAATCCTGTTTTTCATTAAGCATATCATACAAAAAAACCACTTCTTCATGGTTTTTGTTAATATCCTTTAATACAGTATCTGAATATTCATTTACTGCCATTATTTTGTCATTAGATATTCTCTCAAGGCTTCTCTCTGTCTTGGCCTGAGTTTCTGCACTCATTTCCTCTATTGTTCTGCTGAGTTCTTCTTTTGCTTTCTCAATCCTGGTATTAATTAATTCATCCAGTTTCTTGTTTTCAAGTTTTTCTTCCCAGGATGTTTTAACATTCTTGTCCGGAATAAAAAAACTGGCTATGCAAAGTGCAATTCCCACAATCACTGCACCTATATACAAAAAAATCATTTTTACACTTCCCTCTTTTATATTTTTATGTCAAAACCACCAGCGTTCTTAATTACAACTTTATCTTCCGGTTCTTTTTTCTTCTTCTGTTTGCCATTACCGGCATAGGCTCCGCCTTTGCTTTCATCTTTGGCATCATACTTATATTCAAGCAAATCCGTCTCGGAAGTAGCATTAACTTCCTCCTGTTTCTGCTTTGCATTCTTGTCAACCGTATTGACTAAGGCCGCATTATCCACAAAGGCTTTATTCTCATCCTGATTACGCATAAGTGTCATATCACTGGAACGCTGCATAACACCATTAATTTCCATTAATCCTGACATAGTAAGCCTCCTTTTTTAGTTACGGCTCGAGTACGTTCATGTAATTACCAAGTTTCTTCTTCATCTTAATCAAAGCCTTGGTATGAAGCTGGGAAACTCTGGATTCAGATACATCTAAAATCGCACTGATTTCTTTAAGTGTCAATTCTTCATAGTAGTAAAATAATATAACGCTTTTTTCTTTCTCAGTAAGAAGATCAAGTGATTCGGCAAGCATCTCCTTAAGTTCATTTCTTTCTGCCACAACATCAGGAGCATCAAAGTGTCTGGATGCTGATACATGATCATTTGAAATATCTGTGCCTGTCTCAAGATATTCATTTAATGATACAACATTGACAACCTTCATCTGAGACTGCCAGTCATTATATTCATCCATTGAAATTCCAAGGCCTTTAGCAATCTCCTCATCAGTAGCAGGTCTTCCGGTTTTATTCTCAACTTCCTTGATTACAGTATCTATCTGTTTCTGTTTTTGTCTGACAGTACGAGGAATCCAGTCCATCTTACGAATCTGATCCAGGATTTCACCCCTGATTCTCTGACTTGCATAAGTCTCAAACTTAACCTCTTTTCTGCTGTCATATTTATCAATAGCATCAATCAGTCCGAAAACTCCATATCCAACCAAATCATCATATTCCACGTTATAACCAAGATACATGCTTAATTTACCTGCCACAATATTTACAAGTGGCACGTATTCCACAATAATCTTATCTCTGATTTCCGAGCTTTTTGTTCTGTTGTAATCTTCCCAAAGTCTTTTTCTGGCCTTTTCGTCCATTTACTTTATCCCCATTTATTGTTTATTTTCTTCAGAACTGTTTTCAACCTGACTGTCTGCTGATTCTTCATCAGCATTCTCTTCGCTTTCTTCTCCGCCTTCTTCAGTAACCACCATCTTGTTCTTTTTCTTCTTTTTTGCCATCAGTTCTTCTAATCTTTTGGCATCTTCTATTTCCTTATTTCTAAGGTATATTCCTCTGAAATATCTCATCACCATTACGCCAATTACATAAAATACGATGAGAACCGTAAGAAGAATAAGCAGCATGGTTATATAATCATACCCCAGCAGGTATAAAGACACACTTGTTATGGCCCCTGCAAGCAAGGTAATAAGAGCAGGTATTAAATTAATCTTTTTCATTTATTTTCCCTTGCAACTTTCTGCTTAAATGGTTTTATCAGGCTTACCTACACTCTTTATCAAAAAATCACCGCTTTCAGGATAAAACACAACCGTTCTACCGTAATTATTGCCGGTGTCTTCAGCCAGAATCGGAATCTTAAGGCTCTGAAGTTTCTCCTTTGTCGCCAATACATTACTTTCACCAACAGTCACACTGTTTGGGTTGGTTCCGGCAAATTTGAACATGTTGGCTCCGCCGGCAATCTTGGCAACCAGCCTGTCTTTTCTTCCACCAATTAATGAAATCTGTTTAATAAGTTCATCAATACCCGTATCTGCAAACTTATATATATTACTATTCTGTTTGATTTTTGTACTATCCGGCAACATGACGTGAGCAAGTCCGCCAACTTTGGTAACCGGATCTCTAAGTGCAATACCTACACAGGATCCAAGTCCCAGAGTGGTAAGGCCTTCCGGAGCCTTGCACACTTTCAAATCTGCCATTCCTACTTTATAAATCTCACTCATTAACTAATCCATCCGCAATTTACAAAAAGCATCATCCAATTCCAAGCGACTTCAAAATCTTATCATAAGAGTCCACATCAGGCACCAAGATAAAATACCCGTTAAGACCTTCTGAGAACTGGCTCTGAATAAGTAATAATTTATCACACATTGTTCCAAATTCTATGGCCGGAACGGAAAGAATCGCAGCAGCCATATCTATGCAAAGAGCCGGAACAGAAGGATATATTGACAGGTTCGTAAGTGTAGACAACGAATTAAGATAAGAAGCTGCAATTATGTTTCCAATCTCTTTAAGCGCAGATTCTTCTATCTCGCCAAATTCCGTATTATCCGAATCTCTTCCCATCAGAATATTTACTAATTTAGATGCTGATTCTTTCTCTAATAGGAACATTATGCTTCCGGTTATATCTCCTTCTACCATAAGATATACACCGGCCATAATCTGTTCTTCACCACCCATTGCATCGCCAACATCCTTGAAATCCATAAGTTTAACCATTGGAACTTTCATATCAACTTTGGTATTAAGCATCTGGGCAAGAGATGTGGTTGCATTACCTGCACCTATATTGGCAATTTCTCTTAGTATGTCGAAAAATTCATTATTGTCATCTCTAAGTTCAGTATTCATAAATAGCCCCCCATTAAGCGTTTAAAAAATTAAACGCTCTTATCCGCCATAACTTCTGTGATATCCAGAAGTGAAATAAGATTATCTCCTTCTTTACCTACGCCAAGCAGGTAATTAGGGCTTCCCGATGAAGCACTGTGATATGGTTTCTCAATCTCATCATTAACCAGAGTAACAACTTCCTTAACTTCATCAACAATAATTCCCACCAGATCACCGTCGATTTTAAGAATAATAATTCTAAAAAGCTTTGTCTCCTCTACTTCTTCAAGACCCATCTTAAGTCTTAAACTGATTACAGGAACAACTACACCTCTTAAGTTTATAACACCCTTAATATAAGCCGGTGTTTTAGGAACTCTTGTTATACGCTGCATACGTACGATATTCTCAATATACTTAATATCAATACCGTATGTTTCATCTTCCATTCTGATTTTAATATATTGTGTTGTCTCATTAACTAAAGCAATTTCGTCCATGTTTAACCCCCAGTCTTATATAAGCGCATTGGCATCCAGAATAAGTGCAACCTCACCATCACCAAGAATGGTTGCACCACTGATTATCTTACATTTACCTACGAACTTGCCCATAGGCTTAATAACAATTTCCATCTGTCCAATAAGTTCATCAATTACAAGACCTGCAAGTCTGTCACCCTTCTTGGCAATAAGAACAATAATGTCATCATTAGGGTCTGTCTTGGATTCAATATCAAGAACCTTATTAAGTCTTACAAGTGGAATAACATTGCCTCTTAAGTGAATAACTTCCTTACCCTGTACCAGTTTAATCTCATCAGGTCTGATACTTTCAATTGTCTGAATGGTTCCAAGAGATATTGCATATTTCTCATCACCAACAATAACCATAAGTGCCTGAATAATAGCAAGTGTAAGCGGAAGTCTGATGGAGAATACTGAACCTTCTCCAAGTTTGGTTCTGACTTCGATTTCACCACTTAATGCTTCAATCTTACTCTTAACAACGTCAAGACCTACACCTCTGCCGGATACATCTGTTACCTCTTTTGCTGTAGAGAAACTTGGCTGGAATAAAAGATCAATGGCTTCCTTGTCTGTCATTGTCTCGGCCTGTTCAGGTGTTATCTTTCCTTTTTCAACAGCCTTGGCCTTAACTGCCTCAACGTCTATACCATTACCATCATCCTTAACTTCAATAACTACGTTATTACCATCCTGGTATGCATCAAGGAAAATAGAGCCAACTTCCGGCTTACCTCTCTCAGCTCTTATCTCTGCACTTTCAAGACCATGGTCTGCTGAGTTACGAAGAAGATGCATCAAAGGATCCCCGATTTCATCAACCACGGTTCTGTCAAGTTCTGTATCTTCACCGGTCATGTATAATTCCATCTTCTTATCAAGTTTCTTTGATAAGTCTCTGATCATACGTGGGAATTTATTAACAACGCTTTCGATAGGCACCATTCTTACCTTCATTACTGATTCATGAAGATTTGTTGTTACACTTTCGAGATATTCAATCTGTTCATTAAAAGCAAGTGAATTCTGACCAACCTCTGTGCCTGCTACGCTGACAAGGGAGTTCTTCGCAATAATAAGCTCACTTACCAGATTCATAAGAACATCCAGTTTCTCAATATCAACTCTGACTGTTCTGTTAACAGCCTTGGATGTCTTGGCATGATTAGCATTTGCAGCAGGAGCTGCAGCCTTGTTTTCCTTTGCCGCAGGCTTGGTTTCCTGAGCCTTAACTGCCGGGACTGTAGAAGTACTTGCAGCCGGCTTATCTTCTGCCTTAGGCTCAATCTTGCCACCAACTGCATCTTCAATTTCTGACACAAACTTGATGGCTGATATAACCTTCTCCAAAGGATGCTCTGTAAGAAATATAATGCTAAAATCACTGTCGAATTTCTCATCTTCAATATCCTGAGATGACGGTTTGGATGAAATAACCTCACCAAGTTCTTCAAGTGCCTTAAATACAAGAAAAGCTCTTGCTGCTTTAAGTAAACAGCTTTCCTGAATATATACGCTTATACCATAGCAGAACATATTATTCTTATATGCTTCATCAATTACATGATATTCAACATCAGTAAGTTTAATATCTTTCCACTTATCTGCCTTGGCACTGCCTGCATTCTCTTCTGTCTTAGGTTCTTCTGCCTTAGGAGCCTCTTCTTTCTTTTCCTCCTTTGGAGCAGCGCCGCCCTTAGACTGCAATATATCATTAAGAGCTTTAATTAATGGCTCATTGTCATTGGTTCCTTCATCAGCATTCTGCTGAATATTGTCAAGATACTCTTCAAGAGCATCAAGACACTGGAATAAAAGATCAATCATTTCAGGATTAACCTTAATGGTATTGTTTCGAACCTCTGAAAATACATTTTCCATATCATGAGTAAGAGTCTGCATTCTCTTATAGCCCATAGTTCCGGCCATACCCTTAAGAGAGTGAGCAGCTCTGAAAATCTCATTTATGGTATCCATATTCTCAGCATCCTGCTCAAGTTCAAGAATCTGAGTATTAAGATTCTGTAAATGCTCTTTAGTCTCATCAATAAAAATATCCAAATATTGACTAACGTCCATCACTATACCTCCAAACTATTTATAATTGCCCTTGCCATATCTTTAAGTGCCACAACTTCATGCGGAATCTCTTTCTTAATAATGCTTCCGGGCATTCCATATACTACTGAACTTTCTTTGTCCTGAATCAGTACTTTTACTTTTTTATTTTTCATCAATTCTTCGATGCCAATAGTTCCATCAGAACCCATTCCGGTGAGTACAACTGCTATAACCTCATCATAATTACATGTGGAGAGTGACTCATACATATAATTAGCGCACGGCTTAACTCCTTCTCTGAGTTTCTCATCAGAAAATCTGATATAATGCTCAGAGCCTCTTGGGATAATATTTAAATGCGTTCCTGCCTTGGCAATATATACATGCCCATTCTGAAGTTTCATACCATCAGCAGCTTCCACTACTTTAATCTTACTCATCTCATCCAGTCTTAAGCTGAATGTTTTGGTAAAATCAAGTGGCATATGCTGTACGATAACTACAGGAACCTGTAAATCTTCTGGTAACTGTGGAATAATAGCATTTAAGGCTTTTGGCCCCCCGGTCGATGAAGCAATTGCTATTATTTTATTCATACTTCATACCTTTTCTCTACTCGTTAAAACTCGCAATTATCACAAGTCTACAGTAATTATAACACATCCCAAACTACTCATGCGTGCATCTTTGTAATTCATGGCATTTTCTACGTTTTAACACATAAAATCACTTATTTTTGGGCAAAATAAACAAAACCTTCCACTCTTTTTAGATGGAAGGTCTTATCTTCATAAAAATTATTATTAAAATTCTCTTCTTCTTTTCTTTCGTTCTTCTTCAAATATGTATCTTATTATCTCTTCTCTTTCACCATTTGAGATATTTACATATTTGACTCTGTGTTCATACATTCCAGGTCTGTTTTCAAGTTCCCTGCAGCTAAGTACCTGGGATACACAGGTATATTCCCTGTTCTTGCCATTGAATACCAAAGAGAATGAAACCACAATATTATTCATCATTTCATGAGGCTCTTTGGCCATAAACCTTACACCGCCGCCACTGATATCGAGCACTGTTCCTTCAATGGTTGGAAGATCTTCATATGCAAATGAATGCTTATGCTCAAGATTTAACTTCTCTCCGCCTGAAAGTTCCCTGATATTAATAGTCATATTAGTGGAATATCTGTAATATTCCCTTCTCTGATATTTCTGAAGATTACTGATTAACTGAATCTTTACCAAATAAATATTGGAGCTCTTGTATCTCTCAACTACTCTTACAAAGCACTGGAATAAGCCTTTTGTGCAGAAGAATCTTACATCATATTCTCCGTCAACCGGAAGAAGCACCAGTTTAGCCTGTTCCATAGGCATAAGAATTTCAAGAGTCTCATCATCAATAATATCAAGCACCTTGGATTCGTACTTTTTCTTTTTATAAGTACCGTCATCCATGCGCACCCTCTCAACGGATTCAAGTTCTATCTTGGATCCAGGTGTTACATATTTACTTAAAGTTAGTCCTTTGTCTGTACTTTTCATTGATATTTTTTACCAGCTACAATATGTGAAAAGAATGCAGCCATACCCCTCTTTTTAAGTTTTTGATTCATTTCCTTATTCATTAAAACATTAGCTATTCTTTCATAACTCTGAGCAGATTTAGCCTTTGGATTGGCTATGGAAATAGGTATCTGCTGTTTTACATTATCAGATAATTCCTTATCCCTTGGAACGCTTCCAAGATACTCAAGAGGAATCTTAAGATATGTCTGAACAACTCTGTTTAATTTACTAAATAATACCCTTCCTTCTTCTTCTGAATCCACCACGTTGGTAATAACCTTAATAAGTGTACTTTCAGTAGAAAATCTGGAATGAAGACTTAATGCTTTAAGCAGTGAATACGAATCAGTAATTGATGCAGGATCCGTGGTCATAACCACCAAAACTTCTCCACTTGCTGCTAAGAATTCCTTAACATCATCATGTATT
This sequence comes from Lachnospiraceae bacterium UBA4338, assembly GCA_002393735.1. Taxonomy (GTDB): domain Bacteria; phylum Bacillota; class Clostridia; order Lachnospirales; family Lachnospiraceae; genus UBA3766. The sequence goes on from DGTK01000009.1 coordinate 11,057, forward strand.
CCTGCCGCGGTATCAATAATAATTATATCTGCCATTGCATCAAGTTCTGCAAGATTCTGAATGATATATTCAAGATATTCACGGCTTAAGTTACTCATACCCGTAATACCTGAGCCACCGGATACAAAACCTATTCCTTCAGGTCCCCAGGTAATAATATCTCTCATATGCATACCCTTATATAACAAATCATATAAGGTATAGTGCGGAATTGCACCAAACATTACCTCAATATTTGCCATACCCAAATCGGCATCCAAAATGATTACTCTTTGTCCCATTCTTTGTAACTGAATGGCAAGATTAATTGCTGTATTGGATTTACCAACACCACCCTTACCGCCTGTTACGGCAATAACTCTTGATACCGGACGGGTCTGCTGTGCTTTTATTATATTTCTAAGTTGTTGAGCCTGATCCATATTCCCTCCTTATCTTCCACCTAACAGTTTCTTAACGATGGACTGTGGATTGAATACTTCAATGTCGTCAGGCACATTCTGTCCTGTAGTTACATAACCTATAGGAGCAAGTGTATGCATCCTTATATTTAATATATTACCATAAGATGATGTTTCATCCAACTTGGTAAATATAATTTTATAATCAAATACTTCTTTGTAGCAGTCAACAACACTTAAAAGGTCTGTATATTTGGTAGTTGCAGACAATACAAGGAATACTTCTATTTCTGTTTTTTCTTTTACAAAATTGATATATTCAGCCATTGTATCTCTCTGCTCTTCATTCTTATGAGAATGTCCTGCAGTATCAACAAGTACATAATCAAAATCCTGGAAATTGGTTAATGCCTGATTCAGATCATCCATATTATAAATAATAACAAATGGAACCTGAAGAATATTAGCATATGTATGAAGTTGTTCTGCAGCTGCAATTCTGTATGTATCTGCAGTTATAAAAGCCACTTTCTTCTTTTCTTCAAGGCGCATTTTGGATGCAATTTTGGCAATTGTGGTAGTCTTTCCAACACCGGTTGTACCAACAAAGAAAATATACTTAGGTCCTTTTTCAGCCGGTTTAATAGGCTCAGGATTGCCAAATTTAAGAATCATTCTCTGATAGATATGAGAAACAATATATTCCATTGGCATTTCTTCGCCGCCGTATTTCTGAGTCTCACCAATAATCTGCTCTACAAAGGAAGATTTAACCTCATTGTCTTCAAGGCTTTCTGCAATAACTCCATAAACCTTGTCACTGTCATCCACGCCTTCTGTTGACATGATATTATTATTAATGGCCTTGGTATCCTCTTCCATTACCTTCTTGGCTGATTTATAAGGCGCAGGAGCAGGTGCCGGATTAGGAGCCACATCTTTAGTTTCATTAACAGGTGTTGCTGACCCATTCTCATTATTTCTCTCCTGTTTATTAACAACCTCAGCAACCTGTGATATTGTCTTTAAATCAATATCATCCCTGGCATAATAATCAACTCTGCTACTGCTTTCGCCAATTTGAACAGGCGGCATTGGCTGTGGCTTCTTGTCAATACCGCTCTGCTGTTCTTCTAAAGCAACGGTAATTTCGACAAAAGGTGCCTTAAAAAGTTTAAGTATGCCTTTTTGCTTTACTGTTCTGGAATTCATCAGTACAACATCTGCACCAAGTTCCTTCTTGGCAATATTCATTGCTTCATCTTCAGTTTTTGCACTATACTTCTTAATTATCATTACGCGCTCACCATCCCAACAGACTGAAGTTCAATATTTGAATCAATCTCGTTATAAGATATTACAATTAAATCCTTAAAATAATCTTCGCTTAGTTTCTTAAAATACATTCTAACAATAGGTGATGTCAGAATAATCGGGCTTCTTCCAATTCTCTCTAATTTCTCAACCTCTGTCTCAGTATTCTTCATAATGGTTTTGACTTTTTCCGGATCGAGATTAATATATGCTCCCTGCTCTGTCTGCTTAACGGAAGACATTATATCCTGTTCTACCTTCGGATCAAGTGTTACCACACTAACTGTTTCATTGCTTGGAAAATACTTGCTGGATATTGCCCTTTTAAGCGACTGTCTTACATATTCCGTAAGAATATCCGTATCCCTTGTTACAGTGGCATGATCTGCCAGTGTTTCAAATATGGTCAAAAGGTCTCTTATTGAGATACCCTCTCTTAACAGATTCTGAAGAACTTTCTGTATCTCACCAAGACTAAGAAGCTTAGGTGTAAGTTCATCAATAAGTGCAGGATTTGATTCCCTTAAATTATCAATAAGTTTCTGAACATCCTGTCTTGTAAGAAGTTCTGCCAGATGATGTCTTATTATCTCTGTTAAATGAGTTGCAATGATTGAAGGCGGGTCAACAACCGTATAACCTGCAGCCTCTGCCCTTTCTCTCTGTCCTTCTGTAATCCATATGGCCGGCAGATGGAAAGATGGTTCAAAAGTAGGTATACCGGTTACCTCTTCAGTAACATATCCCGGATTCATTGCCATATAATGGTCAAAAAGAATCTCGCCCTCAGAAACCTGTATTCCTTTAATCTTTATAATATACTGATTCGGATTAAGCTGAATATTATCTCTTAATCTGATTATAGGCACTACTGTACCAAGTTCCAATGCTATCTGTCTACGTATCATTACAACACGGTCAAGAAGGTCACCACCCTGGTTTACATCTGCAAGGGGAATAATACCATATCCAAATTCCAGTTCGATGGGGTCCACCTGCAAAAGCGAATTGACATTCTCAGGCTGCCGCATCTGTTCGGTTGCAGCCTCATCAGTATCAACCTCTGTTGAAACCTTCTCAGTATCAAGAGAATTGGCTACTATTCGGCCTACAATAATAAACAAAGCACCAAAGCCCACAAACAAAAGAATATTAAGAGGTGTCAGTATACCAAGCGCCATAACAGTGGCACCAACCAAGTACAATACCTTTGGTACACCGAATAACTGCTTAACAAGTACTTCACCAAAGTCAGCATCCTTAGAGCCCTTGGTTACCAGGATACCTGTTGCCAGCGAAATAAGCAGGGATGGAATCTGTGATACAAGACCATCACCGATTGTAAGTATTACATACTTATTAAGAGCTTCCATAATAGCCAGGTTCTCATTAATCATGCCCATGGCTATACCGCCGACTACGTTAACACCGGTAATGATAAGACCGGCTGTGGCATCTCCCTTTACGTACTTAACGGCACCATCCATGGAACCGAAGAAAGATGCTTCACTTTGTATTTTCTCACGTCTGATTTTGGCTTCTTCATCTGTAATTGCACCGGTATTAAGATCGGCATCAATCGCCATCTGCTTACCGGGCATGGCATCGAGTGTAAATCTTGCAGTTACTTCTGCAACTCTTTCAGAACCTTTGTTGATAACAACAAACTGAATAATTACAAGGATTATGAAAATAATTACACCAACAACCAGATTACCGCTACCTACAAATGAACCGAAGGTCTGAACCACGTTTCCCGGATTACCCGTTGTAAGAATCAGTCTTGTTGATGAAACGTTAAGTGCAATTCTGAATATGGTTGTAAAAAGAAGTACCGTCGGGAAAAATGACATATCCAGAACTTCTTTTGCAAACATACAGCCAAAAAGAATAATAAAGGCAATTGATATATTAAGTGCAAGACCAACGTCCAAAAGCCAGTTAGGAATAGGAACAATAAGCATTACGACAGCTGCAAGCAGATACAGGGCAACGCCTATATCAGATCTTTTCATCTTCATGCTTTTTCCTCCTTTCCCTTACAAAATAAATTTATACTTTGCCTTTGACTTTATAAACATATGCAATAATGTCAGCAACCGCCTTGTATAACTCCGGTGGAATAACCTCTTCCAACTCCACATTGTGATAAAGCATTCTGGCAAGAGGCTTATTCTCAACTATCTCTATATGATTTTCCTTCGCAATCTCTTTAATCTTCTGAGCCAGATGATCAGCACCCTTCGCCACAACATAAGGCGCATCATACTTATCAGGGTCATACTTAAGCGCTACCGCAAAATGCGTAGGGTTTGTAATAACCACATCCGCCTTTGGAAGTTCCTGCATCATACGTCTTTGGGACGCCTGCATCATCCTCTGCCTGATTTTACCCTTAATCTGCGGATCACCTTCGGAATTCTTGTACTCATCCTTGACTTCCTGCTTGGTCATCTTCATATCATCATTGAATTTCCATCTCTGATAAAAAAGATCAGCAAAGGCAATAATCAGATAAAACATGGAGATTTTAATACCCAGATTAAAAACCTCCGTCCCCAGCAGTTCCACAGTCTGTTCAACCGGCATATCAAAAATATAAAAAATATTCGGCCACAGATTCTTAACGCTGGAATAAACTATATAAAATATCATAAGTATTTTCACTATCGCCTTAAGAAGCTCAATAAGTGCATTTAGCGAAAAGAATTTCTTAAAACCCGTTAAAGGATTTAATTTATTAAATTTAGGCTGCAGCGGCTTGGCCGTCGGCTTCCACTTGACCTGCACAACCTCACAAACAATACCCACAACAAGGGCAAGCAGCGCAAACGGAGCAATCATCAGGAGCATCTGAAGCATTATCTGCCTGATAATGTCCATTATCTCCCAGCTTAAATCCCCGGAACTTGCGGAAATATGCGTTATATCTGGAATTTTGGCAAATACAGCCTTAAAAACGTTGATAAAATCCCCGCCTAGATGTCCTACCCAAATCTTCAGAAGCACAAACATCGCAAGAAGGCTGAATCCTAAGTTAATCTCCTTACTTTTGGCAACCTGTCCTTCTTTTCTGGCGTCATCTAACTTTTTGGCAGTAGGCTGTTCAGTTTTCTCTCCGCCCGGACCATCCTTGGCGAATAACTGAAGATTATATTCCAGCATTCATTAAGCCCTCAACCATTCTGACTATCATCTGTCTCATATGTGTATATATAAGATCAGATATTCTTGGCAACATAGCTACACTAAAGAATAAAACCGCCATACCTGTAAGTACCTTAAGCTGAATACCTACAGCAAACATATTCATCTGCGGCGCAACCTTGGCAAGTATACCAAGTACCGCATTAAGCAGCATTATGGTGCAGAATACCGGCAGACAGATTCGAAGACCTATCAGCATATATTCGCCCATAAATACTATAAAAGAATCCAGAATCTTATCATAATTTATGACTACATCACCCACAGGAATAAGTGTAAATGTTTCAGCCAGTGCTGATATAAGATACTGATACATACCGCTTATTATCATAATAAGCATAACCATGTATCTGTAATAAACTCCGGTGATTGTAGCATTCTCTCTTGAAGTCGGATCCATGACATTCGCCATACCAAGACCCATTTCCACGTCAACCAGTCTTCCTGCAAAAAGCACCACCGTGGTACAGATATTTGCACCGAGACCTATCAGAAGTCCCGCCGCCGCCTCTTTTAAAATAATGGTGGTTAAATCAATAATAGTTTCCACCATCAGTACTTCGTGAGGAGCTGTTGCATAATAAAGCAGTATTGCTATAAAAACGGAGGTACCAATTTTAACCCTGCCGGGTATGGTATTCTCGCCCCAGAAAGGCGCTGCAAATACAAAGCAGCTGACTCTCACCAGTATAAGCAGGAAATATTCTAATTCCTGAATAGAAAAAGAATAATCTATCATAGGCTATCCTACATACATACTCATATTAGACCAGAGATTGGTCATAAAATTAACCATCATATCCAGCATCCAGTGTCCCAGAATCATAATGGCAAGGAATATGCCAAGAATCTTTGGAACAAAGGTTAAAGTCTGCTCCTGAATGGATGTGACTGTTTGAAATACACTGACCAGTAAGCCAATGATCAGTGATACCAAAAGACAAGGAGCACCTGTGATTATTATGGTATATAACGCTTCTCTTGCAATGCTGATTACGTCATCAACTGTTATCATATAATCATCCCTCCTTATCTTTATTTTGACTATCTATAATTTGTTACTAATAAAATGATTTGACCAGATTAACAATTACCAGATTCCATCCGTCTGCCAGTACAAATAATAAAATCTTAAATGGCATGGATATGGTGGTCGGTGGCAGCATCATCATACCCATACTCATAAGTACGCTGGCAACAACCATATCAATAACAACAAAAGGAATATAGATTAAGAATCCGATAATAAATGATGTTCTAAGTTCACTCAGCATAAAGCTTGGAATCAGAACTGTTGTTGGAACTCCCTCAGGCGTACCATCCCATTCAAGTCCTGCTATCTGCATGAAAACATTAACATCCTTACTCTGAGTCTGACCATACATAAATTCCCTGAAAGGTTCCATGGCTTTTTCCATGGCTTCTTCCTGAGTTATCTCACCTGCATCAAAAGGTTTAATAGCCTCATTTGTAACTCTTAAGAATACCGGAGACATAATAAAGATAGTCAGGAATATGGTGAGTCCAATTAATACCTGGTTAGGTGGCGATGTCTGTGTACCTAAAGCCGACCTTGTAAAATGCATTACAATAATTATCCTTGTAAAACTTGTCAGCATGACAAGCATTGCCGGCAGGAATGATATAAGGGTAAGTATTAAAAGAATTCTTAATGCACCATTAAGTGACCCGTTGCCGTTTTCATAAGATATGTTGAATGAACTGTTATCATCTCCCGTTGTATCAGGGAAAAGTGTATTGGTTACATCAATAAGTTCATCATCATCAAGAACATTTGCAGTAGTTTCATTACTTGCAGCAACTACTGTAATCGGCTTAAATAAAGTCAATATGCCCACTATTATAAACAGTAGGCATAATAATCTTATTCCATATTTTTTACATAAAGCATTAATCATAAGCATCTATTTTTTCTTAAGTTTAGCTTTTTCCAAAATTTCTTTAAAATTCATATTCATCATCTGTCCGCTATTTTCACTGATAACAAGTTCATCCTCATTAACTTCTCCAATAAGCGAAATATTATCCTTGGCTACACCAACAAGAAAGCATTTCTCCCCCACTTTAACAATAGCCAAAAACTTATTATTACTAATTCTGAAAGACTCAATTAACTGGATATTACCAGCCATCATCCTGCCTTTCTGATATCCGGCAACCCACTTGGTCGTGAAATATGTCAGACATAAAACACCTACGAATATCAGCAAAACAGTGAAGAACTGAGCAACAGAATTTATTCCTGTAGAGGAATTAAGTGCTAATTGCATATTAGCCAACAACCTTCCTTACTGCTTCGAGAACACGATCTGCCTGGAATGGCTTTACAATGAAGTCCTTGGCACCAGACTGAATTGATTCAATAACCATAGCCTGCTGACCCATGGCAGAACACATAATAACCTGCGCTGTAGCATCATTAGCCTTAATCTCTTTAAGTGCCTGAATACCATCCATTTCCGGCATTGTGATATCCATAAGTACAAGATCCGGCTTAAGTTCATTATATTTCTCTACAGCTTTAACGCCATTTTCTGCCTCTCCCGCAACATTATAACCATTTTTGAAAAGGATATCTTTAATCATCATTCGCATAAAAGCAGCATCATCAACGATTAAAATATTTTTTCCCATAATCTGTATCTCCTTTATTTAATAATCTCGGTTACTCTGACACCGAAACTCTCTTCAATAACAACTACTTCACCTCTGGCAACCAGCTTACCGTTAACAAGCACATCAATTGGCTCACCGGCAATCTTGTCAAGTTCAATGATTGTTCCCGGTGAAAAATTAAGAATATCTGAAATTGCTTTTTTAGTTCTACCAAGTTCAACCGTAACTTCCAGTGGAACATCCATAATCAGTCCCATATTCTCTCCACCGCCTGCTGAAACAGATTCGGCTGAAAAAGTCTGGAATTGTGCAGGTTGAACATTAACGCCCTGCATCGTAGGCATTGCACCCATCTGCGGCATTCCCATTTGTGGCATTCCCATTTGCGTCATTCCCATCTGTGGTGTCATTCCCATCTGTGGCATCATACCCTGATTCATATACATATTAGGCTGCATATTCATCTGTGGCGGTGTACCCATTTGAGTAGGTGCAGCTGCTGTAGCCGGCGCAGGTGTCGGAGCAGGTGCCGCCTGTTCAGGAGTCTGCGTACCAATAAAGTAATTATATAACTCTCTGGCCAGGTCTATAGGATATAACTGGATTACTTCACTGTTTACCAGTTCTCCTATTGTCATTTTAAAAGCTATCTTTACAAAAGTTCCTGTTAAGAAATTAGGAACATTGCTTTCATCTTTAAGTTCATTAATATCTATTAAACTTGCATATGGTGGTGATATATCTATCTTTCTTCCAAGCATGGTAGAAAGTGAAGTTGCCGATGAACCCATCATCTGATTCATGGCTTCCGATATGGCACTTAAATGAAGTTCACTAAGTTCACCATCTGTATTAGTACCATCGCCGCCCATCATTAAGTCTGTAATTACTTTAACATCTTTTTCTTTAAGAATAATGATGTTACTTCCTTCAAGACCTACTGTATATTTAATCTGAATAAATACACAAGGTGCATCGTAATCCCCAATAAGTCCTTCCCAATTGGTTTCAGTTACAGTCGGTGCTGTAATGTCCACCTTACAGTTAACTAAGGAGTAAAGGGTGGTAGCAGATGTCCCCATGCTGATATTGGCTATCTCACCTATGGCATCTCTTTCAGCCTCAGTCAGGTTTGCTTCGACTGCAGGAGATTCAGCTTTAGGTGGTTCTCCGCCATTTTCAGCCATTCCGCTAAGCAGGGCGTTGATCTCATCCTGAGAAAGCATTCCTCCGTCCATGCTTTATTCCTCCTCTCTTATTACTGATGTTATTTTAATGGCATATTTATCTTTATCTATACCTGCAACAGCAGTAAATTTTTTAATATTTCCAACACGTACCTCTAACTCACTGTCAATATTTGAATTGAGTCTGATAATATCCCCCACCTGAAGTGATGCAAAATCACTGACCGTAACAGTACTTCTGCCAAGAAGTGCTCTGACAGGTACGTCTACTTTCTTAAGCATAAGTTCCAGATAATCATTGTATTCTTCTCCACTACTGTTGGTCATATTGGAGAACCAGAACTTTGTATTAAGATTATCAATAATACTCTCAATTGTGATATATGGGATACATACATTCATGTATCCTTCAACTTCTCCCACTTTAATGCTGAGCGAAACAATTGCTATCATTTCATTCGGCGATATGATCTGTACGAACTGGGAGTTAGTCTCAATTCTGTCAAGCATCGGATTAATCTCTGCAACATTCTTCCAAGGCTCTCTTAGAAGCTGCATGCATATAACCACAATTTTCTCAACAATTGACAATTCAATTTCAGAGAACTCTCTGGTCTTCTCCAAGGATTCTCCCGGACCACCCAGCATTCTGTCAATTATTGCATAACAGAGATTGGATGTAACCTCTATAATTATATCTCCCGGAAGAGGTCTGAAATTAACCAGTGCCAGCACAACCGGATTGGATAATGAAGATGTAAACTCATTAAAAGTAACCGTCTCCGAACTTAAAACCTCAACCTGTACGCTCTTTCTTAAGTATACCGGAAGCGTAGTGGATAGAAGTCTTCCATAGTGTTCGAAGATAAGTTCAAGAGTTCTTAAATGTTCCTTGGAAAACTTAGCCGGTCTTTTAAAATCATAGTCCCTGACTTTATCTTCCTCAGGAGCATTGATCATCTCTTCAGCATCTATTTCACCACTATTCAGTGCTTTTAATAGGCTGTCAATCTCTCCTTGTGAAAGTATCTCACCCAAAACCTATACCTCCTCAAGCGAACATTTTACTGGAATACAATGTCGCTGAATGATACATCAAATACGAAGCTTGAACCTGAGTATTTATTCTGTACCTTCTTAAGAATTTCATTACGAATTTCATCCTGTTCAAGTCTGGCTTCATCAATTGTATAATTAGAGAATACGTCACCGATAATACTCTTTAAGATTACCTCGTTATCTCCCATTGTTTCGCCGTATTTCTTATAATCAGGATGTGAACTGTCCATGGAAAAGAATACACTAACCATGGCATAATGTGTTGTATTATCCCCTGGGGTACCCTTAAGTTCAATTGTCATCTTATCGGAAATTGAATAAGTAACAATATTCTCGATTGGAACTTCAGAAGCAGTTGCTTCTTCAGGGCCTGCGCCCAAATCAAGGCTGAGAACATTAGCTACGTCAGTAACGATAGCCGCAGTTTTCTGATTTGTTGATACAACGCTGTACATAGTAATTGCACTTAAAACTATATTGATAATTGTACAACCCAGAATCAAAATAGAGATAAAATTCTTTTTCACTTTAACCCTCCACTTTGAGTCCCCTTAAAAAGAACTCAATGTATTATAAATCTTAATCTCAACTCTTCTGTTAAGACTTCTTCCTTCAGCAGTTGAATTATCCGCAATCGGATTATACTCACCTCTTCCGGAATGCTTAATCATAGACGGATCAATATTGGAATTCTCTGTAATATACTTAAATACCGAAATGGCTCTTGCAGAACTAAGTTCATCATTATCTGCATATCTGCCATTGGTCATAGGCACATTATCTGTATGTCCTTCTACTTCAATGATACTTGATGGATATCTCTGAAGTATCTTTATTATCTGATCAAGGACCGGTATTGACTCTTCCTTCAAAGAAGCGCTACCCGAATCAAACAGAAGTGAGCCATTCAAAGTAAGCTGTACATACTGGGAAGTAAATTCAATATCGATAAGATTCTCCATTCCCGCTTCGGTAATGGTCTCCTCAATAAGTTCAGCCATTTCTTCCGATTCAGCCATTCTCTGATTGTCAAACTCTTCCAGAGTATCGGTTATCTGCTTATCGCTTTCTGCGGCCTTACCCGTACTGTTTAAATAATCATCCAGCTGACTTAACTGGCTGACACCATTACTTATAAGTATTCCATCGCCAATAGCCTGACCACCGGCGGTAAAAATACTGAACGTATTGGCAAAAGACGCCGCCACAAGTTCGAACTTCTGAGCATCAATGGATGACATGGAGAAAAGCAATACGAAGAAGCACAGAAGAAGATTCATAAGATCACTGAAGGTGGCCATCCAGGCTGGTGAGCCGGGAGCAGCTTCTTCAGGTTTCTTCTTAGCCATCAGCCTTCACCTCCTTCATCACCTTCTGCCGAAGTTCTTTCCGAAGGCGGTAAGAAGGATTTAAGCTTTTCTTCAATAACTCTTGGGTTCTCACCTGCTTGAATGGAGAGAAGACCTTCTATCATAATATCTTTAAGCATTAATTCCGCTTCATTATTCGCTTTTAATTTACTAGCCGTAGGCGTACATATCCAGTTGGCAAGAATCGAGCCGTAAAGGGTTGTAATAAGGGCTACGGACATGGAAGGACCAATTGATGATGCATCGGACATATTCTGAAGCATAAGAATAAGGCCGATCAAAGTACCAATCATACCCCATGCAGGGCCCATGGCACCCAAATCCTGCCAGAATCCGATTTTTTGCCTGTGTCTGGAGTCAAGATTGACAACTTCCGTTTCCAGGATTCCCCTTACCAGTTCCGGATCGGTACCGTCCACTATAAGAAGAATGCCTTTTTTAAGGAACGGATCTTCCAACTCTCCCGATACTTCTTCCAAAGCCAGCAAACCTTCCTTACGAGCCACGTTGGACAACTCAATTACCTTGGAAATAGTCTCCGTAAGATTCATACTCGGAGCTTTGAAAATAAGTAAGAAACTCTTCAAACCTCCAATGAAATCCTTAATGGAATTGGATGCCAGAATTGCAAAAAAAGCACCACCAAAGGTTATTAATACAGATTTTACATCAATAAAATATCTAAGACCTGCCACACCGTCGTCACCGGTAACGATACCCATGAGCATCATTCCCACGCAGACTAACAGACCTATAATCGAAGCCAAATCCATCTTATTTATATCTCCTCATTTGCACTGGGCGCAAAAATATCCCTTCTATACGATTTTACTAAATTTTTCACCTCTTGTCTACCTTCTTTTATGATGATTTTCTTTCCTGTAACAGTAGTCAGAACGGTGTCCGGAGTTTCTTCCACAACCTCAATTACATCAGGATTTATTAAGAATTTAACCCCATTCATTTTTGTTAGTTCAATCATACATTAACACCTGAATAATATACAACATATTGTTGTATCCCCTAAACATACACACTAATTATAACACATAATTTACATAAAATAAATAGTATAGCCCTATAAAAAGGCGAGTATGGAAGATTTTTTCCATACTCGCTTTTTTTAAGTTATGTAAGGCTTTTTATTATCTCTTCAGATTAACAAGTTCTTCAAGAAGTGTATCGGAAACAGTGATTATACGGCTGTTTGCCTGGAAACCTCTCTGAGTTGTAATCATTTCAGTAAATTCTGAAGAAAGATCTACGTTACTCATTTCCAGAACACCTGTTGACATATATCCGCCACCGGCTGTTACATCAACGCCGATACCATCAAATTCACCGGAGTTAAGAGTTGCACTGTATAAGTTGTCTCCTTCTTTCTGAAGACCGGAAGCATTGGAGAATGTAGCAACTGCTATCTGTCCAAGTAATCTTGTCTGGCCATTGTCGTATGAAGCATAAATCATACCATTATTCTGGATTGATACACCTGATAACTCACCAAGCTTACGTCCAGAGCCAAGACCTGTCTTGTCACCGGATACCATTGTCATGGTTGAAGTACCATTATTATTGAACATTGATGACGCTGAGAAATCCATATCAACATCTTCAAAGTGTGATAAATCTACCGGATTACCAAGTACATCAGTAGCTGTTGATGCAAAATCAAGGAGTGCGCTGTTAGCACCGTTAATAGACTTGAATTCACCTGTACCTGTATCATAAATAAGCATGTTACCTGTTAAAGTGGTTGTTGCAGTAACCTGAGCCTGTCCATCTTCTGCTACCGCATAAGTATATTTGGTATTAGGAATGGTTGTATCCACACCATAGGCTTCATCCTGGGTAATCTCTTTGGTAAAATTGGTTCCGTCGAAGGTTGTGGCGGAATCAAATGTGAAATCCTGCTGGAATGTGAAAGTCACATTACCGTCTCCGTCCATTGTGGCATTAAATCCTGTAAGACCTGTCTTGCCAAGAGCTGTAGCCCATTCCGCATCTGTATCGCTGGTAAGTTTGAGACCCGAACCATCTGTATAATAGTTACCTGCAGGATCTGTAACATATATCAAATGGAATGCATCAATCAAATCATCTTTTGAAATTGTTCCGTTACCGTTAAGAGTCATTGTGGAACCTGCCGCAAACTGTCCTGCAGCTGTGCCGTCCGGAACGGAATAATTAATACCGCTTACCTTATTGGTTTCATAATCCGAGAATGTATCGGATAAACCGACTTTCTGATAATATTTCTGATTGGCACTATCATATGTAACACCATCAGCAAGCTGCATAAGTGTTGTGGACTCTTCTACTTTTTCAGCACCAAAAGATGCGATGTCGGTGATTTTGCCAACGTTATATACGTCCTTAAGTGACTTGTTGTTGGAATCAAGGATATCAACAAGTTCTACTGTATACTGGCCTTCATTGTCTGTATTTTTAATGGCGAACTTAACTGAATATGAATAACCAAGATTATCATATGTTGTTACGCTGATTGACTTACCTGATGAAGATGCAGCGTTAGTATCATTCTTATCAAGAATACCGGAAACATATGCCTTTGTTGTAGCTTCTGGTGGATATGTCATATTCTCAGGGCTCATGATTCTAAGAGCCTGAACTGTATCCTGCTTAATTGTTTCTGTTTCAGGATCAACGCCCCACCCCATTACATTGTAACCGGTTGATGTTGTTGCAAGGTTACCTGCAGCATCTACGTAGAAAGAACCATCTCTTGTGAAATAGTTATCTGTTCCGTTATTAACGATGAAGAAAGCATCACCTGTAATTTTAATATCAAAAGGATTACCTGTATTCTGAGATGCACCGGCTGTTGTGATTGCTGTAGAAATAGCACCTGATGTAGAACCAAGACCGATCTGCTTGGCATTTGTACCGGCAGTACCTGTTGTAGCATTAGGTCCGGATGCAGCCTGAGTTGTCTGATACATTAATTCTGTGAAAGTAATTGACTGTGATTTGTAAGCTGTTGTGTTAACGTTAGCAATGTTGTTACCAATAACGTCCATTTTGACCTGGTGTGTCTTAAGACCTGCAACACCAGAATAAAGAGCTCTCATCATAATATTGACCCTCCTTAAGGTTAATTCTTTCGATGTCTCCTTCTATCATTCAGGAGATTATAGCCTCCGTTAGGTCCGGCTATGCAATAACTGCGCCATCGATGTTTGTAAATACATGTTCTTCGCTTTCGTTTTTATCCATCGCTGTAACCACTGTTTTGTTTGGAATATTGACTATGAATGCCAACTCATCCACGATTACCAGCGAATCTGTTATTCCTTTCAAATTAGCTTTGTGAGCACCTTCGTTAAGTCTTTCCATCTGATTTCTCGTTGGAATAATGTCTCTTTCTTCCAGTCTCGTTAAAGCATGTTTTGAAAATTTAACCTCACCATATATATCGTCAACATTCTCATTTTTATTAAGTATATCCGCAAAAGATTTCTCACTCAAATTAGAATGTGGATTGATATTATTATTTATTATGTTCGGGTTATTGTAAATATTTGAAAGGAACTGACTGTTATTAATATTCATATTTGTTCCCTCCATGGAAAAGTATAAATCTTATACTTCCTCTGTATCACCGCTTATGATTTCATCTTCTTTGGGAGCATCATCTTTCTTTTCTCCACCGTCTGCAAGAGCTTCTGCTGCATTCTTAGCTGCATCTGATAACTCTTTGCTGATATCTGTTGCTCTTGAAATATAAGCCTCTATCTTGGAAATAGTATCCTTATCCATGAGTGATAACTGATAAGAAGTCATTGAAGTATAAGCTGTATAAAGATTGCTTACTTCCTGTAAATCATTCATTGTTACCTGCTCAGGCTTAGGAAGTTTGTCAATAATCTTCTGGATATCTTCAATTGTATCCATGCCCTGTTTATATTCATCATCAACAACCTGTTTAAGATCATCAATTGAATATAATGAACCATCAACTGAAAGGAATGCCTTATTGGAATTATAAACAACCTTTTCAACATACCCCTGAGTAGTTGTCTGCTTACCTGATTCAGAAGTAGATTCAATAATTACTTCCTTACCAACTAATTCAGAAGCTCTTGATAATGTCATATTAGAGCTCATATTCTGCATCTGCTCAAGTTCTGAGAATGTAGCATACTGTGATATATATTCAGTATTGGATGTTGGTTCCAATGGATCCTGATATTTCATCTGTGCAACCAGTAACTGAAGGAAAGCTTCCTTATCAAGTGAATTGCTTCCTGCAACCTTGTTTTCACCTGTTTTATTAGTAGCAGCTGATGTACTTGTAGTCTGGGTTGATGTTCTTTGTAATAATTCACCATCAACAAATTGAGCTGTTAAACCATCCATATCTTTATCTCCTATGCTCTGTAATCTAAAGTATTACCACTTGCTATAAGCATCTCTCTTGCTATTGTATCTTCTTCTGAAAGTTCTTCTGTTTCTTCACCTTCAGTTATCTCATCAGCAAGATTGATTCGTCTGATCTTTGTTTTACTAGCCTGGTGTATTTCATTAGGCTCTGCATTGTTGCTGCCATTAGAACCTGCATTATTTTCCATGGCCTGTTCAAACTCATGTGTTCCCACAGTTACTTCTACGGCATCAATCTTAACACCCTGTTCCCTGAAATTATCTTCAAGAGTTGTAATTGCTGATTCCAATGCTGCTTTAACTGCTTCATTCTGAGCGATAATTGAAGCTGTTACATTGCCATTTTTACTTGTTACATTAATAAGTAATGTTCCAAGTGATTCAGGGTGAAGCTGCATTCTGATTTCAGACAAGCCTTCTTCACTGTGAGTCTGCATATAATCAGTAATCTGTCCGATAATTTCCTGTGTAGATACTCTTGTTTCTCCCTCTGCATTTGTAACTTCCTTGGTTATTACCACATTACCGTTTTCAAAAGAAACATTAGTTGTAACTACAGGTGTTTCATTATTTCCTTTTGACTTATCTGCATCCTCTGCCTTAACATCGACATGCTCTTTGTTCATTAAATCTGAAGAGTTATTATTTTCAGCATCATCTGTAGCCTTAACTTTCTCGTTATCAGCTGCATTACCAATCTCATTAACTAAAAGAGAATCATCTGTAACGTTTTCATCTGTAACATTTTCATCTGCAACATTTTCATCTGTAACATTTTCATCCGTTACCGGCATTTCAAATGTTTTAGGTGCATCAACCTTTGTATTAATAAGATTTGCAACCTCATCAGATGGAATATCAAGTTCCTCTGAAAGTTCAGCTAAAGACTGATTTAAAACCTCTCCTACATTGGCAATAGCCTGACTGATTTCAGGATCGATAACCATATCAATCGGATTCTCTAAATTAGCAATTTCTGCAATAACTGCATTAATTCCATCAACTGTGAGAAGATCCGCATTTCCAAGTCCTAACTCTTCCATCGCTGCCTGAACTTCTTCTACTGTAACACCAAGTTCAGCACTGATAGCCTCAGCAACTATTGCTACCTTATCAGATATTGCTTCATCGATTTTCTCATCTGATATCTCATCAATTTTAGATTTTTGGGATGAAATCTTAACATTGGATTTGTCAGATTTAAGATTATTCATCTTCATTTCCGGCTTAGGATCATTTTTATTAATTTCTGATTCCTTGCTGTCGGTAGCTACCTTGAATGTATCTTTGAACCCGGAGCCCTGATTATCGGCAGGGGAGACAGAAGGAGTAATTCCAATATTTACTATAGAATTAACATCCGTAACCATTCCACTGGTCATATCATATCCTCCTTTCAAATGTTCTTGTGAATTATCTTCACATTAACATTATCGGCTCAAAAAACATTTATCTTAAGGCTTTGGCTCCATAATTTTGGTAATCTTGGCTGCCACTTCAGGGTCCATGGCGCCGAGGATTTTACCCCTGTCATCTGTACTCATTGCCCCAAGTATCTTGGCTGCAAGGCTTAAATTATCAGTCATATCCTCAAAAATAGCCGCCGCTTCCTTCGGTTTCATTGACGCATATGCTGCGGCATAGTCTTCAACTTCTTTTGAGATATTCTCCTCTGTAACAACCTGTCTGTAGATATATTCTGCAGTTTCCGGATCTATCGACTGATAATATTCCATATAGGCCTCTGCTCCCGGTCCCTTGTCCGAGTAAACAACCTCTTCATAGAACTGGGTTTTAACTCTCTGGAATTCTACCTGATTATTCTCAAAAGTCTTAAGTCTCTCAACTTCGCTCTTTAATGTGGCAAGCTGCTCTTCATATGTCTTATTGGCAGTGGTTGCACTGTCGAGTTCCTTCTCCAAAACCTGAATCTGATTAACAGCGTCCTGAAGGGATGTATATCCATAATAGCTCTCCACATCAGTTGTTTCAGTAATTGCATCTTTAGGAAGGATATATTTAACCACCGGAATATCCTTAAGGATCGGAGCCGCAATATTGGTTCCAACTCCTCCTATATCCATCTTTATAACCAAAGCCGCAATGCCCAGCCAGATGAGTACAAGAAGCAAAGCCACAAGGAATACGGAAAATCCCGACCCTTTGGGCTCATAATCCAGTTCTTCTTCTTTTTTGGCAAGTTCTTTAGCTCTTTTCTTGGCTTCCTGTTTCTGTTTCTTCTGTTCCTGAGCCAACTGTTTTTTCTCGGACTTGATTTTATCACGTTCCGCTTTCAGCTCTTTTTCTTCATCGGTAAGTTCTGCCATGGTTATCTCCTTATATTCTTAATAGCCATCCGTCAGGTCTTGGTCGAAAACCTGTAACTGTTTAACTCATCAATTTCTTTATTTTCTTTGGCATTTTCTTCTTTAACGAATTCATCAAAAGCATCGGCTTTCAGTTTTTCATAAGTTTTGGTCTGCGTTCTGGCCTGTGTAAGTTTATACATTGCCGCGTCCACAGCCTTGCGGGCCACCTCAACCTGAACTTTCTGCTTCTCTTCTTTCTCTTTAAGACTCTTGACGAAATTCTCGTTCTCCTTCATCTTAACGGGATCAATCTCACCCATTCTGAGTCTTACGCCTTCCTCGATATATGCATTTTTCTCATCAATTATGGCCTGCAGCAGTTTCTCTTCTTCATTCAAAGCCATCTGAGCCTGAGCATACTCCATCTTGGCAGTCTCTTCCTGCTTTTCTCTTACATTTAGAATATTCTGCAGTTTATACCTAAATATTGCCATATAAAAACCTTAAATTAATTAAACAAATTATGCATCATTTCCTTCGTCTCTTCGAAAGTAAACTTCTCTTCCGTGGACTGCAAAAGGAATTCATTAACCTTGTCTATATGTGCGATGGCATCGTCAATTGTGGGATTGCTGCCTCTTTTATATGCTCCGATATTAATAAGGTCTTCTGCATCCGCATATACAGCCATGGTATTCTTAATCTTCGAAGCATCTGCTTTCTGCTCTTTATCAACTATGGATGACATACATCTTGATATGGACTGAAGCACATCAATTGCCGGATAATGATTCTTGTGGGCTAATTTTCTGTTAAGCATTATATGCCCATCCAGGATACTTCTGGCCGTATCTGTAATCGGTTCGTTAAAATCATCGCCGTCTACCAATACGGTATAAAGTCCCGTTATGGAACCAACCTTGTCCCTGCCTGCTCTTTCCAGGAGTTTAGGCATCTCTGCATAAACCGAAGGTGGATAACCTCTTGATACCGGAGGCTCGCCACTGGCAAGACCGATTTCTCTCTGTGCCATGGAAAAACGGGTTAAGGAGTCCATCATAAGAAGCACATCATTACCTCTGTCCCTGAAATATTCCGCAATGGCAGTAGCTGTCTTGGCCGCCTTATTTCTTTCAAGCGCCGGTTTGTCAGATGTTGCCACAACCACAACTGAACGTTTCATGCCTTCTTCTCCAAGGTCACGCTCTATGAATTCCCTTACCTCTCTGCCTCGCTCTCCGATAAGGGCAATAACATTTATATCAGCCTTGGTATTACGTGCAAACATACCCATAAGTGTGGACTTACCAACACCGGAACCTGCAAATATACCAATTCTTTGTCCTTTACCGATTGTTATAAGACCATCAACTGCCTTAACACCAAGAGGAAGAACAGTATCGATTATTTCTCTGCTCATTGGATCAGGCGGAGCCGCTTCAACGCTGTAATCAGTACCACCCGACATATTAATGTCACCATTAAGAGGTCTTCCCATACCATCAAGTATCTGACCTAATAAAAAAGGGCCTACACGAACACTAAGAGGCACACCCTGATTCTCTACCAGCGCACCTAAGCCAATACCGTTTGTAACTTCATAAGGCATAAGAAGAGTCTTACCATCCTTAAAACCTACGACTTCCGCAGTAATAAATGCTGACTTATCTACATCTGTATAGATTCTGCAAGTGTCTCCCAATATCGCATCAGGTCCCGCAGACTCAACAGTAAGACCTACTACATTAACAACCTTGCCCAGTTTCTTATAGAAGCTCTTACTTTTACATCTTTCATATTTATTTAAATCAATAGTATCCACTAAAGTGTATCCTCTTAATTATTTCTTATAGCTGAGTAACTTAAGTTCTTTACTCAGAGCTTCCAGATGAGTATCCACACCACAGTCGAAGATACCGCCATCCGTTTCAATAATACAGTTTCCCTTGCTTACCGCAAAATCTTCAACCAGTTCTATATTCTCCACTGCAATACCGGTTCCTGCAACAAGAGCCTTCTTCTGCATGGAAACAAAAGGATAATCATCTTTGGATATATGAATAAGAAAAGTTTTAACCCCATCAAGATGAGCAAGGGTGGAATTGATTAAATGAATAACAATCTCCCTGTGCTCCAAAAGACTAATCTTAAAGATATGCTCATATACCCCTGTAATAACATCCACAAGTGCAGGTTCTATCTCTGCAACTTTGGCATTATATTCAGTGTCTAAAGCTTTACTCTTCTCTGTAATCTCATTCTCTAATCTGGCAATTTCGAGTTTTGCTTCTCTCATGCCATCTTCATACCCTTCAGCCTTGCCTTCTTTATAGGCATTCTCTTTAAGGGTTTCCGCCTCTGCCTCAGCCTTCGTCTTAATTTCCTGGGCGTCTGCTTCTGCTTTGGCAAGTACATTGGCTGCCTGCATATTCTGAGCCTTGAGATTTTCACTGCTGACACCTTTGCCCCCAAGGATACCATCCAAAGGATCGCTGCCGCTTTGAGGCGCGCTGTCATCATTAAGAACCGATGCCACAAAAGTCGCGTCGATTCCTTCTGCAAAAGCCCCCTTGATATCATCAGCCCTGTCGCTATGGGCTATAGTAGCTATATCTTCAAGTTTCTTGGCAACTATATCATTACTTTGTATAATTCTGACCCCTCTGTCACTGACAACAGATGAGGACTTAATAAAATTCCTAGACAACTAACTCGTCACCTCCACCTCTGGATATAACAATCTCGCCGGAATCTTCTAACTTACGTATAATAGTAACAATCTTCTGCTGAGCATCTTCAACATCCTTCATACGTACAGGTCCCATGAATTCCATATCTTCCTTAATCATGGTAACGAGACGCTTGGACATATTGTTGAATATGGCATTCTGAACTTCTTCATTGGAGCCCTTAAGAGCAATTGAAAGGTCGTTGTTGTCAACATCTCTGAGCACTCTCTGAATGGCTCTGTCATCAAGAAGAAGAATATCTTCGAATACGAACATCTTCTTACGGATTTCATCGGCAAGTTCCGGATCTTCAATTTCAAGATTCTCCATAATTCTCTTTTCGGTACCACGGTCAACTGCATTAAGAATTTCAACAACGTGGTCAACACCACCGATAATGGTATAATCCTGATTAACAAGGCTGGACAGTTTGGATTCCAGTATTCTTTCCACTTCCTTGATAACATCCGGAGATGTTCTGTCCATGGTAGCAATTCTCTTGGCAACCTCTGACTGTTTTTCAGGAGGAAGTGCTGAGAGAATCTGTGAAGACTGTCCCGGGCTTAAATATGATAATATAAGTGATATTGTCTGCGGATGCTCATCCTGAATAAAGGAAAGGAGCTGAGCCGGATCGGTTTTTCTTACAAATTCAAAAGGCTTAACCTGAATGGATGCAGTAAGTCTGTTCATAATCTCTGCAGCCTTATCAGCACCAAGAGCATTCTCGAGAAGGTCTGAAGCATATCCAACACCACCTTCAGAGATGTACTGCTGAGCAAGACATACCTGATAGAACTCATCCATAACGCTCTCCTTAACCTGAGGCATTACGTTTCTGGTATTGGCTATTTCCAAAGTCAGGTCTTCTATTTCTTCTTCCTTAAGATACTTAAAAATCGATGCCGCCCTTTCCGGCCCCAAAGAAATAAGAAGCACTGCTGCTTTTTGCAAACCTGTTATTTTATCATTATGAGCCACTTTTTACCCCCAATCTTCCGCCAACCAGTTACGAAGCAGATTGGCAACAGCCTCAGGATTACGATCCACAAAATCTTCGATAACTCGTACGGTTTCAGGTTTCTTATCTTCTTCAATGTCATCAAGAACCTCAACAGGTGCGGACTGAAGCATCTTCTCCACCGAAAGTTCTTCCTCTTCTTCAGGCTGTTCTTTCTTCTTGTCACTCTGAAGGCTTCTGAGCACTACCAGTGCAAGAAGTCCAAGAATAATAACAATAAGACCAATCTGAAGAATATTACTGATATCAAAAGCACCTTTTTCCTTATCTACAAAGAAAGGTTCTTCATATGCAACGATTGTAATATTATCCGCAGGAATACCGCTGGCATCTGCTACAACAGAATATAATTCTTCATCTACTGTAAGTTTTGTCTTTGTATCATTGGCTGCCTTATACTCATCCCAGGTAATACCATCAAGAAGTCCCTGGGCTTTGGCATCTTTTTCCTTGATTACATTATACTTAATTGCAGTAACTGCAACTGATGACTGATCATATACTATTCCCCCTGCAGGAATAGACTGTGTTACCGTCTCGGTATTCGGAAGATAATCCTTCTCAAATTCGGAAACAGTGGATGAACTTCCTCCGCCCGATTCATAAACATATGTCTGCTCAACATTGGAATCAGTACCCGGAATAAGTCCTGTACCGCCTTCTGAAGATGACTCATATGAACTTTCATGGGAAAGCACACCCTGAGCCTGTCCGTCTGCAGGTGTATATGTAGTTGTTACCTTCTGGGTATCTGAGAAATTAAGTGTAAGATTTGTGGCAACCTCAACTAGGTCAAACTCATTGGTATTGCCAAGCACCTTCTTAACTGCATTACCAACCTGATTCTCTGCATCACTTTTTAATGTAAGCTGGCTTGATGCAAGACCGCCTAAAGTAGTATCTTCACCACCGGCGAATAAAAGATTGCCGTCAGTATCCATAATTACCACTCTGTCAGTTCCTTCATTGCCTACTGCAGTCTGTACTGCTCTTGCAAGGGCCGATGCCTGCTCTGCTGTACATGTGCCATTTAATTTAAGAGTAACCTGAGCCGATGATTCTTCTTTATTGCTGATTAAGGTACCATCATCTTCAGGAATATGAAGATTAACAGTAGCCTTGTCTACGAAGGACTGCTGCTCAATATCTCTTGCAAGTTTCTTCTCAAGATAAGCTACATATAGTTTTCTCTTGTCTGATTCTGTGGTTGATAAGGAGCCCCCAACCACATCTTCCAAAGAACTGTACTCATCGGAAATAATACCGCTTGAGCCAAGAGCCAGGTTGGCTTCCGAAAGCTGTTTCTTGTTTACACTGAATACCAGGGCATTGTCGGAAACCTTGAACTCAATGTCGGCACTTTCCAAAGCCGACTGAACTTCCGATGCCTGCGTGGTATCCGTACAGGTCATTAAAACCACATACTGAGTCCGTGTAACCACAGTTATTAAAATAGCAAAACTAGCTATAACCCCAAGTGCAATTGCGATTATAGCTGTTTTCTGTTTTGATGTGAACTTGTTCCACCACTCCATAAACTTTGGTGGCAGGCTCTTGAGATAATCTAGAATTTTCTCAACCATTTTGTCTCCAATCCACGGCACGTCTGCCATGTATCACTTACAAATCTAATTATATCTGCATCTGCATAATTTCTTTATATGCTTCCAAAAACTTGTCTCTTACTGCTACTGTATACTGAAGTGCTGTCGAAGCCTTGGATAAAGCTATTGTTAAATCATGAGCACTGTCTGTCTCTCCAAGAGCAAATCTGATTTCTTCATTCTCAGCAGCCGAAAGATAATTATTGGTTGTATTAATATTATCAATTGCATTATTAAGGAGGCTTTCAAACATATTATCATCGCTTTTAACTTTAGTAATACTGTTATTTACGCCACCATTTTGCAATACCTTAAGTGCATTTTGATCAATTCCCGGAACACTTGAAACATCTATCATTTACTATCACCTTCTATTTCACTAATTAACTCTGACCTATGTCAAGTCCCTTCATTGCCATGGACTTACTTGCGTTAAAAGCTGTGGCATTGGCCTCATAACCTCTTGTTGCATCAATTAAGTTAGTCATTTCAGTAATTGTATTAACATTCGGATAATATACATAACCATTCTCGTCTGCATCCGGATGAGAAGGATCATAAACCTTATTCATCTCAGTTGTATAATCCTGAGCGATTGATGATATTCTTACGCCTTCTCCCACGCCTCTTGATAAAGAAGAACGTGACTGGGATAAGAATGACTGGAATGAAGGAATTCTGTCTCCCTTGGCCTCAAAGGTAACCACCTTACGTCTGTATATTCCACCATCCTCAGTACGTGTTGTATTGGCATTCGCTACATTCTCAGAAATGATATCCATACGATATCTCTGAGCAGTCATACCTGTTGCACTTATGTCAAAAGCATCAAACATTCCCATAGCTCACACCTCCTACTTAATTACTGTACGGAAATTACTGAATTCCTGATTAATACTGTTAATAAGTCCCTGGTATTTAATCTGGTTCTCAGCAAGATATACGTTTTCTGTGTCTACATCCACATTATTACCGTCAAGTCTGTATGAAACTGCTGCAGTATCTGTAAATACAGTTCCATTAAGCTTGGATAAATGATTACCTGTATTAAGGGCTCTGATTCTCTGATCCATTGAACCCGGATTTCCTACTATTGCGCTTCTAAGTTCTGCCTCAAAAGTTACGTCCTGCCTCTTGTAATTAGGCGTAGCTGCATTGGCAAGATTGTTTGATATTGCTTTGTTTCTTGTCCATGAAGCGTCAGCTGCTTTATCAAGTACGTTAACATAATCAAAAACGCTGGTATTAATCATACATCCACCTTTCCTGGCTAATAAGCCTACCTTATTACATTATAAAGAATATTAACAAAAATACAAGTATTTTAAGCAAAAAAACCACTTTATATTGTGTTTTTTCTCATAATCAAACACTAAATAAGTTATAATCCACGCCCCACTCTTTTGTTTACATAACTCAAGGACTTTCACCCCCTGAAAAACAGAAAAGGATTTATTGATTATTCTCAATAAATCCTTTTATTTTCTAAAAGAGGTATGTTTTATATCGGCTTCCTTGCTTACAGTCTATATATCGGCATTAGTTAGCAGATTGTTTAGACTTTTTTGTCTCGGAATAATCACATTCCGGGGAAGCACATACATATTTGGCGCCTTTACTGATTAAGAGGTCGCCGCACTTAGGACAATTCTTATTTATAGGCTTCTGCCACAGGGTATATTCACACTCCGGATAACCTTCGCATCCATAGAATACTCTGCCCTTCTTGGTTCTTCTGATGGCAAGTTCCTTACCGCATTTTGGACATTTAATATTAATCTTCTCAACAAACGGCTTGGTATTTTTGCACTCAGGGAATCCCGGACAAGCCAGGAATTTACCATGAGGACCATATTTGATAACCATGTTACGACCGCACTTATCGCAGATTTCATCAGAAACCTCGTCTGCAACCTTAACTCTGTCAAGTTTCTTCTTTGCTGCCTCAACAGCCTCAGCAAGATCCGGATAGAAGTTGGAAACCACTGTCTTATATTCTACAGTACCCTCTTCAATCTTATCAAGGAGAGCCTCCATATATACGGTAAAATTAACATCCACAATACTTGGGAACTCTTCCACCATAATATTATTTACAACCTGTCCCATCTCAGATACGTAAAGATTCTTATTTTCTTTAACAATATATCTTCTGGCCATAATTGTAGTTATGGTTGGAGCATAGGTACTCGGTCTTCCGATTCCCAGTTCTTCCAAAGTCTTGATAAGTGATGCTTCCGTATAATGAGGAGGAGCCTGGGTAAAATGCTGCTCACTGTTATATCCCTCAAACTTAAGTTCATCATCTTTCTCAATCTTGGAGAGGATGGTATTTTTCTCTAATTTTTCTTCATCTGAAGAAACATAGATACATCTGTAACCTTCAAAAATCACCTTCGAAGCAGATGCCTTAAAATCATAATCTCCGGCAGTTACTGTAATTGCAACTGTTTCTGATTTAGCCTTAGCCATCTGGCTTGCCACAAACCTCTTCCAGATAAGCTGATATAATCTAAACTGGTCCCTTGCAAGAAGTGAAGCCAGGCTTTCCGGCGTATTATTAACATCCGTAGGTCTGATTGCTTCATGCGCATCCTGAATCTTTCCGCTCTTCTGCGCTGCGCTTCCGCCTGATAAATAATCTTTACCAAATGTATTGGCAATATATGTTGCTGCCATTGCCTTGGCATCATCTGAAATTCTTGTGGAATCGGTACGAAGGTAACTGATAAGTGCCACTGTGCCTCTTCCCTTAATATCCACGCCTTCATATAACTGCTGTGCAATACGCATGGTTTTACTAGGTGCGAAACCAAGAGTCTTGGATGCTTCCTGCTGCAATGTTGATGTTGTAAAAGGAAGTGGTGGATTCTTAAGTCTTGATGTCACCTTGGTATCAGTAACAATATATTTCTTTCCATCTATTCCCTTAAGAACTTCATCCACATCCTTTTTGGATTTAAGTTCGCACTTCTTATGATTCTTACCGTAATAAGCAGCTGTTATTGGTTTCTTTGAACCCTTAACGGATAAATCCACATCAAGGTTCCAGTATTCTTCTGGAATAAAATCATTGATTTCATTTTCTCTGTCGCAGATAATTCTTACTGCCACAGACTGAACTCTGCCGGCACTTAAGCCTCTTTTTACCTTTGCCCACAAAAGTGGTGAAATGGTATAACCCACGAGACGGTCGAGGATTCTTCTGGTCTGCTGTGCATTAACCAGATTCATATCAATCTCTCTCGGATTTTTAAGGGAATTCTTAATTGCAGTTTTGGTAATTTCATTAAATGTAATACGATACACCTTCTTATCCTGCAGTTTAAGAGTTTCATATAAATGCCAGCTGATTGCCTCTCCCTCACGGTCAGGGTCAGTTGCGAGATAAATCTTATCTGCATTCTTCGCCGCTTTACGAAGGGAATTAATTAAAGAACCCTTACCTCTTATTGCAATATATTTTGGCTCAAAATCATTGTCCACATCTATGCCAAGAGAGCTTTTTGGAAGATCTCTTACATGTCCCTGACTGGCTAAAACTTCATAGTCACTGCCTAAGTATTTCTTAATAGTCTTCACTTTGGCAGGGGACTCCACAATTACTAAATTCTTGGCCATTACTTACTTCTCCTTACAACACAACTACTTCCAGTCACCTGAATTTTCAATCTTTCTGTCTCTGAGCATTAACTCGCTGACTGCGTCGGCGGCGTTTTTGCCCTCAAATAAAATCTTATTAACCTGCTCCACGATTGGCATCTCCACACCAAGTTTCTGACCTAACTTATATGCAGCCTTGGCGGAATATACACCTTCAACCACCATGCCCACTTCAGCCATGGCTTCTTTATATGGAACGCCTTTTCCGATAAGGATACCGGCTCTTCTGTTTCTGGAATGCATGGATGCACAGGTAACGATTAAATCGCCGATACCCGAAAGGCCATAGAAAGTCTGGGCTTTGCCACCCATGGCAATCCCAAGTCTCGATATCTCAGCCATGCCTCTTGTAATAAGGGCAGCCTTGGTATTATCTCCGTATCCCAGTCCGTCCGCCATACCTGCTGCAAGAGCAACTACGTTTTTAAGTGCGGCTCCTACTTCAACTCCCAGCACATCTGATGAGGTATATACACGGAATGTATCGCTCATAAACAGAAGCTGAATTGTTTCAGCAACCTCTCTCTCCTCGGCCGCAGCCACAATCGTTGTAGGAATATCCCTTCCCACTTCCTCTGCATGGGATGGTCCTGAAAGCACCGCAACCTTGGCTCCCGGAATCTCTTTTTCAATAACCTGTGACATGGTAAGAAGACTTTCTTCCTCTATGCCCTTTGAAACATTAACAATAATCTGTCTCTTCTGATAAAAAGGCGCAACGCTTGCCGCGGTATTTCTGATAAACTTTGAAGGCACTGCCATAACAATAATATCAGCATCGCTGACCGCCTCTTCTATCTTTGTAGTATAAGAAATGCTTTCAGGCAGAATAACGCCTTTAAGCTTATCCACATGCTCATGTTTGGTCTTCAGCATTTCCACTTCACTAGGAAGGGCCGACCAAACAGTAACATCTTTCATTTTGTTGGCAAGAAGTCTTGCCAGGGCAATTCCCCAACTGCCTGCACCTAATACACCGATTTTCATATCAATAATCTCCCCTTAAGAATTATTTTTTGTCTATTATATCACCAAGGTTAAAATTATCATCAATATCATCAAGGCTTACATTATTAAGGCCGTCTTCTTGCTGTGAAGAATCAGCCTCTTCATAAACCTCATCCTCTGCCTCCATAGCCTCAGCCTCAGCCTCAGGCTTAATCTCCTTTACAGGCTCAGCCTCTATTTCCCTCTCTTCCGGCTCTGAAGATTCATCATAATTTATATATGATTTTTTCTTTTTCTCTTTTTTAACTACTTTTTTCTTAGGAAGTTCGTCCTCAAACTTATTCTCTTTGACATCTTCTTCTGCCTTATCTTCGTCCTCATCATCTGACCTACCCAAAGTCATTCCTGAAGCATCATCAACCACGCTATCCAGGTCATCATATTTCTGGAACTTGAATATTGGAGTTCTGACTTCCTGTCTTGCGCAGAGTCTTGCAATGTTTGATCTGTGATTCCATATTGCAAGCGCCGAAATAATGGCAGCAATTCCAATAATCTCCAGTGCAATCTTTGTTGGTCCGAATAAACCAAACAGCGCGAATATTGCAATTTCAAAGAACAATCCCACACTGAAGAAAATGGATGACAATGAAACATATCCGCTTACTAAGAATATAAGGATAAAAATCGCCGCCCCGCCAGGTATAAGCAGCCAGTGGAAACTGATTCCGTATCCCACCATGCAGGCGATGCCTTTGCCACCCTTAAACTTCATGTAGAATGGGAAGTCATGTCCAATAACTACCCCAAGGGCTGTATAAATCTTAACCAGATATACAATATCCGGATTTGTTCTGCCGAATATAAGCCATGTAACAACTACCGCAAGAACGGCCTTAAGCACATCACATAAAAGAACAATGGCGCCGGCTTTTTTACCCAGAACTCTGAAACTGTTGGTAGTTCCCGCATTGCCGCTTCCGTGTTTTCTTATATCTACGCCTTTGATTTTGCCATATATATATGCAGTGGATATTGTTCCGAAAACATATCCGATTAAAACACACCATAATCTGAACATCTATTATTAGTCCTCTTTTCTCTCTCTGATTATGAATTTAAGGGGAACGCCTTTAAAACCGAAGGATTCCCTGATTCGATTTTCAATATATCTTGTATATGAAAAATGCATAAGGTTTTTATCATTAACGAATATTACAAATGTTGGAGGCTTAACTGCCACCTGAGTAATGTAATATAGTTTAAGTCTCTTACCCTTATCTGTAGGAGGCTGCTGCATTGCCACAGCCTGAGCCATAATCTCATTAAGCACACCGGTCTGTACTCTTAAGGAATGATTCTCATTAACCACATCTATAAGATTATAAAGTTTCGGCAGCCTCTGTCCGGTCTTTGCCGAGATATAAAGTATCTCTGCATATGGAGCGAAGGACAGCATATCTCTGATAAAATCATTGAAGGTATTTACTGTCTTGTCATTCTTTTCTACCAGATCCCACTTATTGACTGCAATTATAAGGCCCTTGCCTCTTTCATGCGCAATACCTGCAAGTTTGGCATCCTGATCTGTAATACCTTCTGTTGCGTCAATAACGAGCACGCACACATCGCAGCGTTCAACGGCTGCAACTGTACGAACTATCATAAAACGTTCCAGTTCTTCTTTTATCTTGCTTTTTCTTCTGACACCTGCAGTATCAATCAAGATATATTCCTTACCATCATATTTAAGATGGGTATCAACCGCATCTCTTGTTGTACCTGCAATATCAGATACTATAAGGCGGTCTTCACCAAGCAGCTTATTTATAATGGAAGATTTGCCTACATTAGGCTTACCGATAATGGCAACCTTAGGAATATTCTCATCTTCTTCCACAACTTCGCCTTCAGGGAAGAATTTAATTACTTCATCCAAAAGTTCACCGATTCCCAGTCTGTTGGCTGCAGAAATAGGTATAGGCTCTCCTATTCCCAGATTATAGAATTCATAGACATCAGCCATATATTTCTTATAATCATCCACCTTATTAACAGCAAGCACCACCGGTTTATGTGATTTTCTAAGCATCTGAGCCACGTTGCTGTCATCATCCGTAAGTCCCTGTTTTACATCCACAAGAAAAATGATCACATCCGCGCTGTCAATTGCTATCTGCGCCTGCTCTCTCATCTGACTTAAGATTATATCTTTGCTGTCCGGCTCAATACCACCGGTATCTATTAATGTAAAGTTTTTATCAAGCCAGGTAACATCTGCATATATTCTGTCTCTTGTAATTCCGGGGGTATCCTTAACTATCGAAATACGCTCACCCGCAAGAGCATTAAACAGCGTGGACTTGCCTACATTAGGCCTTCCAACAACCGCTACCAGACTTTTACGCCTTCTTTTTCCCATTTGAATCACCATTAATTATCGTATCTATCATATCCCGACCGCTTGATTTTATAATATAAGTAGGAATTTGTAAAGCACTTTCCACATCGGACCTGGTCAGGTCATCCAGCATAACCTCTTCATTATAGCGGAACATGACGCTTGGCAAAAATAATTTTTCACCTAAGTTTTCACCCTTTAACTGATTAATTAAATCCTTACCCGTAACCAGTCCCGCCACCGTAATCATCTCCCCGAAGAAATCATTTCTTATTGGAAAAACGTGAATTACCGTATTTGGAAAGTTTTCCATGTACTTATTTGATAATTTCTTTAAAATCGGGGCAAAAAGCCTGCCCGTTGCAAAAGAATATTCTCTTTTCTTATTTACCTTTGCCTTAAAGAAAGGATTGGACTTAGCCTTCGATTTAACCTCATCCAAATACATATCGAAATCATCGACAAAACTTCTTATCATACCAACGCCGTTTTCAAGCTGCTGATATCCGTCGTAGAAGTCTGCATCCGGTATGTCCCTTCCTGCTAAGATATACCATTCATCAGATGGATGGGCAAAATGGGTGCCGTATTCTTCCATGGCTTTATCCTGCCACTTATGAATAATGTCAATTACCTCACAGGCATCTTCCTTATTAAACGGCTCTAAAGGATACAAGCCTTCTCTGAACTTTGACAAACCTACAGGAACTATGGATACACTTTCAAGTTCCGGCAGAAGTTCATACATTTTGCTTAGGGAATAATCCAGTTCTTTTCCATCATTAATGCCTTTACACAGCACTATCTGACCATTCATTATTATTCCATTTTCCTTAAAGGTATATGCTTTTTTAAGCGCATCCCCTGCGAATCTGTTACCAAGCATTTGGCATCTTAATTCCGGATTCATTGTCTGAAATGAAATATTAATAGGCTCTAATTTATATTTTATTATTCTGTTCATATCCTCTTCAGAGAGATTTGTGAGCGTCACATAATTGCCCTGAAGAAATGAAAGTCTTGAATCATCATCCTTAAAATAAAGGGTTTCCCTCATGCCCTTTGGCATCTGGTCTATAAAGCAGAATATACATTTATTATGACAGGAACGGTAATTGTCCATGAAGGAATTCTCGAATTCAATTCCAAGGTCCTCGTCCGGGTCTTTTTCCACCGTTATTTTAACATTCTCACCATCCTTGGTATTGATTTCCAGTTCCAGTTCTTCTTCTAAGATCATGAATCTGTAATCAAAGACATCTTTAATGGCTTCTCCGTTAATGGAAACTATCTCATCTCCCGGCTCAAGACCATAGTCTGCCGCCACAGATTTCCTGGCCACTGATTTAATTATATGCCTTACTAAAGCCATCTCTTACCTGCCTGTCCTAATAAACGCGAATTGAGTAGGGCGGGCACCCTACTCAAGTTATTATTTTATATAATACAATGCAAACTGGAAGATACATATCAGGAGGAATATAATCATTCCCACACTTACCATTCCTGTAAAAAACGCCTTTGCTGCCGGCAACTGCGACTTAAACGGTTTCTCAAAGAAGAATATTCTCTTAAAGAATACAATAAAGAGAACGAATCCCGCTAATATCATCATCATATATACGCCGATTACAGCCATATATAATCCGAAAGCTGCGAATAATGACATATCCGAAGCTGACAGACTGTTCATAAAATTCGTCACCTCGGCATCGGTTCCAAGGCTTTGCATCTCAAGGGATAATTCCTGAAGTCTGTCCAAATCAAGCATAGTCATTGTCAGCATAATAACTGCATTTATACCGTTAACCAGCATATGCATAAAGATACTGTATCTGATTCTTCCGGTTCTTATATAAACATGCGCAAATATAAAACCAATAAATGTCGCAAAGAAAAACTGTGAAAGATTGCCATGGAAAAGCCCAAAAAGAAGACCTGATGTTATCGCGGAAACAACTGCGCCCCACTTTCCTATGCTGTCGATTAAAAACTTTCTGAATACATGCTCTTCCACAATCGGTGCGGTAATAACAACCGCAATAATCATTAATATCTTACCAAGCAGTGTATCAACACCCATTGTTGCAATATTTAAAGATGCATTGGCTGCACTTAAGTCTCCGCCGCTAAGCAGCGCAATGATAATGTTAATAATATTTCCTGCCATTGCAAGAGGCACACCCACTCCGAGAGTTGCAAGGAAATAAATTACAAAATTCCAGAATCCCAGTTTTTTGCTTGGGAACTTAACCTTCGGTTTAAAATGAAACAATAAAGCTGCCAGAGCAAAACCCAGAATATGTATGGTTACAATTACCTCTATATATGAAAAATATTTTGGTAATGTAATACCGCTTTTATGCTGTATCACATTGATTAATAAATTAAACAGCACTTGAAAGCCCATAACCGCAATCGCGAAAGCAGACAATTTCAAACCTGCAATAGAGAATTCTTTTCTGCAGACTTTCTTAAGAGCCTTCTCGGAATTACTTTCCTCATTGGTAACATTGTTTTGAATATCTTCCATCTATTCCTCCTTAATCACACAACAATTCTATTATACGGTAAACTTCATATAATTCTTCTTACCCTTACGAACTATGAACTCACCGGCTCCGATTTCTTCCTTTGTATATGCCTTCTTAACGTCTGTTACTTTCTCATCATTAACGGTAACACCGCCCTGCTCGATGGCTCTTCTTCCATCAGACCTGGTGGTAACCATTTTACCTCTTACCAAAAGAGCAATAAGGTCAGCCTTGCCATCTCTGAAATCTTCATCCTCTACCTTTGTTGCAGGAATATTTGCTGAATCCTCACCACCTGCAAAAAGTGCCTTTGAAGCATCTTCTGCCTTCTTTGCCTCTTCCTCGCCATGAACTAATTTGGTAAGTTCATACGCAAGAATTTCCTTAGCCTTATTTAATTCAGCGCCTTCCCACTTATCCATCTCATCAATCTGTTCAAGAGGAAGGAATGTCAGCATTCTGATGCACTTAAGAACATCAGCATCACCTACATTTCTCCAGTACTGGTAGAATTCATACGGTGATGTCTTCTCCGGGTCAAGCCATACAGCACCTTTCTCTGTCTTACCCATCTTCTTGCCCTCTGAGTTAAGAAGAAGTGTTATGGTCATTGCATATGCATCCTTACCAAGTTTTCTTCTGATAAGTTCAGTACCACCAAGCATATTTGACCACTGGTCATCACCACCGAACTGCATATTGCAGCCGTAATCCTGGAAGAGTTTGTAGAAGTCATAACTCTGAAGGATCATGTAATTAAATTCAAGGAATGAAAGACCTTTTTCCATTCTCTGCTTGTAGCACTCTGCTCTAAGCATATTATTAACTGAGAAATGAGGACCAACTTCTCTTAATACGTCAATATAATTCATATCAAGAATCCAGTCCGCATTATTAACCATTAATGCCTTACCTTCCGAAAAATCAATGAACTTGCTCATCTGCTTTTTAAAGCATGCGCAGTTATGTTCAATATCTTCTTTTGTAAGCATCTTTCTCATATCACTCTTACCTGATGGGTCACCAATCATACCTGTACCACCACCGATAAGAGCAATTGGCTTATTACCAGCCATCTGTAATCTCTTCATAAGGCAAAGAGCCATGAAGTGACCTACATGAAGGCTGTCTGCAGTTGGATCAAAACCAATATAAAATGTTGCTTTTCCATTATTAATTAATTCTTTAATTTCTTCTTCGTCTGTAAGTTGTGCAAGAAGTCCTCTTGCTTTAAGTTCATCAAAAATAGTCATCGATTTACTCCTTATAATTGTAATCGCCCCTAAGGCGTACCTTATTTTTCTAACATATATTATTCTAAAAGTCAAACCAGATAATAGAAAGCACCCGGTTCCAAATACCTGTATAATGACATTACATATACCACAATGATTTCACATATTACGCATGTGGCACTCATTAATCCCATAATTATATTTATGTATTTTTCTTTCATCTTTGTCTTATTTAAAAGGAAACATATTCCTCTTGTTACAAAGAATGAAAGGGGAATCACTGCTGATAAAATATATCTGCCCTGCCACTGATAATCCGATGAATAAGCATAATATGTAATTAAGAATACCGGTATAAATGAACCAAGTATAAGCACTGCATTAATCAGAATTTTCTTTAAATCCGACTCTTTATTCTTAAGCCTCTTTACGCTCCTTATGACATATCCGACCAAACCGACAAAATAAGTTACCAGATAAAATCCGTATGTGAACGGATCTGCTTCTATTATCATTGAGCCATAGCAGCATATATAACTCTTTATCATCTTTAAAAGGAAATGATTTGTGGCTATCATCCAAAGGAACTTCGGATAAGAATAACCCATTTCCTTAAACGAAGGATGAAGCTCCGGATTTACCTCAGGAGCGCCATATCCTATCCTCATAAGTCTGCTGGTCTCAAGTCCTAAGAAATCACCACCGTAAAGTATTGCATTTCTTATAAAGAACCATGCTGACAAAATCACCACCATGGCACTTATTATCACAGCCCACTTAAGTGCATTCTTATAATCGTAGGATATTTTGCCATCCTTACTTTGTATGAAATATATAATGCAAAGAAGCACTGCCATCAGCACATATCCGTAGGCGCTGTAATATGACAAAATACATAATGCGCATCCAAGTGACAGAAGCACTGAGAATTTCAGATTGATTTTCTTCTTATATATATATACCAAAGCCAGGGATATAATCGAACATGCCATTGACGACATCGCATCCGTATTTACATATGTGAAAATAAACAGATGCTGAGGCAGGAACATTATAAAAAAGCAGAAAAACCATCTGAATGCTCTTTTTTGGAATAATTCCCTGCTGACAAGATATATCATCACCTGAGTTATTACTCCAAAGCTTAAGTTTACTGCTCTTGCATAATAAATGAGTTTATCAGCATCATTATTAAATATGCTTAATATTCTCATTCCTATAGCCTGAAATACATAGGCTACCACCGGGAATAATGCATATGAATTTCCATATCCCGGAATACGTACTTCCACATCATTTGCTGTAGGGAGTATTCCTCTTTCAAATATAAATCTTGGAACCATGAATCTTGAGAATTCATCCGGCGGATTGGTAAGATTACCTACTGCTGTCGGTGGCTGATATATAAGAAGTGTCATTCCAATTATTATGAATAAACCAATATAGATACCGAAAATCGCAATCTCTAATTTACTAAATTTTTTTGTCTTTTTATCTTCCATTTCGAATTTCTAGAAGGCATTTTTATACCATCTGATCTCCTTGTCTATTGCAATTACATCAAATCTTACAGGGGTATATTCGCTTAATTTGTGACTTACTAAAAATGCAAGTGCCACTTTACGAATTATCCTCTGTTTTTTATAATCTACCGCTTCTTCCGGTCTTCCGCTGTTATTGCCGGAGCGGTATTTGACCTCAGTAAATATATAATACTCTCCGTCATATCCAATTATATCTATTTCATTTCTATGGAATCTGTAATTACGCTCTATTATCTTAACTCCCCTGTTCTCAAGATACAGAGCTGCTTCTTCTTCCATAAAAGAACCTAATTCTCTTTTATTCTCCAAGTAAAGCCTTTCTATAATAACTTATGTCCTGATTCCTTGGCTTTGATTTTGTCCATGGCATTAACAAATACCAGAATCTCTGCCACTACTTCATATAACTCAGGTGGTATAACCTGACCTATCTCCAGTCTTGAAAGAGTATCTGCCAACTTATCATCCTTATGAACCGGAACCTTGTTTTCCTTTGCCTTGTCGATGATTCTGTCCGCCAGGGCTCCCTTACCGGAAGCTATGACTCTAGGTGCTTCATCTTCATTGGGATTATATTCCAGCGCTATGGCCTGTTTAATTGGATTTTTCTTCTTCTCCATATTTATGCCCTGACATCAAAACCATTATACGAAATTATATCTTTTGGTTTCTCACCATTTTTATCTTCAAGTAACTTACTAAAACCTGAATTAATATCTGTTGTTTCATCGGATACATTAAACTGATTCTCAAGGCTGTATCCCTTATCCTGTAGCCTCGCTGTAAGCATATCCATATGTGCTTCAAGTAAGTCTAAAACCTCATCACTTGCCACTGTAAAATTCGTGGATATATGCGTATCAGCGCTAAGCTTAACATATACATCAAGAGGTCCTAAATATTCCATATTAAGATGAAGAAGCGCTGTAAGATTATCTTCTTTTTCAGCCAGATTCTTCTTATTGGCAAATACATATAAATCGCCGGATGCAGCCTCTCCTTCCATATTAAGAGGAAGTTGAACATAGGCCACGAACTGGTTTAAATCATTTAAGAATTCCAGATTCTGACTTAAATTATTAAGAGCCTGTGAAAGATTACCTGAAGACGAAAGTGTCTCTGACATTGACTGAGCCACAGCGTGAATCTGATTATTAAGCTTTGTATAATACTCAGATATATCTCCGTCTTTCGCCATTTTCTCAGGGTTTAGGAGCCACAGGTCCTTAAGTTCATTCTTCATAATGACATTAAATGCATCATTATCCATAAGACTCTTCATATGTGACTGAGCCTCAGGGTCTTCTCCAATTGCCCTGACAAGATCGGCCATCAGTTTGGCATTATCCACATTTCCCTTAATTATATCTTCTGCGCTGACATTAATATTAGGATTTATCTCTTTAAGTATATTTGAAAGTGTTACGGCATCCTCTGCTTTAATGGTGCCAGGTAGCTGTCCTTCGTCTGCTCCTTTAAGTGTAGCCAGATCGCCTTCAGCCAGGACTTTCTCTGTGCCTGCATTTACTGCTTCACCATTAGCCGGTATCTCCATAAAAGGCTCTTCTGTTATTACATTTTTAACATCAGGATTGGTGGTTTGAACCACATTTTCTCCTGCATCTGAAATAATAACCTTGGCAGTCTCTGACGCAGAATCAGCTACAGTCTGATCAATAGCCTTTCCTTCAGCGCCTGCTTCTCCCAAAGTACCATTTATGGCATTACTGATATCTGTAAATAACTTAACAGCGCCCTTAACATCTCCCTCATTAAGCATATTTGTCATCTCTTTTGGGATATCATCAATTAATGAAGAGACCGTGCTTGATACTCTCTCTTCAAAATTAACAAGAGCATTTAATTTGCCAAGATTATCAGCATTTAATTCAAAACCACGGCCTGCCAGATTAACCATATTACTCTGGTCTATATCCGGATTCGAGAGAATCTTTGAATACATTGCACTAAGTGAGCCCTTATCAATTGGCATATTATTATTAAGAAGGTCTGACATCATAAGCATTGACTTAGGATTTGCCTCTATGCCTGCTTCCTTAAGCGCATTCATTGCAATAAGTTCCTGGGAATTATTATTAAATAGTGTTCTGATTGCCACCGCGTCCCCATTGTTGCTTACCACCTGAAAGGTAACATTCTTTCCTTCCATGATATTCATATCCTTGGACAAAAGAGCATTAATCTCCTCACCACCATTAAGTCTAATGGTAGCTGTATCTCCGTTTTTGGATATAACCTCTCCGGTAAAAGTCTCACCATTCGCCATATTGGCAACCCTTGCACTTCCCTCTGCTTTGGCGCTCTGGTCACCGTCAGCCTTATTGACAGTCTTCATGCCGCTTAGGTTTAAGTTGGCAACAACATCAGAAACTAACATATATTCCTCTTAAATAAAATTCCCTATAAAACTTCTTCTGTGTATCTCACAAGGTCCCACAGTTTTAAGTGCATCTGTATGTACCTTTGTTCCGTAACCTTTATTCTCTGCAAAGCCGTATCCCGGATATTTCTTATCCATCTCCACCATGAGTCTGTCTCTGGTGACCTTGGCTATTATACTTGCCGCAGCTATACTGGCACTCTTGGCATCACCTTTAATAATAGGCACCTGTTTAATGTCCACCCCGGGGATTGTCACCGCATCATTAAGAAGCAGTGTCGGTTTAACCTTAAGTCCTTTTATGGCATCCTGCATGGCCTCATATGTGGCATTAAGAATATTTATCTCATCAATTCTTGTATGCTCTCTTACCCCCACCGAAACTGCCACGGCCTTAGCCATAATTTCATCATATAACTTCTCTCTCATGGCTTCGGAAAGTTTTTTGGAATCGTTAAGGTAGAGAATATCCATATCCTTTGGAAGTATTACCGCAGCCGCCATTACAGGCCCTGCCAGTGGTCCTCTGCCCACTTCATCTATACCGCATATATACTCATATTCGGCATATTGCCTTTCAAATGTAAGCATATTCTCGGTTCGTTTAACTTCCTTTTCATAGCTTTCGATTTTCTTTAAAGCCTTATTCTTATAGGACAAAACACCCTTCCTGTCGTCTCCTTCTGTCTCGGCAATAAAAGCCTTATATTCTTCCGGAGTCTCTAAGGTCTCATATTTACTTTTAACTTCCTGTATGCTTAACATTATTCTGCCTTTTCATTAATTGATTTAAGTCCGCCAATCTTGTTAAACGGATAAACCCTGAATACGATATGTCCGAATAGCTGTTCCTTCTTAACATTTCCCACCATTTCACTTCTTGAATCCGTGGAATTGTTTCTGTTATCACCCATGACAAAATACTCGTCTTCACCAAGTGTTACCGGCTCTCTGGCTCTTCCCCCGTCAAGTATGACTTC
The DNA here is from genome assembly GCA_002393735.1 of Lachnospiraceae bacterium UBA4338. Lineage (GTDB taxonomy): Bacteria > Bacillota > Clostridia > Lachnospirales > Lachnospiraceae > UBA3766. The sequence goes on from DGTK01000009.1 coordinate 50,005, forward strand.
ATATCCGTAATTTTCTTCCAGTCTCTCCCCGTTAATGTACACAAATCCATCTTTAATCTGAACAGTCTCTCCCGGCAGTCCGATTACTCTTTTTATAAAATATGCATGGCTTGCTTCATTGGGGAATACAACTATATCGAATCTTTCAGGCTCGCCGAAGCGGTAACTGATTTTCTCGCATATCATATTATCTCCGTCATGAAGTGTAGGATACATGCTGTCTCCGTCAACTACAGAGCGCTGAGCCACGAAGGTGACAAAAAGATAAGCACCCACCAAAACAAGTAATAAATATATACTCATTTCGATAAAATCCTTAAGTATACTCTTATTTACATCCGAAGAGACTTTCTCCTTCCCCTTATCTGTGTCCTCTTCTATATTGATATCTTCTGTTTCTTTATCTCTTAAGGCCATTGTAATGTAATCCTTCCTAACTTACCGTTTCTGAAGTCATCCAGCAGTACTTTGGATGCCTTTTCGGTATCTGTTTCTCCACCCTTTTTCACGCAGCCTTTCTTGTTGCCGATTGCTTTCAGTGTTTCATAAACATCATCACTGACTTCAATATCATATCTGTCCTCTAATGCCCCTTCATATTTAAGGCTTAAAAATCCAATCAAATCAGCCGCTATTTCCGTAATCGGAATAACATTATCATTTATTGTTCCGATAAAAGCCAGATATTCCCCCATGGTTCTGTCTTCGATTTTGGGCCATAATATTCCCGGAGTATCCAGAAGTTCCAGATCCTTCCCAAGCTTAATCCACTGTTTTCCCTTGGTTACTCCCGGTTTATTACCGGTTGCGGCCGAAGACTTCCTGGAATATGCATTGATAAAAGTAGACTTTCCCACATTAGGTATTCCCGCTACCATGGCACGAATCGGCCTTGCTATAATACCTTTTTTCTTATCTCTTTCTCTTTTTTCCCTGCATGCTTCTTCAATTAAAGCCTTAACATTCTTAAGGCCTTCCCGGCTTCTTGAATCCAGAATCATAGCCTGGGCGCCCTGTTCTTTATAATATTTAACCCATTCCACATTAGCCTTATAATCCGCAAGGTCGGACTTATTCAGGATAACCACTCTGGGCTTTCCCCCTGCAATTTTCTGAATATCCGGATTGGTGGTGGCAATAGGTGCTCTCGCATCAAGAAGTTCAATAACCACATCTATTAACTTAATCTCTTCTTCCATCATTCTTCTGGCCTTGGTCATATGACCGGGATACCAGTTAATGCTTGTTTTATCCTCATTACCCATCTACTTCACCAGCCCCATGCCGTGATTCTCATCACCGAATTTAAAATACACCTGTCCTATAATATAATCCTCTTTAATTGCCCCCAGATTACCGTATCTGCTGTCCTCGGAAGTATTAACATTATCCCCCAGAACGAAATATTCATCCTTTTGTACTTCATAAGGATTATCAAGTAATCCCTCATATTCAATGAAATCATATGAGTAATCCTCGTACAGTGAGCCGTCTACATACAGTTTTCCGCCGACTACCTCAAGGGTCTGCCCCGGAACACCTACCACTCTTTTCACATATGGATGCAGTTCCTTATTTCCATTGGGATAAAAGGCAATTACATCTCCGCTTTTCGGTGAACCCACCAGATAAACCATTTCATTCACCAACACATTCTGTCCCGAATATATGGTTTTCTCCATGGAACTTCCAATTACCTTGCATCTGAAACCGAAAAGGAAAACAGTAACAAATGCAAAAAGCAGCGCCGCCACAACTATATATATGTATACCAGTATTTCTTTAATATTTACTGCAGATTTCTTCTTCTCCTTGGTATAGAAGGATAAGCCCTTTTTCTTCTTACGAAACATTTTACATACCTTCACACAAAATTACATAATAAACCTTTTATATTATATCATAAAAAACCACAAAATACACCTCCGGCGGAAATTTACGCCGTTTTCGTAGGAAGAATTTCCTATAAAGCAAAAAAACTGCTCGACACGAAGCCGAGCAGCCAAATTATTAACTGACTTAAAATAATTATCTGATTTTCTCTTTAACCTTAGCAGCCTTACCGATTCTGTCTCTAAGATATGTAAGTTTAGCTCTTCTAACCTTACCCTGTCTTACAACTTCAACCTTCTCTACGTTAGGGGAATGCATCGGGAAAGTCTTCTCAACACCACAGCCGTTGGAAATCTTTCTAACTGTGAATGTCTGACGGTTGGAACCACCCTGAACCTTAAGAACAGTTCCTTCGAAAATCTGTGTTCTTGTGTTCTTACCTTCAACGATTCTGTTGTATACCTTAACAGTATCACCAACATTGAAAGCAGGAACTTCAGCTTTAAGCTGAGCGTCTTCAATCTCTTTAATAATTTCGTTCATTTCTTTACTCCTTTTCTTTCATCGGATGTTCGTGCTACTATAAAGTACAGAGGACCATCTCTTTACTGGACAACGCAAATATAATACCACACCCCACCCTTTAGTGTCAACCCACTTTTTGTGCCACTAGGGACGGGGGAATGTGCACCTTGATGCATTTTACCCCGTCCCAATTGCATCTTGCATCTCATTCAGCCCTGCTGGCTGTTAATATACTTCTCAAACATATCCGGCCTGTTTTTCTTTGTAACTTCCAGGGACTGCTCCATCCTCCACTTGGCAATCAAAGCATGATTACCTGAAACAAGCACATCCGGCACCTTCTTGCCCATCCATTCAGCCGGCCTGGTATATTGTGGATATTCAAGAAGACCTGCGCTGTGGGACTCATCCTGTGATGATTCTTCATTATTAAGCACTCCCGGCACCAGTCTTGATATGGTATCCATCATAACAAGAGCCGGTAATTCTCCGCCTGTGAGCACATAATCTCCTATGGACACCTCATCGGTAACTATGGTATCCAGCACCCTTTGGTCTATCCCTTCATAATGGCCGCAAAGAAATATCAGATCATCTTCCTGCGATAACTCCTTAGCCATAGCCTGATTGAATATTTTACCCTTGGGAGATAAATATATTACTCTTGGCTTTTTCCCGGAACTATCACCTGCATTAATTCGTTCCTCAATGGCTTTGTAACAATCATATATAGGCTGAGGAAACATAAGCATTCCCGCCCCTCCGCCGTAAGGATAGTCGTCTACTTTCTTATGCTTATCAAGAGAATAATCCCTGATATTATAAACATCCAAGGATATTAAATTATTTTCAAGCGCTCTTCCCGTGATGCTGCTGTTCATTGATGATTCAATCATCTCAGGAAAAAGAGTCATAACTGAAAATCTCATTACAAAAGCCCTTCCATAATATGAACGCTCATCACTCTCTCATTCATATCAACATTAAGCACACACTCTTTAATGGCAGGAAGCAGCACTTCCTTACCATCCGTGGTTTTAACCACATATACATCATTGGCTCCCGTCTGAAGCACATCCTGCACCTCTCCCAGAGTCTTTCCCTCATCAGTCACAGCCTTCATACCAATTAAATCAGATATGAAGTATTCATCCTTCTGAAGCTTCACTGCATGCGCTCTGTCTACGAATAATTCCTTATTTCTAAGGCCTTCCACCTCATTAAGAGTTGTGAATTCCTTAAATCCAAGAATCACCATATTCTTCTGAAACTTAACGGACTGAATATGAAGAGGCGCCTTCTCGTCCCCCATATAAATCTCCTTAAGTTTCTTAAATCTGTTAACATCATCCGTTGTGGGATAAACCTTCACCTCACCTCTAACCCCGTGGGTATTGGCTATCACACCTACCATTAAATAATCTTCCATTAACACTCCTATTAATCAACTGATTCACTGTTTACAGGGAATGTGAAATACGTATCAGTGAATGGCTCGTCCTTAAGCGTAAAGTGCCACCATTCCTCATCGAGTGGCTTAAAGCCGTGATTAAGCATAGCCTCACGAAGAATCATTCTGTTTGCATACTGCTCATCAGTAATCTCAGTATAATCCGGGTGGCTTAACTCTCCAAAATAGTCAAAAGTACCGCCCATATCAACTTCCTTCTCAGTTTCCATATCAAAAAGTGTAAGGTCAACTGTGCTTCCTCTGCTGTGACCGGAATGCTCAGCAATATACCCTTGCGGGAATAACACGCTCTTTTCAAGTTCAGGATAGAAATATTCCTTCATACGTGTATCATCAGTATCAAGTGCCCATGCCATGAAATTATCTACAGCCATCTGAGGACGATATGCGTCATAGATTTTAAGTCTGTAGCCCTGTGCCATAACATCATCACTTACTTCCTGCAAAGCCTCGGCTGCTTCCTTGGTAAGAAGAGCCACCGGTTCCTCATAACCATCAATTCTGTCACCGACAAAGTTATATGTTGAATAGTATCTGATTTCAAGAATTGCATCCGGAACTGCCTCTGATAATAAAACGAAATCCGAAGAATCATTTGATAACTTTCTTCCATCTTCTAACTCTTCAACTATGATTTCATCCACTATGCTCTCATCGGTAACTTCCTGAGCAATATCTTCCACATCGTCAGCCACTTCTTCTGTTACATCTTCAGCTACTTCAGCTGCATCTTCCACGCTTTGAGTGGCAGCATCCTGAACTTCTTCACTGACATTTGAATCAGCACAGGCTCCGGCCATAATCGCCATGGTTAACAGGCCGATTCCCAGTAATCCCTTAATTCTTTTGTCCATAATTACACTCCCTCCTGTTTGGGGTTTTTAGAATAATAATAATTTATAAATCAATGTGAAAACCATTACCAGTAACGCATTATATCCGTTGATATAATAGTTTCCTTTTTCAAACACCGAACATTCCTCTTTTCTGCCGGTTCTTACCAAAAAGACCAGATATACAAAACTCATAACTATGCCTATGTAGTAAGTGAAACTTACCACCATGGTAAACCTTGGGGAACCCGAAGACATGGCGGACATGCACATGCTCAGGAAGAACAGAAAATAAAAGAATATCACTGCACTTTGTATATAATAATATTTACGAAAAACAGGAGTTTTTTTCTCATTTGCAAATCTGTTCTTAAGGAATATAAAGGCGCCCACCGGAAGGCTTATCAGCGCATACATATATGCCAAAGCCATGAGAATAAAAAGTCCGGTTTTAAGGATGAACATACCGCTTGAATAGGGAAGAATATCATAATATGCAAACTGTATCTGCGTACTTCCCCCCTCTTTATATAACTTACCCTGAATGCCGTCAATATTAATCAAATCACCACCGGCAAGAAAAGCTATGGGTTTTCCCTTGGCCATGTCAATTTGGAAAGTATCCAGTATGCCGAGGAATGATAATTTACCGGAGGATATCATTACAGACTTGGTGTATCTTCCGCTGATATCTTCAGGGAAACTCTCTGCAATGCCGGACATTTCTCCAAACTTCTCCTGGGAATACTTATTCCAGTAATCATTAGGTGCATACTGATTGGAAACCATGCATAAAACCGAACCGTCCTTAACATTTAAGAGCATACCTGCTCTTGATATCATGCCAGTTCCCACGGTTCCGTATATTTCATTATTATCACCGTATTTGAATACTGCCATACCACTTGCAAGTCTCGGAGTTTCTCCGTCAAGATATAAAACCGAAGGGGTGAAAAACTCCTCTTTGGTACTCTCCTTTTCGAAAACCTCTCCGGAAACCAGTCCCTGGGCGAATATTGCCATATCCTGCACCGTTCCCACTACAGAAAGAGCCGGATACATTGAGGAATAATAAGGAAGTCCGTATTCCCCATTATAATTATAATACTTGGATTCCCTGTACAAATCCCCTATATAGGTATTATCTTCATGGTTGGCTCTGACAGAAGTGTCAGTCATTCCCAAGGGTTCAAGAATATTGGCTTTAACATATGTATCAAAATTCATATCTGATACATTCTGAACCATGTAGGCAAGAAGACATATACCATATTCGGAATATGCAACGGTTGTGCCCGGCATAAAAATCTGGTCCGGAGCGCAGTCAATAACCAGCTTATCTAAAGACACCAAATCCGCCGGATTGCTTGTATATCTGTAATAATATACATTTTGGAATCCTGCCTGATGATTCATAAGCTGCCTTACTGTAAAATCCGAGCTGAATTTTACGCCTGATTTAAATTCTTCAGGCATATATTCCATGATACTTGCATCAAGGTCTATCTTCCCCTGTTCTGATAGCTGCATAACACTTGTATATACCAAAAGGGCAGATACCGGTCCCCAGCTGTAGACTTCCTCCGGGGATACAGAATCCGTCACCATACCGTTTTCCAGATTGATATTCGAAATCTCAGCATTGTCACCATTCATATATATATATACTTCGTTTCCTGTAAACATACTCATGGTGTCATTGTCTGCTTTAACTTTAATGCCAAATTGGGATATAGTCATTAATCCCAGCAAAGCCAGACAGACATAAGCTGCTATTTTAACCTTAATCCTTTTACTCTTCATATATTACTTCTCTCCTTAAGATATTTACCCTAAATACCTTAAAAGGTGTCACATAGAATGTGGTTTTAACCACCAATCACATGACACCTTAATAAATCTATACAATATCTACATCAACCTGCAGATCCTGTTTAACGGCTGCCGCATTAACAACCTGGCGGATTGCCTTGGCAATACGACCTTTTTTGCCGATAACTTTACCCATATCGCCCTCGGCCACATGAAGTTCAATCTTAATAATATCACGACCGGATACCGATTCTGTTCTTTCAGTAACCGATACTTCATCAGGATTATCAACCAAAGCCTTAGCGATAGTTTCAACTAATTCTTTCATAAGATACCTCCATCTTTTACTTATGTTCTTTATGGAAATAACTTATTTCTCAATTCCTGCAAGCTTAAAGATTTTAGCTACTCTGTCTGTAGGCTGAGCACCATTGTTAAGCCACTTCTTAGCAAGTTCCTCATTAACCTTGTATGTAGCTGGATCTGTATTTGGATTGTATGTACCGATTTCTTCGATGCACTTACCATCTCTTGGTGATCTTGAATCTGCTACTACGATTCTGTACAAAGGATTCTTCTTGTATCCCATTCTTCTAAGTCTGATTTTTACTGCCATTTTTCTTTCCTCCTAAATGTGAAAATATAATTAATAATATATGATTAATCCCTGATAAACTCTACGTTCTAAAACGGGAATCTCATCCTGCCTCTTTTGCCGCCCATAAGCCCCGGCATCTGCTTCATCATCTTCTGTGTCTGCTCAAACTGCTTTATAAATCTGTTTACTACAGATATATCAACTCCGGCACCCTTGGCAATCCTGTTCTTTCTTCTTGGATTAAGAATCTTAGGATTAGATCTTTCCTTCGGTGTCATTGATAAAACAATGGCTTCCATTCTTGCAAGTTCTTTCTCATCAATTGCGTCTTCAAGGTCAGACTTCTTTACTCCGCCTCCAAGTGGCATCATTCCTAAGATAGAACCAAGACCACCCATCTTACGCATCATCTTCATACTCTCAAGATAATCGTTAAAATCGAACTTGCCCTTCTTCATACGGGCAGCCATGTCTTTTTCTTTTTCTTCATCTACAATGGCATTCTCACTAACCTGTTCGATAAGTGAAAGCACATCACCCATACCAAGGATTCTTGATGCCATTCTGTCCGGATAGAACTGATCCAAATCAGTGAGCTTCTCACCCATACCGACAAAAATAATCGGCTTTCCGGTAACAGCCTTACATGAAAGTGCTGCACCACCTCTGGCATCACCATCCAGTTTCGAAAGGATAATGCCATCAACACCAATCTCATCATTAAAGCTCGATGCTACATTAACTGCATCCTGACCTGTCATGGCATCAACCACGAGAAGTGTCTGGGTAACTTCAATTGCAGCCTTAATATTCTTAAGTTCCTGCATCATTTCTTCATCAACATGAAGACGACCGGCTGTATCGAGAATTAAAACATTCTTACTATTCTTTTTTGCATATTCAACGGCAGCCCTGGCAATATCTACAGGAGACTGATTCTCTCCCATTTCAAATACATCAACGCCAACTTTCTCACCATTTACCTGCAACTGCTTAATAGCTGCAGGTCTGTATACGTCAAGTGCCGCAAGGAGCACATTACGTCCTTTACTTTTAAGTCTTCCTGCAAGTTTTGCAGTGGTGGTTGTTTTACCGGCACCCTGAAGACCACACATCATAATTACTGTAAGATTACCTGCAGGTAAAAGGCTCAGCTCGGTAACTTCAGGTCCCATAAGATTAACTAATTCTTCATTAACAATCTTAATAACCATCTGTCCCGGATTAAGACCTGTTAAGACTTCCTGTCCTACGGCCCTCTCCTCAACCTTTGCCACGAACTGTTTAACAACCTTGAAGTTAACATCTGCCTCAAGAAGAGACATCTTAACTTCCTTAAGAGCTGCTTTAACATCTTCTTCTTTAAGAAGACCTTTGCTCCTTAAGTTTTTAAACACATTCTGTAATTTATCTGTCAGGCTTTCAAATGCCATATATTCTCCTACAACAAATTATATATCTTATCTTCAAGCAGCTTTAGCTCTTCGATTTCTTTCTTATTGTCATTACTCTCAATGACCCTGGTAATCTCTTTCATTCTTTCGACGTCCTGCTTCATATCCAGGAACTTCTGCAAAAGCCCAAGTTTCTCTTCATATTCATTGAGAATTTTATCACATCTCTTAATCAGATCGTGCGCCGCCTGCCTCGATATTCCAAACTCATCAGCTATCTCTGATAAAGAACAATCGTTAAAATACGCCTCTTCATACACTTCTCTCTGGTGCTCAGTTAAAAGCACTCCGTAAAAATCATAAAGATAACCGTTTTTAACAATATCTTCCATCTCAAATCCTTATCACATTTAGCCCACTTTGCCTATGATACACTAAAGATAAAAAGGTGTCAAGTATTTTTTCTTGACACCTTTTGTACCACTAGGGACGGGGGAATGTGCACATTATCCGATTCGTTTACCACATCCCGCACAGTGCGGTCCGTAATTACGGAAAAGAATCCTTCCGCAGTGCGGACAGAACATTGCTCCACTTACTGCCCCAAATATTATTCCACCTATGAGCAGCAAAATAAACAAACCAAATATAATCCAACTGACGATTGGATGTCCAAGAGTAAATAATGAAAGGAATGCAACCGGTAAAGAAGCTATAAGCATACCGCCCATAATATATCTCTTCTTTGTGAAGTCCTGAATCATCATTTTCTCACGGATCAACGCCTGAACTTTCGCGCTTTCTTTCTCCGCTTTCATCTTCTTAATATGTTCCTCAGTAAACTCTGTCCTACATATAGGACATACAGTAAGTTCATCACCAATTATTTCATTACATCTTGGACATTTCTGCATTTTTCAATCCCCTTAATCAAAAGCAAAATCACCGAACAACTACTATTTTACGTATATTACTTTACTGTCTTCAAGTTCATCGATATCGTCACTGTTGAAGTTTTCTCCATCTTTACCACCTGTGCGATCGCTCCATGCAATATAAATAGCGAAGTTACTTCCTGTATGATCTGTTACAGCACATATTATTCCGTTGGTTCTTGCAGGAGTAGACTTAATATGCTGTCTTTGATCGGAAGCCGAAGAAAAAGGATTAAATCCTACTGTTTCAATTACACTTGCCCCAAACGAACATGTATAAAATGTCGGTCCATATGCATCTAATCTAAAATCATTATCCGGAGTTGTAAAATCCGAAATCATAGTCTTATTTTGAGCATTCATATCTGCATTTATATCCGGATCCGACAACGCAATTTTAATTGCAGTATGAATACTGTCGCACAGCTGGGTATCCGAAGAAATATTAGTCTTCTCAATATACTTAATAAGCTGCGGTGCCATCACACCGATAAGTATCGCCATAATCGCTATAACGATTATAAGTTCAACCAATGAAAATCCTTTGTTATCACCTTTAACACATCCGTTCATAGAAATTCCATCCTTTCTCCAAATAAAAAACCTTTACTCTATGACTCCATCAATCTTTTCAGTTCTTCCACTGTGTTAAAAACACCGTCCACCAAACTCATCATCTCATTAAGTCTTAATTTTTCTTTTTCATCAATCACACCATCCTTGGCGATCTCAACAAGTTCATCAGATATACTTTCCATATCCTTCGCACAGTTAAGAAACTTAATGACTACCCTGTCCAGATTACTCAGATTATCAATACCGTATTCATCAAATAATAGAAAATCCGTCGTCACCTTAAACATACGACTGATGGCCACGATTTTATCTGTATCCGGAACAGCCATTCCCAGTTCCCACTTGGATATTGTCTGACGGCTGATTTTGAGCTCGTCCGCCATCTCTTCCTGTGAGAATCCCTTACTGGTTCTTAAATAAAAAATCTTTTCTCCGATATTCATTTTCAACACCCCGTACATGCTATAGCAATTAACATATCTTTATAATACATTATTAAATTTTTATAAACAAGCACTTTAATTATGCATTTTCGCAACTTACGGTTGCCCCCACTTCACCATAAAAAAAGGCGAAAGCCCATGAGAATAATCTCACTAACCTTCGCCTTATCTTATCAAACTTTAAATTACAATTTTATAATGATGATAAATTATGCATATCTCCCTGTGCCAGAAGATATAAACAGTATTGATTCATACTTATTCCCTCTCTTTTTGCATGAAGAGCAAGAGAATGATGTAATGTCTTCGGTATTCGAAGTTTAAACTGTCCCGAGTATTCCGAAGAATTTGCGTCTGTCGCCGGTTCTTCTATTTTAATTCCTTCTTCTATGGCAACTGATATCCACAATTTCTTTGCATCATCTGCATTCGAAAGTGCTTCTTCCAAAGTATCTCCACAAGTCAGACAACCAGGCAACTCCGGAAACCAAACCGTATATCCACCTTCATCTGTATCTGGAATAATTTCCATTCTATATGGCAATGATAAATAATATTTTAATGTTTTATTCTTCATCTTTATCACCCTCCACTACTTCCTTAACAATCTCTACATAAACTCTTTTTATTGGATTATGTTGTGGAATTGTTATTGGCGGATATCCCTTCTTCCTAAACGTTGCATGACTACTACCACTTCCTGGTCTTTCCATGCAATAACCATATGCTTCCAGTATCTTTTTTAATTCTTCAAATCTTAAATTCTTATCAAGACTCTCAATTCTCTGTATTAGCTTGTCAAATTTCGACATATTATTTCCTTTCATTAATTATAAATGGTATCGTATATGGTGTCAATTTTAAGCGCACTAAAAAAACACTAATTTAAAAATAAGAGATTTATTAATTAATGAATTATTGAAAAATTGTTATTTGAACTATATAGACCTTTGAATTATTAGAATTTTAAAACTTTTTTGAAAAAAACCCCAAGGGACGAAAGCAATTAACTTTCGCCCCAAATGAGTACTTTTAATTCTTAAAACTATGAATCGGAGCCGGTATTCTGCCTCCACGATTAACAAAAGCATCACAGGAGAAATTGTTGACACTCATAATCGGCGCATGACCAAGAAGGCCGCCAAATTCCACATTTTCTCCAACCCCCTTGCCAATTACAGGAATAATTCTAACTGCGGTTGTCTTCTGGTTAACCATACCGATGGCAAGTTCATCCGCTATGATACCTGAAATAGTCGTAGCCTTGGTATCACCAGGAATTGCAATCATATCAAGACCAACAGAGCATACACATGTCATGGCCTCTAATTTTTCAATGGTAAGCGCACCGGCCTCAACTGCATCAATCATACCCTGATCTTCACTAACCGGAATAAAAGCACCACTAAGTCCGCCTACATAAGAGGAAGCCATTACACCGCCCTTCTTAACCTGATCATTAAGAAGCGCAAGAGCCGCTGTTGTACCCGGAGCACCGGCCTTCTCAAGACCAATCTCACAAAGAATATCCGCAACACTGTCGCCAATTGCAGGAGTCGGCGCAAGTGATAAATCCACGATACCAAATGGAACCCCAAGCCTTGCTGAAGCTTCTTTTGCAACAAGTTGTCCAACTCTTGTAACCTTGAAGGCTGTCTTCTTTATTGTCTCACAAAGAACTTCAAAATTCTCCCCTCTTACCTTCTCCAAAGCCGTCTTAACAACGCCCGGACCTGAAACACCAACATGAATAACTCTCTCAGCCTCAGTTACACCATGGAAAGCGCCGGCCATAAACGGATTGTCATCAGGAGCATTACAAAATACAACCAGTTTGGCGCATCCTAAAGAATCAGCCTCCTTGGTAAGTTCTGCAGTCTTTACAATCATGTCACCCATAATTCTGACAGCGTCCATATTTATACCTGTCTTGGTAGAACCAAGGTTAACTGATGAACAAACCCTGTCAGTTGCGGCAAGTGCAGCCGGAATTGATTTAAGGAACATCTCATCCGCTTCGGTCATTCCCTTACTAACCAAAGCAGAATATCCACCAATAAAGTTAACGCCGCATTCCTTCGCTGCCTTATCCATTATAAGAGCGATTTGCACGAAATCCTCAGGCTTCCTGCAGGCTGAACCACCCACAAGCGCCGCCGGAGTAACTGATATTCTCTTATTAACAATCGGAATACCAAACTCCTTCTCAATATCCTTACCAACCTTTACAAGATCCTTGGCTGATGAAGTAATCTTCTTATAAATATTATCTGTCAAAACATTAATGTCATCTGAAATGCAATCAAGAAGGCTGATACCCATGGTGATTGTTCTCACATCCAGATTCTCTTTTTCTATCATTTCATTGGTTTCATTAACCTCAAATATATTAATCATTTTTGTATCTCCAAGTTTTATTTTTGTGCACTTTCCCCCGTCCCAGGTGGCACATCAGATGCGGTGCATTGAGTCAAAGATTTCTTCTCTTTGGCATCTCACGATAACACCGATTTCCTCACCAATCTGCTCAAGTTCAGATGAGATATCTCCGATAGGCTTTGATGCTGCATTCATATCAGTAACCATCATCATGTTAAAATACCCGTGCACGATGGTCTGAGAAATATCCTCAATATTAATATTGTTATTGGCAAGATATGTACAAATCTTGGCAATAATACCTACTCCATCGTGTCCCACAACTGTAATAATCGTCTTTTTCATTATATATTCCTTCCTTATTCCATTATTTTAAAATTCAAACGCGCAGGATAACTCGCCCCTCTTCGCCACGAATATCGGAAAATCATTCCCGTCATATTCGCACGGAGCATTGGTTATCTCCAGTTTCACGGACTCATATGCAAGTTCCGGATAATTATTTATTTTACTAAGGTGCCCAATGGCAACATACTTGCAGTTGTCTTTCAAAAGACGGCTAATCAATCTGCCCGATGTCTCATTGGACAAATGCCCTCGTTCGCCCAGAATTCTGTTCTTAAGAGAATATGTATATGGCCCTGCATGCACCATATTCACGTCATGATTTGCTTCAACCAGATAAGCATCCAGCCCTGCAAAATCCCCGACTATACTCTCATCATAAACCCCCAAGTCTGTTATTATCCCACAGGATGAACCATTATAGTAAAATCTGTAAGCCACCGGCCTTGCCGCATCATGGCTTATATCTGTGGAATTAACTGTTATATCACCTATGGTGATTTCTTTTGAAACTTCTATTGGTCTAAACAGAGAATTATCAATTACTCCAAGACCTTTAACTGAAGATAAAGCCGCTATGGTTTCAATCGGCGCATAGATTGGAATGCCATATCTTCTTGACATTACACCTAAGCCCTGCACATGGTCCACATGCTCATGGGTAATTAAGATACCATCTATATCTTCACCCTTAAGTCCTATTCTGTTAAGCCCCTGTTCTATCTTTTTGCCGCTAACACCTGCATCCACCAAAAGATGCGTGTTATCTGAACCCACATAAATTGAATTACCATCACTTCCGCTTGAAAGCGATACCAGTCTCATCTTTTCTTTCCTTTATTCCCAGCGTATTTCTATGGAATCTCCTTCTTTTAAAGTCTGCATATATTCAGCCTGATTTCCATTAAGGAGAGTAACAATCTTTCTTCCCTTGCCTGCACTTAAGTCAAAATCGATATAATCAAATACATCCACAAATACATACTCCGACTTGCCTCTTAAGCAGATGGTGCTGTTATTTACAAAAACAACCACATCCTTAGGAATGCCAGAAGGGACGGGGGAAAGTGCACCATCAGCCTTGTCACCTGTTCCTGCACCCGCACTGGCGCACACGCCCGTATCTGCCTTGTCTCCTGTTCCTGCACCGACACCGGCGCCCACGCCAGCATCAGCCTTGCCACCAGCACCTGCACCCGAACTGGCGCCCACGCCAGCATCAGAAATGTCAGAAGGGACGGGGAAAAGTGCACCATCAGCTTTGCCACCAGCACCTGCACCCGAATTTTCATCCGTGGTTTTAACCACATTTTCCTTAGCCTCTTCTTCTAACTTCTTATCAGCCAGAGTCTTGGTCTTTGTAGTCTTCGTACTCTGCACCGGAACCTCTTCCACAAACTGAGCATTCATTGTGAAATTCTCATAAACCTTGGTATCCATATATGCCGGAGCATTATTAACAACAATATTATCTACATTATTAACATCAACATCAAGGAATGATAGAATCTGCTCAACCGTATAATAATCAAGTATTTCCACCTTATCACCCGGCTTAACCACATAACTCTGACCTTCAAGATCTCCATTAACCATGGCCATTACAGGAAATACAGTCTTATTTCCATTTATGAAAATCGACACATTCTTCTTATATTCAGATAACCTGGCAAGTGACACAGTTGCCATATCACCTTTTGTCGAAGGCTCTAACTTAATGATATCATTGGCATGAACATTGGAATAAAGATCTGACAATTCATCATTAACATAAACCACAGCAGCCTCACCAAGCTCACCCTTAATACTCTTTGCTTCACCATTTAATGTATATTCAAGAGCATCGCCCCTCTTCGGGAACAAATCTGAATTGGACACGCCGCCCTGCATCAGAGCATCAACTACATGAAGTTTGCCATTATCATATAATTTAACTCTCTCACCATTTAAGGTTACAAAGATGAAATTATTACTCTGATTATAATAATTTAAGCAGATACCAATAGGTGTAACAAGGAGCGAATCCTTCTTGTAAGTATTATCAATAAAGTTAATGCTCTTCATTACATCTTCGCCTCGAAGAGCAACCCTCTGCACCTGAATATCCATCTTCTGGGCAAGTCTCTCAGTATAGCCCTCAATCTTGCCGCCACCGCCAACAACGAAGATTGCGCTGACAGGCCTGTCACCATTAAGTGCTATAATCTGGTCACTAACGAGTGTGGTCTCTTCTTCTATCTTCTCATCAAGAATCTCAAGCACCTCATCCCTTGTTATGGTCTGAGGAATGCCCATTATATCTTCATATTCAACTTCCGTCTCTTCGGAAATTGCTCTCTTAATTTTCTCCGCCTGGTCAAAATCAACGAGGCAGTGCTTTGCAATTATCTCCGTAAGTCCGTCACCGGCCACAGGAATCATGCCATATGCCACAATGCTTCCGTCCTTGGTAATACAGATATCCGATGTACCTGCGCCCACATCCACAAGGGCAATATTAAGCATTCTGTATCTGTCAGGAATCGCAACTTCAATCGCCGCAATAGGCTCCAAAGTAAGATTTACAACCTCAAGTTCAGCCATTGCAACTGCAGAATACAAACCTTCAACCACATCAACCGGCAGGAATGTCGCAATAATATCAACTGCAATACTCTTAGCCCTGTGATTCTCAAGATTTCCCATTATATTGCCATTTAAATAATATCTTATAACTGAATGGCCAACGCAATAGAATCTCTCTTCCTCATCCTCATGAGACTTAAAAACCTCATAAGCCTTCTCAACACCAAGCGAATCAAGTTCATAAACAATCTCATCCGTAATCAGTGTATCAGTCTCATAAGTAATTTCCGCATAGGAATACTCGGTACGAAGCACACGTCCAGCCGCCGCAATACATACGCCCTTAAGCGGACGATTAATCTTCTTCTCCAAAGCTTCCTTAACCTCTTTAATGGTTGCCGCAACCCTGGCTATATCATGAATCTGTCCATCAAGCATGGACCTCGTTGTATGCTCCCTAACCTCCTGAGCCACAACGTTGAAAGTCTCGCCTTCCATATAACCCACGCTGCCCACTATACTTCTTGTACCAATATCAAGTCCAAAAACCATATTGTCAGGTAACTCTGACTTCTTGCCCATTTTTCTACTCCTAGCTTACATTAATCCTTCTACACAAACCTTAACTTTCCCATAGAGTCCATCTATGGTGCCATCATTCTCAATTATCCTGTCTGAATTTTTTGCAAAATCCCCGTCTGACAGCTGCTTATCCATTATACTCTTCGTCTTCTCCAAAGTGTATCCCCTTGAATCCGACAGGCTCTTAAATCTCTCATCTGAAGGCCTTCTTACATACCAGATTTCATCAAGTATGTCTTTATATCCTGCCTCAATAAGTAAAGCCGCTTCAATAAAAACATACTTAATATTCTCATCCTTCTTCGCCGACTCTATCGAATCCACAAGATAATCCTTAACAGCAGGATGAATTATCTCATTTACCTTCTTCGTAAGTTCTTCTGATGCAAACATCTTTGCTGCCATTACAGGCTTATTAACACTTCCATCCTCATTCAGGATTTCATCGCCAAGTAACTCAACTAACTTTTCATTAATCTTACTGCCCGGTTCTTTAATGTCATTGGCAATTTTATCTGCAATATAAATCCTGCATGGATAATTCTCTTTAAGATATTCAAGCACCAGACTTTTCCCTGAACCGACGCCGCCTGTTATGCCTATTACATAAGTCTTATTTTGCACTGAACCAGTCCTCTCCCGTATGAAGATCAACTTCAAGTTTTACCTTAAGCGATGCTGCATTAACCATCTCATCAGTCAGAATCTTTTTAACCTTCTCTTCTTCGTCCCTTTGTACGTCCAAAAGAAGTTCATCATGAACCTGAAGCACAATCGCAGATTTGAGATTTTCTTTAACCAGAGCATCTCTTACATTTATCATACCTATCTTCATAATGTCAGCTGCAGTTCCCTGAATCGGCGCATTAAGAGCAACTCTTTCTCCAAAGGAACGCTGCATAAAATTAGAACTCTTAAGTTCCGGAATAGGTCTTCTTCTCTTATAAAGTGTTATTGAATAACCCTTTTCCTTCGCATCATTCTTTGTCCTGTCCAGAAAAGCCTTAACTCCCGGGAACTTGGCATAATAATCTTCTATATATTTCTTAGCCTCAGATACTGAAATATCAATATCCTGACTAAGCCCAAAAGAACTGATTCCATATACAATACCAAAGTTAACTGCCTTGGCATTTCGTCTCATTATATCCGTTACTTCCGATGGCGCAACTCCGAATACGCTGGCCGCTGTCGCCCTGTGAATATCTTCATCACTTTCATAAGCCTTAATAAGTCCGGCATCTTCAGACATATGCGCCAGGATTCTAAGTTCAATCTGCGAATAGTCTGCATCCATAAAGATACATCCATCAGATGGCAAAAATACCTTTCGAATATTTCTTCCCATCTCATATCTGATTGGAATATTCTGCAGGTTCGGATCAGTTGAACTAAGCCTTCCTGTAGCAGTTACACTTTGCTGGAATGTTGTATGAATCTTTCCATCCTGACCTATTACATTAAGAAGTCCTGTTACATATGTGCTCTGCAATTTAGCATAAGTTCTGTATTCAAGAATCAGGCGTACAAGCTCATACTGCGGCGCTATCTTCTCAAGCACATCCACAGCTGTTGAATAACCGCTCTTGGTCTTCTTACCGCCCTCATACCCTAAGTGCTCAAATAAAACCACACCCAGCTGCTTTGGCGAATTAATATTAAATTCCTCTCCGGCAAGCTCATATATCTTAGCCACCAGCTCATCTATTCTTTGATTTAACTCAACACCCAGAGCCTCTAATTTATCCTTTGTAACCTTGATTCCTCTGGCTTCCATCTCTGACAAAACAATCGCTGTCGGAAGTTCGATATCCTCAAAAAGCTCATATTCCTCAAGCTTCCTTAGTTTCTCAATCTGAATCTCCCTAAGTTTGTACATAAGATAACTTTCCATGTCAGGGGCATGAACACCTGCATTGACTGTAGAAACATATTCCACATCAATATCGGATTTAAGCGGATTACAAAGATATTCAGCAAGTGACACATCAAACATATGCTTTGCCACATCCCTGGATACCCCTGGCAAAATCTCCGCCAGGCTGTCCTTCTCACAAACATCCATCAAAAGCCTGCATAACTTCTTGATACTGAAAGTTGCAATTACAGTATTTTCTCTTTTAAGAAAATCAATAATCAGGTTTACATAATCTGTATAACTGAACAAGGTTACTGTATTATAAATCTTCTTTCCATCACTAATCGAAAAGTAATTTTGTCCAAGCATTCCTTCTTTAATTGCAAAGCCTACAACCTTGTTATTCTTAAGGACATTTGCAAAAACATCTATATCAACATCAGATACAGTTTCTATATCCATTTCAATGGAAGTCTGCTGGGATACATTATCAAGTACCTTGTCTTCTGTCTTAAATTTATTTAAATATGACTTAAGTTCAAGACGCGCAAATATCGGATAAGACTTATTTGTAAACATCTCATCCTTTGATACCTTAAGAGACTTAACATCAATATCTATCTCACCTTCAGTAAGGATTGTCGCTAATTTCTTGCAGAAGTATGCTTCTTCCTTATGCTCTATTAATTTCTCTTTAAGCGCCTTCTTGGTAATCTCATCTATATGCTCATATATTCCATCAAGTGAGCCATAGGTAGTCATTAATTCTGTGGCGCCCTTCTCGCCAACACCCGGAATACCTTTGTAATTATCAGATGAATCACCCATAATGGCTTTAAGTTCGATAAACTGTGTAGGATTAAGACCATATTCAGCCATTACATCTTCAGGATAATAACTGAAGACTTCTGTTTTGCCCTTTGAAGTTTTCGGGATGGAGATTTTGATCTTTTTATCAGATATCTGAAGAAGGTCTCTGTCACCTGAAAGAATAACTGCATCTATTCCCTCGCTCTGGGCTCTTTTAGCCATAATACCAAGTATATCATCAGCCTCTATGCCCTCTTTGGACATATTGGTAATATTCATACTCTCAAGCACTTCCTTCATCAAAGGAACCTGCTCTGCAAGTTCATCAGGCATTGCCTTACGGCCGGCTTTATATTCATCATACATTTCATGACGAAATGTCGGTTTCTTTAAATCCCACGCAACGCCAATCATATCCGGTTTCTCAGATTCAATGACCTTGAATATTATATTAAGAAAACCATAAATGGCATTGGTATGAATACCTTCAGAATTGGTTAAATCATTAATGCCATAAAATGCTCTGTTTATTATACTGTTACCGTCTACCAATAAAACTTTAGACATACTTTTCTCCCATTACCAGAATATCAGATAGGCAATTACATAAGCTGCAAACATCGTAAGCACAAAGGCCAGAAAAACCTTAAGACCAAACATTCTCTTACGGTTTTCCACCCTCTCTCTTGACTTGTCAATCAGTCTGTTAAGTTCATTATCCAGATTAAATCCATCCACATCATCGAGCTTATTCATATCAACGACAATCAGATACTCAATAGACAATTCTTCATAGCACTCAGGGCAGTTTCTGACATGCTCAGTAAAGGCCATAATTTCATCATCTTTCATCTGTCTGTTAATGAACTTTGGTATATTTTTTTGTATGTTTGCGCAATTAAGCTCATTCTTTGCCATAATACATTAATTGTACTACATTTTAGGCTTTTTGTGAACTATTGATATCAATTCACTATGCCGATAAACCGTTTTATTTCTTCCATACTTGAAACCCATTTCAAAATATGTTATTATTCTCTTCGTGAGCCGGCGTGTCGGAATGGCAGACGAGGCAGACTCAAAATCTGTTGTTGGCAACAACGTGCGGGTTCAAGTCCCGCCGCCGGCATTAATAAAGCGATAAAAGGGCGTATGAAAAAACTTTCATTTTTTCACACGCCCTTTAATATTATTTCATCGGCACATTTACAACGACATTTTTAGGCGCTGCTTTTGTAGTTTTCGGCTTTTTTGCCTGATTTTCCTGTGCTTTTTTAAGTGGCACAGCTACATTTTTAAGTGTCTCCATTATAAATGTAGTATCTTCAAGCTTAGTTCTCAGTATGTCAGGAGTAAACATATTTCTTCCTAGTGCATCTCCACCGTCAAGCACATTACCTTTTCTGAAATAATCTGTACACGCCTTTGTCAGATCACTCATCTCAAACTGTCCGGCAGCTAAACCCTGTAATAAATTTACATTGTGTGGTGCGATAATAATTTTATTGGCTACTATCTCGCCTAATCTTTCATATTTATCCTTATATTTATGCTCTTTTTCTTCAGTAAGAACAAATCCTTTTTCATTACCGTATATATAATTTATGGCTTTGTTTCCTTCATACTTATCTACAAGCCTGTTACATCTGTCGTTAATAAGATTCGCACGATCAAGCACACTTTTCCACTTTTCAAAAGCCTTATGCTGATACTTTTCGGCAATAACCTTAAATACCTTGTTTTCAGATAGTTCATCTACCCATGCATTAAAATAAACTTTATCAAAGGCATCCTTTCTTTCAAGTATCTCGTCTGCCGTAATATTCTTTGTCTTTGTACCTTCAATATAACTCTTATACACAACAAGCTTTGCTGCTTCTTTAGTACTAAGCTTTTTATTCTTTGCAGGAAGCTTACCTATACTTGATTGAATAAGCTTGTCAAATTCTAAACGGGCTTTATTTACTTCATTTAACTCATTAAATCTGGTATCCACTTCGTCGTGACTAAGCTTTACTACAGCATCAAATTGACTGCTTAGTTCGCTGAGACTTTTTATGTTATTCCCCATGCTTGTATATGAATTCTCTATGATAGATTTGCCTTTTCCATCAAACACTATGCCCTTATCAAGCATCTTGATTATATCCCCCAGCACATTTATCATAACCGGAAGTTCATCTGATATTTCTTTCGCAACCTCAAGCTTGACCTGATTACTGGTCTTGCCTCTCTTATAATATGCCCCTGACGCTTCATTTAAACCTTCCAATGCTTCTTTAAGTATTAAAAGATTAAAATCATCCATGGACTTATGCGAAAGATGCCACAAACAATTGGCAAGATTACGACACATTTTCTGATACGGCACAGAACCCTCTGTATTATTTGAAGTGAAATTATTCTCGGGATTACTCTGAACCTCCGATAATCGGGTATAGAATCCCTTTAATTTTTGAAATACAGTGCTTATATACTTTTCTGACAAGGAGTAACCTTCTGACATTTCCCGAATATCCGAGCGTTTAGTAAGAAATTTAGCATCATTTCCTCTTACAAGCCTGCCTTTTGATACATAAGCAGTAGCTATAGACAACTCCTTATCACCGGCTATGGCTGCTTTTATAATCTCAGCTCGATATAAAAGCTGCTTTCGTGATATGTCTTTTATATTCTTATATTTCTTGCCCCACAGCTCCTCAGGTGTTTTTCCGTCAATTTTTATCAGGTTGACAGAATCTATACCTAAAGCCTGCGCCAAAGAAGCGGCATTACGACCAAGTGTGTTATCCCAACGTTCATACAATAAAATCGTATGCGACTTTCCTTCATAATCTGGCTCATCGATAAAAGCTTCCATATCCTCTGATTTATCACCCACTGCCATAATATCATCAGCAAATTTCTTTGGAATGCTACCTGCGGTAAGAAAGCCTTTACCTTGTGCTACACCATCAGCCAGTTCCATTTCCTTTTCAACTCGGGGTGTAATATAACCGTCTATAAAATCCTCAAACGGTTTAGAATTTCTTCCCGTAACATAATCAATCAAGAAATCAGGATTTAATGCAACTTTACCTGATAATATATCACCCTTGATAGTAAAAGAATTGGAATGGTACAGATTTATACTCTTTATATCTTTGTATGATATCTCCTTCAATTTCTTTCCTTTAAACATATTAATAGTCTTTTTAAACAAAAAGTCATTGAAAGCAGCATTTAAAAGTCCTTTTTTTATCTCATCTGAGTTTCCTTCATCCCAACCATTCATATATTCACTTATATTGTGGGAATCCGAAAACATCTTAAACGGAAGCTGAATATTTTTCCAAAAACTCTCTATACTTTTAAGGCCGTCTAATCCACCAAGGTCTTCTGCTAAGTATTCATTTGCCATTTTTTTCCCGTAGCTTTTTTTGTCCTCTCCAATACCGGCATCAATTCGGGTTTCCCCAAGCTTCATGCTGTAGTCCTGAACAAAATTAACAGTAAGCTGGCAGATAATGTCTAATTCAAAAAGATATTCTTTTTCAGCCGAAGGATTGTTGTAATCAATGTCCGGGAAAGTATACTCCTTCATTTTATCGGTAGCGGTTTTCATAACCTTAGCCCACTTTTTTGCGCCCTCTTTTGCTTTATCAGGTTTAACACCTAATAAAGCGTTATCTTTACAAAAATCAACAAATTCCTTTATATATATTTCTACATTATCAGAAGTTAGTATTCTTATGGCATCTCTTACCGAAAGGTCCTTCGAGCCCATCATCCATATTATGAAATCGCTGGATATACTTGGACCCCTGTCACAACTGAAACTGACATTAAAAAATATCTCTCGATTTTTATCAAAATCAGGATTATCACTATCGACAAACTTTTTATTGATTTCGTTTTCTTTAATGGTTAGTTCCCTTGAATTATTCATAATTTCAAGGTTTGTATCAAGAACATTTACCTCTTCAAAGGTAAGATTTTTATTGTCCTTAAGTTTTGCAGCAACAACCTCAAATGCCCATTCATTATCCTTAATATTTTGTTTGTCTTGTTTTTTTATATCCTGATTGTTATTTAATTCAATTTCATATTCTTTCATATTTTTTACTCCTAAAGTTTTAGCCTTTCTTTAAAACCATCTCCGGAGTTTTTGTCACCGGAGCCATATCCAAACATTTAAAGAATTCTCTTTTTTATCCTTTCGGTTTTTCATTTTGTCCTCCTTATATGTAATAAGGAAGTGACAGGATAATGTCATTTAGAAGGATGTATTATGTCTTCAACTCCTTCTCTTACCGTCTGCGCTATGGTTGAGTTATTCTTTTTGGCACATTCCTTCAAAAATGCCAGTTCTTCATCTGTGAATCTGACAGTTACTTTATTGGTTTTAGGCATTTCTGCTTTTGGTCTACCCATTTTAGCCAATTGTATATACCTCCTTGAACAACCTATTCTGATTATATTTTTTGACAGTCAGCAAGTCAACGACTTTTTACTGTCATCCTCCTATATATTAATAGACTCGGAGTTCAAAATGAAATGACTTGCACCACAAAAATGACTTGCACCACAAAAAAGCCAAGGAAATAACACTTCCTTGACTTCACTAGTATAATCAACCTATTTAACATTAAAAAAAAGGACCAAACAACTTTCCGTCCCCGGAAAAGGCTGCCTGGTCCTTATTTAATTATGAATTAAAATATAATTATTTCTGCGCAATTGCTGCCTGAGCTGCTGCAAGTCTTGCAATCGGAACTCTGAATGGTGAACATGATACATAATCAAGACCAATCTTATTGCAGAACTCAACTGAAGCAGGGTCTCCACCGTGCTCACCACAGATACCTACGTGAAGCTTAGGATTAACCGGCTTTCCTAACTCGATAGCCATCTTCATTAACTTACCGACACCTGACTGATCAAGTTTAGCAAACGGATCGTTCTCGAAAATCTTGGAATCATAGTAAGCATTTAAGAACTTACCTGCATCATCTCTTGAGAAACCAAATGTCATCTGTGTAAGGTCATTGGTACCGAAGCAGAAGAAGTCAGCTTCTGTAGCAATTTCATCAGCTGTAAGTGCAGCTCTTGGAATCTCAATCATGGTACCTACTTCATACTCAAGATCGATACCTGATGCCTTAATTTCCTCATCTGCTGTCTCAACAACAATCTTTTTAACAACCTTAAGTTCCTTAACATCACAAACAAGAGGAATCATTATTTCAGGCTTAACTGTCCAATCAGGATGTTTCTTCTTGGTATTAACTGCAGCTCTGATAACTGCCTTAGTCTGCATCTTGGCAATTTCAGGATATGTAACTGC
>DGTK01000009.1:74354-75922 GCA_002393735.1 Lachnospiraceae bacterium UBA4338
GACGGCATCCTCTGTGACCCATCATTGGGTTGAACTCATGAAGTGAATCAATATATTCCTTAATAACTGCCACGCTCTTACCTTGCGCATAAGCAAGTTTCTGGATATCTTCATCATTGGTAGGAACGAATTCATGAAGAGGAGGATCAAGGAATCTGATGGTTACCGGACATCCTTCCAAAGCTTCATAAAGGGCTTCGAAGTCGCCCTGCTGATAAGGAAGAATCTTATCCAGTGCTTTTTCTCTCTCTTCTACTGTATCTGAGCAAATCATCTCTCTGAAAGCAGCGATTCTGTCCTCAGCGAAGAACATATGCTCTGTACGGCAAAGGCCAATACCTTCTGCACCAAGTTCTCTTGCCTTACGTGCATCTGTAGGAGTATCTGCATTGGTACGAACTTTAAGTTTTCTGTACTTATCTGCCCAAGCCATAACTCTGCCGAACTCCCCGGCAATCTTGGCATCAACCGTAGCAATCTGGCCATCATAGATGTTACCTGTTGTACCATCAAGTGAGATATAATCTCCTTCATGATATTCCTTACCGGCTAAGGTGAATTTCTTATTCTCTTCATCCATTGTGATATCGCCGCAACCGGATACACAACAAGTACCCATACCTCTTGCAACAACTGCTGCATGGGATGTCATACCGCCACGAACTGTCAGGATACCCTGTGAAACCTTCATACCTGTAATATCTTCAGGTGATGTCTCAAGACGAACAAGAACAACCTTCTCGCCTCTTGCTGCCCAGATTTCCGCATCTTCGGCTGAGAATACAATCTTACCGCAGGCAGCACCCGGTGAAGCACCAAGACCTTTACCTGCCGGAGTTGCAGCCTTAAGTGCTGCAGCATCAAACTGTGGATGAAGAAGTGTATCAAGGTTACGAGGATCAATCATTGCAACTGCTTCTTCTTCTGTTCTCATCCCTTCATCAACAAGGTCACATGCAATCTTAAGTGCAGCCTGAGCTGTTCTCTTACCGTTTCTTGTCTGAAGCATATATAACTTACCGTGCTCTACGGTAAATTCCATATCCTGCATATCTCTGTAATGATCTTCAAGAGTCTTGCATACTTCGTTAAACTGCTTGAAAGCTTCAGGGAACTTCTGTTCCATCTCAGCTATCTTCATAGGTGTACGAACACCTGCAACAACGTCTTCACCCTGTGCATTTGTTAAGAACTCACCAAATAAGCCCTTATTACCTGTAGCCGGGTCTCTTGTGAATGCAACACCTGTACCACAGTCATCACCCATGTTACCAAATGCCATTGACTGAACGTTAACTGCTGTACCCCATGAATAAGGGATATCATTATCTCTACGGTATACGTTAGCTCTTGGATTATCCCATGAACGGAATACAGCCATAATAGCTCCGTATAACTGTGTCTTAGGATCTGATGGGAAATCCTCACCAATCTTGCTCTTGTATTCAGCCTTAAACTGATTAGCTAATTCCTTAAGATCTTCTGTTGTAAGTTCGATATCCTGAGTTACGCCTCTCTTTGCCTTAATCTCATCGATAAGCTCTTCAAAATACTTCTTACCAACTTCC